>JADHUV010000006.1 GCA_016784355.1 Nitrospira sp. | reverse complement strand
AAAACATCTGGATATAAAGGTAAGCCTGCCGATGCACGGAGCGCCGCTTTCTCTAAATGTTGCAATGGCTTATGCAATATTTGCACAGGAGATTGCGCGTCAGCGTTAAGGAGTTATAGCGGGAGATCTATTTTTCAGAATAATCCCCAGTTCTTTAAGTTATAATATTCAGATTCAAAATCATACAAACAAGCAAGATCTCAAGTTCAAAAATGAGGGGGCTGAGCATGGATGAAATAGTCCGGTCAGAAAATTTTGATCAGAAACTATCAGCAGATGAGCGAGCCAGAGTCGATATAATAAAATCTCATATCGACACTGCCAATATCGGTTCCCTTATTACCTTCGGAACAGAGGCACAGAAGCAGGTCTCAGACTTCTCAGATAAACTTCTCTCAAACGTTAAAGCAAAAAGTGCTGGACATGCAGGAACCATCCTCTCAGAACTGCTTGGCAAGATAAGAGAGCTTCATATAGACAGCCTTGATGGCAAAGGCAGCGGCTTCCTCGGGAAAATTCCATTTTTGGGATCCCTTATAGACAGCTCAAAAAAGTTCATGGACAAGTACCAGTCGCTGAGCGTTCAGATCGTATCTATTATAGAATCCCTGGAAAAGGCCAGAACAGAACTTATTCGGGATGTCGAGATACTGGGTCAATTTTATGATAAAAATATTGGATATTTCAGAGAAATCACTATATATATCGAGGCCGGTGAGGCCAGACTCCAGGAACTGCGTGAGACTGCACTGCCTGAAATGAAACAGACTGCCGAGACCTCAGGAGACCCGACTGCATTGCATCAATACAAGGACTTGGCGCAATTCATTGAACGACTGGACAAGAAGATACATGATCTAAAATTAAGTCGAACAGTTACTTTCCAGGCCGCACCCCAGATACGTCTTGTACAGTACAGCAATCAAGAGTTGGCCGAAAAAATCCAGAGCTCCATCCTTAATACAATACCGCTTTGGAAACAGCAGATAGTCATAGCCATTACCTTAATCAGACAAAAAGATGTCCTCGGTCTTCAGCAGGATATCTCAGATGCAACAAACAGCCTGCTGGAAAAAAATGCTGAGTTGCTGAAAATCGGCTCAACCGAAATCGCGCTTGAGGCAGAAAAAGGCATTGTCGATATAGACACTCTTAAGAAGGTCAATGCAGAATTAATAAGCACTCTTGAAGAAACAATCCAGATACAGAGTCAAGGCAGACTCAAAAGAGAAAAAGCCGCGGATGAGCTGAAACAGCTGGAGAAAGCACTTAAAGACAGGCTACTACAGATATCAGATAACGCAGACTACAAATAGAGAGGAATGAATAAAATGTTTGAAAACTTAAATGGACTGGAAATTGTTTTTGCAATCTGTGCCGGAATTGGCGGTATTGTACTGACCCTGAGGATCATTATGCAGTTCATAGGCGCTGATGCTGATACTGACATTGATGCCGATATAGATCTTGAACACATGGATGCTGATGTCAGCTTTAAACTTATATCAATAGACGGACTAACCTCTTTCCTGCTGATGTTCGGCCTTGTCGGATATGCGCTGTACAGACAAAGCGGAAGCGGGGCGCTGATTGCAGTGAGCGGAGGGACTATCGCAGGCCTGGCCTCGGTCTGGGTCATGGGTAAATTATTTGCCTTCATTCACGGCCTTCAGTCAAGAGGCAATATTGATATTAGCACCTCGGTCGGCAGCAACGGAACAGTGTACCTGACGATACCCGCAAACGGCATCGGCAGGGTGACAATTAATTTCAACAATCACCTGCGCGAATATGACGCAAAATCACACTCAAAACAAGAGATTAAAACCGGTACCCCGATCAAAGTAATATGGGTCGAGGGCAATACCCTGATAGTCGACATAATCAACAAATAAAGGAGAGTTCATAATGAATCTGTGGATATTACCTGTACTTGCATTCATAATACTATTTATTTCTACGCTGGTGTTTCTTGCCTCACGTTTCAAGCGGTGCCCTTCTGACGAGATCCTGGTTGTATACGGCCGGGTCGGAGAAGGCCAATCAGCCAACTGCATACACGGCGGAGGCGTAATGGTTTGGCCGCTCATTCAGGACTATGCCTTTATCAGTCTGACCCCTATGACCATCAGTATACCGTTGCAGAATGCGCTATCGCTGCAGAACATCAGGATCAATGTTCCCAGCACCTTTACGGTCGGTATCAGTACGGAACCCGGCATAATGACCAATGCGGCAGAACGCCTGCTTAACCAGGAAAAAGCTGATATTGAAGAAATGGCCAAGGAAATCATATTCGGACAGCTCAGACTGACCGTCGCCTCCCTGACTATTGAACAGATTAACCAGGATCGGGAAAGTTTTCTGGATTCTATCAGAAAGAATGTATCTCCCGAGCTCAATAAGATCGGACTTTATCTGATCAATGTAAATATAACTGATATCACAGATGATTCAAGTTATATCTCCAGTATTGGTAAAAAAGCTGCTGCCGAGGCAATCAATCAGGCAAAGGTCGATGTTGCGGAACAGGAAAAGCTCGGTGCAATCGGTGAATCAGAGGCAACCAAGGCAAAAGAAATCCGGGTCGCTGAAAACATAGCTGAGGCTGAAAAAGGAAAAAAGAAGGCCGAATCCGAGAGAAGAATTTATGTCCAGGATCGTGAGGCCGAGGCGATCGCAGGGGAGAATATTGCCAAGGCAAACATTGCGGATTCAAGAGCAGAACTTGCCGTAAAGCAGGCAACAGCGGAGCAGAAAGGTGAAGTTGCAAAGCGCGTTGCTGATGTAGAAATCCAGAAGGCCCAGTACAAGGCCGAGATAGAGCGCCTGAATGCTGAAGAAGTTGCTAAAGAGGAGATCGAAAAGAAAAAAGTTGAGATCGCTGCAGAAGCAAAGGCAGAGCGGACCCGCCGAGAGGCAAAAGGTGAGGCGGATGCCATCCTGCTTAAGTACATTGCGGAAGCTGATGGTATTAAGAGAGTACTTGAAAGCAAGTCTTCCGGTTACCTCTCATTGGTTAAGGGCTGTAATGGTGATGCAAAAGCAGCTGCAACTCTGCTGATGACAGAAAAGATAGAAGACATAGTCAAGCTTCAGGTTGAAGCGATCAGGAATCTCAAGATTGATAAAATTACAGTCTGGGATTCTGGCAGTGGAGATGGCAGCGGAACAACCACTTCCAACTTCATGGCCGGACTTATCAAAAGTCTGCCGCCGCTTCACGATGTTGCAGGGATGGCAGGGATTGAACTTCCAAAATATCTAGGAGAGATCTCAGCTGAAGGCAATGCTTCAGTCAAAAAATCACCTAAATCTGTGCAGAAAAAAACTGAAACCGGGGAGGATGAAAAATAACCCATGCCAAGAATAGGAATACTTACATGCTCCAGCGCCACCCAGGATCTCGGGTGTTCATCTGTGTCCTGCCTGAAGTCTATGAGGGAACGAATAGGAGGATTTGAGCGCTATAAAGAGGATGACGAACTCGACCTTGTAGGGATCATTAACTGCTCAGGATGCCCTACTGTTGCCGGATACGAGAAGATACTTGAACGAGTTCGAGGACTCGTGGAATTTGGGGTGGACGCAATTCACCTGACCTATTGTATAGATACACTCTGTCCCTTTAAAGCAAAATACGTATCTATTTTACAGGAACATTTCCCTGAGATAGAGATAGTTATCGGGACACACTTTTCCAAACTTACCCAGGATCAATACCGTGAAAAGGTAAAGAACATGCTCTGCCAACCAAGGGAATCCATGGTCGACCTCATAAAAGCCGGCTTAAAAAAATAACCGTAGGGGCAGGTTCCAAACCTGCCCTGAAAATATTCACCGCCAATGCAATATATCAACATAGACAATATTGAGATAGATATTGAGGCCCTGCGCTCCATCGATCATACCTGCCAACCCGGCCTTTGCAAAAAAGACCAGTGCTGTTGCTCCCGCTATGAGATATGCATTGACCCTGATGAACTTCAAAAGATCATAAGCTACATGCCCGAGGCCTCAGAATATGCACCTGACCTTAAAGAAGGCTCCGGATACGCCAATATTTTCACCGAAACAGAGGATGATCTGCTGACGATTGATATGGATGACCAGGACTTCTGCTGTTTCACTTATTCAGGGGGAAAAAACGAATTCTTCTGTTCACTGCACACTATCGCCCTGAATTCAGGCCTGCCTCCCATTGAGGTAAAACCCCGTTCATGCGTGACCTGGCCACTTGCTATTACTGATGAAAAACCGGTACTTCTGTCTATCACCGAGGATGCCTTTGAGTTCCCCTGCAACTCACCACGTTCAGATAATAGTTCCATCCACCCGAATATTGAAGCCATTATATGTGATGTTTTCGGAGAGAAGTTTCTTGAAAAGATAAAAACGATTTCTTAGATCCCGCATACTGTACTACCAGTCATCTTTCGGCTTGACCGTAAGATCCAGCTTTTCGATAATCAATATCCCTGACAGCCATAAATAAAAAACGCAGAGAAAGCATTACTGCCTCCTCTGCGCCATTATTAAAACGAGTTAAAGACTATCCCGCAGCTTTATCTACCTCTCTTACCATAAGCCGTGTAACCGCACTGGCAAAGGCAGCAGGGTCTTTTATTTTTGACCCCTCAAGCAATAGTGCCTGATCATATAAAAGCGTGATATATTCCTTCAAGGAAGCGCTGTTTTTCTCTTTTTCAAACAAATTCTTCATGGAATTAAATATCGGATGCGCGGCATTGATTTCCAGAATTCTCTTGTTCACAGGAACATTCTGCCCCATGGCCTTAAACATCTTTTCCATCTGAGGATCAAGATCACCCTCATCGCCTACAAGACAGCAGGCCGTATCCTTCAGTCTTCCTGAAAGACGTACATCCTTTACTTCTTCCTTAAGCTGATCCTTGATGAGCTCTATAAGGGCCTGATATTTTTCCTCTGCCTCTTTCTTTTCAGTCTCATTGCCCTTATCAAGGGTTATATCGCCTTTAGTCGCAGACTTAAATTTTTTCTCCTTGTACTGCAGACCGCCTACGATAAAGTCATCAACCTCATCCAGCATAACAAGAACATTGTAACCCTTCTCTTTAAAGGCCTCCAAATAAGGGGAGGTCTTCACCTGATCATAAGAAGTTCCGGTTATATAATAAATATCTTCCTGTCCTTCAGGCATAGCATCAACGTATTGCTGCAAAGAGATATAAGCACCATCTGCCTTATTTATGGACTGAAAAAACAGAAGCTCAGATATGGCCTCCTGCCTGCCGGCATCAAAGTGAATACCTTCTTTCAGGATCTTTCCAAATTCCTTGTAAAACTTCAGGTATCCTTCGCTGTCATTCTTTTTCATATCAGTGAGCGTACCGAGAACCTTCTTGGTGATGCTCTTGTTAATAATATCTACCTGACGATTAGACTGCAGAATCTCACGAGAGACATTAAGGGGAAGATCCGAAGAATCAACTACTCCCTTGATAAAACGAAGATATCTCGGGATGAGCTGTTCACAATGATCCATGATCTGAACTCTCCTGACATACAGGGTCGGCCCCATTTTATATTCTTTATAAAAGATATCCATAGGCACATTGCTCGGGACATAGAGAAGCGCGCTGAACTCTGAGGTGCCCTCTGCCTTAAAGTGTATTACCTGTGCCGGGTCAGTATAATCATGTGATATATGTTTGTAAAACTCGTTATACTCCTCTTTCTTGATATCAGACTTATCCTTCAGCCAGATAGCCTTCTGAGAGTTCAAGGTTTCCTCTTCAATAACCTTAACCTTCTCACCATCCTTAATCTCACTGTCCTTTTCCCGCTCTACGTCCATCACAATAGGGTGTTCTATGTAATCAGAATACTTTGTGACAACACTCTTTATCTCCCATTCCTTAAGATAAGTTTTTTCATCCTCTTTCAGATGCAGGGTAACGTCCGTGCCCTTGCCCTCTTTTTCAGCGTCCTCAACAGTATAAAAACCGTCTGCCGCAGACTCCCACTTAGTGGCAGAAGACTTCTCGGTGCCTGCCTTACGGGTTAAGACCGTGACCTTATCAGCCACCATGAATGAAGAATAAAAACCTACACCAAACTGTCCAATAAGCTCGGGGTTTTCCTTGACCTCTTTAGTCTGAAGCGCGGCCAAAAACTCCTTGGTGCCTGAATGGGCAATCGTACCAAGGGAACTAACTATCTCGTCCCTTGTCATGCCGATACCGTTGTCGCTGATTGTTATAGTACCGGCCTCGATGTCTGTTGTTATTTTTATCTTCCAGTCCTTATCTCCCTCCAGCAAAGCTGAATTAGTGAGAGACTCATACCTTGCCTTATCTATGGCATCAGAGGCATTTGATACAATCTCGCGAATGAATATTTCCTTATGCGAATACAGCGAATGAATCATAAGATCCAGCAATTGCTTTACTTCTGTCTTAAACTCCAGATTCGTCTTACTCATAGTCTGCAACCTCTCTATATTTATTTAAAATTGGGAAAACTGATGAAACGACCTAGGTTTTATACTAAAACATGACAGTAAAAGTCAATTTCACTACCTATCAGAGCCTTGGGAATAACACCAGAGTGTCGCATTACAACATCACTAAATGATTAAAAAATGCATCATTAAGGGTAAAATTTTCTCCTCATTTCAGATCCTGCATTTTTAGAATTCTATAAACTCACAAATTACCTTTTAAAATCAGACTGTTAAGAAATATTCAAACAAAATATCCGGCCATATGAACTATCAGCTAAAACCGGCATGTAACTTGCATAATAAAACCTATGGAGAATAAGATTACGACTCTATCAGATGGCGAGGTCATGGAACAGCTGAAAAAGCTCGGTGTCAGCAGCATTACTGAACTTCAAGAGTATTACAGGGAATATGAAGAATATTTCGCTGTAGAATATTCCGGCTCCAGATAAGCATGTTTCATATCAGCAGATAACTCGCTGAACATTACAGGAAGACTGAAATGCCTTTATCCTGCATCCGGCATTTCTTTAGCCAGCCCCAGCATCCTTTGCGCCTCCTGACCTATTTTACTGCTAGAATCCAGCTCAACTGCCTGACTCAGTGCAATTTCAGCCTTTTTCTTATCACCGGATGCCAGCTGTACAAAACCAAGGCTAAGCCATATTCGCTGGTAGCCCGGCATAACCGCGGTACCCTTTTCAAGGGCCTCTACTGATTTTTCCTGCTGTCCAAGATAAAAATAGGCAAGGCCGAGATCATTATATATATCCACATTATCAGGGGTAAGCTTCAGTATTTTCAGATAAGTATCTACGGCTTCCTTAAACCTCTTATTCCCAAAATACTGCTCTGCAAGATTGGCAAGGGCCTTGGGGTCATCTTCAGGTATCACAAAATGCTGCGACTGACTACTCAGATCCGTATCAATAATCGGACCGGATAACCGTCTGGACTCAGCTTCTTTTTTTGGACTCCTGGACTCAGGCTGGGTACTGCAGGCTGTAAGAGTGAACAAAGAACCTGCAAGTATTATCGTTGTAAAAAATCTGATGTTTATCATTTAAGTATCCTCCTGCCCGATATTATATTAAATTTAGCGCACTAAATTCCTGTTTCTTTTTTACTTATTTCAACAATTCTAATACCACACATAGTCAGCAATATCTGGCCCCTGCGGCCTTTTAATAATATGCTTAAATACATCTGGCATTATTACCCGGTAACTGTAGACCCCATGGATCGCCAGCATGCCGGGCACCGCTACCTTTGCCGCATGGGCAGCCCCGACCAGGACCACAAGAGTCACCTCATTATCTCCCTTGAGAATCTCCGCGATCCTGTATGACATTGATGCATCCCTCAGCCGTTGGGCATCGCACAGGAATGGCAGCTGAGTGCCGTGATACTGCCTGTTTTCAGAAAAACCGTAAAGATCCGAATACTCCTGATCTTCTGAGCAGTTTGTAAAGCCTAACTCCCTGAGATAGCCTGCAGAAACCGTACTTATACCTTTTTTCGATACATTACGCACTATAGATGTCTTTTCATTTATACCATAGATAGGCAGCCCGTTTTCTCTGGCATAGCTGAAAATATCACTGTAATACTTATATGGAATTTTGACCGTCCTTCCATATATCCCCCTGAACTCAGCCATAGATATACTGCCTGACACCCAGTCATCCAGGGCCTTCTGCTTTGTGTAGGGAAACATCTCATATGCGATTGCGACTTTCCTTCCTGCCTCGCTCAGACGCCTTATGACCTCAAACTCAAGACGGTGACTTGCAGGATCTGCATGAAGCTCACCAACAAATATGACCCTGGTTTCGGAGACCTCATTAATTATCTCATCCAAGGTCATGTCCGAACGAGACACTAGATCCTGATAGTGTACCGGCAGGGTTGAACAAGATGTCAGCACGGCCAGAAAAATTAAAAGACAAAATGCTGAAGAATATATCCTCATGACTTTTCCCCGTTTATCAGCTGAAGAAGTTCATCATAAGTGAGTACCTTGACCCCCAGCCCTTCTGCCTTCTGAAGCTTTGACCCGGGGGCTTCCCCGGCAACGACAGCATAAGTTTTCCCTGATACGGATTTTGCCACTCTGCCGCCCTCATCTTCTATAAGTTCCTCTACCTCTGGCCTTGCTTTAGGCAGGGTACCGGTGATGACAAAAGTCTTTCCAGCAAGAGACAGACCTGTTCTGTCAGCATTTTCAAAATCAGGATTAGTAAATTCCATGCCCTTTTCCCGGAGCTTCACAAGTGTATCAATATTGCCCGCATCATTAAAAAACCGTGATACCGAGCCGGCTATCTTCTCGCCGATATGTTTAATTTCCAGGATACTTTCGGCCGATATATGGTACAGATCTTCGAGCTGTGAAAAGTTGGCCGCTAGTAATTTTGCAGAATATTCGCCAACGTGAAGAATGCCAAGGGAGAACAAAAATCTGGAAAGAGTCGTATGACGGCTGTTTTCTATGGCTTGTATAAGTTTAGCTGCAGACTTTTCTGCAAACCTCGGCAGAGCAAGCAGATCACCGAACTGCAGGTTATAAATATCCGCAAAATGCCTCACAAGACCCTGTTCATAAAGCAGATCCACATTCTTTTCCCCGAGACCCTCTATGTTCATGGCACCCCGGGAAGAAAAATGTCTTACCCTCTCCTTAACCTGGGCTGAACAATCCAGCCCTATACACCGGAAGGCCACCTCCCCTTCCTCCTGCTCAATAGAAGACCCGCATACCGGACATGAAACCGGCGGTGCAAATACCTCCTCCCCGCCGGTGCGTGCTTCAAGCACTACCGAAATAATATGGGGTATTACATCCCCCGCCCTCTCCACCACCACCTTATCTCCAACTCTGATATCCTTGCGGGTTATCTCATCCCAGTTATGCAGGGTAGAACGTGAAACAGTTACGCCTCCAATATTAACAGGTTCAAGATCAGCCACCGGCGTAATAGTACCTAACCTTCCCACACTCGGCTCAATCCGTAATATGCGTGTAATCCCCTGATGAGCGGCAAATTTATACGCTATTGCCCAGCGGGGCTCTCTCGTCTTATTCCCCAGCCTCAGCTGAAGCGCGATATCATTGACCTTGACAACGGCCCCGTCAGCCTCAAAGGAATAGCCTCCTCTTTGCTCACCTATTTCCCGGACAAACTCTATTACCTGAGCTATACCATCTGCAACCTTAAGGTCAGACGGCACAGAACACCTGACAGAAGCCAGCCACTGCATAAATTCCGTCTGCGTCTGAAATGTAATGCCGCTATGCGCCCCCAGACCATAGCAGGCCAGATGCAGTCTGCGTTTAGCTGTAATAGAAGAATCAAGCTGCCTGATGGCACCGGCAGCTGCATTGCGGGGGTTTGCAAAAAGTGATTCCCCCTCTGTCTCCCGTCGACGGTTAAGGTTATTGAATTCCTCAATATCCATATAGATCTCGCCCCTTATGTCAATGGATTCCGGTGGATTATCCGTCTCAAGCTTTAGAGGCACGGCCATAATAGTCTTTATATTTTCAGTGACATTTTCACCAAGGCTGCCATCCCCCCTGGTAGAGGCCATAATCAATAAGCCCTTCCGATATGAAAGCTCTATAGCAAGCCCGTCATATTTCGGCTCGACAGTGTAGGTAATATCATCTTCGGATTTCAGGAAACGCTTCACTCTGCGGTCAAATTCCCTGAGTTCCTCATGGGAAAAGGCATTTCCCAGAGAAAGCATCGGCTCGGCATGCTGCACCTTCTGAAACTTTTCAAGCGGCGGAGCACCAATACGTACGGTAGGGGAATCAGGCATTACAGATCCAAGTTCCTGCTCCATATCCCTGAGCTTTCTGAAAAGAAGGTCGTACTCGCTGTCAGGCATAACAGGATCATCCAGCACATAATAGCGGTGTGCATGCAAGTTCAGTTCTTTTACAAGCATCCGCATCTCAGCGAGTTTTTTCTCCGTCATATCAAACATCCTGCCCATTGGCCTCTGCCAACTCCAGTATAAGCCTGATAGCCTCAGCAGAGGCCTGCTGTTTGTTTTCACTGCGACTGCCGCTTAGCGTAAGTTCACGAGTGAGAGTCCTGTTCCAGTTACATACGGCTATATATATAAGACCCCTGGCCTTGCCTTCCATAGTATCCGGGCCGAGGTTGCCGGTTGTGGCTACTGCATAATCTGTTTTCATAAGCACCATGGCGCCTATAGCCATAGCCTTTGCCGTCTCTTCACTTACTACCCCGTATTTTTCTATCGTCTCAACAGGCACTCGCAGTAAATCAATCTTGATCTGTCCGGCATATGCCACCAGTCCCGCCCTGAAAAAGCCGCTGGCTCCGCTAAGAGAAGTAATCCAATGACTGATGAGCCCACCGGTACAGGACTCAGCAGACGCAAGAGTCCACTCTCTTTCAATAAATAATGAATGAACAGCGCCAATCAGCTCACTATATTCCTTCTTCACAGTAAGGATTCTACCATTTCATGGCGTACAATGAGTATGCAGCTATATGAACAGATAATGTTCAGCTGCCAGACTTAATGATCTTGAAAAGCTCTATGGAAGCTGTGCGTGGGCCACTCTGCTCATACCCGCTTATACCCAGTCTTGTACGTATCTGGCCAACCTTAATACCGCTCTTAAACATACTGTTGAAATATGACAAAGCTATTTTTTCATGATCATCCTTACGCTGGGGCGCACCAAAGGGATTAGCAAAATAAGTATGTACAAGACCTTTTTCATCCGTCGTCCCTTTGGCATACCTCGCTCCACTTCGAAAAACGGATATGGCCTCAGATTCATCAGTAAAAAACTCGATGGCAGGATGTTCTTCATCAATCTGCTCATAATTATTTGCATAAAGTATTATGTCCACAGGATATCCCTTAATCAAATGATGATAACGCGTTATCGGAATAATCAGACGTGAATTCACCTTGTCCGGGTTCATAAAAATACTCCGATCCATTTCCTCATACGCATAACCCTGCTGAAGGTCATCAAGTCTGACAAATGCCCCTATCTCTGTGCCGTAGCCCAGAATCTTACCTTCTTTATCTTTACCAAGAGAACCCATATCATCAAATATGATTGTCATCTCACATATATGCTCTTCAGAAGAAACCCTGAAGGCCTCGATTGTCTCAGATTTTCCAGCCCCGCTATCCCCGACAATAACGACATTGGCAGTTCCCCCGTCCTTAAGCTTCACACATACCATAGCACCATGCAGCGGCAGCCTGTCCCTTTTCAGCATGGCTATATTGTGAAGCGTAAGAGTCATCTTTTTCAGATATCCAAAGTAATCAGATTTACCAGAATGTTTTATAAGTCCCATCAGTATTCCATTTACGCTGTCTTCATAAAAAACAGTGTCAGAAGGCAACTCATTCTGAAGACCGAAAAGCAGTATTATGTCCGGCTTTGCTCCGCTGATTTCGTCATAGTCCGCGGTCTCAAACAGATTAATAAGAGACAATCCGAGCGAAATAAAATCCTGATGAAAGTACATAAAGGCGGTCAATTCACCAACCTTGGCAGGAAAACAGAACCAGTTAGATGGATTAAGTTGAATCATCTCTGCAGTAACACTCTGAATTTCTTTAAACTCTCCAACGCGGGTATTCATCTCGGGGTACAGTATCAATGGAGGCTCAACTAGGGAAATACGTATGAAAGGCACCTCTTTCAGTATATCGTACTCGCCAGGACAATCCCAGTCAGACTTTTCAACCAGCATTCCCATATTCGCCCCTGCCGGGAGCTGTCGATAGACCCTGGGACTATGGCCGGTAAGATTTGCACTGACCAGCCGATATAGATCCAGCACAAGATTTTTAAGTTCATCATTCGCCTTTATAAACTGCGCATGGTGGATATCACTCTTGACAGAACCCTCCCTCTTCGGAGCTTCCACATATATAAAACGTTCAAACCTTCTCCAAAAATTATATAACTGCTCAATAAGATCCAGCAGATTATCCTGATCGGCCAGCACCGTCTCAAACTCACTGTTCATATGAACAATTTCATCAGCCCTGTTAGCAGACAGAAGCCTAAACAGGTTAACGAGATAATCGGTCAGTTTATCGTGCTGCAGCTCTGGCATTGCTTCTTTAAAAAATGCAAATTGAGAATTACCACGTGAGGCTATGCGTTCTATAAAACGATCCACAATCTCCCGAAAAAGTTCACTACGAAGGAGCTTTTCTGTATTCTCGCAATAGGCTGCGGAATAGTCTATAATGACCTTTCCCCTGGTTATAACATATGGCTTATTTGTTGTTATCATTTTTTTAGATTCCTGTATATTGAATTTATAAAAAGATCTGACAGACCTTACCCGATTATTATTTTACTATGCGATGCTCATACTGATTCTGACTTTATTACCTCTGCAAATTCCGATTCAGCTGCCATAAACACCTCAAGAACTTCCGGATCAAAATGAGACGGCATAGTTCTGCCGTCACCCACAGATATTATATTAAGTACCTCTTTATGGCTGAATGCAGATTTGTAGGGCCTTTCACTACGCAGGGCATCATACTGGTCAACGATATTGACGATCCTTCCTTCAAGGGGAATTTCAACTCCCTTCAGCCCTGACGGGTAGCCGGTACCGTCCCAACGCTCATGGTGACTCAAAGCTATGCTCTGTGCAAACTTCATTATGGCTGAGGATGAACCACGCAGAATCCTTTCACCCTGAGTAGTATGAGTCTTGATAACTTCCAATTCCTCCGGCGTAAGAGGTCCCAACTTAAAAAGAATATAGTCCGTTATGCCAAGCTTACCTATATCATGCAGCGGACTGGCCTTAGTAATATTGTTTACAAAAGCAGCAGGCAAACCCATTTTCCCAGCGATCATACCTGCAAAGATACCTATCCGTTTAACATGCACCCCCGCCTCTGTATCCCTGAACTCCGCTACAGAGGTCAATTTTCCTATAAGTTCGTCTGTAAGACTATCAGCCTCCATTTTTGAGGTCTCAAGCTCCCGGGTACGCTTGGTTACCATGTCTTCAAGATAGAGCTTATAATTCTCCTTCAGCTTTAGGTAATTCTTATGCTGAAGGGCCTTGCCGACAGAGTGCAGAAGATACTCAGGATGATACGGCTTTATGATAAAATCAAAAGCCCCACGACTAATTGCATCAACCGCTACATCAAGATCTGCATATGCGGTCATCAATATTACCGGAAGATGCCTGTCAATACGATGGATTCGTTCCAGCAGTTCAAGCCCTGATACCTTAGGCATCCGGATATCAGTCAGCACAAGATCAACACTGTCCACCTTCAACTGCGCAAGAGACTCCTCTGGATGGTTATAAGATAATACAGAATATCCATTAGCGGTCAGAACCCCGCTTACTGCATCTAAAACATATGGATCGTCATCAACAACCATAATCCTGCTGCCCTTGTCGATCATTCTGCTATATCCCGTAAAACAATATATTTCATGACAATAATTGTATATTTATTACGAATGATTGTAAATAGTTCACTAAAACCAGAAATGAAATTTATAGCTTTTGTGTCAGAGTACAGAGAGCCGTCAGAGAGAATGCAAAAAACTTATGCATTTGCTTTTTAACCATTATTTCATATAGGCTATTGGATAAAAGGTTTCAGGGTTTGCCTGAACTATTCACAGGAGGATTTACCATGGTAACAGTATCAGACGCAGCAGCATCAAAGAGCATTGAAATTCTTGAAACAGAAGGAAAAACCGGATGGGGCCTCAGATTTTTTACAGCTGGCAGCAGTTGCTGCGGCCCATCTTATGGTATAGATCTCGCTGAAAATCCTACAGATGGTGATGAAACTATCGAGAAAAACGGTGCAAAGTTCTTTTTTGACAAAGACACGTTTGAGAAGCTCAGCGGAATGGAAATCAATTTTATCGACGATGGCGAAAAACAGGGGTTTGTAGTAACCGGTGGTGATGCACCTTCCTGCGGAGACGGCGGCGGATGCGGATCATCCTGCGGTTAAACCGCAGTTTATGAACTTATAATTGCATTATCTGCTTTTCTGATCTCAGATTTTCCGACAGGATAATCTTGATCGATCAGTCTTAGAAATACCTCTATGACATCCGGATCAAAATGTGTTCCCGATATGGATGTTATATGCTCAATGACCTTTTCGCGAGACCAGGCCAGGCGGTACGGTCTGTCGGAGGATAAGGCATCCCAGACGTCTACAACCGCAAATATTCTGGCTGAGAGAGGTATTTCCTTACCCTTAAGACCTTTTGGATAGCCTGTACCATCCCATTTTTCATGGTGACAGTACGGTATATCCAGACAGGGTTGCAGATATTCAATCTCATTAAGCATCTCATATGCATAATTTGGATGAAGTTTCATGATTACCCACTCATCTTCTGTTAATTTACTGGGCTTCAGCAGGATACTGTCCGGAATACCTATCTTGCCTATATCATGCAGTAGCGCACCCCGTCTGATGTGCATAAGTTCGTGGTCCTGGATTCCAAATTCTACCGCCATATTCACTGTCAATTCAGTAACTCTGCGGGAGTGACCTTCAGTCTCCTTGTCCCTCATGTCCATGGCCCTTGACCAGCCTATCAGCGTACTGTCATAAGCAAGGATGAGTTCATTTCTGGACTGTTGCAGTTTATTGAAAAGCGTAGCAACATCGATAGCACCTGCAGCCTGATCTGCAATTGTATCCAGGAAATCCAACCAGTCAATATCCGTATTCAAAGAAGATCGATGAAAGAGTTCCATAACCCCCTTCAGTTCGCCCTTAGATATTAGAGGAACCGCGCAATACGTAACAAAACCCTCTTTCTCAAATTCAGTTGATGCAGTAAAACCTCCAGGGGCTTCCCTTAGATCAGACACAGATATTATCTGCTTGGAAGAGGCCGCACGACCAGCATATCCTTCACCTATCGGAAGCCGTGTATGCCGTAAAGCTCCGGAGCGCAAGCCCTTACTCACCACGTACTCAAGTGTATTATTATATTCGTTCATCATAAGCACTGACGCAGCATCTATTCCGAGCTGACTGGTTACCTGACTGACCAGGTGATCAAGAGTACTTGAAAGATCAAGACTGGAAGAAATTGCCTTCTCAATAGAATGAACCACATCAAGCCTCTTAAGCTGAAGCTGAAGCAATGACTCACTTTGCTTTCTTACGGTAATATTTCTCACCACATGAATAATACTGTCTATCTTCTTATCATTAAATATAGGAGAGGCTGAAAATGCAAGCCAGCGGTTATTTTCTGAGTCGTACATCTCCTCTTCCTCACAACTCTCCGACTGAATACATTTCTGCCACGGACATCCAGAAACACACTTACCTGTACCATGGAAAATATCATGACATTTTTTGCCGATAATCATATCCATCGGCACTCCCAGCAACGCTACAAGGGCCTGATTTGCCTGAAGTACAATGCCGTTTGTATCATGGATAGAGATGGCATCGCTCATCGAATTAAAAGTGTCGGACCACCATGAATGACTCATAGCCAGACGGCTTGACATCTCATCAAATGACTGTGCGAGCTCGCCAATCTCATCATCATAGGAATCTGAAAGCTGATACCCGAGATTCCCCTGTGATATCGCCTGAGTACCTTTCAAAAGAGATTCAATACGTCGTGATACCCATCTAGAAGTAAAAAATCCGGTCAGAATCATCAGCAATATACCTATACCCATGATACCCAGTATAGTGCTGGCTATTTCTTTCCTGGCAATAACAAATTTATTCATTGATGCATGGATTGTATATATAGCAACTATATCACCATGTGAGAATATAGGGGCATATCTCATCATATGATCAAGAGCGGTGTCTGCACCGCTACCATGATGGTCTCCATGTCCTTCATCTTCTTGATGATCACCGGCATGACCGCCATCAGAGGGAGCTTCATCATGCTGAACCATCTCAACATAAGAGGCTGCTCCAGATACAATCTGTTTAACTATACTTGGACTTACATACATATGCGAGCCGACATTAACATTTACAGGGGTAATCGCCATGCCGTCCAGACCGTAAAAAAGTATCTTATGTTTTTCCTGATACGCCTCTGATCCGGGAATTACAGGAGCCGACAACTCCCTTGCCGCCAGGATAAAATTAACACCATTACCAAGCATTCCGGATGCGATCCCTACCGTATAAATCCTGCCGTCAAGCATCGAGACCGTTGAGAAGTTTTCACCTCCCATGCCCCTGTCAATAAATTTCTTTGGCAAAACCTCATTTAAAAGACTCCGCTCCTCCCCTACAAATTGCAGCACTGACCGGTCAGACTTGATTGCCGCTACAAAATCCAGCCTGAGACCTACCCTTATCTCTCGCAAATACTGCATCAATTCTTCCGCATCCTCTGTCTCAAGGGCACTTTTTATTGCCGGCATATCAGAAAGCATCTGCATATCTCTACGTAGTTCATCCTTCTGATTATCAAAATGCATATCTGTCAAAGCGGACAGGTGTGCCAGTTCTTCATGCAGCCGCTCTTTAAGAGACTGATCCACAATATTCAAGATAAAGGGTACGATAGATATAAAAACTGCCAGTACAATTACGATTATAGGAATTGTAAGCTTATAGATCAGTTTTATATTTTCAAAAGACTTCATTTAATTAGCCCATGGCAAAAACATCATTTTTTTAATTTTAATATCCCCGCCATATCCGTTATGCAAACAGGTTTTTATCAGTTATTTATTTCACTATGATTAATTATCGGACAGCGAAGAATAGAACTTTAATTTTGAATCAGGAGTGAGTATTATTAACCCTGGCAATAGCCTGGATATACTGCCTGCCGTCGATATCCATACGTGCAAAGGATATATCAGCAGCTAACTCTATTCCGTTCCTGCTCTTTAGCATCCATCTCAAATACTGCGGAGCCCCTATCAAAACAGACGTCAACATTTCAGCTATTAACTGCTTAGAGGATATATCTGAAGACTGATGGGCAGCTGATAAATTTTCAAAAGACTCACCTTTAACTGCCTCCCTGCTACAGGACAGCAACTCCGCAGCCTTCTCATTACAGTCAACAATCTGCAAAACGTCATCCGGGACTTGCTCCATAACCATTATCGCATCACCGGATGATTCATATAGTGTTCGGTACATCTTCACGCTATCCAGAAGACTCTGCTGGTCTCTTATACGTTCGGTAATATCCTTTATCACAGCTGTATAAAACTGATGTCCATGGGCCTTCCACTGGGCAAGCGAGAGCTCTATTGGAAACTCGCTGCCATCCTTTCTAATCGCAAAAAGCTCAACACTCTTGCCAATTATGCTTTTCTCATGAGTCGACTAATATCGTTCCATTCCCTTCTCATGATACTCCCGAAACCTCTCAGGCATTAACTTTTTCGCGGAATGACCGGCCATCTCGCTGGTGCTGTACCCAAACATTAACTCCGCTGCAGAATTTATAAAAATCATGCGTCCACGACTGTCTATTGAAATAATTGCATCGCTTGCGGTATCTATTATAGAACGCAGACGAGCCTCGCCCTCCAAAAGGCCATCCTCGGCACTTTTACGGACACTCATCTCCCTGACAAGTTCATCACGGCTTACTGTCGTTTTCTTTAGCTTCGTCTGCATATCATTAAAGGCCGTAGCAAGCTGTCCAAGCTCATCATCGGCGTATACCGATATATGTGCATCTAAATCACCCTCTGCTGTCTTTATGACTGCATCACGGATAGACCGTATTGCACGCAGAAACGGGACAGCCATAGAATAACCCAGTAAAAGAGCAAAAAAGGTAACCCCTGCTGAGACCATAAGAATCTTGTTCCTAAGATCTGTTATCCCTCTATAAATCTCACTTGTGCGGTGCGAGATCATAAGAGTCCAGCCAAGATCCTCAAAGCTCTTGCTGCCATGTCCATTGGCATGAGCATGCACTACAAGACGCCCCCGACTCTCTATATGCAGCGGCATATCCGAGAGAAGAATCTCAAGCTCTCCGCGCTCAAAATCGCCTGTCACATCATCAAAAAGAACGCCCATCCCGGTCGTTGAATAAATCAGCTTGCCCTCTCTGGTCACAAGGGTTGTCTCCATTGATCCGTGTGAAGCATGCATATCATGATGCGTAAAGGTCTTGATAATATTTATTATATCTTTAACATTCAGTACCAGTTTAATTATCCCTGCAAAGCCCCCCTTCTCATCATCAAACCTTATACCGATATCCATGCCATACATCGCGGCACTTTCATCATAGGCAATATCCCCGATATAAATACCTTCACGCTTTGCAACGCTCCACCAGTACTCATCATCCTGCCTATAATCCGTGATCTTTTGAGTAGCAGCTATTACTGCCCCGTATTTATTTGTGACAAACACCTCTCCGAATACTCTGAAACCATTCTTTTTTTCATGATACAGGGCCTTGCCCCTCAATTCATCCGAGATCCAGCTCTGCAATATATCATTGATAAATGGCAATTGCTCTTTATCTCCGGGCTGCAGCCACTGATGATCCCGCTCAGTGATAAAGGACTGAATCTCTGCATTTTGACTAAACTGCTCATTTGATAATGCAATCTCCTGCTGAAATTGCCGCTGTGACGCAAATTCCTGAAATATCTCGATCCGGTGCTGCAGGAAATTATGAACCTTATCGATCTTCTGCTCGGCAAGAGACTCAGCATTTTCGATAAAAAGATTCTTCAGTATAGTCCTGCTTGAGATATGCGCGAAATACCCTCCGGTCCATATGAGGAGCACAAAAAGTATCAGTCCTAATATTAATTTATGTATCAGTTTCATAGATTATCACTATAAAACCAGCCAATTCACTAAGTTATCAACTTTTGATATTTATCGGTCGATATAACTAGAAACCTTAATCGACTATATCAAATATCCATTTCGTGCTGTGATTACAGCTCACCGGCCATGGAGTCCACCTCATTCTTCAGTATTTCCAGGCCTTCAAAAAACTCAGTGTTAGATATGCTATATATCCAATCCTTTCCCAGCGGCTTTAGATTAGCCTCATAATCAAGATTACGTGAAAACTCCGACCTGCCAAGAGAGAAAAAAATACTTGTAAAGCTGAAAATAAAAATAGCCACAATACACGCCGTAATTGCTGACCTGCGGCGGGGAGCATGTGAGATAATAGCAGTATGCGCATAAAGTGCCATTGCGAAAATAGCAGCAAGACCAGCCAGTTCAAAGTATATATATGCATACCCGGGAGAAAATAGAAATAGCACATATTCATCTGCAGTATAGGCTGCCGTCAGACAAAGAGCAATAACTCCGGCAACTGCCATATGCTTAAGAAAACAGAATGAATGCGCCACTAATCTGTTAATAAGTGACCATACACCTGACCACAGGGCAAACAGCATAACTCCGGCAAGTACACTGCCCAGCACATGGGACGGACTAAACCGTTCATAACTGCGTATAAAATCATAACCATATATCATGACAAAGGATGCTATAAATGCCAGAAACGCTAAACTGCCGGTTCGGGTTATGCGCTGAAAAAAACCATACTGCGACTGCTCGGCAAGCGCAGGGGTAACTCCGTAACTGCTTTCACGTATTCGCAGCAAGGTCCTGCCAATTCTGACTGTCGCCTCGCCCGATATCTCAAGATCGCTGACTTTATTGGATTGACCCTCCCTGCGTATACCGTTTTTACTTCCCCCATCCTTTAGATGCAAAGTGCCTTCCTCATCGCAGGTAAGAACCGCATGTGTCTCACTTACATAAGAATCATCCAGAATAATATCATTAGTATAAGCACGCCCAATAGCTGCCGGAAAAGAGTCCACCCTTATGCGCTCACTGACCCTGTGTCTCCTGTTCATAACCTCTACAAAGACTATTCTGCCCATGAGACAGCCTCCAGATAAGTACGTGCCATTTCACCGGCCTTTTCAAAACTGACACCCGCAAGTACAAGGGTTGTATCGAGGCCAGTGTCTTTCAACCCAAGCGCCGCAGCCCTGAGCACCATATCATACAGACCCTGCAATTTCCTGTAGCGCCTTATGCAGAATGCGACCTTAAAGGGAATATCATTGCTTATAACATTTTCAGACTCACACCTGAAAGAAGTCACCTCTTCCTCACTGCCGTGCAACTGGCTGGTATTCTGAGCATAGAAAGTTGAATACAGTTCATAAAACGCCATAGAGTTAAGTTCCTCAGAGGTAATAAGTCTGTGATGAATCTCTATAATTCCAGATCTCTGACTTCCGGAAACAAACAGATAATCATCAGTAGAGCATCTGTGATTTATTACACTATAGGTACTTTTCTCAGTCTGCTGCGAATCCCCCCAACACTTAAAGTAAGGGGCAAGCCTGCTCGGCAGCATAAAGTCTCCAAGCCGTACCTTTTGACCTGAACTCATCATACCCTCATATAGATAGGCTTCCTGGTGGGCATATAACTGATTGCGAACTATCTCAAGAAAATTCTCCAGCAGATTATCAGGCGTACTGAGAGTATCTTTATAAAGCCTGACCGCGGCCTCTACAGGAACGAGGAAACTCACCTGATTGCCGGCGGTTGAGACATTAATACCGACCACTTCCCCTAAAGATGTTATCGAAGGACCACCGCTCATTCCCGGGTTAATAGAGCTGGTAAAATGGATCTTTTTATAAAGTGCATGTTCCAAAAGACCGTTATATGTACCCTCTACGATACTAATGCCTATATCATGGGGATAACCAAGGGCATAGAGTCTCCTGCCCTGACTAATATCTATAACAGACAGATTGAAGTAATCTTTCGCTAAATAATCCGACTGAACAACCGCAAGGTCATTGATCACGTCTATATTTAAGATCTTCAGAGGATGGGAGCCGCCTCCGCTATCAATGAATTCTGCAGAGTAACGATCTCCGTGATGCACAATCTTGGAGATAACATGGTAGTTCGTAATGATATGGCCGGCTTTGCTGACGTGGAATCCAGAACCTATCGTGGCCTTGGCGCCGGAACTGTTTTCAACAACATGTATCTTAACGATACGACTGGCATACCTTCCAAACACCTCATGCGTATCAGGTTCCCCCGTCTCCTGAGCAACAACCAGAGACGCACAAGCCATCAGGACAAGCAGTGCTGAAAATATAAGACTTATTTTTTGAAGGTTCAAACTATGTCCCGCTCCCTTGACGATTCTATGACATGCATATCTTATAAACTCTAATATATAGCGTTTATGATTCTATCATATTCAGGGTTGCGAGGGCAGGATAATGTTTAATGACTTATATTCAGTTGCTTCTCCTTTTTTCAATCAATCCCTTATTAACAAGTGTCTTTGCCCTGTTCAGCAGATCAAGGGACATCTGGTCAAGCTGTTTAAAATCAAAACTGTGCCAGGACTCCGTCAGGGATGAATACATGACATTTAAGACCTTAATATTTGCCCGTTCATCATCAGAGCAGTTAATCTCTATCCAGTTTTTAAATGCCCTGGAGACATTAATCCTCTGCAATATCACACCCGCCTCATCCACTATCTCCGGCCTGTTACCGGTTTCTTCGTTATGACAGGTCACGCAGGTCTTTGTTATAACAGCGCTATAATAGACCTCAACATTCATCGCACCGTGACAGGTTACACAGTTAGGGCCGGTCCCTTTTTCAGTTAATGCCTTGTAATGATTGCTCCGCCTGAAGTTATTAAGTACTGCTTCATGACACTTTCCACATGTCTCAGGCACTTTTTCATATGATTGTTTTCCATCCATTTGAAAGGTATAGAAGTTATTTGCATGCGCAGAGTCCTTATCCTTACTTTCAGGATTTCCGCCATGGCAATCACTGCAGATCACGCCGGAGAGATCATGCAGTGATCCCTCCCAGTTTTTAAAATAATCATACAGCACCTTGTTCTGCTGAAGAAGTCCCCCGTCCCTGTGACACTCCGTACAGGAGTCCCCTGCATAAACCTCCAGTCCGGCCATAGAAAAAAAAAGCACAAGCACAGCGATAAACATATAACTATCAAACCTTAGATCCATACGACCCTCCGCTGAAGATTTCCATAGCTATAGAAATATCATGTATCCGGAGCTGTGTCTACTAAATTTAATTAATCAATCTATTAAATATGGTAATCATTAAAACAGCTAAAGGCAGAAGAGGAAATTCAGGCCCTGCCTAGCGTGACGGATTGCCCCTGTTTAAAAAGCCTCCTGAGAAGGATTCAGGCATTTCTGGAGAGTCCAGGGCTTTAAGAAATTCTCTGTTTAAGCGGGCAATAAAAGATGTCTTAAGACCCTTGGGGCAAACAGCCTGACATTCATAGTGATTAGTACAACTGCCGAATCCTTCATGTTTCATTACCTCAGTCATCATGCATACCCGGTGCTTCGCCTCGGTCTGTCCCTGCGGAAGACTGGCAAACTGCGTAACCTTAGCGGCCGTAAAAAGCATGGCCGAACCGTTAGGGCATGCTGCCACACAGGCACCGCAGCCAATGCACTCTGCCGCATCCATCGCTGTCTCTGCATCTTCTCTGCGTATTAGAATCGAGTTGGCATCCGGCGCACAGCCCGTATGAACTGATATATAACCTCCGGCTTGCATAACACGCTCCAGCGAACTTCGATCTACAATCAGATCCTTTACAATGGGAAAGGCCCTTGCCCTCCACGGCTCAATATAAATCTTATCGCCATCTTTAAACTGGCGCATGTGAAGCTGACATACCGTGGTTCTTTCCTGAGGACCGTGAGGCACCCCGTTTATTACCTGTGAACAGGTACCGCAGATGCCCTCGCGGCAGTCATGATCAAAGGCAATGGGCTCTTTCCCGTCCTTGACCAGACCCTCGTTTACCACATCAAGCATCTCTAAAAAAGACATCTCCGCACTTATTTCAGAAGTATCATAACGCACAAGTTTTCCAGGATCATCAGCCCCCTGCTGTCTCCAAATAAACAAGATTAGCTTCATTATTTATAACTCCTGACCGCGGGTTTGATATTCTCAAATACCAGTGGTTCCTTATGCATCTCAGGAATCTCATGCCCCCCGCGAAACTCCCAGGCAGAGACATGTGATGAAGTTTCATCATCACGAACGGCCTCACCCTCAACGGTCTGGTGTTCCTCACGAAAATGTCCGCCGCATGACTCATCACGGGAAAGCGCATCCCTCGTCATCAATTCCGCAAAGTCCAGAAAGTCTGCAACGCGTCCGGCCTTTTCCAGTTCCTGATTAAGATCAGCATTACCTCCCGGAACCTTAAGATCTTCCCAAAATTGCTCACGAAGTTCGGGAATCAGGCGGAGTGCGGTCTTCAGACTTTTTTCACTGCGGGACATCCCTACATGTTCCCACATAATTTTTCCCAGCGCTGCATGAAAATCATTGGCAGTACGTCTGCCCTGTATTGCTAATATTTTCGCTATAAAGGTATTTACATCTTCCCTGGCTTTTGCAAATTCTGGATTATCAAGATCTGCTTTCCCCGGTCCGCTCACGGCCAGATAATTCGCTATGGTATGAGGAATAATAAAATACCCGTCAGCCAGACCCTGCATCAGGGCGCTTGCACCCAGACGATTGGCCCCATGATCTGAAAAATTGGCCTCTCCCAATACAAACAAACCGGGAATATTACTTTGCAGATTATAATCAACCCAAAGACCGCCCATAGTGTAATGAGGAGCAGGATAAATACGCATCGGCTGTGCATAAGCATTCTCACCTGTTATTCTTTCATACATCTCAAAGAGGTTACCGTATTTCTGCCGGACTGAGTTTTCTCCAAGCCTCCTGACCGAATCAGCAAAATCAAGATACACCCCTCTGCCGCCCGGTCCTACCCCGCGGCCTTCATCACAGACCTCCTTTGCAGAGCGGGAGGATATATCACGTGGAGCCAGATTGCCAAAAGCAGGGTACTTACGTTCCAGATAATAATCACGTTCTACCACTGGAATCTCTCCTGCCGGACGATTATCTCCCTTTTTTATAGGGACCCAGACACGGCCATCATTTCTTAGCGATTCGGACATTAGAGTAAGCTTTGACTGATAGTCGCCCGAAACAGGGATGCAGGTAGGATGGATCTGCGTGTAGCAGGGATTGGCAAAATACGCGCCTTTCTTATACGCCCTGTAAGCGGCCGTTACATTGCAGCCCATTGCATTGGTTGAAAGGTAGTAGACATTGGCATAGCCTCCGGTACAAAGACATACTGCATCAGCCGCGTGAGTACGTATTTCACCCGTTACCATATCCCTTGTAATGATACCCTTTGCCTCACCCTCAAGCAGCACGATATCCAGCATCTCCGCCCTGGAATGATGCCTTACATTTCCTGCCCTTATCTGGCGCAGCATAGCAGAATAAGCACCCAGCAAAAGCTGCTGACCTGTCTGACCTTTTGCAAAAAAAGTCCTTGAGACCTGGGCACCCCCGAAAGAGCGGTTTTCCAGGTAGCCGGCATAATCACGGGCAAACGGCACCCCCTGGGCAACACACTGGTCTATTATATTATTGCTTAAGGCCGCGAGCCTATAGACATTTGCCTCACGGGATCTAAAATCTCCGCCTTTGACTGTATCGTGAAAAAGACGATATACACTATCGCCGTCACCTGTGTAATTTTTCGCAGCATTGATCCCGCCCTGCGCGGCTACACTATGCGCACGCCGGGGACTATCCTGATAACAGAATGTCTCAACATTGTATCCCAGCTCCCCGAGTGTAGCAGCCGCAGAAGCGCCGGCCAGACCGGTGCCGACAACGATGATCTTATATTTTCGCCTGTTGGCAGGATTTATGAGTTTCAAGTCACGGCAATGCCGTTCCCACTGTGTTTCAATAGGTCCTATGGGAGCTCTGCCATCAAGTATCATAATTTTCTAACCCTTCACAATTCCGACAAATATTATTAATGGTATGGATAAAAACCCTGCAGAAAGCACCAGAGCGACAATTATCCCGGCTCTATGTATCACTGGTGCAGCATCTTCACCGCTTAGCCCCAGGGACTGAAATGAACTCTGTATTCCATGAATAATATGCAGGAGCAGTCCCAATAGAGATACTAAATAAATAACAGCAACCAGCCCCCCCTGAAACCCCTCAACCACCATACCGGAAATATCAGGTCTTCCCATTGAATCCAGCGAAACAGATCCTGAGGCGGCCGGAACCGTCAGGTGTAAAAGGTGATAAATGATAAAAATGGCAACAGCAAGTCCTGACCATATCATATTTCTAGATGCGAAGGTAGAGCGGATATTTTTGCTCACAGCATATCCAACAGGTTTAGCATCCCTGTTTTCAAGGGTCAACTTTATGGCGAAGTATATATGCAGCAAAAGCAGCGTCAGCATGCTTATCCGGCTTATCCAGACCAGCGGCACCAGGGCATGCAGTTGCTCAGCATAGGCATTCAACCCCCCTGTATATATAGTCATATTGCCGAGAAGATGTGCGGTCAGAAAGAGAGTCATAAACAGCCCTGAAACTGCCATAAGTATCTTTTGACCCACAAGATTTTTAAAAAATGATCTCATTTCTATCCACCATTGCTCAGCTTAAATATACACGATTAATTCTTCTTTTTCTTATTGATCTTTTTCTTGTGTTTTTTCTCCCAGCGTTTCTGTTCCTCAATAAGCTCCTCGATGCTTTTATCTTCATCAGGGGGTTCTATCACGCCGGCATATTCATTTTTTGCTATCTTAATGACCTCAATCTCATTATTTATAAATTCCTGTATCTCAAGCAAAAGCGGTTTTTCTTCCGTACTGCAAAAAGAGATTGCATCCCCTTTTTTAACGCCCCGGCCTGTCCTGCCAACCCTGTGCACATAGTTTTCCGCCTTTGTAGGCATATCGTAATTTATAACACAATTTACATCAGGAATGTCTATGCCGCGTGCGCTTACATCCGTTGCAATAAGAATCCTGCATTGTCCAGCCTTAAAGCTCTTTATAACCTCGGAGCGCTCTAACTGCTCCTTGCCTCCGTGAATAACAGAGGTCGTTATCTCAGCCCTCTGCATGGCCTTGGCTACCCTCTCGGCACGAACCTTGGTCCTGACAAAAATCATGATCTTATGCTCAGGATTATCCGTTATAAAGCGCTCCAGAAAAAATCTCTTATCATCCATCTCTACAAACATCACATAATGGGAGACATTCTTTGCGACCGGATCCTGCGGAGAGATCTGTATCCTTATTGCAGAGCTTTTGACCTGCGAAAAAGCCAGCTTTTTTATAGCACTGTTTATGGTGGCCGAGAAGAAAAGCGTCTGATGCCGCCTGACCAGTTTTCTTTTTATAAACTCAATATCATTAATAAAGCCCAGATCAAGCATCTGGTCGGCCTCATCCAGTACAAGCGTCTCGATCGCTGAAATATCCAGGTGACCCTGACTTATCAGATCAAACATACGCCCCGGTGTTGCTATAACTACATCAATACCCTTCTGTAATCTGCTGATCTGAGCATCCTGCTCCACTCCCCCGTACAGCGCGAAGGTCTTTACCCTCGTGTGGTCAGATAGTGTGCGGAAGACCTCGCCTATCTGCATAGCAAGTTCCCTTGTAGGAACCATCACAAGACACTTTATACCCTCGACACGTTTGCTGCTTTTGCGTACATGTATTTTATTGATCAGGGGGATCGCAAAGGCAGCGGTCTTCCCTGTTCCGGTCTGGGCAACCGCCATTACATCTTCCTCATTCATAATCGAGGGAATTGCCTTAAATTGTATATCCGTAGGTCTTTTAAAGCCCAAGGCCTCAAGGTTTTTCTTTATCTCCTGCGCTATCTTGTATTGATCAAATCTCATTTATTCAGGCTCCTACCTTCTCCTTGGAATTTCTTTTTTCAGCATACCGGACCTATTATTTTCCACTTTCATATCCTGTCGACCTTGATAATACACCGAACACGACCTAAAAAAGATGCATATGGGAGATAACCTAAAACATAACAAATATCAGTCATGTGCTTTTTTCAGAAACTCTGATACCAAAAATGCCAACTCCAGCGACTGGACAGCATTTAATCGGGGATCGCAGCGGGTCATATATTTATTCATAAGTTCCTGTTCAGTAATGGCCTGCGCCCCGCCTATGCACTCTGTTACATTCTGGCCGGTCATCTCGCAGTGAAGCCCTCCGGGATATGTCCCCTCTGCTCGATGAATTTCAAAAAATGTCCGCACCTCACTTAATATCCGGTCAAAGGAACGGGTCTTCAGACCATTGGAGGCCTGCACAGTATTACCATGCATGGGATCGACACTCCATACAATTTTCAGACCCTCCCTGCTGATGCATTTAATCAAGGGCGGCAGTCTGTCAGCGATCCTGTCTGACCCCATACGGGTAATGATTGTCAAACGTCCCGCTTCATTTTCAGGATTGAGGACTTCCGCCAGCCGCAGCAGTTCATCAGGCTCCATCCCGGGGCCAACCTTCACACCTAACGGATTTTTAATTCCTCTTGCAAACTCTATGTGCGCACCATCCATCTGGCGTGTCCTCTCACCTATCCATATCATATGGGCAGAGCAGTCATACCAATCACCCAATTCTAAATCCTGCCTGGTCAAGGCCTCTTCATAATTTAGAAGCAGCCCCTCATGCGAGGTATACATGGTTGTCTCACGCAGGCTTGGAGTATCTTTAGAGGCAACTCCACAGGCCTCCATAAAGGCCAGCGCCTCACCTATACGCTCCGCAAGGTCATGAAATTTTTCGCCGGCAGGACTGTCTTTTACAAATTCAAGATTCCACTGATGAACCTGATGCAAATCAGCAAGCCCACCCTTTGTAAAGGCCCTGAGCAGATTAAGGGTAACAGCAGACTGATTATAGGCCGTCATCATACGCTGAGGATCGGCAATGCGGGCAGACTCATCAAACGCTGTATCATTAATCATATCCCCGCGATAAACCGGCAACTTCAGACCATCTATGGTCTCCATCTTAGACGAACGGGGTTTTGCAAACTGCCCTGCAAGTCTCCCCACCTGAATCACGGGACAGCTTCCAGCAAATACAAGCACGACCGCCATCTGCAATATTATCTTGCAGGTATCCTGAATATTCTGCGCCTCAAAATCCGAAAAACTCTCCGCACAATCACCACCCTGAAGCAAAAAGGCCTTTCCCTCCGCAACCCTCGCCAGTTGTCGGCTAAGCGCCTGTATCTCATTTACAAAGACCAGCGGCGGAGCAGCACTTAACTGAGACTCCATATTCCTTAAAGCTGAGATATCGGGATATTCAGGTTGCTGAGCAACCGGCTTATGTCTCCATGCTGAAAGATTCCAGTTTTCCATATCGATATAATTATAGTTCATCAATGGGGGAAAAATGTTCACGGAATAATCCTGATAAACTGAAGATACCTGATATATGGGGAAATCTACTGTGGAAATAAAATAAAAGGCAGGGCCGAATATCGCCCTGCCTTTAACTGAACCACAAACAGTATGCTTAATTACCCTGAGATTTTCCTTCTCAGAACTACAGCAGCAATCAAACCGCTGCCAAGCAGCAGCACTGTCGATGGCTCAGGGATGATCGGTGTCTCATTCACTCCTATCCTTACCCTGTAAGCCCCGTCATTATCATCATATGCCCCGGGAACTCCTACAAAACCAAACCCGTCAGGTATACCCAAAAAGAGACGAGTAGCTCCAACCGGTGCTGTAAAGCTCTGAAAGAGCGCCGCATCTGTCAGACCATCGCCAATATAAAAAATCTGTCCCAGTCCCGGTGTCAGAGAAAGAAAATTTATACCCAGCCCCCCGAGACTGAAATCAAGCGTAGCGGGAGCCGGTCCAATATTCGGAATATTATTATTCAGAAAAACCCCGGTTAAAGGACCCTGAGGCCCTATGTAGCCGCTTATTCCCCCGAGACTTGAGAGGTTACTGCCGCTGACCCCATTGCCTCCCGGACCAAAAAACGGAGCGCCGACACCATTGAAAAAACTTACCCCTCCTACAGCCGCATCAGCCACCTTAACGACATCACCGGCTACTACTGAGATAACAGGCGGAAGTGTCTCTACAATAGCCTCTGGCGTTATAAATCCATGCCTCCTCAATATATATGCATTCGGATTACCATCCAGCGCAGGAATCGGAACGTCCGTCCTGCCGGCGATAAATATGGCATCACTGCCGTCTATAGTCACATCATAAATAAGGGCAGATGAAGTAAAAGCCATTCCCAATGATAATACAAAGCATACTACAACCATTCTCAATGTAAGCAATATGTATCTATACGTTTTCATTTAGGCTATTCCTCCTTTTTACAAACCAATCCTAAAGATTTCAGTTCAATACAATTAAACTATACCCCCTTCACTCCTCTCTTAATAGATATACACCAATGTTTCTGCATATACCATGCCAATACCTAACTATTGAATTTAAAAGATTATTTTTCGAGGCAATAAAACAGCAGTGTAAGGTATTCCGAATCAACTGAAGTCCGGGACCTAATTTAAATTTTAAAATTAAGAGGTTAAAGAAAAATTAGAAATAATACACTTGTCGGTGCAGACTACATATAATCAATTAATACACTTTGCATCAAATACCGTTTAGTAAGATGACACAATAGCGCGCATGCCATTCTTTAGACAAAATATCGATGATAATTTCTCAACAAACAACTATAGACGCTGATTGCAAATTGTCCAACAGCGGTGATTATCATTTATTTGAAGTAAAAAACATTTTAGTAAAGCGCGAGATGCCGGTATCAATACAATTAAATAAAATGGACGGCTCATTAATTATCGATAACAAGGGGGGTAACTCACTTTTTGATCTTAATGTCGAGACGCGTATTAATGGCATAAAGGCGACTAGAAAGATAATCAATATCCCTTTAACAGCCAATAAAGTTACACAATTATTACCAAAGGCATGGTCCAGCATTGAGGACAAATTTATTCTTCAGGAGAAGGATACTATTGATGGGTCAATAATAAAATCATCTTTAATTTAAGGACTCAATTGAATTAGCGATTACCGCACTTCATCACTTCATCTAAGCGGTTTACAGGCAACCGGCCAGAGAAACCTTGTCCCTTTCGGCTCAATCACTCCGGTCTCTATCGTGTAAGGGATGCTGAATCTCTTTTTTTCGACCGGAAGCGCGATCAGTTCGTGACTGTCAAGATTACTCCCGTGATATACAGCTAGAGGGTCAACATACTTTTTATCTTTGATACCGACCTTATGAGACGTGTCCTTTGTCTTAAATTTTCCGGTATCATTCATATATACATTCATGTGCAGATGCGGATATCCGGCATCTCCGTAATGACCTCCCGTAGTGCCGGACTGCCCGGATACACCGATAACATCACCCATCTTCACCCTGACTCCAACCTCTGGATAAGGCATACGATTGAAATGCTGATACTTGGAAAATGTCCATACAGGCAAGCCCGTATCTTCGGGCGTATGCTGAAGCATTATCATGAATCCAATCATCTGTCCGCCTCGGGCCTTTTTTATAACCGTACCATCAGCAATCGCCATAATAGGAGTGCCTATAGGCAGCGAGATATCAATACCTCCATGACGACCATTGTTAGCGCTTGTGACACGTAAACTTCCATCATAACGTGTCTGATCCGCAAAGAAGGATACAACCTCATCGCATTTCGCATCAATCGGGTAAACCGGCTGCAAACCTGTACTGATCAGGCCAATAGCCTCCTGCTCAGCCAGAGATAAAGCCTGCCCGAATTTTTTCATATTTCGCTGCACATCCTTCCGCTCTTCAGCAGTCCGACAGGCATTTGTCAGTAATGCGGCTGTCACAATTAATATCAAACTTATCAATTTCATATTCATCACTTATGCCTTTAATCCAATATCGAAGATTTTGTGACAGGAGGGACATATAAAAAGCCACTTCATTATCTCGCCATCCCTTCGAAACATAGAGTGGAAACCATCCTTATATCCACAGGCCGGGCAGATCCTGAACTCTTCTTCCATATCAAGCACAGTTACATCACTCTCAATCATTTAATTCCCTTTAAATTATTCTGCAGCAATTTCAACTCTTACTGAATCACCCTCATATGCAATAATATCACCTGAATGAATCTTCTTCCGCTTACGCGTCTCCACCTCACCATTGACCATGACAAGACCGTCTGAGATAACAGACTTGGCCTCACCTCCACTATCTGCCATATTACCAAATTTCATGACCTTGAAAAGCTCAATAGGCACTGCACTAACCTTTACGATCCTCATATTATCTATTTAACCCCTTCTGCTATAGGCAGCTTAAAGACCGCCTTGCGTACCCGAACCGGTTTAACATCATCCATAATCTTGGGCATATGTCCGTCCTCGGGAAAGAAAACCATAAAGCTGCCTTCGTCAAAACACAGCAGATCGCCTGCCCCTTCCAACTTTTCATAATCTTTTTCTTCGTCATAAACTCCGTCCTGGCAATTGACTTTATGACAAACCCCCACACTCTCATAACCACTTATAAGGACCTGAACATCTATGTATTTTCTGTGACATTCAATAAAGCAATCACTAATGTCCAGTGTATCGTAGCTCTCTATTATCACAAACGCGCCGCTACTGTTAATCTCATACCTGCCGTCCTTGCGCTCTGAGAGGCTTTTCTCCTCGATAAACCTCAGGATGTCAGCCATACCGGAATCAATAGCCATGTATATTCCAAAATTCTCAATACGATCGTAAATCATAATCACCTCTCCTTTTCACTTTAGAATCCATATTATAAAACAGTCTATCCCCTGATTATTGGCTTTTTTTGAGACCTCTTAAAAATAGACTCAAGAAACCCATTCCCATAACCGATAGTTATGTTTACATATGCCAGGACAAGCAGTGTAAAATTTATGAACTATTTTTTCAACATAGAGCCAGCATTATCAGGGACTATCCTGTTTACAGGGGATAGACACTATATATTAAAGGCCGCGGAAACTCTATTTTCAGACAGTGGACTACGTCTGCTTAAGGCTGAAAATGCTAAGGATGCCCTTAAGATCATTAGAAGTGAAAAAATTGCCGTGATAGTTTCTGATAATGATCTGCCTGATACTAGAGGGATTGACTTGCTCGAGTACATAAGAGAGATTTCTCCGAAAACAATGGGAATCCTTATTACGACAGATGCCGACCTGAGGACTGCTATAGATGCAATTAACAACGGCATAGTCTCAAGGGTGATCATGAAGCCATGGACAGGGGATCACCTGTTTAAAAATGTTATAGAGGTAATTAAACAACACCAGCTTGCATGTTCACTTCACACGGAAAATAAGGCTGCCCTGCTTTCAATGGTTCAGGCAGTTGAACTGAAGGATCTCTACACACTCGGACACTGTGACAGGGTGGCTGTTTATTCACTGATGCTCGCGAATGCAGCTAAAATGAGCACGGAAGAAAAAAAGGATATCAAATACGGAAGCGCCCTGCATGACCTGGGAAAGATTCACATACCAGCACATATTCTCAATAAAAATGGACCTCTAGACCATAAAGAACAAACACTCATAAGAGAGCATCCGGTACGGGGAGCGAATGTGGCCAGGCATATCGGACTTTCAGAGCGTATTGTAAATATCATATGCTACCACCACGAACGCTTTGACGGAACCGGCTACCCGGAGAAACTAAGGGCAGAAGAAATCCCCTTAGAGGCAAGAATAGTAACCATGGCGGACATCTATGATGCCATCACAAGCAACCGGCCCTACCGTGATAAATCGAGCAAAGAGGAGGCAGTAAAAATGCTCACATCCATGGGAGGCAGCGTATTGGATCCTGAACTGCTTGAACTTTTTATCAACAAATGCCTTATATCTGAAACTGATCCGTTATCCATCGCTCTTAGTGAAGCCAGCAGTTACAGCGATGAGAAGTATCAGTCAATAATGAATGAAATAGTTCAGGTCGCCAGATTAACACAAGCCTCAAATTAAGCTCCTCCATTCACAATCCATATTATAAAGTGACCTAAATCACAGGGTTCTTCACGCCGCTGCATTATAATCAGACATGACGCATAAAAGTGCAGCAGACTGCCGGGAGGTTTCAATGATCATTCAAAATAATAATACAACAGGAATAAAAGGATGGCTGCTCCTGCCGGCCGTAAGTATGATTACGACACCTTTAATACTGGCAGGTTTTTTAGGGATTAATATTAAACTGATAACCGATACTCAAATCATTGCGACACTGGCAGAATATCCAGGGGCACATGCAGCAATGATTGCACAAACCATGATCGTTGCGGTTCAGCTCGTACTGGGAATTTACACAGCAATACATTTTTTCAAGAAAAAACAAGACCTTCCGCTCATGATAATTGCTTTTCTAACCATACACCTGCTGGTTATAATAGCTAATCTTTCCCTGACCTATATGTCATTTAACGAGATAAATCTCGCCGAATATTCTGGGCTTACAGCAGCCATTTTCATGACAGCAGCCGGCATCCCTTACTTTCTTAAATCAAAGCGGGTACATGCCACATTTATAAATATCTGACCTTCCGCACACATTTTAACACCTGACTGCATCGCGTCTTACTCATAGTTCAGATGACGCTCAATCGCCTTTATAGCATCCACCGCAGAACTGGTTATGCCGCCCGCATAGCCTGAACCCTCACCGATCGGATACAGATTTTTTATACTTACCGATTCAAAATTATCATTACGCTTAATCCTGACCGGGGATGAGGCCCTCGTTTCAGCTGCCAGCAACATTGCCTGATCAGTCACAAATAACGGGACTTCTTCTTTCCATTTGCAAAAGGCGGACTTCATCTCTTCAATCACAAAACCTGGAAAAATATCGTTCATATCTGCGGAAACAACACCCATTTTGTACGAGCACTCTTTCAGTTCAGCAGACTTACTTACACCCAGAAAATTCATTAAATTCTGCGCGGGCACTTCCCAATTATTCCCTCCGGCAATAAAGGCTTTGCGCTCAAGATCCTTTTGAAACTCTATGCCTGCCATTGGACCTGTTGATTTATAATCATCTTCATGACAACTTACAATCAATGCTGAATTAGAATATGGAGATGCCCTGCGAGAGTAACTCATCCCATTTAAAACCAGCATGCCCTGCTCAGAGGAAGCATTAACCACCTCACCCCCGGGGCACATGCAAAATGTATATACTCCCCTTCGAATTTTCCGATTCGTATAATTTAAAGAATAAGTCGCAGCCCCTAACCCAGGATAATCCTTATATTTATCTCGATATCTCATGCGATTAATAGTGGCAGCCTGATGCTCAATTCTCACCCCGACTGAGATCTGCCTCTGCTCTATAGCCACACCTTTGTGATGCATCATCTCAACTGTATCGCGCGCAGAATGTCCAAGCGCAAGATAGATATGTGAGGCAGGATATTCCCTCTCACCATTGACTATGATACCTGCGGCCTTTCCATCAGATATCAGTATGTCCGTCATCTTTGATCCATAATATATCTCCCCGCCATTTTCAAGAATATAGAGTCTTATATTACGGACTATTTTACAAAGCAGATCTGTCCCGAGGTGCGGCTTGCTGATATAGCCTATGTCCTCAGGCGCACCAAACTTAATAAACGTTTGCAGCACATGATTTACATGGCTGGTATTATTATCCCGCCTGGAAAAAAGTTTCCCGTCCGAGTATGAACCTGCTCCTCCCTCACCAAACTGAATATTAGATTCAGGATCTAATTCCCTTTTCTTTATGAACCTCTGAACATCAACTGAACGATCCTCGATCGCTTTGCCTCTTTCAAATATCAAAGGTTTAATCCCCTGCTCTAAAAGCTCAAGGGCTGCAAACATTCCGGCAGGACCAAAACCGACAATTATCGGTCTCGCCTTAAGGTGTGCCTTTTTTTTGAGTGTTTCAGTATCTTCAGTGTAGACGGGAAGTTTATGAGTATTGCAAAAGTAATTTTCAATACTGATTACAAGTGAAACTTTATAATAAAACTGCTCCTCATCACGTATATCAAGAGCCTTACTTAGAATTTTTATGATAGAAATATGCTCTGCGTCCGTTCCTGTCTTTTCTGAAGCGGCATTTAAATATTCATCATTTCCGTCTTTTTCAATGGGAATCTGCAGATTACTGATTCTAAAATACACAGCAATGATCCAATAGCAATTTTATTTATCCGCCTGCTTACCGCCAAATTCCTCACGCATAGAAACGGTATCCCAGCCGGCATCATGATGTTCGTGGGCCTCTTTAAGCTCGGATAATAAAAGTTGTTCCAGATCCTCTATTCGCTGCCGTGCGTGACCGATATATTTTTTCTGGTCATGACGCAGGTGCCGCAGCTCATCAATAGATTCCTCATCATGAAGCCTGAAGGTCTTAGTTATGCGATGGGCATGATAAGATCTAAACCCAAGAGCACGCAAAACATCTATGCCTGCCTTAAGTGAGGTATCAAGTGTCTCCCTGTAAACATGATCAATTCCTGCATCAAGAAGTTCATAAGCCTGTGAGCGGCCGGATGCACGGGCAAAGATAATCAAATGCGGAAAGTGTTTTCTGGCGACATTGCAGATTTCAAGATTTTTTTCACTATCTCCTACGGCCAGCACCAGCAGTTTAGCCTTCTCAGCCCCTGCTGAATGCAGGAGGTCATGACGTGCGGCATTGCCGTAAAATACTTTAAGGCCAAGCTTTCGCAGCAATTCCACTTTATCAGAATCCTGTTCAAGGACTGTTATGCTTACATCATTGGCTCTGAGAAGCCTACCGATGATACTTCCGAAATTGCCGAATCCCGCAATAATAACAGGATTTTCTTCATCAATCTTATCCGCCTCGCGTGACTCGCTTTCTTTTGTACCAAAGCGCGGCTGAAAGACTTTTTCATTGACGAGAAGCAGAAGAGGAGTTAAAGCCATAGAAATTGCAACTGCAGCTATTAAGGGATTGGCCAGACTTTCACTAAAAACATTATTCTGTACGGCAAATGAAAACAGCACAAATGCAAACTCGCCGCCCTGTGCCAGAGAAAATGCAAAGAGTATGTTTTGATCGTTGCCCATCTTAAACACCCTGCCTAGAACAAGTAATATCACCAGCTTTGCACACATCAGACCACCCACTATCAGTCCTATCTGTCCGGGATTGGAAGAAATGAGTCCAAAATCAATCGATGACCCGACCGCAATAAAAAACAGACCTAGCAGTAAGCCCTTGAAAGGTTCTATATCTCCCTCAAGTTCATGTCTGTACTCACTATTTGCCAATACTACTCCCGCCAGAAATGTTCCCAGTGCAGGACTAAGTCCAACCTTTGACATTAACAGCGCTATCCCTATTACAAGCAGCAGGGCTGCTGCAGTAAATAATTCTCTTAGCTGTGTCTTTGCGATGGCCCTGAAAAATGGCCGGACGAGAAACATCCCTGCCAGGATAATGGCCGCTATAACCGCTATTACAGCAAGTGCATGTCCCCAGCCCGGAAGACCGTCTATCCAGACAGTTCCGTTATGTCCAGCCTGTATGTGGGTATCGGCTAAATCGGCAGAAGCAAGCAATGGCATTATTGCCAGCATCGGTATGACAGCAATATCCTGAAATAGCAGAACAGCAAAAGAGCTCTGCCCCGCATCAGTCTTCATAAGACTCTTCTCTTTCAAAGTCTGAAGCACAATCGCCGTTGAGGAAAGCGCAAGAGTCATGCCTATGGCAAGAGAGACCTTAAATGTCATCCCCATCAACATCGCCATTGAGGTTATCAGGGCTACACTCAGCCCTACCTGAAGACCGCCCATTCCAAGGATTGGTCCCCGGAGCCGCCAAAGCAATGAAGGCTGCAATTCCAGGCCAATCAGAAAGAGCATCATTACAACACCGAACTCTGCAAAATGCATCACATCCTGTCCGCCCTGACCTGTAAAGCTCAAACCGAAAGGACCTATTATAATTCCGGCCAGCAGATATCCGAGGACTGATCCAAGCCCGGCCTTTTTTGCAATGGGCACAGAGACCACTGCTGCCGTAAGATACACAAATGCCTGAAAGAAAAAGCCATCCCCTTGCATATTATAGTTTGCGCCCCTTTAATACATCGTTCATATCACTATTAAGCCTCGGCATTTCAGCGGCCTTTTCAAGATCTATCGTATCATCCCTCAGAGCCGTTATTATTTCTTTGTAGTCCTCGCCATGAGCAGCTATCATTTCCTGTGTAATAGTATGAGTGCCATGAACTACAAAAGGAGGCAGATAGTCCATACCGCAAATATAAGCAGTCTGAGCAACAGGATACAAAAACTCCTTAACAGGATGCCTATTGTATGCCTTCTCACTAAAGAGAGATTCCCGACCACCTGTAGTAATTACGCTAAGAAGCTTTTTCCCCTTCAATGCACTGCCCTTTCTCCCATAGGCCCACATGTGCTCCAGCACCAGGTCCATCCATTCTTTTAATAACGCCGGCACACTGAACCAAAAAAGAGGGTGATGAAATACAATAATATCATGCTTTAGCAGCTGAGCCTGTTCCTTTGCTACATTGATATGAAAATCCGGATAGATTTCATACAGATCATGAAAGGTTACACCCTGCATATCATTGACATATTTGATCAACTTACTGTTTACCCGTGATTTCTGCAATGCAGGATGGGCAAAGATTATCAGGACATTTTTTTTAAATTCGTTCATATCTCAAATTTAATTTTACTGGTAATGAGATGTATTCCAATTTTCATTCAAAACTTAGTATCACTTTACAGACTATATATATTACTCACTAATATCCGCAAAAAAAATCCCCCCTCTGCATCAGAGGGGGGACTCATCAATTATACTAGTGCCCGTCTTCGCTCTTTATCAGTCCCATAAGCTTAAGCGCATAGGAAGCAATATGCCATTTCTCTTCTTCCTTGATCGCCTCATTGTATCCCGGCATTGCAGTGCCGTCAAGACCGGATGCGAGTGTCAAATAAACTGCCTCAGCAGTAGATTCTCTCTTCATATTGCCGGTAGTGAAGTTAAAGGGAAGAATACGATTGCCCCAGTCATCTTTGAGATCTTTAGCCTTATCTCCATCACCCTTACCGTCAACACCGTGGCACTCAAAACACTTATTCTTTTTAAAGAGCACTTCTCCGCGGGCTATCGAGTCAGCAGACCCTACGAACTCAGGCTTGTTTATCGCTACAGGAAAACAGGACTCATCATCTGGGTCAAACTCGTCCCAGTCTTCAGAAAACCATTTAATGTACTCGATAATACCTTCTATCTCATCACCATCTATATGGCCATGCGCAGGCATAAGGGATGCTGATATACCTTTTCTGATAGTCCTCTCAAGGTCTGCATCTGAAGGTAAACAGCCTGTCGGTGTGGTACGAAACCTAAATACCGCGCGAGTAAAATCCCAGGGAGTTACAACAATAGTACGCCCGGTCTTTTCTACCCTTGTCACTGACTTCATTTCGCCCTTGCCGTCTCCGTCTTTACCGTGACATAAGGCGCAGCGTACATTATAGGCAGCCTTGCCCTTTGCAATAAGCGCATCATAAGCTGCATCCTCATCTTCCTGCCCGTATGCTGCAGGAACCAGGGCCATCGCAAACATCAGGATACCCGCCAGCGGTAAAAACAATTTACATCTTGTATTAAATCTTCCCATCTGATCTATCCTCCGGAATCTATTTCTTATCATTTGTCAGGTTCTTTACATATGCTACGGTATCAGCTATTTCCTGATTACTCAGGCCGATTCCACCATTGCCGAACGGTACCATTGGGGTACCCTTTCTTCCATCACGTACTGTAATAGCTATAAACTCAGGACTAAGTGCACTATCTCTAAGAGTCATGCCGAGCAGATTCTCTCCGCCCTTACCCTCTTCACCATGACAAAGCGCACAGCGATTATTGTAAATCTCCGCCCCGCGTTCGATATCACTTTTAATTTTGGCAACATTAAATGGTCTGGACTTCTCAGACGGACGGTCTTTGGCCACATACTTCACAATCTCATCAATCTGTTTTTCAGTAAGGCCTGCAGCTTCACTCTTCCATGCAGTCATCTGTGTACCCTTACGCCCTTCCTTGACTATCCTTTTCAGTTCGCTATTACTAATAGTCTTAAGAAACGAAGGATTTCTGATCGCCGGAATTGTCCTGGCAAAAATCTCATCATATACGCTGGTCTTGCCATCGCTGTGACATGCAGAGCAGTAAGCTGTATACATAGATTTTCCATCCGTAGCTACTTTATCAATATTCTTTATCAACCTGTAACTTCTGGGCATTTCATCTGTCCTGAAGGTAAGCATATAGGTTGTAAGAAGATCGGCTTCCTCATCCGTCAGAAATGCCCTCATCTGGCTCTCCGGAACGATTTTTCGGGGATCATCAAAATGCTGCTTGATCCAGGAATACATATTTCTCTCGCCTACTACTGCTGCCATTGAGAAATAATAGTATGCCTTATTTGCGATACCGGCTATGTCTTTACCAAGAGCACCGCCTACACCGTTAAGCTTATGACAGCCGAGACAGCCTTTTTCCCTGAAAAGTTTTTCACCCTTTGCTACCTTTTCGCCGCCCTCGGTCTCAAGCATTTTGTAATCATGACAAGATGCACATGAGCTCTGTATATACTTTGCCGGAACAATCGGAAAGTCCCAGTGCTGATGTTCCTCACCATGAGCCTCGGCAATGTTCAACGCCCTTCCCTGTCCGCGATGACAAAGTGTACAGCCAAACTTTGGCAGGGGATGATTTTTCAGGTAATTGCCGCTATGCTGCTTATATGGCACTTCTGCAGCAGCCATCAGCGGATTTTCAACTCCTGCATGACAACTGGTACAGCGATCTGACTTATTTAATGCCTTAATATAGATCTGCTGCAGCCCGACCTGAATCTTCTCAGCCCGCTCACGAGTGCCGTCATCCTTGGCATTTTTTATAAGTGTCTCTTTATACTCTGTCTGATAGTCCTTCCAGACAGGGGTCATCTCACGGTTAAACGCTATTGCCAGAAACGCCATGAGCACCAGCGATGATATGAGCATTAATGATAAGTAAAATCTGCTATTCATGTTCCTCCACCTTATAGTCCAGTTTAATAGTCATAGTTTTAATGAATCGGCCAATCACTTGGTGACCAGTAGAATACCCAGTTAGGTCCTCTGAGAACGGTGCCGGTATAAGTCAATATCACGTAACATACCAGGAAGAAGGTAATCAGTGATATAGCGCCCATCCTGGTAGAGTTGGTCCTTTTTATTACCCACAGGGTATAAACCATTACAAATCCAAGTAGCAGATTCCCGGGGTTAATAGCAACGATCCAGAGCTGATGAATCTCAGGCCACCACTCTCTGAACCAGCCCTGTGTCACAACAAATGCTAGAGTACCGATAACAGCGACACTGCCTACTATAAAGGACTCAATGGCGATAGCCTTACCCTGTTTATTGGTAAACCATATTCCAATATCCCTATTTTCACGATCAAGAAACGGTATCGCTATCAGACCCGCCAGCGCCAGGCCTGGAAGACCCTGGCCACCCATGAAGGCAGAGTAGGAAACCAGTTCCTGCAGCCCCAGAAAGTACCATGGCGCCTTGGCCGGATTCTCAGGGATCATAGGGTTGGCGTATTCTTTTAAAGGTGCATCAAAAAAGTATGAGTACGCCACTACTGCTGCAAGCGTAAACATAAAGACCGCGATCTCGGCAATGAAAAGATTTGGCCAGCTTGTGACCGTATTTTCAATGTCTGTGTCCACGGCCGGTGTTCTTCCCTTGGAAAGCTCCATCAGACCGTAGGTCTTATGTGTCGGGAATATACCGCCCTTCTTTTCAGGCGGAGAGATGATGCTCTCACCAGAGCCAGCGGAAACATTTGCCGGCCTTGTCAAGCCGCCGTCCTTTCTGATCCTGAAGAAATGCACTCCAAGGAAGACACAAATTGCAAGAGGCAGAAGCAGTATATGAAGCAGATAAACCCTTGTGAGTGACTCCTGTCCGGGTTCAGTACCGCCAAGCAATACCTCTTTAGTAGCTCCGCCGATATCAGGCAGTGTTATACCGAACATACCATTAAATATGTCAGTAAGTTCCTTTGGCGCAGCCGCAATATTGGCCACGATAACCAGCGCCCAGTATGAAAGCTGATCCCAGGGAAGCATATACCCTGTCAGATTCAATACAAATGTAAGGATAAGAAGCACAATGCCGATTACCCAGTTAAACTCACGCCCCTGCTTATAGGAATTGGTATATACAATCCTTACCATGTGCAGTATTACAAAAATGATCATGGCCTCGCCCGACCACTTGTGAATATTTCTCATCAACTGTCCGCCAAATACGACAAAGTTAATGTCCTTGACAGCATTAAAGGCCGTTGTTGTTGACGGACTGTAATAAACCATCAGGAAACCGCCTGAAATAAATGCTATCACCAGCAGAAAAAACGAGATAAGTCCCATACCAAGTGTATAGGACGGCTTAAGCGTGTTTATATGTGTCTTTGCGGTGTGAAGGTGAAGAAAGAAGTTGTTCACCACTGTCGATGTCCTGCCCTTATCAGACGTGGGCCAGCCACCGCGGCTAAAGGAACCGACAAATGAACTTTTTACAGATTTCAGATTATCTGCAAACTGTGCAAGTCCTGTCTTGTTTGAGTTGTCCATGAATCTCATACCTCTATATAAATTAAATTATTGATTACGCAAATAAATACTTTGTTCCCTGAGACACTGTCTTAGCTGTATCAATGGCAAGAGAGCCGTCTATTTCCTGACTAATCTCAAACCACTCTAAAGCTCTAGGAGCAGGGCCGCCGATTACGTTGCCGATATGATTAAACTGCGATCCGTGACAGGGACACTGAAAACCAAAATCTACAGGTGAAACAATACAGCCCAGATGTGTACATATTGCAGATATCGCAAAGAGACCTGCTTCTTCAGAAAAGATGAAAACATTTTTGTCATCAAGCTTTTTTACGCTGCCGATAGGGAAGTTTTCAACCGTTCCTACCTTAAATTTCTTTGATTCTTCGAAGTATACGTTGGCCTTGATATACCTGAGGCTGCCCGCTACAGAGGACACAACTCCCAGTATAGCCGTTCCGAACGCAGCCAGGCCCAGAAAGTCACGCCTTGATACCCCGTCTTTATCCCGGGTCTCTTCGCTCATTTACTTACTACCTCCTTGCATATAAATCTTTCCATTGATATTGCATCGACAGGGCACTTCTCAGCGCAAAGTCCACACCTTATGCACCTGTCTTCGTCTTTAATTATTGCTGAACCCCAGCCCTGTGGAACCTCTCCGTAACGATTACGGTACAACTCGGTCAGGCTTTCGCTCGTCTTTATATTCTCCAGGCTTACCAGTCTGAGACAGAATTCGGGACATACATCCGCACACCCGCCGCACAGGATACACCTGTCGCCGTTGAATATTGTATTAACAGCGCAGTTCAGACACCTTCCGCCCTGTTCTTCTGCGTCTTCCTTTTTAAATCCGGCCTCTACAGGAGCGGACACACTCTTCATTCTCTGGGCAAGCGGCTCAGCAGGTACCGGCTTTCTGCAGATCTTTTCAAAGTCAGGCATATGATCCACAGAATTACAGGCTACTTCCTTTTCATAGCTAATGGCATGGCTTTCATTAATACTCTCAGATACAGCCTTACCACTGATATGTGCATGTATTGCAAGCGCAGCCTTTTTACCATGTGCAACGGCATCTATTACAAGCCTTGGCCCATAAGCCATATCACCCGCAACATACAAGCCGGACAAAGAAGATGTCATCTGATCCTGCCCTGTCTTGACATGACCCCATTCATTCATTTCTACTTCAAGACCTGAATCCTTAAGAAAGGAAATATCCGTGGACTGTCCAATAGCAAAGTAAATTGTATCTGCATCCAGGGTAATCACATCAGACTCATCATAGCGAGGGTTAAAACGCTCCTCACCATCAAAAACAGAGATACACCTTCTGAAGGTAATAGATTTGACCTTACCGTTTTTATCAGCAGCTATGACCTTAGGGCCATAACTGTTGATCCTGTCTACACCCTCTTCTTCACCTTCTTCAATCTCTATATGGTCAGCAAGCATCTGCTCATATTTTTCAATACAGGCCAGCGATACAGATTCTACGCCCTTCTGCCTTGCCGCTGTCCTTGCAACATCATATGCCACGTTACCGCCGCCTATTACAACAACCTTCTTGCCAATCTTCACTTCATTGCCTACAAACACATCACGCAGGAAATCAACTCCGCCGTAAACACCCTGATTTTCAGCGCCTTCCATGGGGATCATTTTAGATTTCTTTGCACCCACCGCGATCAGCACCGCTGCAGACTTGTCATAAAGATCCTTAATCTGCACATCCTTGCCAACCGTAATGCCAAGCTTAATCTCAACGCCGAGAGCCTTAATAGCCTCAACTTCAGCCTCTATAAGTTCTCTGGGAAGCCTGTACGGGGGTATTCCAACAGCGGTCATTCCGCCGGCGACCTTCTCCAATTCATATATAACAGGCTTATAGCCCATCAGTGCAAGCTCATGCGCACAGGTCAGACCTGCAGGACCCGCGCCTATAATAGAAACGGGCTTATCTGTTTCCGCTGCAATGCCCATTATACCGCTGCCAGCTGCCTTGAATTTTTCCTTGAAATTTTCTGCAAACCTGGTTTTGTCTCCGTAGACCTCAACGCCGTACTTTTCAGTAACAAACCTCTTAAGCGCCCTGATAGAAACCGCAGAATCTATCGATGCCCTGCGGCATGCCAGTTCACACGGAGCTGCACAAATACGGCCGCAAATAGAGGCAAGCGGATTTGGCGTCCTTGCAATCCAGTACGCCTTCTCATAATCACCATCTGCAATGGCCCTTACATATCCTCTGGAATCTGTATCTACAGGACAGCCTGTCTGGCACTTGATATTTTGTTTCCAGTACTTATAATCCGGGATAACGACCTGAAAGCTCTGTTTACTCATGCAATACCTTCTTTAATTTTATTTAACATTTACCGACTTTTTTTATTTTTTTAGATATATATAAAGGATAATGATTCCTGCTTTTAAAATGGTGCCGAAGGCGGGACTCGAACCCGCATAGGTTGCCCCACACGACCCTCAATCGTGCGTGTCTACCAATTCCACCACTTCGGCTTTTTGCTATCTACGTGTTTATAAATACAGCGAAAATAATTATATACTACCCGAATTGTATAACTCAAGCCTTAGAGTGATAAGTAATTATTATATATAAATAGTTCTATTATGCTAACTGTTTATTACCCGAAAACAACTGTCTTTACGTAATTAAGCACAGGCTCCGGGTAAATTCCAAGTACAATCACCATCAGCGCTGTAACGGCTAAGGCAACATTCATTGAAGGCGAACAAGAGATCGTGCGAGGCTCATCTGAGTCCTTCATATACATATACATAACAACGCGCAGATAAAAGAATGCTGATATTGCACTGAAAGCAACGGCAATTACTGCAAGGTATGTTTTATCCGCATTTATCAATTCCATAAAGACATAAAACTTTCCGATAAATCCAGCCGTAGGAGGTATTCCTGTCAGGGAAAACATAAAAACCAGCATAAGCGCGGCTGCCAGAGGATTACTCTTGGCAAGCCCCCTGTAGTCGTCCAGATCCTGACCCTGAAAACCCTCACTCCTCAGAAGAATCACGATCGCAAAGGCCCCGATATTCATAAATGTATAAATCAGCAGGTAATTAATCGTACTTACAAGGCCCGCCGGTGTACCTGCAATCACGCCGAGCAACATATAACTGGCATGCGCAACAGAGCTATATGCCAGCATCCTCTTTATGTTTGTCTGCGAGAGTGCAACAATGCTTCCGACCGCCATGGTTAAAAGAGCAAGCGGGATAAGTATATTAGTCCATTGCACCTGCATACTGCCGAAGGCCTCAAACAGTACCCTGCCCAAAACTGCAAACCCGGCAGCCTTCGGGCCAACCGACATGAAGGCGGTCACTGATGTTGGCGCACCTTCATACACATCCGGTGCCCACATGTGAAAAGGTGCAAGGGCGATCTTAAAGGCAAAGGCCGTCATAATAAATATAAGGCCGAGAAATAATATCGGGTTACCGGCAATGTTCAGATTCTGAATTGTGGCCGAGATCTCATTGAGGTTCGTGGTTCCTGTCATTCCGTATGTAAGGGAAATACCGTACAGAAGAAATGCAGAGGAAAAGGCACCAAGAAAAAAGTACTTCAGCGCCGCCTCATTGGAACGTCTGTCATTTCTCATCAGTCCAGCCAGTATGTATGTAGACAGCGCCATCAGCTCAAGACCAAGATATAGTGTAATCAGATCAGTTGCCGAGGCCATTACCATCATACCTGCCGTAGCAAAGGTAAGCAGAGAGTAATATTCTCCATATGACGATTTTTCAATAATCATATATCTATAAGAAATACAAACAGTGAGAATCAGGTTGATAAAGAATATGAGCTTAAAAAAGCCTGCATATCCATCAAGTATGAACATATTAAGAAATGCACTCTGAGGCTCATTAAAGCCATTGAGTTTACACATGGCATATCCGGCAACGAGTGTTCCAAAGACCACAAAGGCGGCCACAGGTCCCTTCTTGCGAACAACAAGATCAAGCATCATGGCAATAAGCCCGGTGCATATAATTACCAACTCCGGAATAAATGGAATGGCATCCCGCAGGCTTATCCCTACTTCCGTATTCATTAAAAGATCTCCATAATATATTTAGCTATTAGATTTTCCTGTCCGGCATAGGCGGTGTAATTAACACGGCTTATAAGATGCTCGACCGAGGCATGCATATAGCTGAGAAACGTGTTCGGGTAAAAGCCTATCCAGAACACAAGCAGCAGCAATGGAGCGAGCGTAAGAACCTCTCTCATATCAAGATCCCATACCGGGTGTTTACCCTTCTTCTCAAAATCAGGCGCGGCGTCCTGAAAGAATATATCCTGATAAAGCCGGAGCATGTAACCTGCGCCCAGGATAATACCTAAGGCTGAAAGAACTCCAATAATCTGTTTAGCCTTGAAGGCACCGAAAATTATCAGGAACTCTCCGACAAAACCGTTTGTACCCGGCAGACCGACAGATGCGAATGTCAGTATACAAAATAGTCCGGCATACCACGGCACAATTTTAGCAAAGCCGCCGTATTCCGATATGACCCTGGTATGAGTCCTTTCATAGATCATTCCTATCATTAAAAACATCGCTCCGGTAATGATACCGTGATTGATCATCTGCAATATACCGCCCTCAACACCCTGCGTATTCATCGCAAAGAGTCCGAGAGTTACAAAACCCATATGACTGACACTGGAATAAGCTATAAGTCTCTTGAAATCCTTTTGGGCAAAACATACAAGTGCACCATAAATAATCGCCACAACCGAAAGTACCATGAGTACCGGAATGAAAAGCCTGGTGGCATCAGGAAGCATGGGCATCGAAAATCTGAGGAAACCATAGGCGCCCATCTTAATCAGTACTCCGGCAAGGATAACACTGCCGGCGGTTGGTGCCTCAGTGTGCGCATCCGGAAGCCAGGTATGCACCGGAAACATCGGCACTTTTACGGCGAAGGCCGCAAAGAATGCAAGGAAGAGCCAAAACTGCAGGCCCATCGGCAGACTAAGAGTGCTAAGCGTAAGAATATCCAGCGTCTTGCCACCGGCAAAATAAAGAACAACTATGCCGACCAGCATAAGTACACTTCCAACAAGGGTGTATAAGAAAAACTTGATCGAGGCGTATAATTTATTCGCCCCGCCCCAGACCCCTATAAGCAGGAACATCGGGATCAGCATGGCCTCCCAGAAAAGATAAAACAGGAAAAAGTCGAGAGATACAAAGACCCCGACCATAGCGGCCTCCATTGCAAGAATCGCAATATGAAACTCGCGCACCCTTGTATTTATGGAATTCCATGAGACCAGCACGCAAAGTATACTTAGTATCGTGGTCAGAAATACAAACAGGATACTTATACCATCAATACCGATAATGTAATTTATCCCCCACGAAGGTATCCACTCATGCTTTTCAACAAACTGCATCAAGTGAGTACCCTTATCAAACTGCGTAAGAAGAGGCAGGGATATTGCAAATGTCAGAAGCGTAAAGATCAATGCCGTCCAGCGCACCGCCCTTGCATTCTGCATAAACAGCAGCAGCAGCGAGCCGAATACCGGAAGTAACACGGTCCACGACAGTATCGGGTAATCAAGGTTATTCATTATTACATTGTCCATTTATCTCTACCTCTGAAAAAACAGGTATCCTATGATACACAGTGCGCCAACTGTCATGGCCAGTCCGTAACTCCCGAAAACCCCGGTCTGTATCGTCCTGAGCTTTCTGCTGAACACGCCTATGACATTAGGTATACCGTTAACAATACCTTCTATAATCGTTTTATCAATAAATCCAAGAATGACCTTGTCCGAGGCCTTCATAACAGGCTGAATAAGTGTCGTGTCATACAGTTCATCTACATAATATTTATTATAAAGCAGGGCGTGAACCGGCTTGAAAGCAGATGCAATTTTCCCTGCAATATCCGTCTTCTTCACATACATTACATATGCAACAATACCGCCAAGCACGGCAACCAATGAGGAGATGCCGACAACAAACCATTCCTGCGCATGAGTACCATGTCCGGATGGATGTCCCAGCACAGGTGCTAGAAATTCACCGATCTTATCCCCATGCTCCATAAAGAGCGGTGGTATGCCGACCCAGCCGGCCGCTACTGCACCGACAGCCAGAATCATAAGGGGCACGGTAATAACCTTTGGCGATTCGTGCAGATGATGCTCCTGCTCCGAGGTACCGCGAAAGTCACCGTGGAATGTCATAAATATAAGCCTCCAGGAGTAAAAAGATGTCAGAAGCGCGGCAATTGTTCCGAGGAGCCATAGGAATTTTCCCATGTCGCCGGCCAGAAATGCACGCCAGAGAATCTCATCCTTACTGAAGAATCCGGCAAAGGGAAATATACCGGTAATACTCAAAGTCCCGATGATAAATACCGCGTATGTAATAGGCATATACTTTTTAAGACCGCCCATATTACGCATGTCCTGCTCGTTATGCAATGCGTGAATCACGCTGCCTGAGGCCAAAAACAGGAGGGCCTTGAAGAATGCATGAGTATATAAATGAAAGACTCCGGCAGAAAAGGCACCCACACCGAGCGCCAGAAACATATAGCCGAGCTGACTCACTGTTGAATATGCTATAACGCGTTTGATGTCATTTTGAACCAGTGCAATAGTTGCTGCAAAGATAGCGGTCACCCCTCCGACTATCGCTACCGTGTTCATCGCAATCGGAGACTCTATAAAAAGCGGATTACACCTTGCAACCATAAACACACCCGCAGTTACCATAGTTGCGGCGTGTATAAGAGCGGAAACAGGAGTCGGTCCTTCCATAGCATCAGGAAGCCAGACATGCAGCGGAAGCTGAGCTGACTTACCCACCGCACCGCAGAAAAGAAGCAGACAGATAAGCGTAACAAGATCAACTTCCCACCCGAGGAAATTAATGGTCTGCCCTGCAAAGCTGCCGGCCTGACCGAATACACCGACAAAATCAAGGGTACCGAAGGTAAGAAATATCAAAATAACACCCAGTCCGAAGCCAAAGTCGCCGAACCGGTTTACTATAAAGGCCTTTTTGCCAGCATCGCCAGCTGATTTTTTATTAAACCAAAATCCGATCAAAAAGTACGAACAAAGTCCTACTGCCTCCCAGCCGAAGTACATAACAAGAAAGTTATTACCCATGACCAGCACAAGCATTGAAAATATAAAGAGGCACAAATACGCAAAAAAACGATAATACCCTTCATCTCCATGCATATAGCCGACTGAATAAATAAATATAAGAGTACCGCATATAGTCACAACCAAGAGCATAATTGCGGTAAGCTGATCTATCATCAGACCTGCAGAGACATTGAAATCTCCCGAGACGATCCAGTCATACACATTAATATTGATTACATTACCGCCTGCCACATCAAAAAAAGCACTGATTGCAAGCAGAAGGGAGCCGACAATGGCGGGGATGGCAACCCAGTGTGCCTTGTCCCGGATATAATTGCGGCCGAATAGAATATTAATCACAAAAGCGATCAGCGGCAGCAGCGGTATCAGCGTATATTTAATCATAATTAAATCCCTATCCTTTCATCAGGCTAGCATCATCAGCCTTAACAGTAGGATTGTTTTTGTAATACGCAATCAGGATCGCAAGACCTATAGCAGCCTCGGCCGCGGCCACGGTAATAACAAAGAAAACCAGTATCTGACCCGTAACCTGCTGCAGGTAGTGACTGAAGGCAACCAGGCTTATATTTACAGCATTAAGCATAAGCTCGATAGAAATAAACATAACGATCATATTACGCCTGGCAAGAAATCCGAAGACCCCTATGCAAAAGAGCACTGCGCTTAAAATTATATACCAGCTTAACGGAACCAACACTGCCTCCTGATTAAAAGACCAGTAACCTGACCCTTCATTATAAAATCCTCTTTTTTGCAAGCACTACTGCTCCGATTATCGCCACAAGCAACACAACAGACGCGATCTCAAACGGCAGCAGATACTGTGTATACAACACCTTTCCAATAGTCATCAGGTTGCCCTGAAGCTGTACAAACTGAATAGAATACTCTCCAAGCGGCGGCAATACTGTTATGCCGCTGAGGATCTTTACCATGGCAGCCATAAGCACCAGACTCACAACCAAACCCGCGACCCAATGCTTCTGAAGTTTTCTCTCAGTCTCCTCCTTCTTAAGGTTAAGGAGCATAATAACAAAGATAAAAAGCACCATTATAGCGCCTGCATAGACAATAATCTGCGCGGCAGCAAGAAATTCTGCGTTTAAAAACAGATATAAACCCGCAGTATGAAAAAAGAAAGCCAGCATCCACAGGACACTATGCATCGGGCTTTTTCTGGTTACAACCAGCAGCGCCAGAACTGTCATTGCTACGGCAAAGTAAATAAAGAAACCCTGTACCAGTGTCATGCCTTACTCCTGTCCTGTTCAGACTTGCTTTTCTTTTCAAAATCCGAAGACCTCGGTCTCCAGAAAAGATCAATATATTTACGTCCCTTATCCCCGGCCATGTACTTATCCCAGTTTTCCAGCAGACGGTCCTTTGTATAATAAAATTCTGCCCTGGTATATCCGGAATACTCAAAATGTTCTGTCTGTACAAGTGCGGCATAAGGACAGGCTTCTACACAGAGTCCGCAGAAAACACAGCGCAGCAGATCTATCTCATACCTGTCAACGACCTTTTCGTTATCATCACCTTCGCTGGTATATATATGTATACACTCTGAAGGGCACATTGCAGCACAGAGACCGCAACCTACACATTTTTCCTTGCCGCTGTTTGAATCACGCACTAGGGCATGCAGCCCGCGTGAACCAATAAAAGGCTCCCTCTTTTCCTTAGGGTACTGCCTCGTTACCGCTGGGGTAAAGAATTGCTTAAGAGTCACGGCCATACCCTTAAGTATCTCTACTAAAAATATTTTTTTAAGTAAGTCCATTACTGTCATCTATATAAATTCCTTAAGATCCATATCTAGTTCTATAAAATCTTTACAAGTCCGGTAATAACAATGTTTGCAAGGGCCAGTGGGATAAACAGCTTCCAGCCAAGACTCATAAGCTGATCATATCTATATCTCGGCAAGGTCGCCCTTATCCAGAAGTAAAAGAATATAAAGCCGTAAACCTTAAATAAAAACCATACAATACCTGGAACCCCTGGTATCGGGCCGCTCCAGCCACCCAGAAAACATACCGCGGCCATGGCTGACATGATAAACATGCCTGCATACTCCGCCATAAAAAAGAGGCCGAACCTGATACCGCTATACTCTGTAAAATAACCCGCAACTATCTCGGTCTCGGCTTCAGGCAGATCAAAAGGAGCCCTGTTGGTCTCCGCAATCGCCGCCATCACAAAGACAAAAAAGGCCAGGGGCTGCTTAAATATGAACCAATTAAAAACTCCGCCCTGCTGGGCTGTCACAATATCCGAAAGACTCGCACTGCCTGCAAGCAGCATAATGCCCACCAGACTCATGCCCATCGCTATCTCATAACTGATGACCTGCGCCGCAGACCTGAGACTTCCGATAAATGCATACTTTGAGGTAGATGCCCACCCTGAAAGGATAATTGCATATGATCCAATGGAAGACAGGGCCAGTATGTAAAGAAGCCCTATATTAAGGTCAGCTATCGAGAAACCATCCCACATCGGAATGACCGCCAGCGATGATATGGCCGCTACTACACCGATAACCGGCGCTATGTAGAATATAGGCTTATCTGCACTTGAAGGTATGATATCTTCCTTGAAGAAGAGTTTGACACCATCCGCAATCGGCTGCAGCAGGCCATGCCAGCCAACCCTCATAGGACCCAGCCTTGCCTGCATATGCCCTATGACCTTGCGTTCAAAATAAACAACATAAGCTATATGCAGCATCAGGATATTGACCGCTATAAATGTCTTAAGAAAGATCACCAGCGTTTCCGGAAGTGTTGCTATAATTCCTGTCAGACTCATACTGTTTCCTTATAATAATTCAAAATAACGTCTGCCTTATACAAATTGATAATTGAAAAAACCTTCATCATTACCTGTCGCATTCCCCGAGCACAATATCAATACTTCCAATATTAGCAATTACATCTGCAACCAGCTCACCCTGACAAATCTTGGGAAGCGCAGATACATGAACAAAGGAAGGAGACCTGACACGCATACGATACGGTCTGCCTTCGCCATCACTTACAATATGAAACCCGAGCTCACCCTTCGGCACTTCAGTAGCCACATATATCTCACCCTTAGGCGCGGTAAGCGGCCCCTTGGTAATAAGAACAAAATGATGTATAAGGCTCTCCATATCATTTAAGACCCTGTCCTTCGGAGGAAGAACATACTTGTGGGCATCTGAGATTATAGGACCCTCGGGTATCTGCTCAATGCACTGACGGATTATAGAATTAGACTGTCTGAATTCCTCCATACGCACACGGTATCTATCATATATATCGCCGTTTTGGGCCGTCTGGACTTCCCATTTGACCTTATCATATACGCCATATGGCTGAGTTTTTCTGACATCATAATTAACGCCTGACCCTCTGAGAACCGGACCGGTCAGGCCCCAGTTTATAGCATCTTCGGGCGAGATATAACCAATACCCTTCGTCCTGCGAAGCCAGATACGGTTTTGGTCGATCAGGGTCTCATACTGCTCTACCCTGGAGGGAAAATCATCAGTAAATTTATAAACCTGTTCCAGCCACTCAGGACTTGCATCGTTTTTAAGACCGCCAATCCTGGTATATGTTGTTGTAAGTCTTGCACCGCAAAGTTTCTCAAAAAGATCCAGTATAGACTCTCTTTCTCTGAAACAGTAAAGAAATACCGTCATTGCTCCGATGTCCAGGGCATGAGTGGCAAGCCACAGCAGGTGATTGGCGATACGCGACATCTCTCCGACAATTGTACGGATATATTCAGTCCGCTCGGTCAATTCGATGCCAAAGGTCTTTTCAACGGCAGTACAATAGCCAATATTATTTGACATGGCCGAGATATAATCGAGACGGTCAGTCAGCGGCAGGATCTGCATATAATTCCTGTTCTCTGCCAGCTTTTCAACTCCGCGGTGAAGATAGCCTACATAAGGCGTAATCTTCTTTACAGTCTCGCCGTCAAGATCAAGCACGAGCCTTAATACTCCGTGAGTTGCAGGGTGCTGAGGACCCATATTAAGGGTCAGCTCTTTAGAGAGTAAATCTACCCCTTCACTCCTGTCGTTCATATTGTCATCAATCATAATTAAGAAATTTTATATATACGGTCAAATTTTAATTAGCTTATATCAAGCCTGAATATTCCATTCTTTGTCATGAGAGTGCAGGTCTTTCAGTTCCTCAAAACCCTTGTATTCCCAGTCCTTACGGCCCTTCAGAGGATAATCTTTCCTCAGAGGGTATCCTTCCCAATCTTCCGGCATAAGTATACGCCTGAGATCAGGGTGCCCGGCAAATACTATGCCGAACATATCGCAGGCCTCTCTTTCGTGCCAGTCTGCTGTACTCCATATAGACTCGACACTATCAATAACAATATCATTTTCTGGAACCATGCCCTTAACAATAAGACGGTGATGATGCTGCATGGAATACATATTATAAATGACTTCAAATCTAAACTCATTATCAGGATAATCCACCCCGCAAAGATCAGCAAGAAAATCCATGTTAGTATCGGGATCATCATGCAAAAACTTGCAAATATCAAGAATCCTATCCTTTTTCACACTAACAAAGACCTGATCTCTAAACTGTGTATCCTGCAGTATCTCGCTTCCGAACTTCTCCCGAAGGCGGGCTACTATCTCAATGGGCTCCATCTGAAATACTCCTTTTGTATCTTATCCTGTAATTTCATGACACCTTCCATAAGCGCCTCCGGCCTGGGAGGACATCCCGGCACATAAACATCTACCGGAAGAAATGTATCACATCCCTGAACTGTAGAATATGTATCAAATATACCGCCTGTACAGGCGCAGCTTCCCATCGCGATTACATATCTCGGTTCAGGCATCTGATCATAAACCCTTCTGACAACAGGGGCCATCTTCTTTGTCACGGTGCCTGCTATCACTATTACATCTGCCTGCCTTGGAGATGCACGAAATACCACACCGAATCTGTCAAAATCATAATGACTTGAGCCGGCGGCCATCATCTCGATCGCACAGCAGGCAAGTCCAAAGGTCATAGGCCATAACGAATTCTTCCTGCCCCAGTTAATCAGCATATCCAGAGAAGTTATGATCGTATTTGCGCCGGGGATAACCTTTATCCCCTTCTCTACTTCTATTAAATCGGGATGTTTCCCGTCACTAAATGGATTCTTTTCAATCATTCCCAGTTAAAAGCTCCCTTCTTCCAGACATATATATAGCCGACAAGCAGTACAACTATAAAAAGCATCATCTCAACAAAGCCAAAAATCCCTAACTGTCCATATGCCACGGCCCAGGGGTAGAGAAAAACCGCCTCTACATCAAAGACCACAAACAGCATCGCAACAATATAAAACTTCACATTAAACGGCACCCTGGGATCACCTATAGGCGGGTTACCGGACTCGTACGGATATAACTTCTGCGCATAAGGCCGCCGAGGACGTACAAGTAGCCCCACGACAAGCGCACCAAGGCCGATTAGCGATGAAATCAACATGATAATCGCAACTGGCAAATAATTTATGGGTATATACGTACCGGGCATAGCGTATTTTATACACAATCATGCCTCCCGCTGTCAATGCTATGTAAGTATATTCTGAGTTTTCATGCCATAAAAGAAGAATAACTGCCTCAAGCAAAGATCCGGATCGGCCCGCACGCCCAATATATAGCTAAAAGAATCATACAACTTTTAATATTGTGAAAATGTGCTTATAATACAACTCAATATGAAGAACATTTTCCGCAATCCGAACAAATCGGTAGCTGCAAAACTCATTATCGCAATCGGACTGCTCATGATAGTCGTGAGTTTTGTCTTCTGGTATGCAATTCTCCACAAGCAGAACAAAGACATCATGTTTATCGCCGTAGATTACGGCGAAACCTTTATAGATTTCGCAAAAAAAAGCACTTTCAGCAGCATGTCCTCCAATGACAGAGAGGAAACCCGTAAGGTAATAGAGAACCTCAGCATTCCAGAGGGAGTCCATAGCCTAAGAATTTTCGACCATTCAGGAACAGTGCGCTATTCCTCTTCCAAAGAACGGGCAGCAGAGTCAGTTGCCCGGGGGTCACAGGCCTGCAAATCATGCCACACAGATCCCGCAAATTCTTCAGAGCTTTCCCCCACGCCCAAAAAATGGAGCGTCTATAAAGATGAAGAGGGCAATACGACCCTGAAAATAGTCGACAGGATACCTAATGAACTGGCCTGTTTTACCGCAAGCTGTCATGCCCATCCGAAAGACCAGGAAATCCTCGGCTTTATTGAGGCAGACCTCTCACTGTCCCTCTTGGATAAAACCCTGTTCAAACAGAGTCTTGCCCTTACCGCATATGTTGCCATGTTCGTCCTGGTAGTCTCGATCTGTCTGATTGTCATCCTTTATAAGGTAGTCTCCAAGCCGGTCAACAGCCTGGTCACAGGCATGGGCAAAGTGGCCGGAGGGGATCTGGAACACACCGTTGAGGTAACATCCAGCGATGAGATCGGGGTGCTGGCAAAAAGCTTCAACGCCATGATCAGGGACCTGAAAAATGCCCGTGAAGAAAGAGAGCTCTGGACCCATACCCTTGAGGATGAAGTAGCCAAAAAAACAGAAGAGATACAAAATACTCATGCCAGTCTGGTGCAGACAGAAAAGCTCGCCTCGCTTGGCAGAATGGCTGCCGGAGTTGCTCATGAAATCAACAACCCGCTTACCGGGGTTATTACATTTGCCCACCTCCTGCAGAAAAAAGTCCCGAAGGACGGGCCGGAAAGCGAGGACATCAATGTTATTATCGAGCAGGCTGAACGATGCTCAAAGATCATAAAAAACCTCCTCACCTTTGCCCGTGCTACACCCTCAGAAAAGGGAAATGTCTCGATCACAGAGGTCTTAAACCGCACTATCTTCATGCTGCAGAATCAGGCAAAATTTCGCCATGTGAAGTTTGACCTCACGTGCAAGGATGAGCAATACATAGTTTCCGGGGATGCCTCGCAGTTTCAGCAGATATTTCTCAACCTGTTTATAAATGCTGCAGATGCGATGGACGGCAGAGGCAAGATCACCATATATGCAAGAGAGATATCAGAAACAGACAATAGCTATGTTGAACTGGAGTTTGCTGATGAAGGCAACGGCATAAAAGAAGAGGACATGTCAAAGCTTTTTGAACCCTTCTATACTACAAAGCCCATCGGCAAGGGTACTGGACTGGGCCTTTCCGTCAGCCATGGAATTGTCAAACATTTAGGAGGGCATATAACAGTAAAAAGTACAGTTGGCAAAGGCACGAGTTTTTTTGTTAGACTACCCATGGAGAAAACCAACCTGTGAGTAAAATACTTGTTATCGATGACGAACCCATAATACGCACCAGTTGCGAAAGATGCCTCAAACCCGAGGGCTATGAGATCAAAACAACAGCTACAGGAGCAGAAGGATTAGAGTTCCTGAAAAATGAGCCGTTTGATCTCGTGCTCCTGGACCTTATGATGCCGGACATGGACGGGATGGAGGTGCTGCAAATGATAAAAAAAACCTATCCTTCGATAAAGGTAATCATGATTACCGGTTACAGTACTGTAGACACAGCAGTAGACACACTCAGAATGGGTGCCTTTAACTATCTTCAGAAACCCTTCAATCCGGACACTCTTTTAAATGCGGTAAAAGATGCCGTTGACCCAGTGGAAAGCAACTGATATTATTAAAACTATAATAATCGCGCTACCGGATAACAAGTGACATTAAAAGAAATCATTACAGCCCTTGACGCAACCGTACTGACTGAAGGGGATATCGATATCAGTGTGCAGCATGCATGCAGCGCTGATCTGATGAGCGATGTACTATATTACTGCAAGGCAAATTCTCTCCTGATCACCGGCCTTATTCAGCCTCACGTAGTCAGGACAGCGGAAATAGCCGGTATCAAGGCCATTCTTTTCGTACAAAATAAAAAACCTGATATTACGACTATTGAGCTGGCTCAAAAGAAAAAAATACCTCTTCTAAACACCTCACTGTGCATGTACAAGGCCTCCGGCATTCTTTTTAAATATGATCTAAATGGATGCGGTTAATATGAATCAGGATAAAATGCCAATAGAGGGAAGCTTTCAAATTATAGGAGGCAACTTCACCACAGCAGGAGAGGCCTCATCTGAGGTTAAGACCGTGCTTACAGACCTCGGAGTCGATGGGGATATCATACGCCGCATAGCGATAGCCACCTTTGAAGCCGAGATGAATGTAATCATATATGCCGCGGCCGGACAGCTATTTTATGAGGTCACGGATGAGTATATAAAAATCCGAGTACAGGACATGGGACCCGGCATAGAGGATACGAATCGTGCCATGCAGGAAGGCTACTCGACCGCCCCTGAATGGGTACGCAATATGGGCTGGGGTGCCGGCATGGGCCTGCCGAATATGAAAAAAAATGCAGACACCTTCCTGCTCGACTCTGTTGTTGGAGAAGGTACAACAGTAGAGATGACAATGAACCTGATTAAAGAGTAAGCCGTAAGCATAATAAGGGAGGATTAACCATGAAAATATCTGATGCGATTGATGAACTGCAACTGCAGGTAAAGACATGCAAGGACAAACTCTCAACCGAGGTAACAGGCGCATATGTAAGCGACCTCCTCTCAGATGTCATGGGCAATCTGCAACAGGGAAACATCTGGATCACTCTTCAAATACACATGAACATAGTGGCGATCGCAAGCCTTAAAAATGCGGCAGCCATTATTACTATAGGCGGCAGAAGCCCTCAGTATGACGTACTAGAAAAGGCCGCTTCTGAAAAAGTTGTAATTATGAGCACCCCGCTCTCAGCCTTTGAGACCGCCGGCCGCCTTTACAGCCTCTTAAATAAATAACCCGCCGGCAGGGAACCTGAAAAAATTATCTGAAAAAAGCATTTCTCATGGGCGATAAATTCCATTTAGAGAGGTTCATCTGGTTTCACAATAAAGTACGCTCAGGCAGGTTTCCCAATGCCCGTCATATTGCTGAAAGATTCGAGATCTCCTACCGCACGGCACAGCGCACCATCGAATTTATGCGCGACAGGATTCATGCCCCTCTTGAATATGACTATACCGGAAAGGGATACTACTACAGCGACAGCACATACGAACTGCCCTCCCTCTGGCTCAATGAAGACAGCATCATAGCCCTGTCCCTGGCCGTAAGACTAGCCTCTTCCATACCTGACAGCGATATAAAAAAACAGCTCTGCGCACTTTTACAGGAACTGTTTAGACAGCAGTCCTTTGACAACGCCCTGAGTTTTAAAGATATAGCCGAAAACATATCAGTCAAAAACATAGAATACTCCAGGGTAAATGAAAAACACTTCACCAAAGTCGTCACCGCCCTGTTTCAAAAATCACCCCTTGATATCACCTATTGCTCCCCACATTCCGGCACCTCAACGCAAAGGACCATAATGCCCCTGCACCTCATTCAGTACATGGGAAGCTGGCAGATAATCGCCTTCTGTGCATTACGAAACGGAGTAAGGAACTTTGCACTGTCCAGAATACAAACCATCGAACGCACCAGTGAAAAGATCTCTCTGCCGGATAATATCCCGCCCATGAAAGAATATACCCGCAAACACTTCGGCATAATTCAGGGCGGAAAAACACACAAAGTAACCCTGCAATTTTCACCCTCAATCGCCCCCCTCATACAGGAACAGATCTGGCACCCTGAGCAAATAATCACTTCCAAAAAAGACGGTTCACTGCTTATGCAATTGCACGCAGCAGATTTCAAAGAACTGATCAAACGCATTCTAAGCCACGGCCCGAATGTAAAGGTTATTTCCCCGAAAGCGCTTGTTGAGGAAGTGAAGGGAGCGATTGAGAGGATGGGGAAGGTATATTAGCAATTAGTTAAACTGGGCAGGTTTGAAACCTGCCCCTACATCATTTGTCATTCAATGTTCTCATGTTCATCCATGTTCTGGGCGTAGCAAGCTACGCCCCTACTACGTCACTCTATGTCATAGTGCCCGAGGTACGATAGTACATAACATAAAAACGGAGGTTACAATGACAAACAGAAGAAACATCCTGAAATCCTTTTTATTCATCCCGGCAGCCATGCTCCTGCCCTCATCCCTCAGAAAAAAACCAACATCCCATGCACGCCTGATACCCTTTCTCGAAACAAACCTTGCCGGCTTTAAATATTACAGAGGCTCCGAGATCAGCGATCGAATCAGGACAGGCGACCGCCTGAGCCTTTTGCGCGAACCCTCTAACCCTTATGATTATGATGCCGTGCAGGTATTCAGGGGACGTGACAAACTCGGATACATCCCCCGAACTGACAGTTCCACCGTGGCGCAGATGATGGATCGCGGGGTACAGCTGACCGCGAGGATTCAGAGGATTAGCGGAGCAGACGATCAGGATAAAGAGATATATTTAGAGGTGGAGATGCAGGTGTAGCTGCGAGGGGTGGCAGGTCTACGCACTCCACAAATTCAAAATACTTCAAATACCCTTAATGTCCATAGGTAAGATTAAAAGGAGCATATCGATTGTCGAATTTCGAATGTAGAAGCGCAAAAAAGGATCATATTCTTTCGGCCGTTCACTTCATCATTCGATATTGCTTATTCGATATTCGCTTTTTTTATTAGCAATATCACAAGACCTGTTCCTTACGCAAGGGGAGCCCCTACGTATTACAGAGACCGCCAAAGGACTAATTAATCATTCGGATCGGGGAAGTCAGTATTGCTCCCTGAATCACCAGAAATAAATTATGCAGTTCGGCATAAATGAATTAGTGTCCACTATTGACATCGGACCACACTTTTATTTGGCCATTAACAGCAAAAAGTTGACTAAGCTAGGTGATCGCACGTGTATTTTGTCGCGATATAAACTTTAATTTATGATGCAACGCAAGCAAACTGATAGCTCTGTTTCAAAAACAAATTTTAAAAGCGTTATAACAAGCCGTACAAGTGAATACAGATCTCGATAGGCTTTTTCACATTTATCAATCATAGAGGGTTTGAAGTGGTTCCTTATTTTATAGAGTTACATCTCTTTCCATTTCGTTATAATGAGAGAAGGCACATATGCAAATGAACCCAGGTACTGGCCGGAATTCTTTTGATTGGATACATATAGCAAAAGGCATAGGCATAATTTTAGTAGTGATTGGACATTGCCATCTAAAGCCATCACCGACATACTGGGCTGAGATAAGGACAATTATTTATTTTTTTCACATGCCGTTGTTCTTTATCTTATCAGGATATTTATACAGTCATGGTAAATATTCATACAGCAGTTTAATGAAAAATAAGGTTAAGCGATTAATATATCCATTCATTTCGATTGCCGGATCATTTTTCCTAATTAAGTATGTGGCAGGTCAGTTCATCACATTATGGAATCCCATAAATATTGAGAGCATATATGCTCTCCTAATCGATCCAATGCATTCATTCATGCCACTGCTTTGGTTCTTACATGCATTGTTTTTGATATTTGCTATTTATCCGTTAGCCAGATTATTTCTGAGTAACCTGTCCATAATGTTCTTATTGTTGGCCATTAATTTTTTTCTTGGAAATGACTATTTAGTATTTGGCAGAGCATTGTCCTTTATGCCATTTTTTGTATTTGGGGCAATCCTTAGAGAGAGCGGGAAGTTATCAAAATTAGCAATAGGCGCTGATTGGCGTTATGTTTTAGCTCCAGTTATGATGTTTTTTTTGGCCTATATGTTGCGAAGCTCTGTGCGCATCATATACGATTACGGTTATCCCGTTAAAACTTTCCTTGGTATTAGTGGTTCGTTATTTGTAATTAATGCAAGCCATGCTATTGCGGCTCTTTTAGATAAAAGAACAAAGAGTATGTTGTTGCAAATTGGATATTACTCAATGACTATATATCTACTGCACTCCCTATTTGAAAGTGCAGTAAGAATAGGGTTTAGCCATGTATTCAAAAACATACAAGCACCATTCGAGCTAATTGCCTTCATCTCTATAACATGCGGGATAGTCTTTCCACTCGTGATTGAGAAGAACGTGTTAAGGAAATTTTCAATTACAAAGAAATTCGTACTCGGATTAGACTAACACTATACCAGCCGCATCAACTTAAAGTGGCAATGCAGCAACTACCTCCTCATCTCTTCAAATAAAACAGCTTAATCACCAGCATCACCCACGGAGTCCCGTGCAGGATCAAATCAAACCAGTCTAACGGCCGGACCAGTCTGCCCTGAAAAAGCATCTGAAGCTTCTCAAATAAATGCGGAGGACTGAAAGGCGCAAGGCCGAGCGTAAGACATGCGAGCACTAAATATCCGAGAGGTATCCTGGCCATAAATTCTTCCATACAGGCATTATACCATGTCCGCAATTTCGATCGAACCATGATTTCCCTATGTATTCAAAGGATTATGCCAAAAGCATTGACGACCCGCCATTATTGGGCTATTATGCTAATTAGATCAAATCGATTGGCCTTACTATATGCTCCATAGCTTATGGATACTACTTTTTCATTAAATACTACGATACTTACAGGATAAGAATGATTATGCCTTTCCGCGAAAAAAATCTTAATTATATTTTTCTGATTACCTTAACCGTTGCCCTAATATTTCCGGCATTCAATGCCTTCAATATTGCTATGTCCATGCACACATTACCGGACTTTACAACTTTCATCCCTTATGCTGCGGTTTTTTTTCTTTTTGGAGTCCTTGTTTCTGTGCTCTTTAAGATTGATAAAACCATAACAGCCCAAAAAGATAAAGAATGCTTACTAGAGGAACAGACCCTCGAACTTGCGTCATCAGCAAAAGAAAGCGCCGCTGAGGTAATAAGGACACGCAAAAACCTCCAGAGGGAGACCTCTTCACTGGAGTCCGCTAAAGCAGATCTGCAGTCCTCCTTTGAATCCTTAAAAAGGGTTGAGAACAACTTTAAGCTGCTGACAGAAATCTCACCGAATATGATATTTATTACTGACCGTGAAAAGATATTGCAGGGCAATACCCGGTGTGAGGCGATCCTCGGATTCTCCAGGCGGGAAATAAGCAGCGGAGTGATCAGTCTGCACCGTCTGATGCCTCCTGAACTTAATCCATCACAGACCATAGCTCCGAAGTTCATCAACACCTCTACCGCATCTTCATTGGAGGCGATGTTTCTGACAAAAAACATGGATATTGTCAATGTAATCATGACGTACACGCCTATAGAGACGAATCTGCAGGATGCTCTGCTCATCGTGGCCAGCGATATCACACAGCGCAAAAAAAATGAGGCCGAGCTGGAGGAATACAGACAGCTCCTTAATAATTCTGAGATAATGCATTTTTCAGCTGAACAGGCCGCTGCCCGGGAAGAAAACTGGCCCGCCAACTGCAGACCACTGCCCGGGGAAGACAGATATAAGAGTATCTTTGAAAGTTCGCCTCAGGGAATTATTGTCTATGACCCTTCCGGCATGGTCATAGATGCTAACCCTGCTTCTTTAAAGATATTCGGCGTCCATCATATTTCTGACCTGAACATGCTGAACCTCTTTGAGATGGCGGAGGTATCAGATGAAGTCCAGAGGCGGCTTATCGAAAGCGGTACCATCTCTGTGGAAACTGAGATTATATTTCCAGAAGCACTCATCAATTCAACTCGCTCAGGCACGGCATTCATTAATGCGTCCATAACGTACATAAAGGCAGAAGATAGCGGCTTTATGGGTTATATGGTCATGGTCAGGGATATCACCGGTCAAAGACAAGCCGAATCAAACGCATTAAAATCACTGCATCTTACGGCGCTTAGTGAGCTTACCAGCGGGGTTGCTCACGAGATCAATAACCCGATCAACGGCATACTGAACTATGCTAGAATCATTGCAAATAAAAGTGCACCTGACTCCCGGGAAAGCGAGATCGTAGCACGCATAATAAAAGAAAGCAACAGGATCGCCGGTATCGTAAGGAGCCTGTTCACCCTTGCCCATGATGATAAAATAGGCAGACGCCCCGCAGAAATTCAGGATGTTATTCTAGAGTCGCTTACTCTTATTATTGCCCAGATTGCAAAAGACGGTATAACCCTGGATGTAAGTATCCCTTCAAAAATACCTGCCGTAATGATACAGCCGAACCTTATTGAACATGTCTTTATGAATATTATCCGCAATGCCAGATATGCCCTTAACCACAAGCATAAAGATAACGGCTCGAAGATAATGCGAATTTCTGCAAGCAAGGCAATTCATGAGAGTAAGCCTTATGTTAAAATATCTATCTACGATAATGGATCAGGCTTAAATGAAATGAGACACAGTCGTATTAACACTCAGAGTCCGGCAGAAGCGGCGGTTGCAAGTGCCAGCCTGTCACTATGTATTTGCAAAAATATTATTGAAAACCATGGCGGAAGGTTCACAGTAGACAGCGTCAAAGGCATATATACCGATATATCGGTTATGCTGCCAGCATATAACGGAAGGCGGTAATGTGAAAGGAAGAATATTAATAGTTGATGATGAGGAAAGCATACGCTACACCTTTGACAGTTTTCTATCCGATGATGGTCATACAGTAGAGACCGCAAAAAACTATGACGATGCCTACGGCAAAATTACCAGCAGGGACTATGACCTTATATTTATGGACATCATCCTCGGGGGCAACACTGGCATAAATCTCCTGCGCGAGGCTAAAAAGCTGCACCTCCGCTGCCCTATCGTCATGATTACCGGATACCCGAATATTGAAACGGCCTCAGATGCCGTTCGATACGGTGCCTTTGACTATATCTTCAAACCGATCAGACAGGAAACACTTCTGCACACAACAAACATGGCGCTTCAAAACAAGGCCCTTATTGACCAGAATGAAAAATACAGACTTAACCTTGAAGCAATATTCAGAAGCGTCAAAGATGCCGTTATTACCGTGGATGAAAACCTTATGCTGCTTGAGGTCAATGAAGCCTCAAACACAATCTGCGGTATAAGTAAAGAGGACGCCGGCAAGCCCTTCACTGAGCGCAACTTCAATTGCAGCGGGAAATGCGCAACCCTGCTCCAAAGCACCATAACCTCAAAAAAACCTGCTGAACTTTATCGGACTGAGTGCGATCACAAAGAAAAAACAAGACAGACCGTAACCATCAGCTCATCACCGCTTATTGATCATAAAAACAGGTTTTCAGGAGCGGTACTGATCGTCAGAGATGAAACCCGCATCACAGATCTGGAAAAAAACCTCAGAGAACGCCAGCAGTTTAAGAATATTATAGGTGAAAGCGAGGGCATGCAGAAGATATATTCACTAATAGAAGATGTTGCTGATGTTACCACGACCATCCTGATTCTCGGGGAAAGCGGTACTGGAAAGGAGCTCGTTGCTGAAGCTATCCATTACAGCGGCCAGAGACGGGACAAGCCTATTGTCAAGGTTAACTGCTCAGCCCTCTCTGAAAACCTCCTGGAAAGCGAGCTGTTCGGGCATGTCAGAGGTGCCTTTACCGGCGCGGACAGAGACAAGACAGGACGTTTTCAAAAGGCGGAAGGCGGCTCCATATTCTTAGATGAGATCGGGGATATTTCTCCGAGAATGCAGCTTCGCCTTCTAAGAGTTCTACAGGAAAAGGAGTTTGAACGTGTAGGAGACTCTACCTCTATAAAGGCAGACGTCCGGGTCATAGCCGCCACAAACCAGAACCTACCAGAAAAAGTCAGAAATGGTACTTTCAGGGAAGACCTCTTTTACAGACTGAAAGTAGTAGAAATTATGCTGCCTCCACTAAGAGAACGAACCGATGACATACTACTGCTTACCTCTCACTTTATCAATAAGTTCAATGCTAAGTTCGACAAAAACATTGAGACCGTATCCGATGATGTGAAAAATATATTCCTTGATTATGGCTGGCCCGGCAATATAAGAGAGATGGAACATGCTCTGGAACATGCCTTTATAGTGTCTCACCAGAATATAATTACCCTTGAGCACCTTCCGGCAAATTTAAGGCAAATCAATCATGACAGCGTTGGACATACCCCCTCCAACTCCCATCTGGATTCAGATGCTATTTTAAATGCACTAAGAAAATCAGGCTGGAATAAGGCTAAGGCTGCAAGAATGCTGGGGATTAATGTGCGCACAATATACAGAAAACTGGATCAGTTCAATATCCCTTCTGAGAAATTCTAAGTCCAAAAAGCAAACCATGACATGTCATGGTAGTGCGACATCCCAAAACCATGACATGTCACGGTTCACTGTAATATCAAAGGTAAATCCCGATCATTTATCCTGACCTGCGCACCCCTGCTGTGTCATATTCCCACTTACAAATCAACATCACAACACTTCGATTTTAAACAATTTTTTATCTTTAACTAAATATACGCTTATAGAAACCCTGACAAACACACAAGAAAAAACAGGACTTTCATACAACTGGCACAGATCATGCATTAAACATGACATTAAGATGCAGGCAATTAAAATTCAGGAAATGAATATGCAGACACACGACACAGAGAATAGCCGTTCAAGATGTCCTCACCTTGTAGAGGGGATTGGAGATATTATCTTACTTTGTGAAAAGGGCAAAAGCACACTCAATACTGCAAGCTTCGAACTGGGCAGTCTTTGCAAAAGCAGCTGCTATGCAGAGTGTAAATACTATTATTCAGATGATATATATCCCAAACAGCAGATCAAGGAACAGAGTAAATATTTTGAACAGGTCTAACAAGAGGAGACAAAATGTCAAGCAATAATACAAAAAGAAACTGCCCGCATGTCAAACAACCATTGACATCCTGTTACTGCTTCAACCTCAGCAGTATCAATATAAGTCCGGCTATATATTATTGCGGCAACAATTTTGAGTCCTGCCAGATTTATAGAGAAAGCATGACAGGCTCTAATTTTGAGACTACCCTGAGCAGAACATAAATAGAAAGGAAAAATATTAAGTGACGATGAAAACCGATTACCAGGATACGATATGTCTAGAAAGCATGGAGGTTAATTTCAGGCAGCACGATAACGTGGGGATATTTACTTTTCACGGAGAATTGACTGATTTACATACAGAAAACCTCCAACTTATTCTCATCCGGGCCATACATGGTATCGACCGTGCTGTTCTGAATTTCAAAACAGTTACACGAATAGATACATCATGTCTAAAGTTACTGAGAACGGCTTATTGCACCTCATTGAGACTGAAAAATCCTCTAATTTTAACAGAGGTTCCGGAACACTGCCTTCCCGACTTGTTCGGTTGCTAAGCGAAAAAAGATTAGGGGGCTTTTTGAAATTGCAAAATAATGAGTTAGGAGAAGAAACCGTGGGGATAAGAAATCTGGCCGAGTCTGTCATATTGCAGTCAATAGAGGATTATTGGACACCCGAATTCATGGAAGAAAGCAGGGTCTTTTTTACAAGTGAAGCTTTTACGGCATACGCAAAGATAGCAGGCCTCACTCCTGCTTTAAAATACAATTTGCTTACGATACTGGGGGGAGAAAATGGAAGGCTTAAGAGAGTACAAAGACATTCAGCAGAATAAATTTCGGATCTCAGGGAACGCAGATTCCGATCAAGAAACCAGATACAATGGTAAAAATATTTTACCCTCTATCAATTACTCTGAGAGCGATCCAATTAAGATGTATCTCAGGGAAATGGAAGTGCTTCCGCTGCTGGACAGAGAGGGAGAAATAAAGCTGGCACGAACTATAGAGACTGGCAGAGAGCAGCTGGCACTTGCCGCATTCACAACAACTTCTACAGCAGAAAAACTGACTGAACTTTCTTTGAAGCTTAAAAAGCAGGAGCTCTCTCTTCATAACGTTGTATCTTATGACAGAGAAATCTCTGACCTGGATAAAGACAACCTTGTTAAGGCATTCATAAAAGCAGTGCAGACATTAAAGCCTCTTTATGTCCGACTCAGCAGTAATAAGAAAATGACAGCGAGTGCAAAAGGCCGCTCAACAAGCGGCTCAAGCCCTGATATTACAAAACAGAAGATCGTAGATAAAATCTTTAAACTTAACTTGCGGGAAGACATTATCAGCAACCTAATTGCAGAGTTCAAAGTAATGGCCTTTAACCATACAATAAAGGCCAATGCGCTTATGGAAATCAAAAGCTCTCTGAAGGTTGCGCCGGAAAAACTGCAGCGGCGTGCTGTACTGCAAAAAACAGCATCCGAGACCGGAATCTCTGAAGAAACACTTCGCAATATATATCAGAAAAACAGGCAACTAAAAGCAGAGAGTGAAATAATTGAGGCTCGTCTTGGCATAAAAGGCCCTCAGATCAATTGTGCCCTGAACCAAATCCTGGAGTGTGAAAGACAGATAAATGAAGCCAGACAAACCCTGATTGAATCTAATCTGAGACTGGTAATAAGCATTGCTAGAAAGCATATTGGCAGAGGACTAAGCCTGCCGGATCTGATTCAGGAAGGCAATATCGGCCTGATGAGAGCGGTTGAAAAATTCGATTATAAAAGAGGATACAAGTTCAGCACTTATGCAACATGGTGGATCAGACAGGCAATTTCGCGTGCCCTTGCAGATCAGGCCAGAACCATAAGACTGCCCGTTCATATGATAGAAACCATCAACCGGCTGACTCAAATATCCAAAAAGCTGGTTCAGAAACTCGGCAGAGAACCCAAACCGGAGGAAGTTGCTCCTAAAATGGGGCTCTCACTTGAAAAAGTGCGCATGATTATGAAAATCTGCAAGGAACCTATATCGCTGTGTACACCCATTGGCAATGAGGAAGACAGCCAACTCGAGGACTTTCTTGAGGACACGGCCTCGATCATCCCGCTGGACGCTGTTATTCAGCAGGAACTCAAAGACCAGGTCAGAAAGGCTATGTCCTCACTCAGCAAAAAAGAAGCCGATATCATAGCCATGCGTTTCGGAATCGGGGATGGTATATCCCAAACGCTGGAAGAGGTAGGGAAACAGTACAATGTTACAAGGGAAAGAATCAGGCAGCTCGAGGGAAAGGCCCTGAGAAAGCTGAGACATCCTGCAAGAGCCCAGACTCTAAAACTGTTTTTAGAAAAAAACGGCTAGATCACTTCTGATAAAAGATATAACACCTCAAGCCTATCGAGGTCGAACCTCGATAGGCTTTCTCCACGGTCATTTACTTTTTAAATCCCTGCTATTATATATACATCTATGGAGATAATAACAACACACATCAATGCTGACTTTGATGGTCTGGCATCTATGCTAGCGGCAAAAAAGTATTATCCTGATGCAAGTCTGGTTTTCCCCGGGGCACAGGAGAAAAGTGTCAGGGATTTTCTCTCGGCATCGCCACTTAACTTTGATATAAAGAAGCTTAAAGAGATTGATATCACTCAGGTAACCCGGCTTATTCTCGTAGATGTTAAGAGTCCTGACCGTATTGGTGATTTCTCGCAATTACTTGATAAAAAGGATCTCGAAATACATATATTTGACCATCACCCTGTGCAAGCAGGTGATTCAAAGGGAGTAAATGAGATCATTGAATCAGTCGGGGCCACGACTACAATTATGACTGAAATGCTTCAGAAAGACGGTATCAGTCTTTCAGCCATTGAGGCCACGGTACTCATGCTTGGAATTTATGAAGAAACAGGATCACTCATTTTCCCATCGACTACGACACGGGATCTGCTGGCTGCTGCCTGGCTGCTGCAAAAAGGAGCAAACCTGAGTATCGTCTCTAATTTCATCTCACGGGAACTCACGCCCGATGAAATAGACCTGCTGAACGACCTGCTTCACTCTTCAGAAGAATTTGTAATACACGGACTCAGTATAAAGATAGCAACTGCCTACAGAGACAGCTATATGGCTGATATAGCCTCGCTGGCACATAAAGTCAAAGATATAGATGACAGCGATGCCGTCTTTGTAATGGTCATGATGGATGACAAGGTTCAGATCATTGCCAGGAGTCAGACACCTGAGGTCAATGTCTCGGAGATTCTTCAGGAATTCGGGGGCGGCGGGCATACACAGGCCGCTTCAGCAGTGATCAGAAATCTGTCGCTTGTGGACTCCGTTGAATCACTGAAAAAGACGCTGGCCTTAAAAATACACCCTGCAAAAACTGCCCTGGACATAATGACAAGTCCGGTTAAGACCATTGAGTATAACACTACCTTAATAAATGCTGAAAAAAGCATGACCCGCTCTGAAATAAATGTACTGCCTGTTATGAAAGATAATGAACTGTACGGCATCATCTCAAGAGAGGGAGTGGAAAAGGCCCTGTACCACGGTTTTGCACAAAACAGTGTAAACGATTTCTGCACTACCGAGCCTCACACCGTTTCCCTGGATACACCCATCAGTACGGTAGAGTCTATGATGATAGAGAACAATCTAAGGTTTATGCCTGTAATGGAAGGCAGCGTATTACGCGGAGCCATTACAAGAACCGATCTACTGCGTTCTCTGTATGAAACCCTCCTGAGAAAAAGCAGGGTCAGAAGTACTGATAGCCTTTCAGAGAAACCCTCGATTGGAAAAAATTTGTTTTCAGTTATACATACCAGACTGCCGGTAGAGGTCTGTGATCTTCTGCACCTTTGCGGAAAGGTTGCCGCTGATCTCACATTCCGGGCATACCTTGTCGGTGGTTCGGTAAGGGATATACTCCGGAATGAATCAAACCTTGATATAGATATTGTTATAGAGGGGGACGGCATAATTTTTGCAAAAGAACTCGGAGCACGACTTAAGGCCAGGGTCCGCTGCCACAAAAAATTTGGAACTGCGTCGATCATTACAGATATACTTAAATTCGATGTGGCCACGGCCAGGACAGAGTACTATGAATCTCCTGCAGCCCTGCCGACGGTTGAGATGTCTTCCATAAAAAAAGACCTCTACCGGCGGGATTTTACCATTAATACAATGGCTATCAGCCTGGATCCCGAAAGGTTCGGTGTCTTAATTGATTTTTTTGGAGGCCAGCGGGATATAAAAGAAAAGACGCTGCGCATCCTGCATAACCTGAGTTTCATAGAGGACCCCACAAGAGCCTTCAGAGCCATAAGATTTGCCGAGCGTTTCGGCTTCCGCATATGCAAGCACACCCTGAATCTCATAAAAGCAGCTGTCAAAATAGAACTTTTCAACAAGCTGTCCGGCACAAGAATATACGATGAACTAAATCTACTGTTTCTTGAGACCGAACCGGTTGAGGCACTTAAGCGACTCTCAGAGCTTAAACTACTGGAATGCGCCTTTCCCGGCATAATAATCACTAAAGCCCTTGAGGAGCTTTTCAGGTCTATTCAGGAATCTTATAACTGGTTTACCCTGCTTTTCCTCGAAGAGCAGGTCAATAAATCCCATCTCTTTCTTATGGCCCTGCTCGAGCAGATTACCCAGGAAAAACGTGACAGCGCATTACAACGACTCGCTGTCCCTTCTAAGGCAGCTCAAGAAATAGCCAGCGGAATAAAAAACTCCGGGCAGGTACTGGCAAGACTTAAAAACTGCTCTGATATAGATATCTATGAGATTTTATTTCCCCTGCAACTGCCTGTCATAATTTTTACCATGGCCAAGGCATATAATAGCTCACAGAAAAAAGCCATATCCAGGTATCTGACAAAACTACGAGGAACAGTGCCGGAAATTTCGGGAAATGACCTTCAGTCTATGGGCTTTACTCCAGGCCCTGTATACAGGCAAATCCTCTCAGCCATCATTGATGCCCGCCTGCAGGGCAGTATAAATAGCAAAGAAGAGGAGCTGAACTTTATAAAAGAGACATTTAAAAATTAATGACTGCTGTTTTGAAACCTTGTAATTTAATTCAATCTTTGCAAGAATATTCAGACATTAATATATAATTAACTACTAAACATCTAAAAAGGAGACATACGTCAATGAAAACAGTCCGCAATTTTGCATTACTTATGATGGTTGCAGTTTTTTCTTTTGCCTGCTCGGAAGGCACCGACTCGGATAGCCCTGTTATAGCCAAAGTCGGCCAGGGGGTAATTACTGAAGAGGACTTCAAAAAAGAAATCGCCAGGATTCCTGACTGGGCAAAGAGTCAGTTCAGCAGTGAAGACGGCAAGGAAAAATTTCTTGAAGAGCTTATCAAGAGAGAGTTAGTGTACCAGAAGGCCCTGATGATGAAACTGGATACTGACAAAGAATACACCGATAAAGTAGAGGAATTTAAAAAACTGACACTTACACAGCTCATCCTGAAGAAGGAAGTTGAGGTAAATGTTGTAATTGATGAAGCTGAAGTCAAAACATTTTTTGACAGTAACGCTGACAAACTCCGCGTTGGCTCACAGGTTAAAGCAAGTCATATACTGGTTGCATCAGAAGAAGAGGCAGTAAAATTAAAGGCCCGTATCGCAGCTGGTGAAGACTTTGCTGCCCTGGCAAAAGAGTTTTCTACAGATAAAGGCTCAGCTCTTAAAGGCGGAGACCTTGGTTTCTTTGGAAGAGGACAGATGGTTCCTGAGTTTGAGAGAGCAGCATTCAGCCTCGCTCCAGGCAATATCAGTGATCCTGTGAAAAGCCGCTTTGGTTTTCACATAGTGAAAGTAACTGATACAAAAGAAGGTGATGCAGCAAATTTTGATCAGTCCAAAGAATCTATCAGAAGACAGCTGCTGGCTCAGAAGCAGAAAGCCTTTTTCGATGAATTTGTAACAAAACTCGAAAAAGATATTACCGTCACAAAAAATGAAGAAAACATTACAGCTTTAACAATGCCATGGGATGACAAAACAACTGAAGCTGAAAATTCAGAAGAAGTTCCGGAACCTCTTCAGCATCAATAATCCTGTCGATAAAAAAGCCGTACTGCGCTTGCAGTACGGCTTTTTATATATATCTAAAAAATACTATTTAGGAACTTTCTCCCAATCACTCAGAAACTTCTTTAACCCGATCTCCGTCAGGGGATGTCTGGCAAGCTGATCAATCACCTTAAACGGAATTGTTGCTATATGCGCACCCATAAGCGCAGCATCCTGTACATGCAAAGGATTCCTTACGCTTGCAACAATTACTTCTGTCTCATAACCATAGTTATCATAAATATCCATGATCTGCTCCACTATGTCCATACCGGTATGAGATATATCATCAAGCCTGCCAACAAAAGGACTTACATATGACGCTCCTGCCTTGGCAGCAAGCAGGGCCTGATTAGCAGAAAAAATCAGGGTCACGTTGGTCCTGATATCAAGATCTGAAAGTTTCTTTGTTGCCTTAAGCCCCTCCGTAGTCATGGGAAGCTTGACAACTATATTTTTGTGGATTTTGGCAAGTTCTTTGCCTTCCGCTACCATGCCTTCTGCATCGAGACTGACGACTTCCGCATTAACAGGCCCGTCAACGATCTCGCATATTTCCTTAAACAATATTTCAGGTTTTTTATTTTCCCTGGCTATCAAAGACGGATTTGTTGTAACCCCGTCAATGACACCCAGTTCCCAGGCTTCTCTGATCTCATCCGTATTGGCCGTATCGATAAAAAATTTCATCTACTCCTCCTTTTTATAAAAAATGATCTGTGACAGCCGTCATATCGACGTCAATTGATAAGAGTTAGTATATCAGAATAAAGGCTGAAAACAATGGCGTTTCAAATAACGCAAGCCTTATCCTTCCGGGTGCATCGCCTCGTCCAGAATCTCCACTATATGACGGACCTTAACCTCTGAACCAGAGCTCGCAGCAAGTCCTTCCAACTGCATAATACAACCGGGGCAGGAGGTAACTACCGTCTCCGCGGCTGTACCGGCTATATCCTGCATCTTGCGCTCTGCAATGCGGTCAGACATTTCACGGTACTGCAGACTGAAAAGTCCGGCAAAACCACAGCAATTTTCAGGATGCCGCATCTCATGAAGTTCAATACCCCTGACCTGACCCAGAATTGCCCTTGGCTCACTCTTTATACCAAGACCATACCCAAGGTGGCATGGGTCATGAAAAGTCATCCTGGCGGGGGATATTTCAAGACCTTCCGCAATGCCGTTTTCTAAAAAAAATTCATTCACATCCTTGATATTTTCCACGGAATCCCCTGTCATAAGAGGGTATTGATCCCGAAATACATGCGTGCAGGTCGGACACATACTTATTACAGCCTCAGCCCTGACCTTATTGAAGTGCTCAATATTCTTACGTGCCAGACTTACAGCCTCCTGCTCCAGTCCCATCGACCTTATAGGTGCACCGCAGCACAACTCTCCCTTAAACACCACTACCTCATACCCTTTAGACAAGAGAATTCTCACAAGTGCATGTCCCAGACGGGGATAAAAATAATTCACACTGCACCCGCCATATATGGCCACCCTGCCTATCTTCTTCGAATTTTTATAAACCTGAACACTTCTATGAAACGGCTCTGAAGATATTTCCGGAACATATCCAACCTTTCCGGCCCTGAACAATGTGCCATACATAAGACGTTGACATTTCCGCAGGACTGAAAACAAATTATCCATTTTCATGGAAGATTTCTTCAGTACTCTTTTCAGCATTTTACTCCTGCCATAAAAGTCTACAAGCGTACTCCTGCCCCTGTATATCATCTCGGGGATATCAATACCTGTAGGACATTTCCCTCTACATGCACCGCAGAGCATACAGCTGAAGATCTTCTCTGCAAGCGCAGGGGTAGGTTCAAGAATGTTGTTCTGAAGCGCTCCGAGCATGGCTACCCTGCCCCTGGCGCCAAGTGTCTCATTCATTGTCTCCAGGTATGTGGGACAGATTGATTTGCAGGCGCCGCAGCGCACACACTTGCCTAGCTGTCTGTCAAGCTCATCCATTTATTTTCCGCTCATATCCATGATCAGAGGTCAGAACCTCATTCGCACTTCCACTTCTGAAGCCCTGCAGGTCGAGAGTAACATGTCTGAAACCAAGAGACTGCATATAAGATACAATACTTTCCCTGGCAGCCCCTGTAAGCGTTTCAAAACTCTCAACAGGGATTTCCACCCTTGCTAAATCACCATGACAGCGGACTCGCAATTCCTTCAGCCCTTGTTGACGCAAATACTTTTCAGCACGGCCGACCCTGTCCAATAAGTCAGCCGTAATCTTGTGACCATAAGGAAAGCGCGATGCCAGACACGGGGCAGAGGGCTTGTCCCAGGTTGGAAGGCCCAGTATTTTTGATAATTCTCTAATCTCTGCCTTACTGAGGCCCGCCTCCTGCAAAGGACTTATCACCCCCGCTTCAGCAGCCGCCCTGCTTCCGGGACGCCAGTCCCCGGCATCATCGATATTACTGCCATCCAGGACATACAGACAACCCTCGGCAGCGGCAATGCCGGAAAGCCTCTCAAACAGCTCTTTTTTACAGTAATAACATCTGTCAGGCGGGTTACTATTGTATTCAGGGTCATTGAGTTCCTCCGTACGGACCTCAATATGGATCATATTATTGGCTGCGGTAAATTCACGCGTAAAAGACACCTCTGCCTCTGCCACGCTCTCGGACATACCGGTAACAGCCACAACTTTCGCCGCCCCTGACAACACAGCAGACTTAAGTAAAAATGTGCTGTCCACTCCGCCAGAAAAGGCCACAACAAAGCGGTTCATCTCTTTAAGACGGGCTTTTAATATTTCAAACTTATCTTCTATATTCATATCTGATTATTAAGGAGGAGGAACAAACTGCGGCTATATTTTCCGGGCCATGTATGCCGGCAACATCACGGTCACAATGTCACTACTTCATAATATTCCTGATGGAAACTTTTGTCAGCCTTGATAATGACCTTAAAACCATGTTCTCTCTCAATATTTTCTATACCCTCACGTTCATCATCATATATCAGATCAGCAACCTGGGGATGAGCGGTGATCATTATCTTGCAGTTTGACCTGGAAATGCCTATCCTTCTAAGCTCCATAAATATCTCAAAACATACAGTAGTGGCCGATTTAACAAAGCCCTTGCCGTCACAGTATGCGCACTGCTCACACAGAACCCTCTCCAGACTTTCTCTGACCCTCTTTCGGGTCATTTGTATAAGTCCGAGTTCAGAAACCTCAAGGATCGTACACTTTGCCCTGTCCTTACTCATGGCCTCCTGAAATACAGAAAAAAGCTTCGCCCGGTTCTCTTCCTTTTCCATATCTATAAAATCAATAACTATGATGCCGCCAAGGTTTCTCAGTCTTATCTGATATGCAACTTCCTTGACCGCCTCCATATTGGTTTTAAATATCGTATCCTCAAGCGATGCCTTCCCCACGAATTTGCCGGTATTGACATCAATCGAATTCAAGGCCTCAGTCTGGTCAATAACGATATATCCGCCCGATTTAAGCCAGACCCTTTTGCCAAGCGCCTTGGGAATTTCCAACTCTATACCGTAAGCATCGAATATAGGTTCAGAATCCTCATACAGTTCGATAGTAGCTGAAAGCTTTGTAAAGTAGGTGCTGACAAAATCCACGAGCTTTTCATGCTCAGAAGCAGAATCAACAATTATCCGATCAACTTCATGACTCAGCAGATCCCTTGCACTGCGGAGAGTAAGACCAAGATCACTGTAAAGAAGCGTCGGTGCATTAATATTTTCATTTCTCTTATCAATATTATCCCAAAGAAGCTTAAGATAATCGATGTCTTTTTTCAGCTCCTCCTCAGTACAACCCTCACTGGCAGTCCTGATGATAAAGCCGAAATGCTCCGGCTTGAGATCTGTGATGAGATTCTTAAGTCTGGTTCGTTCTTCTTCCTTCAGAATCTTTCGTGATATACCGACATGCTCGACCCCCGGCATCAGCACCAGATGCCTGCCCGGCAGGGTAATATAAGCCGTAACCCTGGCACCCTTTGTCCCCATCGAGTCCTTGGCTACCTGCACAAATACATACTCCCCCTCCTGCAGAAGGTCTTCTATAGGGGGATTAACAGGCGGTACTGAATCCTCAATATCCTCCTCATACATGGAATAATCAAATCCGGAAAGTACATCAGCCGCATGAAGAAATGCCGCCTTTTCCAGCCCTATGTCCACAAAAGCGGACTGCATACCCGGCAGGATTTTAACTACCTTGCCCATATAGATATTGCCGACAAGGCTTACATCCTTGTTACGTTCAATATATAACTCCGCCAGCTGCACATTAGAGTCCAGTAAAGCGACTCGCGTCTGCTCCGGTGATACATTTATTATTATCTTACCCATCATTAGTTTTTATCTCTCATCGGCAAATCACGCCTGCCGCTATTATAACCATAAAGGCCTGTTCTTTTTACTGCCAGCCCGATAGACTCCTGCTCAGTTATTCCCAGCAGTTCCTGCAAAAGCTCAAAAAGTCTGGGGTTTTTCCCGGAGTCATCCTTCAGAAGCAGATTCAAACACCCTCCGGCAAGGTCAGCCGACTTTACAAACGGCCTGATATTCATCTCCTTGCCCTTACGAGTAACAAGACAACTCTCGCTCTCCATAAAACGGCTGAGCGCGTCCTGAACCCCATGATCTGTCTCTACCTCAAATGAATACTCTGATATAAACCTCTCAAGCGCTGCCACCGACATCGGAATTATCTCAGCATCTTTCAGCAGGAGACCCTCCGGCAGTGTATGGTTAATCTTTGAAAGAAATTTTTCAATATCAGGCAAAGAGCAGAGTTCAACATCAAAATACTCTTTTTCCGCTTCAATCCCAACAGGCAGGGCCGGTCCGAATGAGACCTTCGGGTGAGGATGAAACCCCTCAGAATAGGCAATATCTATACCAGCTCTTCTCATCGCCCTGAGCAGCGCGGTTATTGTCTCCTGATGCGAGAGATAACGCAATGTTGCGGTCCTTGAAAATACTACCCGTACTCTTGAGGCAACCATTACCCTGGACTGACCGGGGAGTTCCCCTTTATAATTTTTTTTCTGCGGACCATGCCCGGCTGTATTCACAACAGTCTGCTGTGTCATCGGGGCGCATCCAAGTCCGCACCCTCCGCACTCATGCCGGCAGTCAATCGTAACCTCAGAATTAAGAGATTTTCTTAATTCAGAGAGCAGAAATTTCTTCGTCACTCCGATATCAATCATATCCCAGGGCAACACACTTTCCTCAGGTAAATCCCGTGAGGCATACTGCGGCAGATCAAATCCGATCTCCTGTGCAGCCTGCTGCCACTTCGTAAAATCAAAACACTCGGACCATCCGTCAAACCGGCAGCCATTTTTCCAGGCGCCTTCCAGCAGGTCTGACGTCTCCGCTCCCCCGCGGGCAAATACTGATTCCATAACGCTCGTTTCAACGTGCGAACCCTTATAATTAATCTTCCATTTTCTGAAGGCCTTCTTTATATAATCCTGCTTTTCCCTGAGTTCCGCCATGTTGTTCTGTCCGGTCCACTGAAAAGGCGTATAAGGCTTAGGAACAAATGCGGCTATACCAACATTTATATTTACACGTCTTCCTGAGACAGAACGCCCTTTTTTAAGCGCCTTGACAGCCATATTAATGAGTCCGTCGATATCTGCCTTTGTCTCTGTAGGCAGACCGATCATAAAATACAGCTTAATAGTCTGCCAGCCTTCTTCAAACAATTTGGTCAGCGTCTGTTCATATTCCTCATCACTGAAGTCCTTGTTAATAACATCCCGCAGCCTCTGTGTCCCGGCCTCTGGCGCAATTGTAAACCCTGTCTTCCTGACACTCTTGATTTCCTGAAGCACTTCGCTGTTAATAGCACCTACCCGGAGAGAGGGCAAAGACACCGAGGTGTGTGTTCCGGCATATTCTTGATTAAACGTGCGGATAAGCGGCAACAGCCCCGTATAATCACCCGCGCTAAGAGAGGTAAACGATATCTCCTCATATCCTGTGCATGAAAGAGAATTGTCCGCTATCTTAAGGACAGTGTCAGCCGTCCTCTCTCGAAGGGGCCTGTACGTCATGCCAGCCTGACAAAACCTGCAGCCTCTGGTGCAACCCCTCGAAATCTCTACTGCTATACGATCATGGACTATCGGAGCAAAAGGCAGCACAGGAGTATCAGCATACGGAGCGCTGTCGAGATCCTCAAGTATTCTCTTTTTCACGACCTTACCGGAAGTATCATGTACAGAAGGCACATATACACCCTCAATCTCAGCCAATGAATTCAAGACCTGATCCCTGTCCCCTGATACCTGTTCCCTGACACAGGCTATTATCTCAAGAATGACTTCCTCCCCGTCACCTACCACAAAGGCATCAATAAAGGGAGCGAGCGGACGCGGATTAACCGCGCACGGGCCTCCGCCAATAATCAGGGGATGCGACCCGTCCCTCTCAGAAGACCTGACAGGTATTCCGGCAAGATCAATCATATTAAGGATATTTGTATAGGAAAGCTCATACTGCAGCGTAAAGCCGATAATATCAAATTCTGACAGGGGGCTCTTCGATTCCACCGATACAATAGGAAGATCCTTTTCCCTGAGCCACTCCTCCATATCGAGCCAGGGGGCATAAACCCTCTCAGCAGAGACAGTATCAATGTTATTAATTATTGAATACAGGATCTTAAGCCCGATATGAGACATGCCTATTTCATAGGTGTCAGGGAAACACAGCGCAACCCTGAACTCAGAGTCCCTGTGAACACTGTTTATCTCACTGCCTATATACCTGCTGGGTTTCCGGAACTGTGCATAATTCATGAATGATCATTATCCCACAGCAAATCAGGCAAAAGCAATTTCAGTACCTCGAAAGGCTTATTTTTTCTTTAGGTGAAATTTTTCACAATTGATTCCGGAACTCTGAAATACCAGGCGGGAGGGCAACTGTGAGCACTTAAAATTCATTGCCTTACAGCCGCGTGGAAACTTTTTGTCCCAGGTTATATAAAAATATACACATTCATAGCAGTTAATTCTTTTTTCATTCATAGCTGAAGCTCATATTTTAAACTGAACTACCTAAACCTGTCCATAGTCATACTGATATTTACAGTTTTGATCTACCCCTTTCCATATATTTTATTTGTGATACACTTTATTTAGTGCGGAAAAGATCAGTATGAGCTATAAAAAATATTCATTGTTAAACAGAAGGCTATATCTAAATATTTTATTACCTTTGACCGGATAAGACATGAGTATCAAACTAGTTATCGGCTGCAGCAACTACATTCTCAGCGAAGGGATTAAGACTCTATTGCAGGGGCAGATCGATATAAGTGTCATAGGAATCTTTGATGAAGGCCTTGATATCGAAGATATTTCAAGGCTCAATCCGGACATAATCATCACAGACATAAATGTTTTTCACGGCATTGCCGAGCACATCACCCTTGACAGTCCATTTAAAATACTGCTTCTTTCAATCAGAAATTGGATCCCCCGGGATGAAAGCATACATATAAAGAGGCTACTGACAAAAGGGATTATCGGCATTCTCCCGCCCGGCAGTGATGCCGTAATGCTGATCAAGGCAATAACAGCGACCTTCAGCGGCGAATTATGGGTCTCACGCAACATGCTTCAGAGCCTTCTATCCAATGAACTCGGGCAGGTACAGGGTCAAGTCCGCTTTACATCCAGAGAAAACGAGGTGCTCCAATTGATATGCAAGGGTTACCGCAACAAGGAAATTGCCCAACAGCTTGGTATTGAGGAGCAGACCGTAAAATCTCACTGTAACCGTCTTTATAAAAAAGCAGGGGTCTCCGACCGTCTCCAACTTGCACTGTACACGTATCGCCAATGCCCTGAACTCGCCAGAGAGGGTTAAAACTTTAGTTCATAGAAGCATTGTCATTCTACTTATTAAAATTGACCATTCGGGTGATTTCATAACCTGTTCTGTTGTGGTATAACAATTGTATGATTCGTTTAACCTGCCTACAATGCAAGGGGGATTCCTATAGACTGGATGTGGACTCCTTCGGGAGCTGCCCATACTGCGGAAATATTTTCAGCGGCAGTTATGGAAGTGATAGAAGAGCCGGTAACAGGACAGCGAGTGCAGACTCGCTGAAATTCATTTATAACGGAAAACGACATAATGCATCTGTACTGGACATATCAGATACCGGAATGTGTCTTGCGCTTCACGATGATACGTATCTCGCTAAAAACGTACTCATAGACCTAATTGTCGATTTTAAATGTATGAACGCCCGAGTAATCTGGACTGATATAACAGAAGGGTTATCACGGACAGGTGTCCGAATCGAGTCCTGCAGCACTGATTACTGATACTTTAGTTTTAAATCAACTACAACCCTTTCCCTCAAAGTTCTACAACCTCAAATGCCTTGACACTGTCTTTACATGAGATAAACTATACTTTCAATTTACAGAATACGTCCATCTACTCCATTGTGGGTACGGGCGGATATAAACAACATGGGTGTCAGGGGGGTCAGACATTGAATGTATTAATATATCTAAGCAGTCAGTTTATAGCCGATGCACTTCACAGTTTCCTTCAGACAAATTGTTCGTATAATGTATGCAAGCAACTGGAAGAAAAAACAGATATTGAATTCATGCCGGACATTATACTGACGGACATACATAGTATCAGCCAAAAACTGAGAGATATGTACCCCGATGCCAAGATAGCCCTTGTTGATACCGGACTGCCGCAGGAAAGTATAATTGCCGCTGTTGTAACATACCGTCTTTCCTGCGTAATCTCGACCATAACAGATATAAACCTCTTTAAAAAGGCCCTTAAGGTCGTACTCGGGGGACAATTATGGATTGATAACAGCATAATGAAGGCAATTCTCCATGATTCCGGTCAATTATCCGGCAATAGCGGAAAGGTTACCGGCGTTACCGCACGTGAAAGCGAGGTGATCTCATGTGTCTCAAAAGGATACAGAAACAGAGAAATAGCCTCTTCCCTTTGTATGAGCGAGCAGACGGTCAAGGCCCATTTAAACAGAATTTTCAAAAAGTTCAATATATCCAGCCGTTCCCAACTGACAGCGCTGGCCCTAAGTAGTCATCTTAATTAAAGCAGCTAAAAATCGATGACCTTTTATTGATTCCAGGACATCCCTGCGGCATTTATATGCTCTTTGGTAAGCATTCCCCATACACATTTTTAAAATAAACTTTAGTTTTAAATCAACCGCCATAAAAAATACCCATATGGCCGATTGAACTGTTTTTCCAATCCGATATCCTTATGACTATGACTGTTAAAACGGCTGGCTGGCCGAACATCCATTAACTTTTTTGGGGGGTATCACAGATGAAAAAAATGATTATCTTAAGCTTAGTACTTGTACTCGCAGGTTTTGTCGGCGTTAGTCAGGCTGACCTTACCGGCGATGCTACAGCACATGTCTTTGCTGTAGTAAACCCGAATGTCACCATGTCAACTAACACTCCTATCGTTGACGCCGGATCAATCCAGACTGGCGACTTTACTGCCACGATCAACTTTGGCGTGCACGCAAACAAAGAAGCCGTCACATTGTTTGTAGAGGCCTCACCTCTGTTTAAAGGGGATGATCCTCTAAACAGTGAGGTTCTTCCGATTCCACTGAATTTCTCAGAGGGCGTAGTCATTGATCCTGCTAATGCAAACCCAATGGCAGGAGCTGACAATATTGCTGACTATCTGGGAGCAGGGGCAAATATCGGCGACTTCCCGACTGCTGTAACAGAGGCCATAGAATTTGAGAGCAGCCAGAACAACAGGTTCAGTCAGGACGTTCTTGTAATCGTTACCTACAATCAGGATGATCCTGAAAAACCAATGGGCGAGTACAGCGGCGCAGTAAGACTCACTGCTCTGCTCATGCCGTAAAGCAATGCAACCTGGTAGGCAGCAGGGATTAGCTCTGCTGCCTGCTTATAAACGATGTTCGTAGCCAGCCGGTAACAGTCATAAACTATCAAGGAGCATGAACATGTCAAAGAACTCCACAGCTCACGACTCATATAAATACACTAAATGCTTCACGTCATATATATTCGTACTACTTATAATGTGCCTGCCGGTTAATCAGGCCATGGCAGCCATCTCCATAACCCCCGCATATGTAGAGGCGCAGCTTGATAAAGGCAAAGTCTCGGGGAAATTTATGATAAGCAATACAGGAGAGGAGGAAGAGCGCTACAGGATCAAGGCAATCCACTTTACATTCCTCGAAAAAGGCGGACTCAGGGACATTCCAGCTGACGAAAATTCTCTGGCAGACTGGATCCGGTTTAATCCAAAAGAATTCAGTCTAGCCCCGAAAACTCGTCAGGCAATTAGATATGTAATACTGCCCGGCAAAAAGCTAAAGCAGGGAGAATACTGGGGAGCCATGGAGATGGAATCCCTTAATACCAGCGTAGGCACAGGGCAGGATGCATCAGGACGTACAATGAAACTGGAAGTAATCCCAAGAATACTCGTGCCTATTTTCGGCAGTGTCGGAGAGGTTCAATACGAAGGCAGTCTGAACAACCTGCAAATCACTGAATCCGAGAGCGGATCCAGGCTTCAAACGGACATAGACAACACAGGCCAGGGCAGACTTCTGGTCACAGGTCATTATGATATCCTTGATCTGTCCGGTGAAATTGTCGAAGAAGGAACAATAGGAAAGGCATATGTACTACCGGGACTCAAGAGAAAATTTTCCACCCTGCTGAAGACTGATCTCTCAGCAGGAAATTACACCGTACGCATTAATTATACTTCCCCGAATATCAGTGAAGAATTAAACGGCCAGATAGCGGTAATGCCGCAGACAGCCTCATCCTTCTGATAATGTGAAGACCCGGCTTTACAAAACTGCGGTACTGCTGTACATACTTCTGTTTCCGATTACGAGCGATGCAGTTCCAAGGCCTGATGCAGTGAAAAAACCGCGGGCAATAGAGGCCATTTCAGGAGTTTCCGTTTCAATCGGTACCCGGGCAGCAGATGCAAAAGAGACAGAAATAACCGGGTTCATCCTGAAAGGCAGGAAACGATTCGAAAAACTCCGGATAGAAGACCTCGATGTTATTGTCACCAAAACTGGTGATAAACTGATACCGTTGATTCGGCTCGCAGAATCATTAAAAATCAAAATAAATTTTGAGCACAACCGCATCTCATTTCAGACTGAATCAAACAAAGATGTAGCTCTTAATATTGAAAATAAACAAATCACGGTTAACGGAACTGTTGTATCTTCCGAAGCACACTTCAGTATTTCTGAAATCACGGGCCAGCAGGAAATCTATTTATATCCAGCAGATGTGGCCGATATATTCTCCTTTGAGATACATTGGTCTGCAGAAGACTACGCATTTACCGCAAGCACCAAGGCACGCCTCAATATATGGAAGCGCGCGGATATCAAGTCCCCCTTTGCAATACACACAATAGAAATTCCGCCCAATCTGCCGGAGTTATTCTCAACCGCATATCCACGCGCATCCAGCATAGATTTTATCGAACTGAAATTTCGCTCCAAGATCTCACTCTCAAATGCTCAGGCCTCTGATAAAGTAGAATTTGACTCCATGTGGCAAACTGTCTGGGGAAATTTTTTCGGGGGACGGTATAAAATTCAGGCCAGCGAGCCCGGGTTATCATGGAATAACAGAGACGGCACAAACAGCAATGACCCTGCCTTTGTCATTGACAGGGCCAACTGGACAAAACGCTATGGCAATACCGAGCTTGTTATAGGAGACTCCTCCTTTGCCCTCAACAACATAACCTTTCCGCTGGTCAATATCCGCGGTCTCCGTTTTAACGGACTGACCGGCCTGTCCGAAGATGACAGACTCCGGGACAGATCCGCCCTGGGCTTGAAACCACATTTCATGCAAAACAGAATATTTGAAGGGCTTGCGCCGCTTGGATCCCAGGTCAGCCTCAATATCAATGGAAGGACGGTTGATACACAAGAGGCATTTCATGAAGGGGCAACTCCGCCGGAAATGGGAGTTTATCGTTTTGAGGATATAAACCTGCCTGCAGGTACTTTAAACGATGTGCAGATCATAATCATTGCCCCTGACGGTATAAAAACGGTTATTCAAAAGGATATAGTGGATAGCCCCTTTCTGCTTCCAAGAGGCAGACTTGCCTACGCCGGAGGACTGGGTACGGCACACCACAGGAATAGCTGGAATACTAATGGAATCATAGGGGGCATAAGAGGCCTGTACGGCATCAATGAAAGACTGACGGTTGGAGGGACTATTGCCTATCAGGATGGGTTCAGCCGTTCCAATTCAGGCAGCGGCCTGATAAATGCAAGTGTACCCTCAAACAGCATACACATCGGCACTCAGGCAACTTTTCTCCTGTCTGAGCAATTTCTTATTTCCATGGATTCTTCATTCAGCAACAGCCATGGACTATCCTACGATGCCATGGCCTGGCTGATCAAGGGAGACTATTACATGGAAAACTCGCTACTGCAGGCGATGTATTTCAGATACGGTCCGAGCTTTTTCAATGGAAACAATCCAGACCTTATGGATCGGGAAGGATATGCAGCATGGTACAAAACAAAGCTTCACCCTCAATGGTCATTAAATGCCGGCGCTGCCCATGTTTCTGATAACCTGAATGCTATCCTGCCGGATACCTTTGTTGTAGATTTTCAAAATCTCCATATATCAACATCGGCCATACCTGCGACCTCATTGACCTTCGGCGCTGACAGGGTCTCGGCAAACGATATGGATAGTGATCAGGTTCTGTACTCAGTAGACATTCTCATTCATCCGTTTCAGGATCTGGAACTTGCCGGATCAATCTCAGAAGGGGATACAATCAGTTTAAACAGACATAGTGATTTCATGTCCGGCTTAAACCTGCCCGGGATCGTCACAAATCGAACCACTGCCGCAGCAGCCTCGATATATAAAAGGCTTAACCGTAATCATAGCCTCAGGGCTGCCTACCATGAGCAGGGCAACAGAGAGAAGGCATCGCTAACTCATTCCTACACTGACGGCAACAGACCCTTTACCTTACGCACTGAGATCGGACAAAACCTTCACAACAATTCAGCATATATTAAGGGGCGGAGCGAGTACCGTTTAGGCCCTAGAAAAAATAAGCTGCTCTCCCTTAATGTCAGTGCCGAAGATGATGATATATCGGCCTTCCTGATGTTTAATTACAGGGAACTTTTCAGCGTCAGCAAAGGCGGAATTTCCAGAATCGACAGTCCGGGCATCAAGCCTGATACAGGAGGAGTTAGAGGGCAGGTGTTTCTGGACATAAATGCAGACGGCATACTTAATCCCGGGGAAGAAGGTGTTGAAGATGCCAAAATTATTATAGATGGAATATATGACACTGTTTCCGACGAAAATGGCAATTATACCCTGGGCGGATTCCGGCAATTTAGCGAGTCTCAGGTTTACCTGGATCTGGATTCCATCCTTGCGATATATTCTGCCAGCAATGGAACACAGAAGGCATACATCTCGCCAGGCTCACTGACAGAGGTAAATCTGGGAATCACTCCGGCTCACTCACTCTCGGGCCGCGTTTTCAGTACTGCGGACAGCATAGAAAAAAACATCAAAGGAGTGCGCCTGTACATAACCAAGCCTGACGACAACCAGGTCCTGCGTTATTCCATTACAGGGACTGACGGCAGATATTACCTGGAAGATATACGGCCGGGAAGCTATCTTCTGCACCTGGACTCAAAAACACTGCCCGAGGGCTATGTAGCAGAGCAGCCTGTCGTTCCCTTTATCATTAAAATTTCTCCGGAACCGGAGGATATAAGCATTACTCCTCATCACATAATACTGTCTGAGATTTCACAAAACTACGATAATAAGTTATAGGAAGTTTTTTAAATATTAAATATACTGACTAACATTTATATTTTTACATAAATTAAGTTCCAGCCTCTTCTCCCTTTGATATTTAGCATGATTTCAATTAAAATATTCATGTACATATCTCATGGAGGATTATTATGCAAAGAACAACCATAACATTGCCCGGTGATTTAGTTGACGAACTTATGTCAGAGGTTAATGCGAAGAGCAAAACAGAAGCAGTAATCAGGGCTGTCAAAGATGAGATCAAGGCCCGAAAAAAAGAGAGAATAATAAAAATGGCAGGAAATATGGAATTTACGAATACTGCCACAAGTCTCAGGCATGAGGATGAACGGCTTGGATAAAGTACTTATAGATACATCTGTATGGATAGAGTTCTTTAAAAAAAGGGAGCCCTTTTTCGAGACGGTTCAAAAACTTATTGAAGAAGACAATGTGTGCTGTCTAGGCGTTATTTATGCCGAACTTCTGCAGGGTGCGAAATCGGATAAGGAATTAAATACAATCAAAGAATTTATTCACGTATTTAATTTCATTCCTGAATCTACGACTCTATGGGAAACGGCAGGACTCTTATCAAACGCACTTATACAGAAAGGGAAAACCCCCGGGCTCGCAGACTGTTTTATCGCTTCCAGTGCGATATCTTATGGAGCAGCGCTTTTCACTCTGGACAAACACTTTGCTACTATACAAAATAGCACAGATTTATCACTGTTTATCCCGTAACGGCAGACTTCTTCAACCCCTTAACATACACATCAATAGCCCGCGCAGCGCGCTTTCCAGCCCCCATGGCACTGATAACCGTAGCTGCCCCGGTAGCAATGTCTCCTCCGGCAAATATTCCCGGTAAATTAGACTGCCCATCTTCATCCACCTCTATATAACCCTCACCCCAGAGACCGAGTCCTTTAACAGACTTCACCAGTATAGGATTAGAGGACTGACCGATCGCCATAATAACCTGATCCACCTTCAGCACAAATTCCTCACCCGAACATTCCGGTCTACGCCTGCCGGATTTATCAGGCTCACAAAGAACCATCCCGTCGCATTTAAGACCGGTTACCTTCCCTTTATCATCACCGAGAATCTCTTTAGGGCTTGTGAGGAACTTCATTATAACGCCCTCTTCCTTTGCATGATCGATCTCCTCAAGGCGGGACGGCATCTCATCAGCGGTCCTGCGGTAAACTATATACACCTTTTCAGCCCCGAGCCTCAACGCAGTACGCGCCGAATCCATTGCAACATTACCGCCGCCGATTATCGCAACTTTTTTGGCCCTCTTAACAGGAGTATCATATTTCGGAAACTGATCCGCCCTCATAAGGTTGACCCGTGTAAGAAATTCCGAGGCAAAATAAACATTGTTCAGATTCTCTCCCGGGATACCCATATACTTGGGAGTTCCGGCTCCGACACCTATAAAGATCGCCTTATATCCCTCTTCAAAAAGTTCCTCAACTGTCTGAGTCCTGCCTACGACCCAGTTAAGGCGCATCTCTACTCCAAGGCTTTTGACATAATCTATTTCCTGCTGAATTATTTTTTTAGGAAGCCTGAACTCCGGGATGCCGTACGTCAATACACCGCCCGCCTCATGCAGCGCCTCAAATATAGTGATTTTATAACCGAGTCTTGCAAGATCCGCGGCAACGGTCAGACCGGCAGGTCCGGAACCTACTACCGCAACCTTCTGTCCATTAGACCTTTTTTTTGTCATGGGCTCACCATCAACATTTCCATTATCAGCGGCAAACCTCTCAAGAGCACCAATGGATATAGGCACACCTTTTTTCCCCAGGATACAGCTGCCCTGACACTGTTTTTCCTGCGGACACACCCTGCCGCATATCGCCGGGAGCAGATTATACTGCCTGAGAATATTGAGACTGCCGGGATAGTCTTTGTCCCGGATAGCTGCAATGAATGCCGGTATATTTATCTCCACCGGGCACCCTGATACGCAATGCGGTTTTTTACACTGCAGGCAGCGCGAGGCCTCTTTAACTGCCTGAGACTCAGTCATGCCGATTGATACTTCCTTGAAATCGTGTTTTCTTATTTCGGGTTTTCTAGTTCGCATAATTAAAGACCATCATCACTTATAAGGGCTATATTATTTCTTACAGGTACCTTTACATTTTTTCTTAAATGTATCCATTGCCAGCTGTTCCTCTTCCCGGTAAAAATTCTGCCTGTGGGCAAGCTCCTCAAAATCTACTTCATGAGCATCAAACTCAGGACCTTCTATACAGGCAAATTTTGTCTCACCGCCGATCCTCACCCTGCAGGCGCCGCACATCCCGGTACCCTCAACCATCACAGGATTGAGACTGACGATAGTCTTGATCTTAAAAGGCCTGGTCAGTTCTGCAACGGCCTGCATCATCCGGATAGGTCCTACCGCGATTACAATGTCCACCGGACCGGCCTTAATCATATCCCTGAGGACATCCGTGACCAGTCCCTTGCGGCCGGAACTGCCATCATCCGTGGTTGTAAGAAGCTCATCGGCATATTTTGCAAACTCCTCCTGCCACACAAGAAGCTCCCGTGTCCGGGCACCAAGTATTACGGATATATCATTACGCTTTGCTTTTAATGCTAAAAGGATGGGGTGAAGAGTGGCTGAGCCTATGCCGCCTCCGACCAGGGCACAGTGACCATATTTTTCAATAGGGGTAGCATGCCCGAGCGGTCCGGCAATATCCCTGATCGTATCTCCGGGTTTAAGCATGCCTAATTCATGGGTTGTCTTGCCTATTTTTTGAAACAACAGCGTGATAGTGCCTGCCATAGCATCAGAATCCGCGATAGTAAGGGGGATCCTTTCGCCTGTTTCATTTATTCTCAAAACAACAAAGTTACCTGCCTTTGCATGTTTGGCAATATAGGGTGCCTCCACAAGCATAAGATCAACTTCGGGGGCTATGGTCTGTTTCTTTAGTATTGGATACATAATTTTCTCTTAATTAATCCTGCAGCCCGTGGGCCAGTGTAAGTGCATATATTTTCCGTGCGCCCGCCTTTTTCAGGACCTTTGAACATTCACGAAGCGTTGCTCCAGTTGTGAAGACATCATCTACAAGAAGGATATCACTTCCCATAAGTGCCTCTGTCTTATGTACGGCATACGCACCTTTAATGTTTAAAATCCTGTCTTTAGAACTAAGTCCTACCTGCGGAGCAGTGTCTTTAATCTTGGCAAGACAGTTTATCTCCAGCCTCATCCCGAGACGGTCTGCCAGGTGCCTGGACAACAAGGCAGACTGATTAAAACCCCTTTCCCTCATGCGTCTGCTGTGCAGCGGTACCGGCAGGACAATATCAGTACGAGGTATTTTATTAGTGAGTAGTATATCAGATAAAGGACCGGAAAGTCGTTTTACTTTGTGATATTTCAGGCGATTAATCGCTTTCTTCAAGACACCGTCATACAGACCAAAACCAACAGCACTGATAAAGGCCGGTTCCTTTTTCATACATTCACCGCACGTTATGGAAGAGTCTGAAACCAGCGGCCTGCCGCACCTCTCACATCGAGGCCCTGAATAGGGAACTATAGACTCCCAGCAGGCTGAGCATATCGGGGCGGTTCGGTGGATGTCAGAGGAATTTCCGCAGACCGGGCAGGTCTCGGGGAAGAGGGTGTTGAGGAGTTTATTTAAGATCTTAATACCCCCAGTTTTCATGTTTGACCGGCAGATGGTTTAACTGATCCTTAAAGAAGCGCCACTTTGGGAGGTTCTTATCCATCAGAGATATGAATCGGCCATCGTGGTTTCTTTCAAAGAGACAGTGCTCCGTTTGAGTTCCAGCACACTTATGGCAATACCGTTTATATAAAGAACTATATCAGGACGCTTCTCGCGATTACCTTTGATAGTGACCTCTTCGGCAATGGCGAAATCATTTCCCTCAGGGTTGTCCCAATCAATAAGCTGGACCGTCTCATAATTCTCCCCTGCCTCAACCTTTACCTGAACACCGTAGCGGAGGAGTTTGTAGACCTTTTTATTATTGTCATAGAGGCATCCGTTTGGGTTATTGGCAGTGACCCGTAGTTCATGAATGGCCTTCTTGATCTGGGCGTTACTGTAGCCCTTACTTGTTAGATGCGAAGCAAGAAGGTCTTCCTCTATATTGCTGTTGTTATCGCGGTCTTCCCAGTTGCCGAGATAGGTGTAGCCGAGTTCTTCTTTGAATAGCTTCACTATCCGATTCTGGGTCAGGCGCTCTATCTGGCCTATATTGGACATAGTTTACTCACTTAAACAGCTCGATATATTTATGAAATATAAACACCCGGTTACGCTTGAATCCCGTAGACTCCTGAAGAATACCTAATCTTACGAAATCAGTAATCAGTCGCAGAGCAGTCGAAATATTAACAGAAAGACCATCCGCCATATCTTGTCCATCCAGAATAGGCTTGCTGTACAGCAGGTGCAGGGCTGATTGTGCGAGTTTTACTTTTTTACCTAATGAGATAACTTCCCGTTCACATTCCTGACGCAAGGTGATAATCGCCTTAAAGGTTTCAATCGAGTTTTCTGAAGTAAGTCGAATACCTTCCAGAAAGAACTTTAGCCATTGGCCAAGATCGTTGTGCGTACGAACTCGATTGAGGTTGTCATAATAAAGCGGCTTATGCTCTTCAAAAAATGCCGACAGGTATAAAGAGGGCTTTATCAGTAATCCGGTGCTAACCATATACAGGGCGATAAGCAGGCGCCCGATTCTTCCGTTGCCATCGAGAAAGGGATGGATCGTTTCAAACTGGTAATGGGCAATGCCTATCTTTATCAGGTCAGGAGTTGGGCGACTCTTATCGTTGAGAAAGCGTTCCAGATCTGCAATCAGTTCAGGCAGATCGGTATGGTTAGGCGGAATAAATACAGCACTCTTCAGCGTGGCCCCGCCGATCCAGTTCTGGCTCTTGCGGAATTCGCCGGGCAATTTATGTTCGCCGCGAACACCCTGCATTAGTGTGTGATGGGTTTCTCTTAGCAAGCGTCCGGAAACAGGCAGTGATCTCAATGACTCGATGGCCTGATTCATCGCCTGAACGTAGTTCTGAACTTCCTCCCAATCGTCGCGTTTTTCAGGATCAATGTTCTCGATCTTTTGAATGGCCTCTTCTATGTTGGTTTGAGTACCCTCGATCCGGCTACTCGTGGTAGCCTCCTTTCTGACATGCATTTGAATGAAAAAATCCACATCAGGCACCAACTGCGAAAATGCATTCAGCTCGCCAAGCTTCCTGTCCGCCTGACTGAGCAGCCAAAGCAGATCGCCATCACTCAGTGTCCAGTCATGGTCCACCAGCGAAGGCATAAAGCTCTTGTACTCATATTGTTGTTTGTAGCTGCCTGATAAGAAGTCTTTTATATCCATGTAAGAGCCCTTTTCCTGCGAATACAATATCTCTTATTTGCACTTAAAGCTGTTTATGCAAATATAGCATTTCTTATTTGCATTTGTAAATCATACCAATTCCAAACCTGCTGGATCATCCACCGGAAAATGCGGAATTATTTTCATCAGATCCCCATGTTAAAGGATTATTGATAATGTATTCTGCAATTCGAAGATAATCTTCTTCATTGCGGACAATATGCTCGTAATAATTCCGTTGCCACAAAGGGACACCGGGCGTCTTACGCAATGCGTTAATTCGACGTGCCGAAAATGTTTTAAATTGCCTAACAATCTCGGGCAACCCGTGGCATCTCGTACGGGCAGGGGCCAAACCTGCCCTTTTCAATCCCGCCATGTTTATGACAACAATCCCGTGAATATGATTCGGCATCACAACAAATTCATCTAATTCAATACCATATATATGATTTGTCAAATCATTCCATGTGTATTCGACCAATTGGCCCATTTCATTCTGATGCATAAGGGGTGATTTTATGATGGCGGGTTTGGAATACGGAACATCTTTGGGTTGTTGTGTATTTAGGGCGGGTTTGGAACCCGCCCCTACGGTTCCGAACAAACATTTTCGGCCGTGGGTGCAAATGGTGATATAATATGCGCCATTTT
>JADHUV010000037.1 GCA_016784355.1 Nitrospira sp. | reverse complement strand
GATCTTAAAAAGTTCTTTAAACGACATAAATTACCAGTTCATGCGAATTTTTCTCGCAATTCCGCAATTCTCTCAATTCGGTGTACCTATTCATTAATAATATGATTTTTTACGAACTTAAACTATCGATAAAAAAGATGATAAAATTATAACACACGAAAGTGAAAACTTAAATGCCCTGTAAATATATCCTTTCCACTTTCTAAAAGGTCTAAATCAGCAATTTCTGTTCGTCTACCTTCTTGCTGTTTCCTTCAACAGTGCCGCACCTATTACATTCCGCTGTATCTGGTTGGTACCCTCGTATATCTGAAGTATCTTGGCATCCCGCATCATTTTCTCTACAGGATATTCCTTCATGTACCCGGCACCGCCCATAACCTGCACAGCATCCACAGTGACCTGCATAGCTACATCAGTGGCATACACTTTTGCCATGGCAGATTCCTTCGATACGTCCTTTGCTCCGCTGTCGATATGTTTGGCAACCGAATAAACAAGAGCCCTTGCAGCCTCTGTCTTTGTAGCCATATCTGCCAGCATGTGCTGAACGGCCTGAAAACTGATCACGGGTACACCAAACTGGATTCTTTCTCTTGCATAGGTAACTGAAGCATCAAAGGCCCCCTGCGCAACGCCGACTCCCTGTGCCCCTACCCCGGTTCTGGACTTGTCCAGCGTCTTCATTGCGATGATAAAGCCCATGCCCTTCCGGCCTATGAGATTTTCCTTCGGAATGCGGCAGTTTTCAAACACGAGTTCTCTCGTACTTGAAGCCCGTATACCAAGTTTGTCTTCCTTCTTACCAAATGTAAATCCCGGAGTACCCTTCTCTACTACAAATGCCGAGGCACCTCTCGGTCCCTTTGCCTTATCCGTAATTGCAATAATCGTATATATCTCTGCCTCTCCGGCATTTGTAATCCACTGCTTGGTGCCGTTAATGACATACTCATTACCCTCAAGTCTGGCCGTAGTCTGTACGCCTGAAGCATCACTGCCGGCATTGGCCTCTGTCAGACCAAATGCAACAAGTTTCTTCCCGGAGGCAATATCCGGAAGAAACTGTTTCTTCTGTGCATCAGTTCCGTACAGCAGTATTGGATATGTTCCAAGCGAGTTAGCTGCAAAGGTAGTCGAAACACCGAGACACACACGGCTAAATTCTTCAATAGCTAAAGTAAGCTCAAACCCGCCCTTCCCGAACCCTCCGTATTCCTCAGGTATGGAAATACCAAAAAAATCAGACTGAGCAAGAATCTTCATTATATTATTAGGAAACTCATTTTTCTCATCAAGTTCAGCCCGAATAGGCATTATACGTTCTTCAGCAATCCGCCTGGCAAGCTGCCTGATCATAAGTTGTTCATCATTTAATAGATAATCCATTTTTCCTCCTCAGACACAATACTTCAAATATTCAAGTATACCGCCGCCCATAACTGAAACGGTCGTAATAGTTTATTTACCATTTAATCAGTGCAGAGGCCCATGTGAGTCCGCCTCCGAATGCCTCAAGCAGCACATAATCGTTGTCTCTTAATCGTCCCGCCCGGACAACTTCATCCAGCGCTATCGGAATAGACGCACTTGAGGTGTTGCCATATTTTTCAATGTTTACAGCTACCCTGCTCATAGGCAGGTTCAGACGCTTGGCAGTAGCGCTGATGATCCTCAGATTAGCCTGATGCGGTATCAGCATAGCAAGTTCTGAGGGCTCGATATTATTTTTTTCAAGTGTATTAATAACAAGTTTTTCCAGTGTTCTGACCGCTACCTTGAAGGTCTCATTACCCCTCATCTTTATATGGTGCAGTCCTTCCCTGAGTGTCTCCTCAGAAGGAGGATTTGCAGACCCTCCCCCGGGCAGGCAGATGTAATCCCACATACTGCCATCAGTGAAAAGTTCCGTCGATAAAATACCTCTTCCATCATCTGCAGGCTCCAGTACCACAGCACCCGCACCATCTCCAAAGAGAACACATGTGCCCCTGTCCTTCCAGTCAATAAATTTTGAATTAACTTCCGCTCCGATTAAAAGTAATTTCTTCGATGCCCCGGTCCTGATAAATTTATCTGCTACAGAGAGACCATAAAGGAAACCACTACAAGCTGCATTAATATCAAAAGCGGCCGCATTTATCGCACCGAACTTATGCTGCACAATGGCAGCCGTAGACGGCATAGGCATATCACCGCTCATAGTTGCAACGATTATCATATCCAGATCTTCGGGCTTCAATCCGGCAGCACTGACCGCTTTTTTTGCGGCCTCAACACACATATCAGAATTGGCTTCATCCTGACCGGCAACTCTTCTTTCCTTTATACCGGTTCGTTCCATAATCCAGTCATCAGTCGTATTTACCATCTCTGCAAGATCATCATTAGTGATAATTTTTGAGGGCAGATACGATCCGGTGCCGGTGATTTTACTCTTTAACTGCAAATGCGGCCCTCCCGCTCAGACCAGCATTCAACTCTCTGGATATCGTTTCGATAATCTTTTTACTGTGAAAGGCACCTGCTACCATAACCGCATTTTTTATTGCCTTTGAGGTAGAGCGGCCATGGCTTATAATGCATGGTTTGCTTATTCCCAGCAGTGGAGCTCCGCCATACTCGGCATAATCTGTCCGCTTTTTAAAATTAGCAAACGCACCCTTCAGAAGATAAGCTCCTATCTTCCCCCTGGTCTTTTCCAGTATTTCTTTCTTAAGCATCATGGCCATTGCCTCGGCCAGCCCCTCGCTTACCTTCAGAGCAATATTTCCAACAAAACCATCACACACAACAACATCCGCATCCCCCTGAAAGATATCCTTACCCTCGACATTCCCGATAAAATTAGCATTGGAATCCCGTATAAGTTTCAGGGCCTCGCGGGTCAAATCGTTACCCTTGGCATCCTCTTCACCTATGCCAAGCAGTCCGATAGTTGGTTTTTCAATGCCAAAAATAAGCTTTGCGTAGGCCTCTCCCATGATAGCGAACTGATAAAGATGTATCGGCTTGCAATCGACATTAGCACCCGCATCAATCAGAACGAATCTGTCCTTCAGGGTAGGCATTACCGCTGCTATGGCAGGTCTTTCTACTCCAGGTAATTTCCCGAGCACCATAAGGGCGGTTGCCATTACGACTCCAGAATTACCGGCACTGACCATAGCATCTGCCCTGCCATCCTTCACAAGGTCAACAGCAACCCGAATAGAAGAATCTTTTTTACGCCTCAAGGCATTCATAGGCGACTCATCCATCTCTACCGTCTGAGTCGCATGCTGTACGCTGATACGGCTGTCATCACACTTACGATTGTTAAGTTCTGCTCTTATCTTCTTGTCATCGCCGACAAGTACTACGGAAAGCTCTTTATCTTCACTCAGGGCATCAACAGCGCCTTCAACCGTGGTTGCCGGCGCATAATCACCACCCATCGCATCAAGAGCTATTCTCATAGACTGTCTTTGTCTACTACTTCCAGAATCTTTTTCTTATTGTATGTCCCGCAGCTCATACATATCCTGTGCGGAAGCTTGGGTTCCTGACATTCAGGGCAAAGATTAAGATTCGGGGCAGTTGTCTTCATCCAGGTTGCCCTTCTCATGTCTCTTCTAGACCTGGTGTGTCGAGATGTAGGATTCGCCATTTTTTCCTCCTGCTTTAGTATTTCTACCGGACTTCCATGTTCCGAATGATCCATGTTCAGCCTGTAGTTTTTATTAGTAACTGCTTCAGCTGTTATACAGCCTCAGCATCTTATTGCTTTGAAGTATCCTTACTTTCAAGTGCCTTTTTGAGTTTCTCAAGCGGTGCAAGTCTCGGGTCTACTTCCTCTTGCCGACATGAACAACTGCCAGTATTTAAATCCTTACCGCAGGAGCTGCAAAAGCCTTTACACTGCTCACTGCAGACAGGTTTCATAGGAATGGCAAGCAATACCTGCTCCCTTATCAAGACTTCAAGGTCTATAAGATCATCGACGTAACAACCTGTCTGCAGATCTTTTTTTGTAAGTTCCTTTTGATCCTCATTTCCGACTTTACCTGCCGGCTCATACTCTTCAGAAATCAAAGTATCTAAAGAATATTCATAATCCTTAAGACATCTAACACACTGCAAACGCAGTATAATTTTGACAGTCCCTTTTATAAGAACCGTTTTTCCATATCTAAAAAGACGGAGAGACGCTACTGCCGCAGCAGGCGATTCAGCTTCATCAAATTGCAGTTTTAGCTCTTGGCTAAGACCTTCATCAGGAATATCTAAGACATTTAAAAGCATTTCAAAGACCCATCAACCTCATTTTAACCTTACAATTATAAGGAGTCGTCTATATTATTGTCAACGAAACCCAAGACTGATATCCGCTGCGGGCGCAGAATGGGTCAGCGACCCTACAGATATCATATCAACGCCTGTATCAGCAACGAGTCTGACGTTATCAAGCGTAATATTACCTGATGCCTCAATAAGGACAACCGGAGCCGTCCCGCGTATAAGTGCCACAGCCTTTTCCATTAATGACACGCTCATATTATCAAGCATGATAACATCGGCACCGGCCGCAAGGGCTGACTTCACCTCGATTATATTACTGGTCTCTACCTCTATTTTCACAAGGTGATGAATATTCTCCCTTGCAAGTCGAACCGCTTTAGCGATACCGCCGGCAGCCATAATATGATTATCCTTGATCATCACACCATCAAACAGGCCGAATCGATGATTATGCCCGCCTCCTGCCTTTACCGCGTATTTATCCATTATCCTTAGTCCCGGTGCTGTCTTTCTGGTATCCAGTATTTTCACACCTGTACCCTTCAGCGCCTTAACATATCTCTCAGTAAGAGTTGCGATACCTGAGAGCCGCTGCAGGATATTCAGCGCTACCCTCTCAGCCCTAAGTATTGACGAAGTATCACCCTGAATATTAACAAGTACAGTACCCTGCTTCACCCTTACACCATCTTTTTTAAGCCCTTTAAATTTTATACTCTGATCAACAAGTGCAAAGGTTTTATCCGCAAACAAAAGCCCTGCTAAAACCATGTCACTCTTTGCAACAAGAGATGCTGAAGACCGGTGAGCGCCTATTATCACAGACGCAGTCGTTATATCTCCATGACCTAAATCCTCTTTAAGAGCATTTATAATGATCTCATCGACCTGTCCAAAAGCAATTTCACTCATCACGCCTATCACCCTGAACACTGTTTCAGCTTCGCCATATTTTCCCTGATAGCCAATGCTGTTTCAGCGTAGTCCCTTTGCTTTGTCTTTGTTTCCTCAAGCACAGCAGCCGGGGCCTTATCCACAAAATTTTTATTTGCCAGTTTCTTCTCAACAAACTGTATATCCGCCTCAACCTTTTTAAGATCCTTACTTAGACGGGCAATCTCAGCCTCTACATCCACCAGTCCCTCAAGCGGCACGAATATCTCCATCTTGTCCTTGACCGCAGTCCCTGCATTGGCAGGAATAGATACATCATTGCCTATCACAAGCTCACTGGTCTTGGCGAGTTTACTTATATAAAGTAAATTTTCGTTTAGCACAGCATCTGCGCCATGCGCCGTCTGAATAACTGCTTTCAGCTCAAGCGATGGAGCTATGTTCAGCTCTCCACGTATACTGCGGATACCAGTAATAGCGTCCATCACGATCTCCATTTCTGCGTGTGATTTATCGTCAGACAGACCATCGGCCGTAGTCGGATATGTCCTGATACAGAGACTATCACCCCCCCTGAGACAAGGTAGGTGCTGCCATAATTCTTCCGTAACAAACGGCATAAATGGATGAAGGAGACTTAATGCAATCTCAAAAACATGCACCAGGGTGCTGACCGCCGCTGCTTTTGCCTCAGCATCTTCACCATAAAGCACCGGCTTTATAAGCTCCACATACCAGTCACACAGTTCATGCCAGACAAACTGATAAAGTATGCTTGCAGCATCATTAAATCTGTACTCACCAAGCGCGGAGCTTGTTTCAGCGCATACGGATGCAAGACGATCCAGTATCCACCTGTCTGCCAGTGAGAGCCTTATGCCTGAACCTTCTCTGCATATCTCGCTGCCCTCTATTACCTTATCGATCTGCTCCATATTCATGGAAATAAACCGCGATACATTCCATATCTTATTTAAAAAGTGACGGTAACCTTCTACCCTCTGCTCACTGAACTTTATATCCCTTCCCTGAGCGGCATAGGCTGCAAGGGTAAATCGGAACGCATCAGTTCCATAACGCCCGGTCATCTCAAGTGGATCAATGCCGTTGCCCTTTGACTTACTCATTTTCTGACCATGCTCATCCCTTACAAGGGCATGTATATAGACATGATCAAACGGACGTTTACCCATAAACTTCAGGCCCATCATCATCATGCGCGCCACCCAGAAAAACAGGATATCAAAACCCGTAATCAGGACACTAGTAGGATAAAAGGTGTTCAGATCATCGGTATTATCCGGCCAGCCCAGTGTTGAAAACGGCCAGAGCGCGGAAGAAAACCAGGTATCAAGCACATCCTCATCCTGTTTCAGATCGGTGCTGCCGCACTTACATTTTTCAGGGTCATCCTTTGAGACAAGGACCTCTTCACAGCTTTGGCAGTACCAAACTGGAATTCTATGCCCCCACCATATCTGCCTGGAAATGCACCAGTCACGAATATTTTCCATCCAGTCAAAATAGCTGTTTTCCCATCCCTTCGGAATGATCTTCACATCCCCTTCCCTTACTGACTTTATAGCCTCCTCAGCAAGCGGTTTAATCTTTACAAACCATTGTTTAGACAAAAACGGCTCCACTATGGTCCTGCACCTGTAACAGTGCCCGACCGACATATCATGATCCTTTGTATTTTCAAGATGTCCGGCATCTTCCAGATCCTTAAGTACATTCTTACGGCACTCAAATCTATCCTGTCCCTTATACGGCCCTGCCGCCTCGGACATACTGCCGTTGCCGGTAAGTATATTAATGAACTCCAGCCCGTGCCTCTTACCCATCTCAAAGTCATTAGGGTCATGCGCAGGGGTCACCTTAACAGCACCGGTCCCGAATTCAGAATCTACAAACTCATCTGCGATAATCTCTATTTCCCTCTCAATCAGGGGAAGAATGACCTTCTTTCCAATCAGACCGCTATACCGTTCATCTTCAGGATTTACAGCAACTGCGGTATCACCAAGAAAGGTCTCGGGTCTGGTAGTTGCAACCGTAAGACTTCCACTTCCATCTGCTAAATTATACTTTATATAGTAAAGCTTACCATCTTTGTCTTCATGCTCTACCTCAAGGTCAGACAATGCAGTATTGCAACGGGGACACCAATTTATAAGATACTCCCCCCTGTATATAAGCCCTTCATCATACAGGCGTACAAAGACCTCACGTACGGCCGCTGAAAGTCCCTCATCTAAAGTAAAGCGTTCCCTGCTCCAGTCACAGGACGCGCCCATAGTCTTTAACTGATTAATGATAGTGCTGCCGTTACTCTGTTTCCACTCCCATACCTTCTCAATAAACTTATCTCTGCCAAGATCATGCCTGTCAGTACCCTTTTCCTTCAGGTCTTTTTCAACTACATTCTGAGTCGCAATTCCGGCATGATCCGTACCTGGAAGCCAGAGCGTATTAAAGCCGGACATCCGTTTCCAGCGAATCATTATGTCCTGCAATGTGACATCCAGTGCATGTCCGATATGAAGCGACCCGGTTACATTAGGAGGCGGAATCACTATGCAGTAAGACGGTTTTTCACTCTTTGCCTCTGCCTTAAAATAGCCCTTCTCGGTCCAGAAACTGTACCATTTATTCTCAATGTCCTTAGGATCGTAACGCTTGTCTAACATCAATTGCCTCTCATTAGCGGATTGTGTTCAGCCGGGCAGGCTGATAACCATATATTAATTAAATGATGCTCATTTTGACATGTTATGAGGATTTATTTCAATGACAATCAGGCCCAGCCGAATCACTTAAACTTAGTTTATGATTTAAGAAAAACTGTATCTGCCTGAATAATTGCTCAAGATACGGCCATGTGCTATTATATTTCCCACTCGAGAAAAACTGACCCCGAGTATAATTTTTTTTTTACGAAGGGAATTGCAGGCACAAGAACTACACCCTTTCAGCCGTGTAACAGCCCGTCACTTTATCATGTCCAATACCATAAATCTAAACCAAAAAAAACTTCTTAAGGCAATTGAGACACTTCCAGCTGATTCTGTGTATTCGATTGCTCCCGACAGATATTTTATACGGGGTTATGATTATTACAGGCAGGAGCGTTTAAAGGCTTTTCAGTGGACAGGCGACTACTCAGCACTTCATGCCATTATTAAAGGCCGAAAGCAATACTCCGTCACCCTTTCACTGCACAACAATGAGCTTGCGTATTCATGCGACTGCCCGGTATGGCATCCGTCAGAAAACTGCAAACATGTCATCTGTGCGATTATTTCTATAAAAAATTTATTTCACAAAGTCTTATTCAGGAACCCTTCACAAAACCAGGCAAATCGTGAATTTTTATCTAATAAACTTTTCCATCAGGCTCATAATGAACTACAGCAGGCCGACGATATCAAGTACAGCGTAGTTCTGCTAATTGAGGATGATTACATTGATATCTATGTGCAAAAGGGTAAACAAAGGCTGGATGCAGCATCATACGACGAACCAGATGAATTGAGCCATCTGATATTGCCGTCTTATTACAGCTCCCGCTCCAAGCTTTTCCATTTCAAGCGCTATATTTTTGATAACGGCAATAAATACCCGATTACACTGAAGTCCGGGAATAAAACAATCCCGTTAAATTTTGAAAAAAATTCAGATTATGCATGTCTTACAGAGCTCGATGCTAGCAATGATTACGTCAGGGTCAGGAGAGTCCTCCTGCATAACAGTATTGATATCAAGAACTACTTTATCAAAGATGATCTGCTTATCGATCGCGATAATAATAAAATCAGCTTTATAAAAAATGCGGGCGGATGGCAGATCTGGGATGAATTATCGCATATCCATCTAAAATACAGAGATATTGATGAAGATGATTCCGAGTTCATCGGCGATCGCGAAACTCATAATTCGATCTCATATTTTGAGATGCCACTGAGCAAGTTCAAACAATTACAGCTTGTTCTGCCCTCAAAGACAATGGACAAAACGCCGGAATACCTCCTCCTTAAAAAAGACGGCCAAGAGGCCCAAATTCAACAGACAGGTCAGGATTACAGACTGACCATATCAACAGAAGAAGAACAGGAAGGCTTCTTTACAATAAATGCTGAACGTTCAATCAATGACTCAAGACATGCACCGTCATACAGGACCTTCAGATTACTCACTGCCATGGACCATGATTTAAGCGGGCCGCTAAGGGCAAAGAAGAGAAAGTTTTTTATATACAGGGCCTTTTTTGAGATGCTCTCTGCCAAAACGATAACAGCACAGAACAAAGCTATCAGAGATGCTCTGGCCGAAGGTGATTTCAACAAACCGAATATGAAGAGAACAGTTCGGGCATATCTCAAGGCTCATCTTTCAGCCTTTCTTGCAGAGGAGCAATACCTGCAGCATCATGCAGGAGACTGGACTCTGTCTGCCATTAACAAGAAGAAAGAACTGCCGCTGTTTAAAATACCTTATGATCTCTTTGGCTGGGAGATATTTAAAGACTCTATGATGCACGACGAGATGTACGTACCATCAAAGACCCTCCTTGAAGGTCTCCCCGTGCTTCATGAAAAATGTGAAGAACAGGGGATAGAACTTTTCCTCAAAAACAAGCCCGTTGTAATAGCCAGCTGGGACTTCTCCTTTGACGCCAGCAGGTCCTCCGGCATCGACTGGTTTGAAATTAGTCCGGAAATCAGGTGCAACGGTCAGGCTATAGACAAGGCACTCTGGAACAAGATGCTTAAGCAAAAGAGCCTGCTGGAAGGCAAAGATAACATCCAGATAATGGACTCCAATGCCCTGCGGATATTCAAACTCATATCTACAATATATAACACCGGCAGTGCGGCGAATACCGGGGCAAAGGGGAAAGAAGTTGTAACAGTGCCTAGACTGCGCATTTTAGACTGGATAGAACTTCGCAAAAACGGAGTAAATATAAAGCTTCCGCCTGATGACGAAATAATCATAGAACGACTTGAGCAATTTGAAAAAATCGAGACCCGAGCCCTGCCCAAAAAACTCAAGGCAACTCTGAGGCCCTACCAAAAAGAGGGCAGTTACTGGCTCTCATTCCTATATGAACATCGATTCGGTGCCTGCCTTGCAGATGATATGGGGCTCGGAAAGACAATACAAGCCATAACGCTTCTGGCCAATATACATGAAGGAATTGTTAAATGCCATGCCAATGATAAGCTTCGGCCTCATTTAATTGCAGTCCCGCCGAGTCTGCTTTTTAACTGGGAAAGCGAGCTGACAAAGTTCTATCCCGAATTCAAGATTTATTCATACACAGGGAATGAGAGGTCTCTTGATTTCACAGGTTACGATATTATTTTGACAACATACGCCCTGATTAGAAGAGACATTGAAAAACTAAAAGAGATCAGATTTAATGTAATAATCTTTGATGAGGCTCAGGCCATTAAAAACATCTATGCAGATACGACCGGTGCGGTGAGACAGCTTAATGCCTGTTTCAGATTAGCCATGACCGGTACGCCGCTGGAAAACCATCTCGGGGAATATTACTCCATAATCGACCTCGTGCTGCCGGGACTATTAGGTAAATATGAGAATTTCAAGCCTTTGATAAAGCGAGAGACTTCAGAGGAACTTGATCTTATAATAAAAAGAACAAGGCCCTTTGTCCTCAGACGAACAAAAGAAAAGATACTAAAGGAACTCCCCGCTAAAATCGAGACCGACGTATACCTCGAACTAACGGCAAAGCAGAAGGGCCTATACAAAAAAACGGTAGAACAGGTTAAGTCTACTATTAATGCTGCATACCTAAAAAGGACAACGGGACAGGCAAATATTATTGCACTGACCGCCATTCTCAAATTAAGGCAGCTCTGCATTTCTCCGCGTCTGCTTTCGCCGGATATAAAGGAACCCTCCCCTAAGATCGATTTTCTGATTAATAAATTAATCGAACTGCGAGATGAAGGACACAGTGCCCTGGTCTTTTCACAATTCACCTCATTTCTTGATCTGCTTGAAGAAGACCTGGAAAAACACAATTTCAAATTTCTGAGACTGGACGGCTCTACTCCTGTGAAAAAGAGAAAAAAACTGGTGGAAACCTTTCAGTCAGACAAAGGCCCCTCACTCTTTCTTCTAAGCCTCAAGGCAGGCGGACAGGGACTGAATCTGACAAAGGCATCCTACGTATTTCACCTTGACCCCTGGTGGAATCCGGCAGTCGAGAATCAGGCCTCTGACAGGGCACACAGGATAGGCCAAAAGAAAAAAGTCACTGTCACACGAATCCTCACTCATCATACGATAGAGGAAAAGATGATGCACCTTAAGAAAAAGAAACTCGCCCTGTACAATGCCGTCATGGATGAGACAGGCAAGGGCGCAAAAAGCCTGTCGGTCTCAAAGGCAGACTTCAATTTCCTGCTGGGGGAAGACTGACTTTCGCACTGCATTACTATTATATTTCATTAACAGCCCATATAAATGCACCGTTTTCTGTTAAACTCTATACTTGAAAAATTAAACTAATGGAGGACTTTATGAAGAGACTATCCCTTATTTTTAAAACGTTATTATTACTCCCCTTAATCTTAATCTGGGCCTGCAGTCCTGCACCTGAGACAGGATCGAAATCAGGGCCGAGTCTCTACACAATCGGCACCGGTGGTGTCACAGGTGTGTACTATCCAACAGGCGGCGCTATTTCCAGAATCGTAAATACAAAAAAAGAAACATACGGCATGCGCCTCTCTGTTGAGTCTACAGGTGGTTCCGTATACAACATTAATGCTGTCATGTCCGGAGATCTGGATTTTGGGATCGTACAATCCGACCGCCAATATCAGGCGCTGAATGGCCTTGCAGAATGGAAAGACAGGGGTCCTCAATCTGAACTCAGGGCCGTATTCAGCATACACCCTGAGAGCGTTACCCTTATGGCAGGTGCAGATACCGGGATATCCTCCATCAATGATCTGAAGGGTAAACATGTCAATATCGGCAATCCCGGATCAGGTCACCGCCAGAACGCTATCGATGCGCTGCTGGCCTCCGGGATACATGTTGAGGGAGATTTACAGGCTGAGGGACTGAAAGCGGCAGAATCACCAGGGGTCCTGCAGGACGGCAGAATAGATGCTTTTTTCTACACGGTCGGTCATCCCTCCGGTGCATTTAAAGAGGCCTCTTCAGGCAGCAGAAAAGTCAGCTTTGTTCCAATCGTACTGCCGGAAACTTTTTACACCAAGTATCCCTACTATGCTCCCAGCCTGATACCTCTAGAGCATTATCCCCAGGCAGCCAACACCGAAAATATCAAGACCTTCGGAGTAAAAGCTACCTTTGTTACACACAGCAGGATACCGGTCGAGGATGTCTACCATATTGTTAAAGAGGTATTTGAAAATTTTGATGACTTTAAAAAACTGCACCCTGCCTACAGCATCCTGACCAAAGAAGGCATGTTACAGGGCCTATCAGCTCCTCTGCATCCGGGAGCAGAAAAGTATTATAGAGAAGCCGGACTCCTGAAATAATAATTAACCTGATGAGCAGACTGCCAGGGGTTTATGAAGGAACATAGTGAACAAGGGGAAATGCTGAAGAGCACAAATGCACAGCATGAGATCCCTGAATTGGTTCAGACTGCACCTCGCGGATCGGATATTCAGACCAGTCTAATTGCTGCGATATCCGTCTTATGGTGCGCCTTTCAGCTTTCCACTGCCAGCTGGCTGATCATGAATTCAGCGTATATACGAAGCGTGCATCTAGGGTTTGCGCTCTTGCTGGCATTCTTCTGTTTTCCAGCTCTCAAAAAACCAGTTAAAGGTTTTTTCTCTTTTTTATCCTCAAAAACAACTATACCTCTGCCTGATATTTTAACAGCGCTCATTGCATCTGCGGCAGCACTGTATTACTACATAGACTATTCAGGCATATCTATGCGTTCCGGACTCCCTATGCCCAGAGACATAGTTATTGGCTCTGTCCTGGTATTACTGCTGCTTGAGGCGGCCCGGCGCGTGATCGGTCCCGCCCTCAGTATCATTGCCTCCTTTTTCACAATTTATATTTTCTTTGCCGACCGTATGCCTGACGCCTTTTCCTTCAGGAGTGCTTCTGCGGCAAAGTATATTGATAAGATTGTACTTTCAAGTGAAGGTATATACGGTATCCCTCTTGATGTCTCAGCCACCGTAGTTTTTCTGTTCGTCCTCTTCGGCACCATGCTTGACAGGGCTGGAGCCGGCAGATTTTTCATAGATCTCTCACTGAGCCTTCTGGGCCGCTTCAAAGGCGGTCCTGCCAAGGCTGCTATAGTAGCCTCAGGTTTGACCGGTATGATATCAGGATCATCTATCGCCAATATAGTGACCACCGGAACATTCACGATACCGCTAATGATAAAAACCGGCTACAAACCAACCAAGGCCGCAGCCATAGAAGTCGCGGCAAGTACCGACGGACAGCTGGCACCGCCTGTAATGGGAGCGGCCGCCTTCATTATCGCAGAATACCTTGGAATCGGATATATTGATGTTATTAAGGCAGCGGCCATACCTGCCTTTGTATCCTATGCAACATTGCTTTTTATCGTACACGCAGAGGCCTCAAAATCAGGACTGGAAGGACTTAGCCGTGAGGAAACCCCGAATTTTCTTTCAGTGCTGAAGTCAGGTATCCACTTTCTGCTGCCCATAGCCATGCTGCTTTATGAGCTGGCAGTCCTTCGTCACTCTCCGGCAGTTTCTGTCTTCCGGGCCATAATAGTTCTTGCAGTATTAATGCTTACACAGGAAGTATATCGATGTATCCGTCAGCAATCCAAAATCAGCTCTGCCATAAGTGCATGGCTGAAAAGCCTTGTAGATGCAGCAGTGGCAGGAAGTCGCAATATGGTGCCTGTCGCCATTGCATGTGCAGCAGCCGGAATAATCGTCGGCATCATTACAATGGGTCTTGGCAGCATCATTACAGAGCTGGTAGCTTTTATAGCAGGCGATAACCTGTTTATTCTTGTCATAATAACTGCAGTAGCCTGTCTCCTGCTCGGTATGGGACTTCCCACTACCGCAACCTACATTGTTATGGCAGTGCTGATCGCGCCGGTTATTCTCGAAGTAGGCCTTGCCCAGGGCTTTGTTATACCCATGATGGCAGCACACCTTTTCTGCTTCTATTTCGGGATACTTGCTGATGACACTCCCCCGGTAGGCCTTGCCGCCTATGCAGCCGCAGCAATTGCCGACTCGCCTCCGATCAAGACCGGAATTCAGGCATTTCTTTATGATATAAGAACCGCGATAATCGCTTTTATGTTCATCTTTAACCATGATCTTATACTGCATAATATTAACAGCTGGGGTCTTGCAATCCTGATATTTACAATGGCCTGCATAGGCAATTTCAGCTTTGCAGCTGCGACCTTGGGATGGTTTATCTCGAAAAATAAATGGTATGAAGTACCAATCCTGCTAGCAGTAACATTTATAATGATGCAGCCGGGAATTATCGCTGACTGGTTCAGCATTGAAAACAAGTATCTGGTTTACATTGCAGGACTCATAATTTTCGCAGGGATATTCTTCTCTCAGGCCAGACGACGCGGACTGCAGGAAATAAAATCTACACCATAATATTCACCTGCCAGCTTGACCATCAACCTTATTCGTCTTACTATATAAGCATCCTTCATTAAATTAACCTTTAATAAAAAAGGGCTATATCATGCAAAACTTTTCAGTCATTTTCCGCACAATGGCCATTGGCCTCATAGTATTGATGATCTCTCTAACCGGCGCTGACTCGTACGCCCAATATACTTATACTGAACTGCTTCCTCAGGGATGGTCATGGACATATGCTCATGACATTAATGACAACGGGGAAGTTACAGGATACGGAGGCTCGCCATCAGGTGAAATGACTTTCGTTTACAGCAGCAGTTCCTTCACATCGCTGCTGCCCCCGGGCTGGATATCTTCGTATGGACTGCGCATTAATAACAGCGGACAGGTAGTTGGCTATGGCCGGTCAGCTACTGTTGATAAAGGTTTCATTTATGAAAATGGAAGCTACATAGAACTCCTTCCTCCCGGCCTTGACTGGGCATGGGCAATCAGAAACAACGAGGCCGGCGCGGTTGTGGGGATGGGGAAAGACAGTTTCAATAACTGGATCGGCTTTCATTACAACAACGGAACATACGCTCAAATACTCCCTCCTGGCTGGGTACAATCTGCTGCGTACGGCATTAATGAACTCGGCGATATCTCAGGATGGGGGAGCGACAGCGCAGGAATTTGGAAAGGGTTTATACTGAGAGAAGGCGTATATACAGAGCTGCTTCCGCCTGGCTGGTCTGAGGCCTGGGCATACGGAATAAACGATGCGGGACAGGTAATTGGTGAAGGTCTCAATGCCTCAGGTATCTGGATCGGTTTTCTTTATGACAACGGCAGCTATACCGATCTTCAGCCGTCCGGGTGGACCAACATAGTGCCGGAGGATATTAACGAAGCCGGCACAGTAACAGGATACGGCAATGACGGAGTATCATTGAAAGGCTTTATTTATAGTGAAGGCATTTATTCAACCGTGCTTCCCCCCTCCAGGATGAGTGCAGAGGTCATAGGCATAAATAGTTCCGGGCAGGTTGCCGGCAAGGCATATAACGGCAGGCACTTAGACTTGATCGCCTTTATTGCTACCCCATGTGAGCTTGACCCAGTAAGGGTATCAGGGATAACCACGACTTATTACTCCACTATTCAGGAGGCATACAATGCAGCTTCCACCGGAGATACAATTCAAACTCAAAGGCGCCTATTTACAGAAAACCTTTATCTTAATATTAACAAGGCTCTCACACTTCAGGGGGGTTACAATTGTGAGTATACTGCAGTTACCGGCAGTACTATATTATCAGGAGTACTGAGCCTGCAAAACGGACGCCTTACCGCAGAAAATATAATCATTCAATAGATACAGGAGATATTATGGGATCATCATCCATTCAAGGCGAACTATGGGGAGCAAGGGCAAAAGACTGGGCAGAACTTCAGGAACCAATGGGTAAACCTCTCTGGGAAGATATGCTTTCAGTATCCGCCATAGAAAAAGGCTCAAAGTTTCTTGATGCAGGATGCGGCAGCGGCGGAGCAAGCTTTCTGGCATCAGAACTCGGGGCAGATATATCGGGCATTGATGCATCAGAAGCGCTCATAAAACTTGCTCGAAACAGAATACCGAGGGGGAATTTCAAGATTGGAGATCTTGAATCAATGCCCTTTAATGACAATCATTTTGACCTGACCTTTGCCGCCAATTCTATAATGTTCGCCTCAGATCACGGAGCGGCGGTACGCGAACTCGCAAGGGTTACTTCGCCGGGAGGATTTATTATAACTGCTGTGTGGGGTCACCCGGAAAAATGCGATATGCTGGACATATTCAGAGCCGTCATCAATGCACTGCCTTCACCCCCGACCGGCCCGGGACCCTTTGCACTGTCAGGAAGCGGAGCACTGGAAACCCTGTATAGCGCAGCCGGAATAACGGTAAAGGGCGCCGGGGAAATTGATTGCACCTTTAAATATGATAATTTTCCGGCAATGTGGAAGGCCCAGTTCTCGGCCGGACCTATACAGGGAGCAGTTCGTGCAGCAGGCGAGTCCAGTATCAGAAATGCAATAGAAAGTGCATCTTCCAGGTTCACAGACGAAAACGGCTCAATCTCCCTGACAAATCGCTTCCGCTATGTCTTTGGATCAAAACAATAATGAGCCATTTGCACCAATATATTTTCTCTGGTATTTAATACGATAAACGTTTAAGTTTTTTTATTGATCGTCCGAATATTACTGTAACTTACTGATATTTTAATACTGGAGGATCATATGTCACATCGTTACAGGAAAATATTTTATTGCAGTTTATTTATTACAGCCTTTCTTGTTCAAGCTCTATGGACAAATATGGCATATCCGCTGGAGAAGGTAAACCTCGGTGTTTTCGGTGGTACTGTTAAGGACATTGCCGTATACGATAACGGGGGAACTACAGAAAAGCTAATCGCCCTGGACGGACTTAAAGGGATTATGAAGTGGAACACCTCTACCTCTAAATGGGAAAGCACAACTGCTTCAACCCTGTCTGCTAAAGGGGTCGCTGTTGAGGCTAATGTTAAGTCAGGCTTTGAAGATGACATATACGCGATTGTTCAGCTCTCAGGAGCTAATATTGTAATAGCCAGTGATACCGGTGGTTCGGACGGATCATGGGCAGCCATAGCAACCTCCATACCCGGTCCTACTGTACTTACCGCACATGCCTCAGGTATATATATTACGACTCAAACGGGAGAAGTGTACCGAAATACCGGAGGCACATCAGGTACCTTCACCCTGCTGTATACGACCACTCCTGCAATGAATATCACTTCCATATCCGTATACGATATAAACACTTTTTTCATTATGGGAAATGACGGCACAACAACCTATGCCAATAAAGTTGATCTTACCGGCCCTACAACAACAGCAATCACCCTGCCGACAGCACCGGCCTCAGGTGGAACTGCTGAGATGCATCTCATAGGGGTATCACCCTCAAATGTAAACAATATTTTTGTAGCCGGAAGTTCTGTAAACCCTCAGGTATACAAATCGATTGATGGCGGCGCAACCTGGCCTTCAAGCTCTATGTGGGATTTTCAGAGCCCCAGTTCCGGGTCAAATAACTTTCCAGGCGGTTATCCGCAATACATCCTCTTTAACGGAGGACGGGTATTCATTAGTGCATCTGTGCTTCCCGCAGCATCCTCAACATGGGCGCATGCACCTCAACTTTCTTCTACTGTAGGATCCTTCAGCATTACCACCAATGTCAACGACGGCGCACTCGCTGTTGATTCCAATGACTCAACACTCATTTATATAGTATCTGACTGGGGACTTGGAAGCAGTACCTATGCGTCCGGTGCATGGACAGCAGGTTCTGAGGTCGGCAACAACTGGGGTATGGAAGGAGTAATTCTCAATGATATGGACTTCTACGAGGTCACGGCAACAGACAAGTATCTCTGGATAGCGGCCAAGAGCGGGATAGGCAGGGCCAAAAATTTCGATCCTACAAACCCGTCCTCTACAAGTTCACCTTCTGACTGGGCCTTCCCGATATTTCCGCTTAATGACGGATCACCGCCGCAGTCAGTAACTATTCATCCATCGAACCCTGATCTCGTCATGGCCGGAAACAACTCCGGCAAAATTTATGCGCAGACAAGTGCAACCACTACCCCGACATCAGGCTGGACGCTCGGCTATAATGCCAATTTCACCGGCTCTCCTTTCGGTCCGTCACCTGCAACTGACCGTCCTGACTTCTCGACCATAAGCGATATTCGCTTTGTCCCCTCAGCCTGCACCCGTATATACGCTTCTGGTTTTAACTGGCAAAACGGAATATATGGAGCAATACTGTACTCCGATGACAATGGTGCAACCTGGACAGCAGACACCACTAACAGCAGCGGAAGCACTATCAACTATCCTGTCAATGCCCTATGGGTAACTGATAATTTCGTATGGGCCGGGGCTGGAAATGCGGCAAGTTCAGAAACCGGAATGAGGTGGAGACTCTCAGTATGTTCAACAAATAGTTTCTGGACACCGGTAACCGGCGCCAATCTAGATAATGAGATCGTGAAAGGTATCGATGGCACCACCATATCAGGAACAACCACTGTGTACGTGGTAACAGTAGGCGGTGTATACAAGGGTGTAAAACTTTCAGGTGCATCTACATGGACCTGGACAACTGTCACGCCATCATCTGCTACCTCAACAGATTTCACCTCAGTGGCAGTCAAACCTACCGATGCCGATAATGCCTACGTTTCAGTAGGCAACTGTATTTATGAGACAACAGACGGTGCTGCAACCTGGGCAGCATATGGATCCTCATGTGTAAGCACCCATGAAGATGTCAATGTCCTTGTATATGACGACCTTCTGGCAGGAACAGCCAATGGCGTATTCGCCTTTGAGGGAGCATCATCAACGACTGCGGCCTCTGGCTCCAACAGCTGTTTTATAGCAACTGCAGCATACGGCAGTTATCTCGACCCTGGCGTCAAAGTGCTCAGACAGTTCCGTGATGACTATCTGCTGACTAACAACACAGGAAGATATCTGGTAAACCTTTACTACAAAAACTCACCGCCAATTGCTGATTATATCTCAGAACATGAGACATTACGGACACTAACGCGGTGGGGACTGACACCAGTAATCTACAGCGTGCAATACCCTGCCGCCGCTATGGCCTTTCTTTCATTCGTGCTCGGTTTAATTGCCTACTTAGTAGTACATAGAAGATCTAAGCAATAACATTATTGTTCATAATCAAAAGGCCCAGGGGGAGTTAACCCCTGGGCCTCTTTATTCGGTATCACTATATACCTGAATATCTATTAATTATCTGCAATCAGCTTACAAAGGTCTCGCTGCTCTTCTGCAATAACGGCTTAGATTTCCGGCTTCTTAACTGCCTGAGTCCAAGCACTGAAGCCCCAACGAGAAACAAGGTAGTACTGACAGGCTCCGGCACAACTGCCGGAATGCTTCCCTTAAACTGAACCTTAAATCTCATATCATTGTAATCAAAATCACCGCCATATAGAACATCCTCAAACCCTACATATGTCTCGAAAGATCGACCCTTAAAATCATCCCTAGGTATTGTTACCAAAGCATGCACAGTCTTATCTACATTGCGATCTGCATCTCCTGAATACCAGTCAAACTCATATTCATCAACTGTAGTATTAAGACGGAAGATTAACTCGGAACCTTCCCTGAAGGACCCCAGAAAAAAAGTTTCGCCAATTCTTGATGTCTTGTTATTAAAAATCATACCCAGGGCTTTACCTGGTGAATGCAGATATAATTGATTTGTAAAATAGGCCTCAGACCCAAGATACTCTACAAAAACATTCCCGGTCTCACTGACGATGATCGGAGCGCCATGGAACGCATCTGCCACACCCGCTACAAATACAAGCATCACCATAAACAAACTAATCATCCACAATCGAATTGACCGCTTAACTGAAATCATTTGATGATTCATAATACATACCCCCGGATTAAATTAATATTGATTTAATACATATTGTCTTAATGATAAATTCATATATTAGTGCTGCCAATAATTCATAATACATACCCCCGGATTAAATTAATATTGATTTAATACATATTGTCTTAATGATAAATTCATATATTAGTGCTGCCAATAATATGAATATGTCACATACATGTACACCTATATAAGCAAAAATAGTGCCAACGTTTACACACACAATGCCTTTATTTTTTTAAGCTTATTTTTCAGTGAGATAACTCATATATATCCGATCGAGACGGAGGGAAGATAGCGATCCGCAGTGTGCACGCACATCTGTCCGCACACTGCAACTGTGACTTGGCACATCAACCACATCATAAATAACGCTTTGCATGGATTGAAAAAAATGAGACTCGAAATCTCTCAGATACGCAGGATTATTAATATACATTCCCAGTCTTCGCACATGAACTATCAAACATGTATTTCAAGCAGTTATGTGAATATTAATAATGTAATCAGTAACAATCAGATGTATAATGTGCTATGGCCGATCTGCTAAGAATATTCCTTGTGTTCACCGTAATGGTCCTGTTATTGAAAAGAAAGTGGAACCTCGGGATTGTGATGCCCCTCTCAGCCGTCCTTCTTGCAATACTGTACATGCTGAAACCCAGCCTCTTTTTTTCGGCTTTTTTAGACACCCTCACTGACAGTATCACCCTGTCACTCGCAGCAGTGCTGACCTTGATACGAGTCTTTGAATATCTGATGAGAAACACTGGAATAATGCAGAAAATGATGGATTCCCTGCATGGACTGCTGAAGGACAGGCGTATACTGATGGCTTCCATGCCCTCACTGATCGGCCTGCTTCCCTCAATGGGCGGTGCGGTTTTTTCCGCCCCCATGGTAGAGGAGGCATCAAGGGGAATCGTTGTCAGTAAGGAGAAAAAAGCCTTCATTAATTATGTATTCCGTCATCCCTGGGAATTTGTATCACCCTTATATCCCGGGATCATTCTGGCGGCCGCGATTACGTCTATTCCCTTACGTGACATGATAATACTGAATGCCCCTTATGCACTTTCCTTATTGATCGCGGGGTACATCTGGGGCCTTGCCGGATTGCAGTCAGGTCAAGGCACTATTAATAAGGTCTCTGCATCAAGTCTTTACAGCTTCATCCCGCTTTTCATGATCATAGCCCCTGTGATGATATTTGGCCTGAAACTCTGGATGACCATGGGACTCGTTGTACTCGGAATGTACGTATTCTTCCGCTACTCCGCCAAAGATATCACAAAAAGCCTGCGTGAGGGGTTTTCCGGCGAAATCATATTAATCATAATCGGGGTCATGACATTCAAGACGATACTTCATACCACCGGCGCCATCGATAATATAAGCAGTTTTTTTTCATCGAATAATATACCGCTTCTGCCTGTTCTGTTTATACTCCCCTTCCTTTCCGGACTGCTTACCGGACTGACCGTGGGATTTGTAGCCAGTACCTTTCCTATTATTATCGGTCTGCCCGGAGCACAGGAACCCGGAGCTATGGCCTTTGCCTTTGCATCAGGCTATGTTGGAGTCCTGCTCTCCCCGGTGCACCTTTGTCTGGTGCTGACACGTCAATACTTCGATGCATCTCTGTCGCAGGTCTTCAGACTAATTGCCAGATCAGTAATATTAATTATGGCAGTCGCACTTGCATTGTACCTGAAGCACTGAGACCAGCTTGAAAGATTACAAACTCACACCTACAATATAACAAGATGAAAAATCACTTTGATTCATTTATGACCTTTCTGAGAATAGAAAAAGGCTGCAGCGAACATACCCTCAGGGCATATCAAGCGGATATAAGCGAATTTCTTATATTCATGGACAAAAAACTATTAGAGGTCGATAACCTGGATATTAGAAGTTTTCTTGCATCGCTGCATCACAAGAACCTTAAAAAATCTTCAATATCCCGAAAACTTGCCAGTATACGATCTTTTTTTAAGTACATGCATCGGGAAGGCTTTATAAAAAAGAATCCGGCAAAACTTGTATCCAGCCCTAAAGTGCCAAAGAGTCTCCCGAAGTTCCTGACGGTTGATGAGGTTTTCATGCTTATGGATGCCCCGGAAGGAGAGGCCTTCATACCAGCACGTGACAAGGCAATGTGTGAACTTCTGTACTCCTCAGGACTCAGAGTATCCGAGTTGACCTCGCTGGATGTCGGGGATCTGGATATCAAGGAGTTTCTTATACGCGTCATGGGAAAGGGGCAGAAAGAAAGGATATTGCCAATCGGCGGGCAAGCTATGGAAGCACTAAGGCATTACCTGCCCGAACGGATTTCTCTGAAAAAGAAGTCTTCCGCACTTTTTCTAAATACCCGCGGCGGCCGGTTGACACAAAGAAGCGTTCAACGTATATTATTAAAATACAGCAGGATGATTAACCTGAAAGGCGATCTTAGTCCGCATGTGCTCAGACATACCTTTGCCACTCATTTGCTGCATGGGGGTGCTGATCTGAGATCAATTCAGGAACTCCTTGGGCACTCATCACTGTCAACTACTCAGAAATACACGCATGTAGACATAGAACACCTTGCAGAAGTGTATGATAAAGCACATCCCTTGGCAAAAAAGCGCAAAGGATAATGCGTAAAGACTGGAGAAATAATGTTTAAAGGTACAACAATTATTTGTGTAAGAAAAAATGATAAGGTCGCTATAGGCGGCGACGGACAGGTAACACTGGGCAACACAATACTTAAACATAATGCCAGAAAGCTCAGGACAACCTATAACGGCAAAGTAATTGCCGGTTTTGCCGGTGCTACAGCCGATGCCTTCACACTCTTTGAAAAGTTTGATGAAAAGATAGAAACATACAGGGGCAACCTCAGGCGTGCGGCCGTCGAACTGGCAAAGGACTGGAGAACAGACAAGATGCTTAGAAGACTTGAGGCACTGCTGATCGTCGCTGATATCGAACACTCTTTTATCATTTCAGGAACAGGAGATGTTATTGAGCCTGATGATGAGATTGCTGCCATCGGCTCCGGCGGACCCTACGCACAGGCAGCCGCAAAGGCGCTGGTGAATAATACAGACATGGACCCACGCAACATTATAGAGGAAGCAATGAAAATAACCGCGGGAATTTGTATCTACACAAATGACACACTGAACATAGAGGAATTAAATGGATAACCTTACCCCCAGAAAGATAGTTGAAGAGCTGGACAAATATATTATAGGGCAGGCAAATGCAAAAAAAGCGGTTGCAATAGCCCTGAGAAATCGCTGGAGAAGACAATTGCTTCCGGATGAGCTGAAGGATGAAATACTGCCAAAAAACATTCTTATGATGGGCCCGACCGGCGTCGGTAAGACAGAGATAGCCCGCAGACTGGCAAAGCTTGCACAGGCGCCCTTTGTAAAGGTTGAGGCCTCAAAATTTACAGAAGTAGGATATGTTGGACGTGATGTCGAGTCCATGATCAGAGACCTTACAAATCTGGCCTTAAATATGGTTAAGTCAGAGCATATGGAAAAAGTTCAGGAAAAAGCCAGCGTTATGGCAGAGGAAAAAGTTCTGGATCTTCTCCTTCCGACTCCCAAACCCGTGCGGAAAATGTCACTTCCTGGAACTGAGCCGGATGGCCAGTCAGAAAGCACACATGACCACCACAATGAGACACGCGAAAAGCTCAGGGTACAACTTAAAGAAGGCAAATTTGATGAGCGTTATATTGATCTTGATGTCAAAGAAAAGACAATGCCATTTGGCGTTGTATCGAACATGGGCATGGATGATATTGAGATGAACCTCAAAGATATGCTTGGAAACTTCCTTCCGGAAAAATCCAAACGCAGGAAGGTAAAGGTGCCTGAGGCGATGAGACTACTGCAGCAGGAAGAAGCAGGCAAGCTCATAGATATGGACCTGATCATGAAAGAGGCAATTGAACGTACGGAACAGACAGGGATTATCTTTATTGATGAAATCGACAAGATAGTTTCCAAGGGCTCAGCCCATGGACCGGATGTATCACGAGAAGGGGTACAGAGAGATTTACTACCCATTGTAGAAGGCTCAACTGTCAATACAAAACACGGTCAGGTAAGGACAGATCACATACTTTTTGTTGCAGCTGGGGCCTTTAATATCTCTAAGCCGTCCGATATCATACCGGAGCTGCAGGGCAGGTTTCCTATCAGGGCGGAGCTTGAGGCACTTGGCAAAGATGAATTCTTAAGAATCTTAAAAGAGCCGCGTAATGCACTTATCAAACAATATATCGCTCTTATCGATACAGAGGGTGTAAAGATAGATTTCTCCGAGGATGCCATTGAAGAAATCGCCTCTATAGCTGCTATAGTCAATGAAAAAACCGAAAACATAGGTGCCAGAAGACTGCACACCATTCTTGAGAAATTATTGGAAGAGGTGTCTTTCAATGCCTCGGACATGACGGAAACAGCTCTGCCCATTACTGCAGATTATGTCAGAGCCAAGCTTGAAGGAATTGTCAAGGACGAAGACCTTAGCAGATATATCCTATAAAGCCTGATCATCAGAGAACAGGCAGCTTATAAAATGATAACTCCCTGTTCTCAGGCTGAATCCCCTTGCCTGAAGTTGTATATAAAGGCTAATTTCCTGTATTATATATGGATATTACCCGATTAAAACCTAACCATCATTCCGGTATACATGAAAACTTTAGATAAAAAATTTGATGACTTTCAGCAATTGCTTGAGCTTTCACCAGTAGTTATTGGTGTACAGGAAGGCAATGCCATAGTCTTTATAAATAAGGCCGGAGCTGAGTGTCTCGGAAAGTCCAGCCCTGAAGATATAATCGGCAGCAGCCTTCTTGAGTTTTTATGTGATGCCAATAAAGCAAAGGCCTCCGATAATTTCAATAATATCATGGATGGCTCTGATACAATTTGCCGGTTTGAGTCTGAACTTGCAATAAATGATGTAGATATCATGGACATTGAGATAATTTGCACCCCGTTTCAGCTTGAAAGGAGTACTGCTGTACAGTTCACAATTCACGAGATATCAAAAAGAAAAAAAATAGAGGACCTTTTCATTCAATCAAAGCAGGATTGGGAAGACACCTTTCATACCATCACGGATATGATCACAGTCCATGATAAAGATTTCAATATCATATATGCAAACAAAGCGGCAAAACAAAACCTTAACCTTCCCACTGTCTATGACAAAGCCGCTCATAAATGCTTCAGCTATTACCACGGTACAGAGTGCCCTCCTTCAGGCTGCCCGAGCTGCGATTGCCTGACAACTGGTGTGCCTGCCAATTTTGAGATTTTTGAACCTCATCTTAATATGTTCATTGAGATTCGTTCTATGCCGAGGTTTAACAAAAATAACGAGCTGATCGGCTTAATCCATATTGGAAGAGATGTCTCCGAAAGAAAAAAAGTTGAAGAGGAGATTCGCAAGGCCAAAGATGAGCTTGAGCTTCATGTACAGGAAAGAACTTCTGAACTAACTTCTGAGATTGCGGAACGAAAACTTGCTGTTGAGGCACTGCAAAAAAGTGAAAACAAATATAAAGGCCTTTCTCAGGAATTTCATGTTCTGCTCAACGGCATACCGGATAACCTTATTCTGCTCGCTCCTGATTTAAAAATAATGTGGGCTAATAAAGCGGCTGCGGGCATGTTCAATAGAGACGTAGACACTCTCTCAGGGCAGTACTGCTACAGTCTTTGCTGCGGCATACTCTCTCCCTGCGAAAACTGCCCGACTCGCAACAGCTTCAAGTCCGCCAAAGAAGAGACCGCTGAGATCATTTCTTCAGAAGGACGTATCTGGGACATTCGTGCCTTTCCTATCATGGATGAAAAAGGGAAAGTAAAAAACGTTATCGAACTGACCAGGGATATCACAGAAAAAGTGAACCTGCAGGCAGGTGCTACGCGTACCCGCCATCTTGCATCTCTCGGAGAACTCGCTGCCGGTGTTGCACATGAAATCAATAATCCGGTAAACAATATCGTCAATTATGGACAAATCCTAGTCGACGAATTCAGTGACGAAAATAGAGACGATGAAATTGCAAAACGCATTATTAAGGATGGTGACCGTATTGCAACAATTGTACGCAGCCTGCTGTCCTTCGCACGCATCAGAAAAGAAGAGAAAAGTCATATGCAGCTAGAGGAGCTTTTTTCAGACACCCTGTCTTTAACTTCAGCCCAGCTGAGAAAGGACGGGATCCATCTTCAAGTAGACCTTAAAGAAAGTCTACATAGAGTACCCGTACATCCTCAACAGATACAACAGGTATTCCTGAATATTATAAGCAACTCCCGTTATGCCCTGAATGAAAAGTATCCCGGAACCGATGATAACAAAATACTAAAAGTATCCTGCGATGAGATTTCCATAGACGGCCAGCTTTACCTGCGAGTCATCTTTCATGATCACGGCACAGGTATACCGTCAAACATATCCGATAAGGTAATTAACCCTTTTTTCTCAACCAAGCCCAACTCCGTCGGCACTGGACTCGGACTCAGCATTATTCACGGCATAATCAGTGAACACGGAGGAAGAATCATCATCAATAGCGAGGAAGGTGTATATACTAAAGTAAGTGTAGATCTTCCGGCAGAAGACGAGAGTATATAATGAAAAACAGAATACTGATTGTAGATGATGAAGAAGGAATCAGATTCACACTTAATAAATTTCTAACTAAAGCCGGTTATGAAGTGGTAACCGCAGAGAGCTTTGATGAAGCGGTAATCTGCATTACTG
>JADHUV010000036.1 GCA_016784355.1 Nitrospira sp. | reverse complement strand
ATATCTCTGGGCCTGTAACCGCCTGCATGTCCTGCATCAATGGTGCTTGTGATGTTTTCTCCTCTGGTCCAGTTTATAATGTTGGTGCTTTCAGTGCTGTCAGCTGCCCTTAGATACGGTAACAAAGGAACTGCATTAGGACTGGTAAAATCTATTTTTGTATAGCCGTCAGTTGTAGTGAATATATCACGGCTTGCGGCACTTGTCTGCCATAGTATATTCCCTGCGTTCCACATTGTATTGAGGCTTGAAAGGGGTACTGTAGCGGATGGTGTGCTTGAGTCTTTTACCCCGTCGCCGTCAGTATCGCTAAATTTATTAACGGTAGTCCCCATATCCGTGGAATATTGCATCTCCAGTATGTAATCTGTTTTCAGGTCGAGAGCTGAATCATTGTTTGTGTCTTCCCTCATATTTCCGTATTTATCAACGAAAAGTCCGTGCAGGTAACCCAGCCATTTTCTTGATTCCAGTCCTTCCAGTTTTTCAGGGAAGAAATATGCCTGGTATATAGCGCCTTCTCCCTCTCCTGTAGTGGCCAGAACACTGACCGCAGTTCCGGAAGAAGATTGCTTAAGGATATCAGCAACTGCCTTTACCAGTTGTAGTTCAAGCTGATCACCTTCTGATGCGATGTAGTAGGTGTCCGGCAAGCCGTCTAGGTCCTTATCCCATTCCTTGCAGTTGTCAGACATAGGAAGAATGGATGGATCGCATGGTGCGGCTGGAAGTGTTGCTGTCCTGCTGTCTGCGGGATAAGCAGTTCGATTATAAGGCCATGTATCACCGTCATAATCATCGAACCCGCCGTACAGACCTATCTGCTGCATAGAGTTTTCGCCTGCAGCATCATATCCAAACGAGTAGACAGAAAAGTGATTCAGGGATTGTGTGCCGTCCATATCAGATCTGATATCTGTTATGTGTGTCTGTCTTGCTGGTATTACCGGGTCAATAGAACCATTCCATTCTCCGTCTGATATAAGCAGCACAAAGCTCTTTCTGCAATCAACAGAAGTAGCATTTTCATACCATGGATCCTTAACTGATCCAACACCTCCCATATAGGCATTATTATTACAGCCGGCGTTAGCATTGACCTGTTTAAAATAATCCCAAGCCTCATTTAGGGCTTCTCCTGTAGGAGTACCATTATAAGGAGGTTCGTTCTGAAGTGCTGTAAGAAGTGAAGACATGTTGGATCCATCGATTCCGGTTTTCACGCATCCTACGTTGTCACTGTTATAGGTCATAAGGCCAAATCGGGGTGCTCCGGGATCAAAACTGCCGTCCCTGTCTTTGTCAGACAGTACATGTATGACTCCCTCTTTTACACTGTCCGGGACATCGACTTGTAAAGAAGCATTTGTCAGGTTGCCAACAGGACATGCGATCGCACCGCAGGCTTCTACCTGGTTGCCGGGCTTGGTCGTGTAAATGTCCGTTGCAGTCCATATGCCTGAGTTGAAGGCGCCATCATTGAAATTATCAGATGAACAGGTTGAGCAGTTAAATGTATCAAATTCAGCCTTACCCAGAGTTCCGCTTGAGTAGGAGGTCGCTCCCATGCCAATAAGCGTGTTTGAATTCAGGCCAATCGTCTGGCTGCCATGAGTGGTCCAGGCTGTTCCGTCGCTGGAATAATAATAGGTGAACAAGTTTCCGCTTCTGACAATTCTTACCCATATGGGGTAGGTAGCAGGCACATAAGAACCAATTAGATATGTGAGTTTGTTATAGGCTGACCTGTAGGAAAACTGCAGACCTGCGCCATTAGTAGCCATTGCTTTGACATGTGCATCTCTGGAATTTGTACCATTCCTGACTATAAGGCCTGCCTTGGCATAAGTCTGGGCAGTTTCTGTAGGTGGGGTAACAATTAAAAGACTGGCATCGAAATTTCCGTTTACCGATTGATAGACGTAGCGAAACCTGTCTCTTCTGTCCCACATAGTTGAACCGTTTGCCCATACTGTAAGATAGCCGCATGTTCCGGAAACCCCAGTGCTTGAAATTGAAATTGTATGGTCCAGATTTGGATAACTGCCGCCTGCTATATCAAATATGCAGCCAAGGTTATCATCAGTAAATTTTCTCCAGCCGCCTGATGCCTGCAATGTATGAGCATTGCCTTGTTTAGATACTGATCTGCCGCCTATTAATGCTTTTCTCAGGGCATCTATCCTGCTTGTAGAGGCCCAGTTCATGAGGTTACCTGAGTAGCATCCCGAAGTGTTACCTATTCTATAACCTGCATCAGAAGGGGCAAACGAACAGGCCGCGTTTTCAATAAATTTGTTTGTCCCGTACTCGTAATATTTATCCTTTTCAAAGTACCCGTAGTAATCCCTGGTAGAATTATAATTATATTCTGGATTGCTCGTTGTGTTAGATGAGCCGCACATAGCGCGTTTAGTGTCATAACCAGTGAAATCGCAGCCAATGTACGCAGGAAACTGCATACTGCCGGAATGATCGAGAACCATAAGTATATTAGGCGCTACTGAGGTCGTTACAAAGGGAGGATATGCCGTATAGTCAGCCATGTTCTGTGCTTTTACCATACCAGCAGAAGACAATAAAACTGCTGCAATGATTATTATATTCCTTAATTTCATAACCACCTCCTATTCTGCAAAACGTAAGACCTTTATTTTTCTCGCGCAGCCTGTATTGTTGAATAACTTAGCCTCTACTACCTCTTTCAGTGAGTCGTGAACGATTAAGCGGTTTTGAACATTAAAGACCTTAAGATCAGAACAAAATCTAAACCGGATTCCGTCAATTACTATAGAGTTATTTGAGGCGGAATCAGTTAACCCTGTATAAACAGTATCTCCAGGCAGGATAGTGTCAGCTTCCTCCTCAATATCCTGCGCAAAAACATTTGCAGTTAAAATCAGCATGGTAAGCAGTATCATAGTTAGTAACTTATATAGCATTACAACCTCCCTTATCTTGGTACATATCTGTAAATTGCGCCAACCTGTGCGGATGACCCTGCCAGTCCGGCTCCTGTTGCATTGACGCGGTAATAGGAATAAAAACCGCTTCCTGCACCCTTGCCGGCACCTTCATATCCGGAAGCAAATTCAATTGCCGAACCGCCCATCCATTTTGTGTACATCTTATCGATATCAACTGTGACATTCTGGTTATTGACCGCAAACTGTATGTCCTGTGTATCTGTGTCAAATGCGGTTGATCTTAATTCAGTCGGTAAAAAGTTAGCATCGGTGGCTGCAAAGACCGGGTTAATAAGATTGGCAAAGCCTCTAGTATCCTGTTCCCTGACAGTACGCTGAATGAGTGCGGTGCTGATTTCCATACCGGCATCCGCCTTGGTGAGATTGCTTTCTCTGAGGCGAATGTTGCCTGAAAGAATATTTTCCACACTGCTGTTGTTCATGGCCGCGATACCTAAAATTGTTAAAACCAGCAACAGTAAAAGTACTGTAATCAGGATATATCCGTTTTCTTCATTTTTATTCAGCATCGCATCCTCACTGGTTTCTCATATGGGCCATGGTTTGCCACCACCTGCGTCTGAGGCTGTCGGCTACCTGGTTATGATTTCTATTTTCAATTGCTGCCGGCGGAAGGCCGAGTCCGGCAAAATTTGGATCAGGTCTGTCTGATCTTGCAAGTATATTAATACGTACTGCACGTATAGAGGCATTGTTTACTACTGCTGCCCCATTGATGAAATCGGCTCCGGTAATAATATTATCACCGTTCTGATCATCAATTTGGTCGTCATTATTGGCATCAACTGCATAGGCAAATTGCAGGTCCTCAATGTTTTCGGCAATGGCATCATTGTCAGAGGCTGCAACAGCAGTGCAGGTAGCTGCATTTACGTTTCTTCGTAACCTGCGCAGGATAAGATTGTTGTCTACGCAGTAGGTCGTATCTTCTACGAGATAAACCGGGCGGCCGGTGTCACACAAACCATCACCGGTGGTATCCTGCAGCGGAAAGGCCTGAGAGAGTCCGCGATCAATGGTCAGTGTTGAGGAATCGCAGTTACCATCGGCATCCGCGGAACAGTTTTGTATTTCAACATAATTAACGCCGTCTATATTGATAAATCGTTTATCGGTAGTATTGGCTGCATCCGTTCCAGAAAGTATGACTCTGGCCTGTGTAGAACCCATATCTATGTTGGCAGGGCAGGCAATCCCGGGGCCAAGTCCTGCCGGCCAGAGGGTGCCGATCATCCTGAAGCCGCCGACTATGGTCAGGGCATCAGGCCCGTTTGTACTGTCAACCGGAGTTGAAATAACCGCAAGGCCGTTGACAGGATCAACATTAAGATCTGAAGGGGCAGCAAAACCGGCTGCTTTTATTTCATTTGCGATCAGATCATGAGCGATTTTGGCCTGAGTATTTATTTCGGATACGCTTTCCTGAGTTACGAAGGATCTGTTCTGTGCAATATAAGTCGCTGTAGCAGCAGACATCAGTATCAGTCCGATCATCAGGGCAATGATTATTTCGGTAAGCGTATATCCTTTGCAATCATGGTACAACATTTTCATTCCACCTCAAAGTATCCATCGTTACGGAGTGCGGTACTCCGTTTTTATCAGTCCAGCAGGTTCTTGCTCTTATAGCCGATGACTGGACAGCTAAAGCTCCGTCGGGATCGCTATTGCATACGGCAGCAAGGTTGCCGCAGGTATTGTCATCATTCGTAAGTGTCATGGCAACACAATCAGCAGAAACCCACCACCTGCGGGTAAAATTTACCCCGCCGGAAATGGCCGTGCCGGCAGCAGGAGCATCATTGCCTGTAGTCAGGGCAGTATAAGCCGTTGATCTCATCTGTTCCATTAGCTGTTGAGTAAGGTTAGTGGCAGTACGCATGTCCCTGCTGGAAGTATTGCCGACCACTGCATAGTACTGCATACCCATAACCCCCAGCATACCGACGACCAAAACCACAAGTGCAATCATAACCTCAATAAGAGTAAATCCATCTTTTCGCTGCTTCCTGACCCCTGACCCCTGTCCTCTGTCCATTACCTTACCTCCGTCCAGCCGCAGTATCTTACGGGGGTTGCATTGCAGGTATTAACAACAGTGGGGTTAGGTATGGCATTATCACCGTCCCATTTCCAGAGATCCATTTTGCCTGATTGGAAGCTGATTCTTACCATATATGTGAAACCTCTTCCGGCGTGTGTAAAAAAAGCAGATCCTGTAGAGGCTACTGTGCCGTCTGTATTAAAGACCTGTCGGACCGGTCCGGCAGTTCCGCCGAAAGCCACGGTATTGCCGCCGATGCCTATGCAGGCCGGGCATGAGTCCGGTTCATCAGGGCCTGTTGCGGCCGCAGTGCCGAAGGAGACATCTGTTCCATGAACGTTAGGAATATTCACTGTTCGGACCGTTCCTGTTCCGTAACCGTCCTGCGCATCCAACAGTGAATTGTTCGCGTTACCGTCAAAGCCCATAGTATATGTATTAGCCCCGGCTTCATTAAATGTAATAAGGTAGGCCCTGTTTTCCTTGATGGCCATCGTCCTGGCAACCCTCATGTTCTGAATAAGTTCTGTCGCAGCGCTTCTGACCCTGCCGGTTGCAACAAACCTGCCGTACTGAGGCAGTCCAATTGCTGCAAGGATGCTAATAATGCTTATCACCACAAGGAGTTCTACTAATGTAACGCCGTTTTGGTCTTTTATGTGCAGGCTTTTAAACATAATTAACTATATACATGCAATATCCATGCTTAGAAAAAAAGATGTTAGTTTTAAATGCTTATCGGTAATTACCTTGCGCATTATGTAAAATGGTTCATATAATTTATGTATTGTAAAGCCTATTATATACAGCTTTCATATGAATTCCGTTATTATATATTCGGAGTTTCTAAGTAAAGACTTAATGTTTAGCCCGGGAGATATCAAATGGATGAGACATATGTACAGGACATAATTAAAAAGGCCGGCTCTCAGGGATGTGATGCTGCTGAGGTATTTATGAAAAATGCTTCCGGTATTACTGTAGAGGTCAAAAATGGTGAGGTAGATGCCTTTGAGGTAGCAAAGGATTTCTGCATCGGGGTAAAGATTATTAAGGGCAAAAGGATGGGGTTTTCGTTTACCACGGACAAAGATCAGATTGACAGAATTGTGGACGAGGCTATAGAGGGTGCCCGCTGGACAAATGATGATGAATATCTCTGTATATCCGAAGGCGGAAAACCACAGGATGTAAAGGTGTTTGATGAGGTTATCAATAAGATTGATGAAAAGGATCTGATCAGGGATGCCATATTGCTTGAGGAGAGTGCCCTGAAATATGACAGCCGGATAAAAAAGGTTAGAAAAGCAGAGGTCAGTGCGGGCAGCGGTATAACAAGGATCGTTAATTCTAACGGTCTTGATGTTTCATACTCAAGTACATACTGCTCCGCCAGTGTAAGCACTCTGGCTGAAGAGGACGGCGGTGAGAGTCAGATGGGCTGGGAGTATGCCGGCAGCAGGAGAAAGAAGGATATTGATCTTATAGTTGTCGGGCAGGGCGCGGCTAAAAGGGCGCTTCAGCTGCTTGGTTCCCGAAAGATCGAGACACTTAAAGTTCCTGTTATTTTGAGTCCTTCAGTTGCCATTGATTTTCTGGAGATTCTCAGCGCCTCGCTCTCCGCTGATGCGGTTCAGAAGGGCCGTTCCTTTCTTTCTGGTAAACTTGGCAAAAAAATAATCAGCAGTACCATAGATATCGTAGATGATGGAACCCGGCCGTGGGGCGCGGGAACTAAACCTGTTGATGATGAGGGGACAACGACGGAAAATAAAACCCTTATAGCAGACGGTGTTCTAAACAGTTATCTTCACAATGCATACACAGCTAAAAAAGACGGCAGCCTATCAACCGGTAATGCGGTTCGTGCCGGAGCTAAGAGTCTCACCGGGGTTGGTATTACTAATTTTTATCTGAGACCAGCAGGTAATAACCCGGGCAGCGAGCTTATTCCTACAATCTCAAAAGGTGTATTGATAACAAGCGCCATGGGCGTGCATACGGCCAATCCAGTCTCTGGAGATTTTTCAGTAGGCATATCCGGTATCTGGATTGAAAACGGCCAACTTCAGTATCCTGTTAAAGAGGCCATCATATCCGGCAATATTCTTGAGCTGTTTAATAAGGTAGAAGGGATCGGCAATGACCTGACTTTTTACGGCAGCGCCGGAGCCCCTAGTTTGTTGATTGGCGATATGGATATAAGCGCGTAGTCCATCTCATGAGCGAACAACAAGCCAACAATCCACTGCATGGTATCACCCTGGAACAGATCGTCACCAGACTGTTTGAACATTACGGCTGGAATGAGTTGGGTAAACTCGTCAATATACGCTGTTTCAACAGCGATCCCTCTGTAAAGTCCAGCCTTAAATTTCTGCGCAAAACCCCCTGGGCCAGAAAACAGGTCGAGGATTTATACCTGGGGTCATGCCATGAGGAAGATCAAAAGAAATGAATAAAAAGAGCCCGCCCGCTGCCGTATTATATGAGTGCCTTTTGAGATGGGCTGATCAGGCCGCGCTGCTGGGGCCCTTATTCACTCCGAAGAAGTTTTAAAACGTGACGAGAGCGCTCCTTGCCAAAGTGTTCCGAAAATAGGCGGCGGCTTTCATTTCAGCGTATCTTTTTTGCCGTTCTTAAAATTATTCACCACATGATTTTTTACATTAATGGCTTCTTTTTTAAATCTTTTCAAAAGTCTCTGAGCCCAGACATATTCAGTTGCCAGGATGGCCAGTCCGGCCACGATAGTAGCTATCCCGGGCCCGGGAGTTACGAGCATGACGATGCCCGCCAGGGCTATGGTAAAGCCGATGACTATCTTGATCAGGCGCCTGGCCTGATTTATGGTCTTAATGAGAGGGGATTTTTTCTTCTGTTTAATTTGCATTATATAGACTTAGAGTGCAGCCGGATATTTCCGGGGCAGGAGTCCTAAGAAGGATTTGTTTAGAGTATATTTTTTATTATAGCAAAAGAGGCGGTTATGAAATCTGTATATTTCTGAATTTATGTTTAATTGCTAACCAGAAAATATGTCATATTCAGTCCGCTGAATTCTGAAAGTGTCAAGTAGTGAAAATTTTATCTCTGACTATCTTTATTGAAATGCTCCATAAATGGCCTAAGCAGATCAATCGGTACAGGGAAAATTGTAGTAGAGTTATTCTCAGAAGCAATATCCGTAAGCGTCTGCAAATACCTGAGCTGCAGGGCCGCGGGTTCTGACCCGATTATCTTGGCCGCATCGGCAAGTTTCTGCGCCGCCTGAAATTCCCCTTCAGCATGAATAACCTTTGCTCTTCTTTCCCTCTCGGCCTCTGCCTGCTTGGCAATGGCCCTGAGCATTTCTTGTGGCAGATCTACATTCTTAACTTCGACAGCGCTGACCTTAATCCCCCAGGGTTCGGTCTGATCATCGATTATTTTTTGAAGTTCAGCATTGACCTCATCTCTCTTTGCAAGAATCTCATCAAGGGAGCTCTGGCCAAGAACACTTCTTAAGGTCGTTTGTGAGATTTGTGAGGTGGCATAGTGAAAATCTTCTACAGCGGTTATGGCTTTGCCCGGCTCTACCACCCTGAAATATACAACGGCATTTACCTTAACTGAGATATTATCCTGAGTAATAATGTCCTGTGGCGGAACATCAAATGTAACTGTCCTGAGATCAACGCGTACGAGTTTATCTATAACCGGCCAGAGTATTATCAGTCCGGGCCCCTTGGTCGGTATGAGACGACCCAGTCTGAATATAACGCCCCTTTCATATTCCCTCAGGACCTTGATAGAATTAGATAAAAACAAGACGATTGCAATGAGTATGAAGGCTATATTCGGTATATCAAATAGTATCTGCATTAAGTCCTCCGTTTAAGACATTGAGTGGTTAAATATATAGACCATTATATCAGGTAATGAAAATAGTGCATCAGCGGTTGGCTTTTTTTCGCACATGCAGTCTCAGGTGATCTTCTTTCTCAACAAAAATCTTCTCCCCTGTGCTGATAAGTTCTGTACTGCTTGCGTTCCATAACTCTCCGTTTACAAAGACCTGACCATCTTCATGAATGTCTGTTTTGGCAATACCTTCCAGACCCACCATGCCCTCCGCACCTGTCAGGGGTTTCCTCCTGTATGCCTTTACGATAAGCCCAATTGTTAGAATGAAAAACAGGGAGGTAAGGATAACGGCCGGCAGGATGACTTTTAGAGAAAGATTGTAAAAGGGCAGGGGGGAATCAAATAGCATAATAGATCCGAGTGTAAGCGATAATACTCCTCCAAGTGAAAGCAAGCCGAATGAGGTGATCTTGATCTCCAACAGGAATAGTACTATGGCCAGAACGATAAGCAGCAGGCCGGCATAGTTTACCGGGAGGGTCTGAAATGAATAAAACGCGAGTATGAGAGAGACTGCCCCGATTACGCCGGGGAATATCGTGCCGGGGCTTGAGAGTTCAAAAAATATTCCATAGAATCCGAGAAGCATAAGCAGATAGGCGACTTCAGGGTGACTGATTGCAGAGAGGATTTTGTGGCGCATGCCCATTGTCTTTCTGGATAATACCTTCCCCTTTGTATCTATTTTTATTTCACCTTTTAGAGTCTTCACGGTATTGCCATTAATTGTAGTAAGCAGTGTATCGAGATCAGCGGAAACATAATCTATGACCTTTAAGTTCAGAGCTTCCTGTTCAGTAATAGATACACTATCTCTCACGGCGCTTTCGGCCCAGACGGCATTTCGGTTTCGGCTTTGTGCAAGGGTCTTTATATATGCGGCCGCATCATTGGTTACCTTGTCTATCATTTTCTTATCCATCTGACCGCCGATACCGACAGGGTGGGCAGCGCCTATATTTGTTCCAGGAGCCATGGCCGCTACATGGGCCGCCATTGTAATAAATACCCCGGCAGATGCAGCACGTGCCCCGCCCGGAGCTATATAAACAATTACAGGGACCTCGCTTGAGGTGATTTTTTTGACTATGGAGCGCATGGAAGTATCAAGGCCTCCCGGCGTATCGAGTTCTATAACGAGTGCCTCAGAGTTTTCAGCTGTAACTGTATCTATGTGGAATGAAATGAATTCGGACATTACAGGGTTTACAACACCCTCGACTTTTATCACAACGATATCTGCAAATGCGGGAAGCGAAGTAAATAATATAAATAGTAAAAGAAAGTTTAAGATTTTCTTTTTCATTTGATTGATTATAACGCCCGCTGCCTTGCTATTGTCAAGGCGCTTCATGGTATCATAATTAAACTTTTAAACAATGGTCTATAAATGATAAAAATTAATGAGATATTTAAAAGTATTCTGGGCGAATCCACATACGCTGGATTGCCTTGCACCTTTGTAAGACTTGCAGGTTGCAACCTTCGCTGCACCTACTGTGATACCAACTATGCATACTATAATGGTAAAGAAATTTCTGATGAAGAGATTATCTCCAAGATAGAGGAATACAATTGTAAGTGCGTTGAGTTTACCGGCGGTGAACCTATGCTTCAGGAAGATACGCCGAAGCTCGTCAAGACTTTGCTGGATAAGGGGTATGAAGTATTAATAGAGACCAATGGTTCTATCTGCATAGGCTGCCTTGATAAGCGCATTCATATCATCATGGATTACAAGACACCTAAGAGCGGGATGAGTGAGAGAATGCGCGTAAAGAATTTTGAGTTTCTTAAGAAGACCGATCAGATCAAGTTTGTTTTGATGGACGAGTCTGATTATATATGGGCAAAGGAAATTATAGAGAGCAATAATTTGATAGAAAAGTTTGATAATATCCTTATGTCTCCTGCCTATGGCGAGCTTTCGCCAAAGTCTCTTGTGACCTGGGTGCTGCAGGACAATCTCGCGGTCAGGGTACAGCTTCAAATCCACAAGTACATCTGGGCACCTGACGAACGTGAAGGAATTTAAGAGACGTACCTCTGAGATTCATTCCCCGAAATCCTCTGCTTTTCAAGATGAATTAAATGATTTAAATGAGCGTAGGGTATTGCGCTCCATCACATGTATTGATTCATCCATGAATGGCGTGATTTCTATAGAAGGCCAGAACTTTCTGGACTTTTCATCCAATGATTATTTGAATCTCTCAACGCATCCGGATATTTCGGCCGCTGTCATAAAGGCCGTCAGGCAATATGGTTATGGAGCCGGTGCATCCCGCCTGCTTAGTGGAACATATTCCTCCCATGCAAGGCTGGAGTCGGCAATTGCTGAATTTAAAAAAACAGAATCTGCAATAGTCTTTAATACCGGGTATGCAGCAAACACCGGTGCAATCCCTGTTATAGCCGGCGAGGGTGCCGTCATATACAGCGATGAACTGAATCATGCAAGTATAGTGGACGGCTGCAGGCTCTCAAAGGCGGACATAAGAATATATCGGCACTCAGACTGTGGACACCTTGAATCTCTGATAAAAAAAGATAGCGAGTCAGGACAATATTCACGAAGACTAATTGTGAGTGATACGGTGTTTAGTATGGATGGAGATCTTGCTCCGCTTCCGGATATAGTCAGTCTATCAAAGAGGTATGACGCACTGCTTCTAATTGATGATGCGCATGGTACCGGTATCCTTGGGAAAAATGGTCGGGGGGCCTGTGAACACTTCTCAATTGATCCTGCTGAGGTGATACAGATGGGCACCTTAAGCAAGGCCGCCGGGTGTTTTGGTGCATTTGTGGCCGGTGAGAAGGGTTTAACAGATCTGCTTTTAAACAGGTCAAGAAGTTTTATGTATTCAACGGCATTGCCGCCTGCTGCTGCTGAGGCTGCGATTGCTGCTTTAAAAATTCTTTCAGAGTCAGCAGGCGGGTTACGCAGTAAACTTTGGAAGGCTCGAGCCAGGCTCTTTGCTGGTTTAAAGGGCCTGGGGCTTGATAATATGGGATCTGAAACGCCTATCATACCGATACGATGCGGGAGTGCTGCAAATGCATTGAACATGAGCGCACATCTGTACAGCAATGAAATATTTGCAACCGCGATCAGGCCGCCTACCGTGCCTGAAGGCAGCAGCCGTATCCGGCTGTCTGTTACGGCTGCTCACACGGATGAGCATATTGATATGGTTATTGATGCCCTGAGGAGTTTTTCTATTGAATAAAGGTTTATTTATAACCGGCACAGATACGGGTATAGGGAAGACTTTTATAACCGGGGGTCTGCTGCGCGTATTGAAGGCCGGGGCGGTCAATGCGTGTCCGATGAAACCTGCTGAATCCGGCTGTAAAATTTTTCAGGGGCAGCTCATTCCGGCTGATGCTGTAAAATTATTAAAGGCCGCGGGACTTAAAGAATCACTGGATCTGGTGAATCCCTACAGGCTTCGCAATCCTCTTGCTCCGGCCGTGGCCGCAGGTATAGAAGGGCTCTCAATTAAAAAGGCAAAAATACTTTCAGCCTACAAAATACTCTCAAATAAATATGATACCGTGCTGGTCGAGGGTGCGGGGGGCCTTATGGTTCCGCTTAACAGCAGGTACTGTTTTGCGGACCTTGCCGCTGATATGGGATTGCCGCTTTTAATCGTAGCCCGGCCCGGACTCGGAACTATCAATCATACATTGCTTACAATCGAGGCTGCCAGGGCTAGGGGAATAGAGATTGCCGGTGTAGTATTTAATCATGCGGAGGGCGGCAGGCAAGGATTATCTGTAAAGTCCAACCCTGATGTCATTAGTAAATTGGGCCGGGTCAGGATATTTGGAACGGTTCCGCATTGCAAAGATCATAAAGCTTCATTAACTGAAAAAATCTTTGCTGAAATACTATGTGCTGCGGGTCAGAAATTGATATGATGTTTGACGCGGCACTGTCTGATCATGTATTTTTATTCTCATGAGACACCCAGAATGGATACGAGTCAGTCTTGCCGGCCGGCATGATACAAAAAAAATTCTTCGCAGTCATGGCGTTTCCACGGTCTGTGAGGAGGCCCGCTGCCCTAACCAGGGCAAGTGTTTTTCAGAGAGTACCGCGACCTTTATGATTCTCGGGGACAGATGCACGCGAAACTGTGGATTCTGTGCAGTTGCGAAGTCCGTACCGTTACCTGTTGACCTTCATGAGCCGGAGAAGGTCGCCGGTGCCGCTGCCGAACTAGGCCTGAAGTATATTGTGATTACCTCAGTGACCCGGGATGATCTTATAGACGGAGGGGCGCTTCAGTTTAGTAAGGTTATAAGTGCTGTGAGGAAACTCGGAGACAGCGTAAAGATAGAAGTGTTGACCCCGGATTTTCAGGGCAGTTTAGAATCCCTTAAAATTGTTTTGGATGCTCAGCCTGATGTTTTCAATCATAATATGGAGACTGTACGCAGGCTTTATCCCACGGTAAGACCTATGGCGGATTATGCCCTTTCGCTGGAAATATTACGGCAGGCATCGGCAATTGCCCCGGCAATAAAAACAAAGTCCGGCATAATGCTCGGGCTTGGCGAGACAGAAAGCGAGGTGTTGAGAGTGATGCAGGACCTGAGGGATGCTCATTGTGATTACCTGACGATAGGACAGTACCTCAGACCGCGAAAGGCTAATCTTTCAATAGTGGAGTATATTCGGCCGGAGGTCTTTGAACAATATAAGGTGCGTGGACTTGATATGGGTTTTCTTAATGTAGCCTCCTCCCCATTGACCCGTAGTTCTATGGATGCCGGTAAGATGTATGAAAACGTATAATGAATAAAATAAAAATAGAGATTTTTTTTCCGGTTTTAAATAAAATATCAGGCAGCACAGATTATAACTTAAGTTATATAAGGATATGGAGTATTTATGGACGAATTTAAGAGAATAAAACGGTTGCCGCCTTATGTGTTTGCTATTGTAAATCAATTAAAGATGGAGGCACGCAGAGAGGGGCAGGACATTATTGACCTCGGTATGGGAAATCCTGATCTGCCCACTCCCGATCATATTGTAGATAAACTTGTAGAGTCTGCCAGAAATCCGAAGAACCACAGGTACTCTGCATCTAAAGGTATTACCCAGTTAAGGCTTGCTATAACGGAGTGGTACAAGAGGCGCTTTGATGTTGATCTTGATCCTGAGACCGAGACGGTTGTATCTATAGGCTCAAAGGAAGGACTCTCGCATCTTGCTTATGCCCTGGTTGAACCGGGAGATCTTATACTTACACCGGCCCCTGCATATCCGATTCATCCTTATAGTTTTATTCTTGCAGGCGGTGATGTCAGGAGTATCCCGATTAATAAGGATGGAGGTTTCTTTGAGGCCATGGAAGCGGAATTCAGAAATGCCTGGCCGCGTCCGAAAATACTTTTGATTAATTTTCCTCACAACCCTACAACTACTTGTACGGATCTTGAGTTTTTTCAGAAGATTGTGGATTTTGCCAAGGAAAATGATGTCATAGTTATACATGACTTTGCTTATGCGGATCTTACCTTTGACGGCTATAATCCCCCGAGTTTTTTACAGGCCAAGGGTGCCAAGGATGTAGGCGTTGAGTTTTTCTCCCTTACAAAGAGCTATTCCATGGCAGGCTGGAGAGTCGGTTTCTGCTGTGGTAACAAAGAGTTGGTAGGGGCGCTGACTACTATTAAGAGTTATCTGGATTATGGAATGTTTCAGCCGATACAGATTGCAAGCATCATCGCTTTGAGAGGCCCGCAGGAATGTGTAGGTGAGATAGCAGGAGTCTATCAGCATCGCAGGGATGTCCTGATTGAGGGTCTTAAAAAGGCCGGTTGGGTAATAGAGCCGCCAAAGGCTACTATGTTTGTATGGGCAGAGATCCCCGAGCCCTTTAAAAAGATGGGATCTCTTGAGTTTACAAAATTTCTTCTGAAGACTGCGGGAGTGGTAGTTTCTCCGGGTATCGGTTTCGGTCCAGCGGGAGAGGGATTTGTCAGGTTTGCGCTTGTGGAAAACGAGCACAGGATTCGTCAGGCCGTAAGGGGAATCAAAAAAGCCCTGAATAAATAAATTTCCGGCTTATGGCGTACTGTCTGTGATCTGTACCTGCGCTTGAATAAATCTGACAATTTATAGCATAATATCAATTCGGTAAAAAATATTCAATTCTCATGAGAATAATCTAACATACTGAATTTAAAGAGATTTAAAGGAAATCATTGGATAAGTCACAGATTAATATTGGAGTTATCGGGTTCGGCACTGTGGGTGCAGGGACCGTCAAGATACTTTCAAACAGCAGCCGTGAGATAGAACAGCGCCTGGGTTTTCCAGTAGTAATTAAGCGCATTGCTGATCTGGATATAAAGAGCGACAGGGGCGTCAGTCTGGAAAAAGGTGTCTTAACCAGTGATGTTGATGTGATACTGAATGACCCTGAGATTGATATCGTTGTTGAGTTAATCGGGGGTATCAGGCCTGCAAAAGACATGGTGCTGAAGGCCCTGCGTAATGGAAAGCATGTTGTCACTGCAAACAAGGCGCTGCTTGCAGAGGCCGGAAAAGAGATATTCAGGGTAGCTGTTAAAAATAAAAAACAGGTGGGCTTTGAGGCCGCAGTAGCCGGAAGCATTCCTATTATTAAGGTAGTAAGAGAATCACTTATTGGTAATCGTATAAATAGTATATATGGGATAATCAATGGGACAGCCAATTATATCCTTACAAAGATGACTGAGGAGGGGGTGGAGTTTGCATCCGTTCTTAAGGAAGCGCAGGATCTTGGATATGCTGAGGCCGATCCTACATTTGATATAGAAGGTGTGGATTCTGCACATAAACTGACAATACTGGCCTCCCTTGCCTTTGGGATACCTCTTTCATTTAAGAAGGTGTATACAGAGGGGATAAGCAGCATAACACCGCTGGATATACAGTTTGCTGCAGATTTCGGGTACAGTATCAAGCTGCTTGCTATTGCAAAGAGGGTTGAAAATGAACTTGAACTCAGAGTGAATCCGGCAATGGTGCCCAAAGACGATTTAATTTCCGGAGTTAACGGTGTATTTAATGCCATAAGGATTGATGGCGATGCAACAGGCGATGCCCTGTATTACGGCAGGGGTGCCGGTGATATACCCACAGGCAGTGCGGTGGTAAGTGATATTGCTGATATAGCCCGTCTTATAAAATCAGGCGCCGCGGAGCGCATGACCATGCCTGGAATGGCGGAGGATAACGGCCTTCAGATACGGAAGATGGAGGATATAGTGACTTGTTACTACCTTCGACTGTCTGTAATGGATAAGCCGGGAGTGCTTTCGCTCATATCCGGAATTCTAGGCACTCATAATATAAGCATCAGTTCAATGATACAAAAGGGCAGACGCCGGGAAAAGGCAGTAACGCTTGTGATGATGACGCACGTGGCCAGGGAGAAGGACATGACCGAGGCCCTGAAAAAAATTACCAGAATGTCTTTTGTTTCAGGCAGACCTGTAATGTTGAGAGTTGAAGGAGGAGAAATATAAGATGAGTGAGATTAAAATTGATAAAAATCTGGATATAAGAGGTGTTGTATGTCCATACACGCTTGTTAAATCTAAGATTGGAATAGAGATGATAGAGCTCGGTCAGGTAATGGAGATTATTCTTGATTACCCTGAGGCAGCAGTCAGTGTTCCGAAGGCTATGGAGAATTACGGCCATAAGGTTTTGAAGATTGAAAAGATAAATGAGAAAGAATGGATAGTGCAAATAAAAAAAGAGGTTGAAGACTGATGGATTTTACAGAAGAACAACTGGAACGATACAGTAGACATATAATCCTGCCTGAAGTCGGCGGTAAGGGTCAGAAGAAAATATTAGAGGCAAAAGTACTACTAGTAGGCGCCGGCGGACTGGGCTGCCCGGTAGGATATTTTCTTGCTGCAGCAGGCGTTGGAACGATAGGTATTGTGGATGATGATGTAGTGGAACTAAGTAATCTTCAACGTCAGATCGCTCACAGCGTACATACACTGGGTATGAAAAAAGCGGATTCCGCAAAAAAGACCTTTGAGGCCCTGAACCCTGATGTAAATGTGATCCCGATCAGGGAAAGACTTGACAGTTCCAACACGATGGACCTGTTTAAAGATTACGATATTATTGTGGATGGAACGGATAATTTCCCGACCAGATATCTGATAAATGATGCCTGCGTTATTCTGAAGAAGCCTCTTGTAAGCGGCGCTATACTGAGATTTGAAGGCCAGGTTACAACCATAATACCAGGTGAAGGCCATTGTTACCGCTGTCTTTTTGAGGAGCCGCCGCCAGCGGGACTCGTACCGTCCTGTCAGGAGGCCGGAGTGCTTGGTGTGCTGCCTGGAATAATCGGCGGTCTTCAGGCAACAGAGGTACTGAAGCTTATACTGGGGAAAGGCAAACCTCTTATGGGGCAGCTTTTAATATATGATGCACTGGGTACCAATTTCAGAAAAGTAAGAGTTCCAAAAAATGAGGACTGCCCGGTATGCGGCAAGAATCCAACGATAAAGACATTAACTGATATGCCTGAGGAGTATTGTTCTATATAATGAATTGTGAGAGCGGCGCGCGCCGCAGGTGTAAGGAAGTAAGAATGATGGAGGCAATATAATAATGGGTTTTGTTAAAGGTTTAAAATGCAGAGAGTGCGCTCGGGAATACCCGATTGATCCTATATATGTTTGTGAGTTCTGTTTTGGACCACTTGAGGTCGTGTATGACCTGGAAGGAATTAAGGGGGTCTTGACCAGAGAACTCATAGAGTCCAGGCCGCAGAATCTCTGGCGATATAAAGAACTGCTGCCGCTTGATAAGGAGCCGACTGTTGGGCTTCACTCGGGGTTTACCCCGCTTGTGAGGGCTGACAAGCTTGCAAAGCATCTTGGTATGAGAGAACTTTATATCAAAGATGATACAGTGACGCATCCCACTCTTTCGTTTAAGGATAGAGTTGTAGCCGTTGCGCTTTCCAAAGCAAAGGAGTTTGGTTTTGATACGGTAGCATGTGCATCTACGGGCAATCTGGCGCATTCAGTATCTGCGCATGGAGCAGCGGCCGGTCTTAAGAGATACATATTTATTCCGGCGACTTTGGAGAAAAGTAAGATAATTGCATCGCTGGCGTATGAGCCTAATCTCATTGCTGTAGACGGTAATTATGATGATGTCAACAGGCTTTGCAGTGAGGTTGCCAACAAGTATAACTGGGCCTTTGTAAATATTAATATCAGACCGTTTTATGCCGAGGGTTCTAAAACTCAGGGCTATGAAATACTGGAGCAGCTTGGCTGGAAGGCCCCGGATGCGGTCGTAGTGCCATGTGCGAGCGGTTCACTTCTGACTAAGATATGGAAGAGCTTTAAAGAGGCTCAGGAAATAGGGCTGATCAGTGATTTAGATACAAAGGTTTACTCAGCACAGGCCACGGGCTGTTCTCCGATTGTGGCAGCTATAAAGGCCAATGAGGATGTTATCAGGCCGGTTAAACCTAATACGGTTGCAAAGTCCCTGGCAATAGGAAACCCGGCAGACGGTTTTTACGCTAAGCAGGTAGTTAATAATACCGGAGGCGATGGAGAGGATGCCTCTGATGCAGAAATAATTGATGCAATCAAGCTGATGGCACGGACAGAAGGCATATTTGCCGAGACTGCCGGCGGCGTAACGCTTGCTTCTACCATTAAGCTTCTGGAAAGCGGAAAGCTTGACCGCGATGCCTGCACCGTACTGTGCATAACCGGAAATGGCCTTAAGACAAAAGAGGCTATAGTCGGACATACATCTGAGCCGCATCACATTGAACCGAACATGAAGTCTTTTGAGGCAGTCATGGATAAATTAAAGAAGAATGATTAAGGGAGGATATAGAAATGCCAGTTACAGTTAAAATTCCAGTGCCTCTTCAGAGGATTACAGAGGGTAAAGAGGAAGTCACCGGAGAACCCGGTACAATAATAGCATTGATCAACAGCCTTGATAAGCAGTATCCCGGACTTGCAGAAAGAATATCAGAAGACGGGAAGCTTAGAAGATTTGTCAATGTATACGTAAATGAAGAAGATGTACGTTTTATGAAAAATGAGGAGACCGAGGTCAAAGACGGTGATGAGATCTCGATTGTTCCTGCTATAGCCGGCGGCAGGTAACCGATCATTTTGCAGTTAATTCTGCAGCAGGGAGAAACAATAGAATGAAAACAAGGATTAAACTGACATTTCCTCAGGATCTCATAAGGGAACCTGTGATTTTTGAGATGGCCAAAAAATATGATATCATGCCTAATATTAGACGCGCTAAAATAACTGCTAGCATAGGAGAAATTATCCTTGAGCTTGATGGTGAAGAGCAAAATGTTCAGCAGGGTATAGAGCATCTGAGGCAGCAGGGTATTAATATTGAGTTGATTGAGGGTGATATCCTGGAATAATGATGCAGAACTGGGAAGGCCTGATTAATCACTACAGAGAGTTTTTGCCCGTTTCAGACAGCACCCCTGTTATTACGCTGCATGAGGGCGGCACCCCGCTTATCAGATCGCTGCACCATAATAAAATAATATCTGAAGACCTGAACATTTTTTTTAAATATGAAGGCTTAAATCCAACCGGTTCTTTCAAGGATCGTGGAATGACCATGGCTATATCAAAGGCCGCAGAGGATGGAAAAAAAGTTGTAATCTGCGCCTCTACCGGAAATACTTCTGCCTCTGCCTCTGCCTATGCTGCGCGTGCCGGAATGAAATCCGTTGTACTGATTCCGCAGGGGAATATCGCTATGGGCAAGCTTGCGCAGGCAATGATCCACGGGTCCTTAGTGCTGCAGATAGACGGCAATTTTGATGATGCACTCAGAATAGTCAGGGAACTCGTTGAACACCATCCGATTGCCATGGTAAACTCGGTCAATCCTTACAGGATAGAAGGCCAGAAGACCGCTGCCTTTGAGGTATGTGATCAGCTTGGAGCGGCTCCTGATTATCACGCACTTCCGGTTGGCAATGCCGGTAATATCACAGCATACTGGAAGGGATATAACGAATACATGAAGGCAGGCAGATCCGCTTCGCTGCCCGCTATGATGGGTTTTCAGGCATCCGGTGCCGCGCCGATAGTGCTGGGCAGGCCGGTTGAAAAACCTGAGACAGTGGCTACCGCTATAAGGATAGGAAATCCCGCAAGCTGGAAGGGCGCTGAAAACGCCCGTGATGAGTCTGGCGGTGTGATTGAGGCGGTTACAGATGCCGAGATATTGAGCGCCTATCACTTCATTGCATCAAATGAGGGTATATTCTGTGAACCTGCTTCTGCAGCATCTTTTGCAGGGGTTATTAAACTTGCAGAAAAAGGGCATTTTAAAAAGGGCGATACAATCGTATGTACTATTACCGGAAATGGCCTGAAAGATCCTGATAACGCCCTTAAAATATCTGAAGCACCCATAAGTGTGCAGGCGGATATTTCTGCTATAGAGGACCTCTTAAGGGGTTGCTGTATATAAGCTTCCGCAGTTTGCTGCAGCTGGTCCTTCCTTCACTTTTAAGCACACTAAGAGGTAATATAGTTTTTTTATTCTTTATTGTTTTTATTATTAAGGAGAACTCATGAAATATATCGTATTAATCGGTGACGGCATGGCGGGCAGACCTTTAAAGCAGCTTGGCGGAAAGACATGTCTGCAAAAGGCTCATACTCCTAATATGGATATGCTGGCATCGTCCGGAGAAGTAGGGACGGCTGCTACAGTACCTCCCGGCTTTGAGCCTGGATCTGATGTAGCCAATCTCTCGATACTGGGATATGACCCGAAGCAGTATTATACTGGACGAGCGCCTATTGAGGCTCTGTATCGGGGTATAAGCCTTGGTGCGAAGGATGTGGCCTTCCGATGCAATCTTGTTACACTGGAGTCTGAGGGAGTGCTTGCAATGGAAACCGCGGTCATGAGAGATTTCAGTGCGGGCCATATTTCTACAAAGGATGCCGGTATGATTATCAGGTATCTTAAAGAGCATATGGGTACAGAGGATAAGGAATTTTATGCCGGTATGAGTTACAGGCATCTGATGATCTGGAAAAATGGTGAGGACCGGATGAAATGTACTCCACCTCACGATATTTCGGGAAAAAAGGTCTTTAAGCACCTTCCATCCGGCAAGAGTTCGGCAATTATAAAAAAACTTATGACTGATTCTATAGAGGTTCTTCAGCAGAGCCCTGTCAATGCATCCCGTGTGAAAAACGGTCATTTGCCTGCAAGCAGTATATGGCTTTGGGGTCAGGGTAAGAGGCTGAATATCCCGACCTTTAAGAAGAAGAACGGTCTGTCCGGCGCACTGATTTCAGCAGTTGATCTTACAAAGGGGCTTGGTATTGCGGCCGGTCTGGATGTTATTAATGTCAGAGGCGCTACAGGGTATATAGATACGAATTATGAAGGCAAGGCCCGTGCGGCGCTTAAGGTATTGAAGGACAGGGATTTTGTTTATGTACATGTTGAGGCCCCTGATGAGGCCGGCCACAATGGAGATATAGCTGCAAAGCTTCAGGCAATAGAGGACTTTGATAAGAGGGTCGTGGGTAATATATTGAAAGGCATGAAAAAGTTCGGTGATTACAGGGTGCTTCTTATGCCAGACCATTTTACTCCTATAAGTATAAAGACACATACCGCAGATCCGGTGCCGTTTGTGATATATAGAAGTGATAAGGAGTTGAAGCCGGGCCGGCGTGTATATAGCGAAGGCATATGCAGAAGAAAAGGTGTCACAGTCTTTGAAAAGGGACATTTGCTCATGGATTATTTCCTGCTTGTCTGATATTTCTGATGACTGGAATTTCAGAAGTGATTGTTGTATGTTAATACGTTAGTATTTAAGCATGTAAATTTAGTTTATAAGGATGATATTATGCCTCTCGTAGTTCAGAAATATGGAGGGACCTCAGTAAAGGACACTGAGCGGATTAAGGCGGTGGCGGCCAGAGTAGTGGCTACAGCCAATGAAGGCAATGATGTGATTGTTGTTGTCTCAGCCATGGCTGGAGAAACGGACAAGTTTGTTAAATTTGCCAATGAGATCTCAGATGCCCCTGATGAGAGGGAGATGGACCTGCTGCTTTCATCAGGCGAACGCGTCACCAGCGCCCTGATGGCAATGGCGGTGCAGAGTCTGGGTCACAAATCAATGAGTCTTACCGGAAGGCAGGTGGGAATCATGACAGACAGCTCTCACACAAAGGCAATGATAGAACATATAGAAGGCGGCAGACTCAAGGATGCTATCAAAGACGGTAAAATATCCATAGTCGCAGGTTTTCAGGGGATAAACGAATTTAATGATGTCACAACGCTGGGACGCGGAGGTTCAGATACGACCGCTGTTGCAATCGCGGCGGCCTTGAAAGCGGATCTCTGCGAAATTTATACGGATGTTGACGGGGTCTATACTGCGGATCCGAGAATAGTGCCCGATGCCAGAAAAATGGATCGAATTTCCTATGAAGAGATGCTGGAAATGGCAAGCACAGGAGCCAAGGTTCTGCACGGCCGCGCTGTGGAATTTGCTGCAAAATATAATGTGCCGTTGGTCGTCCGCTCCAGTTATAACATGGAGCCGGGGACGCTTGTTACAAAGGAGGATGGAGAAATGGAAAAGATAGTGGTCACCGGTGTGACGCATGATAAGAATCAGTCCAGGATCACGATAATCGGGGTTCCTGATAGGCCGGGTATTGCGGCTAAGATATTTAATGCCATTGCTGCAGCAAATATTAATGTGGATGTGATAGTTCAGAATATCAGTGTACATGATCAGTCCACAGACATGTCCTTCACTGTATCAAGAAATGACAGCAGAAAGGCGATGGAGATCGCTGAAAAGATATCAGTTGAACTGGGCGTCAGCGGGGTCAATATGAACCCTGATGTAGCGAAGGTCTCTATTGTCGGGGTTGGCATGCATTCACATTTTGGTGTTGCTGCAAAGATGTTTGAGGCTCTTTCAGTTGCGGGTGTTAATATAATGATGATCAGTACTTCTGAGATAAAGGTATCCTGTATTATTGAAGCCGAGCTTACAGAGAAGGCGGTTCAGGTCCTTCATGACACCTTTAAACTTGCAAGTCAGGACTAAGTAAAATAAGATTCCGGTATTGTGTGCAGGCTCTCATGACTCATTTTAATGCTGCCACTAAATTGTAGAATAAACTGCAGGAGATAGAATGAAGCAGAAGATAGATTTTTATGATACCACGTTAAGAGACGGCTCTCAAGCTGAAGATGTTTCATTTTCAGTTGAAGATAAGCTCAGAATATACCAGAAGCTTGATGAGTTTGGTATTCATTATATAGAAGGCGGATGGCCCGGTGCAAATCCTAAGGATGCTGAGTTTTTTAAGGCGGCCCGGAAGCTTAAGCTCAAAAATTCCCGACTTGCTGCCTTTGGCTCGACTCACAGGGCAACACTTAAGGTAAATGAGGATCCCAGCATCATGGCCTTGCTTGCTGCCAAGACCCCGGTTGTCACCATTTTCGGTAAAACCTGGGATTTTCATGTGCGGGAGGCCTTAAGGATATCTCTTCAGAGTAACCTCGATATTATTCATAATACCGTTACATATCTGAAGAAGAATGTGGATGAGGTGTTCTATGATGCCGAGCATTTTTTTGACGGCTACAGGGCTAACCCTGAATACGCAATAAAGACCCTTCAGGCAGCGGTTGATGCGGGCGCTGATTATCTTGTTTTATGTGATACAAACGGCGGCACGATGCCCGGGGATGTCTACGATATTGTTAAGAAAATGAAAAAAACCTTCAATGTACGTATTGGTATCCATGCCCATAATGATGCTGAGTGTGCGGTTGCCAATTCGGTAATGGCTGTTCAGGCGGGTGCCACCCAGGTTCAGGGTACCATTAACGGACTCGGAGAGAGATGCGGTAATGCCAACCTTATATCTGTCATTCCAAACTTAAAGTTGAAACTTAATCTAAGCTGTATAACTGCTTTGAAATTAAAGAAAATAAAGGATGTGTCTCGTTTCGTTACTGAGATATCCAATCTGCGTCATTTCAAGCGGCAGCCCTATGTCGGAGACAGCGCCTTTGCTCATAAGGGCGGTATTCACGTCAGTGCCATACAGAGACACCCCGAGACTTATGAGCACATCAGGCCTGAACATGTAGGCAATTATCAGCGTGTGCTCGTATCAGATCTTGGCGGCAGAAGTAATATAATACGTAAGATTAATGATTTTAAGCTTAAGATTGATCTTGATTCCCCTAAGGTAAATCAGATAGTTAAAGAACTGAAGGACCTTGAGAGTCAGGGCTTTCAGTTTGAGGGTGCCGAGGCCTCTTTTGAGATGCTTATAAAAAAGACCTTCGGGCTTCACAGAAAGTTTTTTGATTTGATCGGCTTTCGCGTGATTGTTGAAAAGCGCAAGGAGGGTGAAGATCCTATTTGTGAGGCTACAATTATGCTGGTAGCAGGCGGTAAACTAGAGCATACCGCGGCCACAGGAAGCGGTCCTGTCAATGCGCTTGATAATGCATTACGCAAGGCACTGGAGAAGTTCTACCCTCAGCTTAAAGACGTTACCCTTATAGATTATAAGGTCAGGGTGCTGACCGCAGGAGAGGGTACTGCCAAGAATGTCCGGGTTCTTATAGAATCTGGTGACGGACAGCATAAATGGGGTACGGTCGGTGTATCGGTCAATATAATAGAGGCATCATGGCAGGCCCTTGTCGATAGTATTGAGTACAAACTGCTGCGCGGATAATACATCAGGCAAAGCGGGGGAAATATGATTGTAGAAATAGGTGTGGTAAAGAAAACCGAAGGCATTCACGCCATGGTTATTGTTCAGAAAAAAAGCTCTTGTGAGAGCTGCAATTCCGGAGGTGCGTGCTCTCAATCGCCGGAGGGGGTTGAAATGCTGGCCCTGAATACCGCAAAGGCCGTAGCAGGCCAGACCGTCAAGGTGACCATGAGGGCGCATACTTATGTTAAGGGCACAATGCTGCTTTATGGTATTCCGATGATCCTTTTTATAGCCGCTGCGATAATTGGACAGGGTATGGGAGAAAAATATTTTCCCTCTTTTAATCCCGAAATCATTTCAGCCGTCAGTGCTTTTACAGTGCTTTTTCTGTCCTTTGTTGTAATAAAACTATTGATGAGGAATTCGGAGAAGAAAACAGAGTATCAGCCGGTTATTGAAGAGATAGTAAAAGATGCCGACGGGAATTCCTGTCCTACGATGTAATTATTCGTTTCATAGTAATATTGATGACTCGCTGTAAGAATATTTTTCCATCATAAGGAGGTCGTCCTATGAGTATTGATGTAGAGAAGATTCGAAACATTGCAGTAATAGCACACGGCGGTGCCGGGAAGACATCACTGGTAGAGGCGATGCTTTTTGATTCAGGCATCTCTGACAGGCTCGGCAATATCCAGGACGGCAGTACTATTATGGATTATGAGCCTGAGGAGATTAACCGTCAGATATCGATCTCCTCTGCGGCAGCATATTGCGAGTGGAAGGGACATAGGCTGAATATTATTGATACCCCCGGCTATATTAATTTTATTGAAGATACCAAGTGCTGCCTCAGTGCTGTTGACGGGGCGATAGTTATTGTCAGTGCTCTTTCCGGAGTAAAGGCCGAGACCGGGAAAATATGGCAGTTCGCCTGCAAATACGAGATCCCGAGAATGGTCTTTATTAATAAACTCGACAGGGAAAATTCCAGTTTTGAAATGGCGCTGGCAGAGATAGAGGAGTCTTATGGGGCGACGCCTGTTCCCCTGAATATTCCGATAGGAGCCGAGGCCGATTTTAAGGGTGTGATAGACATTATTAAAATGAAGGCCATTATTTATAAGAATGGTAAGTCTGAGGAGACTGAAATTCCTGAGGATATGAAGGATACGGCCGCAGATTATCGTGAAAAACTTATGGAAAACGTTGCTGAGATTGATGATGATCTGCTGGAAAAATATATTGAGACAGGCAGCCTGACAGATGAAGAGCTTATAAACGGTATCCGGGAAGGGTCTTTGACGAGAAGGTTTATTCCCTGTGTATGCGGTTCTGCAACCGGTAATATAGGTGTACAGCAGCTTCTTGATAATGTGCTCCTTTGTCTTCCTTCCCCGCTTCAGAAGGTAAACATAACACCTATTTCAGGCAAGGATCTTCAGACCGGCAAGCTGGTTCAGAGACAGCCTTCAGCAGAGGAACCTCTTTCGGTCAGGGTATTTAAGACTATTGCAGATCCTTTTGCAGGAAAGCTTACTCTTTTCAGGGTGTTTTCCGGCAAACTGAAATCTGATTCATTGATATTGAATGCCTCAAATGACACCAAGGAAAAGATAGGTCACCTATTTTATATGTACGGGAAAAAACATGAGCCTGTAACCGAGGTCGGTCCGGGAGAGATAGCAGCAGTTGCTAAATTTAAGAGTGCACAGACAGGAGATACACTCTGTGATGCCTCTAATCCCATACTTTTTGAACCTATACAGTTTTCTGATCCCATGATCTCCTATGCGATTGTGGGTAAAACCAGGGGTGATGAGGATAAGGTAAGTACGGGACTGCATAGATTGCTGGAAGAGGATCCCACTTTAAAGCTTCACCTTGAGGCAGAGACACAGGAGATGATACTTGCAGGAATGGGGCAGGTTCATCTTGAGATAACTCTCGAGAAGCTTAAGCGGAAGTTTGGCGCTGACGTCATTATGAAGGCACCAAAAATACCATACAGGGAAACAATTAAAGAATCCTCAAGCGCCCGTGGTAAATACAAGAAACAGTCCGGGGGTAAGGGTCAGTTCGGTGACTGCTGGATAAATATCGAGCCGCTGGAAAGAGCCGCCGGTTTTGAATTTGTTGATAAAATAGTAGGCGGTGTTGTTCCGCGACAGTATATTCCGGCAGTGGAAAAGGGAATTATTGAAACCATGCATGAGGGACTGCTGGCAGGGTATCCGGTGGTTGATATAAAGGCTACGTTATATGACGGCAGTTATCACTCCGTGGATTCATCGGAGATGGCCTTTAAGATTGCCGGTTCCATGGCGCTGAAAAATGCGGCACTGGAAGCAAAGATGGTGCTGTTGGAACCTTTGGTCCATGTAGAGGTTATTACGCCTGATGAGTTTCTTGGACAAGTAATTGGAGACCTTAACAGTAAGCGGGGAAAGGTTCAGGGTGTCGAACCTCAGGCAGGCGGAAACCAGAAAATATCAGCATTAGTGCCTATGGCTGAAATGCTGATATATGCAAATCAGCTGAATTCTCTGACTAGTGCGCGCGGTATATATACGATGGAGGCCTCTCACTATGAAGAGGTTCCTTCCCATATTGCGCAGAAGATTATAGCTGAAAGAAATTCAGAAGCATAGGCTGAGCAGGGTGCCAGTAATTATTGTTTTGAGAAAAAAGAAGAGAACATGAACAACTTGATCGTATGTTTAAAAAATAGGGAGATATAAGAATAATGCATTTAGGTCTGGACGCCGGATCTGTCAGTGTAAAGTTTGCGCTGCTTGATATAGACGGCACCATAATTGAGTCAGGCTATCAAAGACACAGGGGTAATCCTCTGAAGGCAGCGCGTGAAATATTGCAAAAATATGCCGGCAAGGCGCATATAAGTATTACCGGTTCAGCCGGCAAGCTTATCGCCAGGGCCTTTGGAATAGATCAGGTTAATGAGGTCATTGCACTGAGTTATGCCGCAAAAAAACTTTTGCCTGAGGTTAAGACTGTTATTGAAATGGGAGGGGAGGATTCCAAACTGCTGCTGCTTGATCAGGGTGCGGTAAAAGATTTTTCCATGAATTCTGTATGTGCAGCAGGCACGGGATCATTTCTTGATCAGCAGGCAGAGCGGATGAATATCGATATAGAAGAGTTCGGAAGACTGGCTGTGCAGTCGCCAAAGCCTCCCCGCATAGCCGGACGCTGCAGCGTATTTGCGAAGTCAGACATGATTCACCTTCAGCAGATTGCTACACCTGTTGAGGATATAGTTGCCGGTTTATGTTTTGCAGTGGCAAGGAATTTCAAGGGCAGTATTTGTAAAAATATCGATCTGCCGCACCCCATATGTTTTCTGGGCGGAGTTGCGGCCAATCCCGGGGTAGAGAGAGCTTTCAGGGAAATACTCCCTGCAGAGAATCTGATTATTCCCGAGCATTATGCCTTGATGCCCGCGATTGGTGCGGCCTTAAAAGACATGGAGCAGGCTGTACTGCATAGCTATGATATGGCAAAGTTTGACGATTTTATTGCCC
>JADHUV010000083.1 GCA_016784355.1 Nitrospira sp. | reverse complement strand
ATAGAAGCAATAAGCGATGTTCTTTTTCCGGAGTATCACGAAAAGGCCAAGGAAATTAAGGATATGGCAGCCGGTGCGGTACTCATTACCGCTATGGGGGCTGCGGTCATAGGTTACATAATACTGTTTGAGCCGGTGAAGGATTTTTTCTACCATGGCCTGCATGTGGCAAAACATGCCAAGTCCGACATAGCAGTTGTAGCGCTGATTGTAGTACTTGTGATGGTCGTAATCCTAAAGGCGATCTTCGACAGGGGGGAGCCTCTCAGGGGCGGGATGCCGAGCGGGCACTCAGCCGTTGCGTTTTCCATATGGATGGCGGTCACTCTTACTACCGAGAGTTTCATGCCTTCGGCTCTAGTATTTGTAATGGCCATCCTCATAGCACAGAGCAGAGTATATGTAGGTATTCACAAGGCTACAGAGGTCCTTGCCGGCGCCCTGCTTGGGGTCAGTATAACCTTTCTACTTTTCAAGCTATTTGCGAGTTGACCATTCGAATCTTTACTATCCTTAGACGTGCATTTTAAACTTATAGAGCCGCAATACGAGGCAATAACAATCATCAGCTTAAGTCATGTTTGAAAATCAGATAACAACCATACATAAATTGCTGCAAAGATTTGACCCTGCCGTAGATAAAAATTTTCTCCTTTTTCTCTCCGGTCTGACGTGGACCTTTGTCGGTGTCCTGCTTTGCAACCTGGCCGCCACATGGCTTGTGCTTGCTGAAGGCGATAATGCAAGATGGCTTGCCGTCGGCGGCATTGTATTTGCCCTGTGCGTTCATCATTTCGGATTTCTTAAACTGGTAGACAAAAACATTGACCGGATTATTGATAAAAAGGGGAAGGTTTGTGTCTTTGGCTTTCAGCCCTGGAAGAGTTACCTGATCATACTGGTTATGATTACAATGGGCTCAGCACTGCGCCACTCCTCTTTACCCAAACAGTACCTTGCCATAATATATATCGGCTTCGGCGGTGCAATGTTTCTCTCAAGCCTCAGATATTACAGGATACTGCTCCGTCAAATTAAGAAACACTAAATTGTATATAATATCTGCGATAATACAATGGAAAACAAATCTGACAACAGCTGGACCTGGTTCCTCTTTTCTCTGAAGGGCAGGGTCAGCAGAAAACAATACTGGATATTTAATCTGATCATTTTCTGTGGCGGCATTCTCCTTGGGACATTTACAGATCTCTCCAGTGATCTCAATAATATACCAAGACCGCAACTGATGTTTATGATATGGATATTCTGGCCCAGTATCGCGGTACAGGCAAAAAGATGGCATGATCTGGACAAATCAGCCTGGTGGATAGCTATAAGCCTCATACCAGTCATCGGCCCGATATGGGCGCTTATTGAAAACGGATTTTTTGCAGGGACCACAGGAACCAATCGCTTTGGACCTGAACCCACTGAAGGCTCAATAAATAAATAACAGCCGCTGGAATCTGAGGACATGATCCTTTATAATCATATCTGCTTTAAATAATCTGTCACAGGAGAACTATAATGCCGAACTACATTGCACGCTTTTCAATGCTCACTATATTAATTATCTTCGTCGCACTGCCCATGACCGGCTGTCAGACGGCCTATTACAAGACCATGGAAAAAGTCGGATACCACAAAAGAGACATAATGGTAGACCGCGTTGAGAAGGCCAGAGATACCCAGGAAGAGGCCAAAGAGCAGTTTAAGTCCGCACTGGAACGTTTCAGTTCTGTCCTCAATGTTAAAGGCGGGGATCTCGAAGCAAAATACAAGACACTGAATGCAGAGTTTGAGGCGAGTGAGAAAAAAGCAGAAAAAGTAAAAGACCGCATCGATTCAGTTGAGGATGTATCTGAGGCCCTGTTTGCAGAGTGGGAAGAAGAACTTAAACAGTACAGTAGCGCGAGTCTCAGAAACAACAGCGAGAAGAAACTTAATGCAACCAGAAAACAGTACAAAAAACTTATAACCGCGATGAAGAAGGCCGAGAAAAAAATAGAGCCCGTACTCTCGGCTTTTCGGGATCAGGTCCTTTTCCTCAAACACAACCTAAATGCGCAGGCAATCTCCTCACTTCAGAGCGAACTGGTCTCCGTAGAATCTGATGTCGCCCTTTTGATAAAAGAGATGGAGAAATCTATCAGCGAGGCAGATTCATTCATAAAAACCATATTGCAGGAATAACTGAATACTCGTGAAGGCCCGGATATCTGAAAAACAGCTGAAACGCTTCCACAGACTGCTGTCTGCACGCATGATAGAATTTGATTGCGGGAAATTATGCGCCCCTGACAATGAAGGGATACCCGTGTGCTGCGAAAATGACTACTGCGTGCCGGTCCTGTATCATGAAGAATTCAAGTGGCGCAGGACAGACGATAAATTCTGGAAGCGCATGCCGCCAAAGACAAAAGAGATCAAAAAATTCATCGATGAATCCGAGTCCTATTATGTTTTCTCTCAATGCCCAGGCCCCGCATCATGCGTACGCAGCAAGAGATCCTTTAATTGCATGACCTTCCCTTTTGAACCTCACATAGACAAAAAAGGAGAGATAACGGGTCTTTCCTTTGGCAATAATACCGATGTTGAATGCCCGCTGCCGAACAAGCCGAACAAGGCCTTCAATAGAAATTATATCTCTAATGCCCTTACCTTCTGGCAGGAGCTTTTTGAACTTTATCCTGAAGAACATGAAACCTATATGAAAGAATCCAGAAAAAGAGAGCGAATAGCAAAAAAGACAGGGAAACACGTTCGCCTCTTAACCGGATAAAACCACTCTGTGAAATCCTTATGAACAATTCAGGCCACCTACAGGCCTGGATCATAAAAGTCATCTGACAAGGCACTTAAAAAGGCCGTTTGTAAAATGCCGGACAAATCTTTATAATTACTATCTTAAATGGAGATCGATTAATGATAGTTGAAATATTTTCACTTTGTGATGCGGCAACAGAACAGCACGGCAGACTCAACCTGTTGGGAACCTTTGATACCATATGGGCAGATCAGGCACCCATTACATATCCTCAGTGCGCCGTCGCTATCAGAATGAGGTTTTCCAAAATAGAAGAGGGAGAGCACGCGCTTAAGCTTTCCGTGGTAAATGCAGACGGAAAACCCCTCGTCAATGCCTTTGAAACAAAGCTTAATATACAATTTCACAAGACCGACAGAACCACGCTGACCGCCAATCTCATACTTAACCTTCATGGACTTAAGATAGAAACACATGGCGAATACGCTATTGACCTGGCAATAAACGGCAGGCAGGAGGCCTCACTGCCTTTTTTTGTAAGTGCCCGCCCGGCACAGAATCCGCATGAGTAGTAAAAACATAGCCTGCTAGTTTATAATTAACACGTCGTTGACATAAGTAATTCCTGCTGACACCTACCCAGAGCGGTTTACCTGATCACGAAAATACAATTCCCAATTTTATAAAGTGAGGACATATGAACACCAAAGATATTAGAAACATAGCGATTATCGCTCATGTTGATCATGGCAAAACAACACTTGTGGACTGCATGCTGCAGCAGGCTGGCATCTTCCGCGAAAATGAAAAAGTACAGGAACGGGTCATGGACAGTAATGACCTTGAGCGGGAAAAAGGCATAACTATCATGGCCAAAAATACCGCTGTGCATTACAAGGGCGTAAAGATTAATATTGTCGATACCCCCGGACATGCGGATTTCGGCGGAGAAGTAGAGCGTACCATGAAAATGTCAGATGGAGTACTCCTGCTTGTCGATTCCTCTGAAGGACCACTTCCTCAGACCAGATTTGTACTTAAAAAGGCGCTGGAGCTTAACCTGCCGCCCATACTGGTAATCAACAAGATTGACAGGCCTGACGCAAGAATCCAGGAGGTTCTTAATGAGGTATACGATCTGTTTATTGATCTTGATGCCACCGAAGAACAGCTTGATTTCCCAATTATCTACACAAATGCAAAAGAAGGCATTGCAAAAAATACCCTTGAAGAAGAATCCGACAATCTATTACCTCTGTTTGATCTCATCATTAACACAGTCACCCCCCCAACTGGAGACCCTGACGGCATCCTGCAGTACCTTGTAACAAATATTGATTACAATGACTATATAGGAAGGCTTGCTGTAGGCAGGATATTTAACGGCACGATCAAGGTAGGCGATCAGGTCGCGGTAATAAACAGCGAGGGCAATGCTATTAAGACAAAAATATCCTCTATTTATACATTCGAGGGGCTGGAAAGAATAGACACAAAAGAGGCCTCCATAGGCGAGATCGTGGCGATTGCGGGAATTGATGGAATCAACATTGGGGATACGATTACAAGTATAGACAATCCCAAACCTCTCCCCCGCATAATAGTGGATGAGCCGACCATATCCATGGTTTTTTCGATCAATACCTCACCCTTTGCCGGTAAAGAAGGCAAGTTTGTTACTTCCAGAAACCTCAGAGACAGGCTTGAAAAAGAACTGCTATACAATGTTTCCATCAAGGTTGATTTCACACAGGCCGAGGCCTTTAAGGTAATGGGCAGGGGAGAACTGCAGCTTGCCATTCTTATCGAAACAATGAGACGTGAGGGCTATGAACTTTCCGTTTCAATGCCTGAGACCATTACAAAAAAAATAGATGATAAACTCCATGAACCAATGGAACTCCTTTTGATAGATGTGCCGGATGATTTTGTCGGCGTAGTAACGCAGAAGCTCGGCACCAGAAAAGGCAAGATGCAGAAGATGCAGAACAACGGACATGGCAGGGTGCGTATGGAATTCAGAATCCCCTCCCGTGGTCTCATTGGGTTCAGGTCACAGTTTCTGACAGACACCAGAGGCACGGGTCTGTTAAATCATCTGTTTGACGGGTACGAGCCATGGCACGGTCCCATGTCAACAAGACAGACAGGCGCTCTCGTCTCAGACAGAGCTGGAAAGACTACAACCTATGCGATTTTCCACCTGCAGCCACGAGGTATCATGTTTATAAAAGAAAGCACCCAGGTATATGAAGGAATGGTAGTAGGCGAAAATGCCCGGGACAATGACCTGGACGTAAATATCGTCAGAGAGAAAAAGCTTACCAATGTGAGAGCCTCCGGATCTGATGAGGCCCTTCAGTTAGTCCCGCCAAGACTCATGACACTAGAAGAGTCTCTAGAGTACGTAAGGGAAGACGAATTAGTAGAAATAACCCCATTATCCATAAGGTTACGTAAACGTGTTCTTCAGGCTGGCAAAAGACCAAAACAGAAACAATAGCAGAGAATAACCCTGCATAGAAATAAAAAGCCCTCCAGATTTCCTGGGGGCTTTTTTTCGTTGAAGGGAAAGACGTCTTACATATGTCCTAACCCCTATCACCTGCAGTATCGAGGTCGAACCTCGATACTATGCCATTATGACATTACACTCCGTGCCACTATGACACGATCTCTGATTATGTTTTTCATAACCACTTGTTTTTTAAGACTTTAGACGTCTGGCACGAGTATTGCAATATAATAACTAAAGCGCAAACAAAACTCGTCAGATGACGATTTATTCAAAGGAGGTAGTAAAATGAAAAAATTAGTCCTTTTAGCAGTAGCAGCACTCTTAACACTCGGCATGGTCGGTGTTTCTTCAGCAACCATTTCTGATCCTAACTCACCGCATAACTTCGTAGGTGAAATCTGGAACGGTACTGGTCAGATCTGTAAAGTATGTCACATTCCTCACCCAATGGG
>JADHUV010000082.1 GCA_016784355.1 Nitrospira sp. | reverse complement strand
AGCAAGATCGAGCATTTTTGAATACATTGAGTTATTCTATAACAGGGTTCGGAGGCATTCAGCGATAAACTATCTCAGTCCAGCTGAGTATGAACAGAAATTCATAAATTAACGTGTCCACTTTTCGTGGGGAAGACCAGATTCCGGGAATTAAATACATCAAATGAACTACGAATTATTAATCATTCTTTTCATCATTCTCTTGTTCATCGTATTTTTCGGGCTGTTTTATGTAAATGCCGAAAAATTCTATAATTATTCAAAAAACATGAGAGATAACAACCCAGTATTATTTAAAATCATAGGGTCAAATGAAAAATTCCTTAACGACAAAGAAAAATGGGTGAGGCATTTCAAAGTATTTACAGTGCTAATATTGGGCCTTTTGCTTGCTATTGCAGCCCCCATGTTATTTATTGGTCCTTAAACAAAACATGCATTCAACATATTAAAATTAATTAACAAATCATAACCAGTCACTGGAGAGGGACGCGAAGATACGCGGGGGTCCTTCGGGAAAGGCTTGAGGCGCGCCCCTCAGTTCAATCGTTATATCTCAAATAACATGTTGACAATAGGCACACAATGTAGCACAATATTATTATGAAATATTTTGATTGGAACAATGATAAAAATGAAGAATTAATAAAAGATCGTGGGATATCATTTGAAGAAGTTGTTTTCTGTATCATGCATGATGGATTGCTTGATATAATCGAACATACAAACAAATCTAAATATCCCAATCAGAATATATTCATCGTCAACATTGATGAGTATGTATATCTCGTGCCTTTTGTGGAGGATGATGAGATTGTCTTCCTAAAGACCATTATCCCCAGTCGAAAGATGACTAAAAAATATTTGGGAGGTACTAATGAAAATGAATAAAGAAGAAAAAACAATACTCAAATCAGTAGAAAAAGACGAGTGGAAACCTGTTCGTGGCGCCAAGGGTAAAATACAAAAGTATCAGGAATATGCCAAAGCAACATTCCGTAAAGATAAAAGAGTAAATATCAGGATTTCAGAGAAAGACTTAGTTGGCATTCAGAAAAAAGCAGTTGAAGAAGGACTTCCATATCAGACATTGATATCAAGCGTGTTGCACAAATTTGTATCAGGGCGCCTCACTGAGAAAAAGACTTGATATAACCAGGCATTGGATCGAATGTGAGACAGCAGTAACTTTATTTGAGCAGATCAGTATTTGAGATCTGCAAATTATTTTGAGAGCAAGAAAATACGCTTCATGTCTCACATCGATCAATTTGTCGTTGTATTTAAAAATACGATTGACCAAACAGTCTATATTTGGTACCATAAATGGACTGGAGGTGATGAAAATGAAAATTAAAGAAGACATTAAACCCATTTCTTACCTGAAATCCCGATCTGCTGAATTATTGGCTCAACTCAACGAAACCCACAGGCCCGTCATTATTACTCAAAACGGGGAACCAAAGGCTGTAATCCAAGATGCTGAATCTTACGAGAAAATGGTTAATTCCCTGAATTTAATGAAAATATTAGCTCACTCCGAGAAGGATATTCAGGAAGGAAATACCATCAAGCAAGAAACACTGTTCAAGCAAATTGATGATAAATTATTGAAAAAGAAAATTAGAAAATAAGCCATGAAAAAGTACAGAGTTGAGTGGTCGAGGGCTGCGAGTACAGATTTACTAAACATTATCGATTATATTTCAGAAGATAGCACTACTGCTGCCATTAGCATTTTTGAAAAGATGCGATCTAAATGTGAAACACTCAGCCAGTCACCTGAGAGGGGAAGAGTTGTCCCGGAATTAAAAGAATATGGGATATCTAGTTATCATGAGATCATTGTGAAACCATGGCGTATAATTTATCGAGTATCTGACAATAAAATATATGTGCTTGCTGTAATTGATTCAAGAAGAAATATTGAAGATATATTAATAGAAAGATTTCTTGAATAAGGATTAATAAATAAAATATCAAATTGTTAGACATTGAATGCGAGCCAACGGGGACTTTTTTAGTTTTCAATGTTTTATGTTTTTAAATTATTATATTGTTTGTAAATATTCTCAAGGGCTCGCATCATTCAACTCATCGTAGTAATAATAAAAAGGCCCGGCACCAAAGCAAGCTATTTATTGATAGTCTTAATAGAACCTCTTTTGCCTTGATATTTTGCCAGCTATCCATCCCACAAAAAATACAAATCCGCCTGCAACAAACCACCATATCATCTGAGAGCGCTTAAGATCGTCATTCTCTTTCTGGAGTTGCTCAGTATCAGTTTGCAATTTACTGTTTGACGCTTCAAGACTGTCACGCTGATTCACAAGATTAACAACATCTTTCGAATCCTTAATCAAAGCATTATATTTTCTGGTAATCTCTTTAAGCTCTCTGTCTGTCTGTTCTGCCTTTCCCTTGGTTGCGGACAGATTCTGCTTGAGATCTCCGATCTCTTCGTTATGGCCTGATCTGGCTGTTTTGAGTTCATCTTGAAGTGATCCAGTATCTTTTTTGTACTGTTCGATCTTTGTATTCAATCGGGCTATCTTATTGTTCAGACCCGCGATAACTTCAGGTTTTGGTGTTTCCTTGGTTACATACCATTTAAGTACCCACCCCTCATTGCCGCTCTCCGTTCTGACCTTCAGATATTGTCCGCTCTCCTCTATGATCTCAAGAGGAGTACCTGTTTTAAGAGATTCAATAATCTTGTATTCATTGCCCTTACCTGCCCGCACAGTAATAATAAGTTCATCAGTCACATATTGTGTTTCGGCACTGACAATCGCACCCGTCACTACATAAGAAAAAAGGATCAATGAAAAGATAAATGATTTTAAACATATGCTTCGAGTAATCCCCATATCAACCCTCCAATAAAAAAAGCTGCGTAAGAGTGTTATAAAACAGAAAGAATAATATTCTAAATTATATATGATATTTAAATAAATGTTAAACAAAACTCACAGTGAGTAAGGAAGCTGGGCTAAACTCGCACCCATCATTCAAGTGATATACTTCTACTGCTTCTACTCACCCGCAGCATCCCGCATATACACCGAAACCACGGGACTGTAGCGGAATATCCTTGTCGAGGTGTTGAATACCTGTACTTTCTCATACCCATCAATTTTCTCTGAAACATCATCCGGCAGATCCTTTAAGGGCCCATTAGATATTATGACTATTGCGTTATTTTCATCATTAACGTTTTGATCCTGCAGATAGTATTCAGGATTTTCATATTCCCATGTAAACCTCAGCGGGGACTTCTCTATCTTCTTAAAAGGCCGTGTATAGTCAGGGTCATGGTGATAAACAATATCCTTGTCTGTAAAGAGATCGAGAATAGGCACCGCGACAGACGGATTGACAATGGACCTTGGCGAATCAGTGGTGTAGACCTCCACCCTTTCCGTTTTAACGGAGGCCAGAAAAACACCCGCGTCCTTAAGGTTCACCAAACTCATGGACTGCAAAAATGGCCTGTAGGCAAATATCGCTACCACAAGCGATGATGCCACGATACACGAAACTATAAACCGCCGTGTCTCGATCTCCTTTAACTTCTGAAGACCATAGGATGCCATAAGTGCCAGCATTGGGAAGGCTATCAGGACATAACGAGACCTTCTTATTTGCATGGCGACAATAAGGATGATCAGCCAGCTAATGATCAGGAATTTGAGGTCTTTTTTTCTGAATGCTTGATAAAAGGAATAGAGCCCAGCCAGTGTGATAAACGGGTGGATCTGATATAGGAACGTCGAGACAAAGCTCTCCCCCCAGCGCCTCAGGCCTGGAGCCTGGTACTCCCGCAGAAAAGCTATCTGCGCAGAAACAACATCGTATTTATAGATGATCACAATACCGATCAGCACCCCGGCGATCGCGGCAACAGAGAGCCCCCGAATAAATGTTTCTTTTCTTGCCCTATTTTTTTCAAATAAATATACAAATAGAATTATCGGCAATATCGAGAGCATCATCCATGTCGAATACTTTACAAAGGCCGTGCAGAACAGAGCGGCAGCTGACGCAAAGGTCCATGCTCCGCCTTTTTCCATTGCGCATATGAATGTAAAGGCCGTGAGCGTGAGGAAGAACATTGTAGGCACATCAACGAGCATAAGCGGGGTCTGTGAAAAAACATATGGAATACCTAAAAGCAGCAGTCCAGCTAAAAAACCTGTCTCTTCGTCCCAGAGCCTTTTGCCAATAAGATATGTAAAAAGTACGGTCATCGAAAACAGTACGCTCGTGAATACCTGGATAACTGTCCTTGATTCCCCGAAACCTTTAAAGAGGATACCGTACAAAAAAGGGGCCAGCGGCATGTCAGTCCAGGCATTTATGCTCCCACCCCATTCGCTGATAAAATATCCGATGCCATAGACCGCAAGGTGTTTGGCCTGTGCAAAGTACCTCGACGCGTCCACGATCACTTCAGGAGTACCCCAGAAGGCCGCGCTTACACTAAAAGAAAGACAAGTGAGAAATACTCCCTGCCTGGCAGAGGAGAATTTGATCGCAATATAGAGAATGAAAATGGCGACAAGAAGTGGCGGAAGATACCAAGCCATATTCGCGTCTGCAAACGCCCATTTCCAGCTTGTCAGCCTGTTATCATCAAATTCGCGAAAATTAAACTGGAGAGCGAACGTTATCAGCGTACAAAGAACGATCAAAATAAAATGTGAAGATTTTTTAGAAAGGAGGTTGCTAAGCATCAACTAGTATACAATACATGCCCTTACCAGGAGATCACTCTGTCATAAGAAAATATATCGTCTATAATTGCCTCATATGACTTATTTTCATCCGATAGCTCTATTACCTTTACTTCATTTTCAGCTGACTGGACATCTATTGCCTGCTTCGAAAGATCTGATGGACCGTCATTTAGAATATGGAGTATCTTCATGTTATCTATCTCTGTAATCATGTTCCTAAAGAAGAATAACCCTGTCAGCCTCACTGTTCATGGTCGCGTTATTATACTGGCTCCCGCAGATCATCTTGTCGCAGAACTCTTCCTTGGAAACACCGTTCTTTTCGGTTGTATAATCACAAAAACTCATGCTGATACCCGGGTTATTGCAGAGGTCCTTAACATTCTGGGATGAAAGAAGTTTTACGCCGCTGTCCATGAAAAAAACAATGACCTCGTGCCCTTTTGAAAGGGCGGCCTTTGCAAGGCCGACCAGGTCCTTTACGTGCCTGTCAGTATTTACGAGTATCCCGAGTTTCATAAGTAAGTTCAATCCCCTTCGGTTTGATACAACACAAATTGTATTATATGATTTTTATCGGATTTTAGAAAGACCAAAAAAAAGCCCGGGCGATCAATATCACCCGGGCCCATATTAATTATGATTATTTTTCTATTGGGTACTTATCGAAATCTACCCTGTTACCCCACTCGCCCCATGAGCCGACGTACATCTTAACATTTTCATAACCAAGCACATGCTTGAGTACGAAGTATGAGTTAGACGCCTTGAGCCCGGCCTGGCAGTATGTGATGACATTCTTGTCAGCAGTTATGCCTTTAGCCTCATAAGCGGCTTTCAGGTCCGCAACGGACTTGATTGTATGGTCGGCGTTGTAGTTCACAGTTATTGAGTCGAGATCGGCCGCACCAGGTAAGTGACCTACCCTCTTGTTCTTGTCATTATTTTCAGCGCCTGTGTACTGGGCAGTACCACGGGCGTCAACAATAGCTGAGGTGCCGAGCGCAGCTAATACACCTGTAGAGTCTATCCTGATGGACTCATTGCG
>JADHUV010000081.1 GCA_016784355.1 Nitrospira sp. | reverse complement strand
CCATGTAAAACCGCACAAACTCCTCCGATAACAATAAAATCAACTTCATTGTTTATAAGTATCTTCAGTATCTTTAGAAAGTCAGGTATGGGTTTTTGCATTACGTAGTTTCAAAATTGATTCTACATTCTGTTGCAATGTCTGCAACCGTTCCAAATAAGTCATGGATAACATCCATCGAATAAGGGTAGCATCGACACCATCCTTATTATTGTAACTGAAATCTGTCCCAGGATGGTTATTTCTTAAAACATTCTTTTGCTTCACATTTCTCTGCATTTTTCTCTGATTTTGTTATGTAGTGTGACTACTCAAGCTTTGATTTGTCAGTTGTTTTCCACTATACCGAATCACTGAATATATCTCAATGGTTTTCCTCTTTTTTGCTTCGGAAACTGTACTATGAAAAAAAAGGACAAGAATTGCGAAGACCCCTGCCCTTCTTTCTGATAAATTATTTTGTCAATCTTCCCTGCCAGCCAGTCTGTTAGGCGGGAATAGACAACTTGCCAATCTTAACAAGCTGGTCATCAATCTAATATATTGCCTGCTGTCTTTTGTACTTTACTTAAGCTTCACCAGCTTTTCCTTCGGCAAGTCGATAGAGCGGGTAAGGAGCATATTCTCGATATTTTCCTGTCTGCTTTCCATTGCGGCAAGTCTCTCCTTTAACTGCCGGTTTTCACTTAGAACCAGATTACACTGTGTCCTGAGTTCGGTATAATTTTCACCCAGCTCTGTAATCTGTTTATGAAACACTTCTGCCGACTTTGCCCAATTATTTCTGTCAAGACCGACTGATACCCTGATCTGGTCAACCCCTCTCCTGTCAGACACAGACCATGTTCGGTCCGCATTTACGCAGTTGGCTTATCGATCGGAAATCATTCGTACAGTGGCTCGTAAATGTTGGTATTTCCACACGCCATCAACTTTTACATAGTCGTCGTCATATCTCGCGGTCATCCAGATCCCCTTACCGCCTTCGGTATTTGCCACGGTCCCATGGTGTTCCAGGTCCCTGTAGCACGGTCTCCAGTCACTTCTATGATTGGATTCATAACGTTGTGTTGTGAAAAGCTGAACATTTTCCGGAACCCTTGAAACAGCTCGCGAATCGCGTCATGTCCCTCGGCTTTCCCGAAGTCGGGGCATTCCCATATTGCATCTACGGCAAATACAGAAGTAATTCTGTCAGGGTTATGCATGTCATCACAGATTTCACAGTAGCGCGCTTTCAGCTGCTTTATCGCCTCTATATCTTCTAGTCTGGTGATCCTTTGTTCCAGGTCCATCTCTGCCTCCCCTCTTACACTGACATCAGGAATCTAGGTGTCACATCTTGCTCTTCTTGCCTTGCCTCCTCAGGCAGCAATAGGCTTTATTTTCTTAAAATGCGAATAATTTAACTGACTCAGCTCCCAGTTGTTCTGAAGGTTAAGCCAGAATTGTGGGCTGCCTCCCAGTGACTGTGATAGTTTAACCGCCATCTCTGCACTGATACCCCTCTTGCCGCGACAAATCTCATTAATGGTTTTTGGCAGAACACCAATATGTCTGGCAAGTGCACTTTGTGTAAGTTTGATTTCGTCCAGTTCATCCTTCACCACGGCACCAGGATGAACAGGTGTTGTGTGTTTCTTAATCATCATAACCCTCCTTCACATTGCTTAATGACAATCAACGATTTCTACCTCCATCGCGTCATCTTCTTTCCATATAAAACAGATTCTATATTGATCGTTAATCCTGATACTATATTGTCCTTTTCGATCTCCTTTCAGTACTTCAAATCGATTACCCCGTATCTCTCTCAAATCATTTATTGAAGTTGCAGCACCCAACCGCGCAAGTTTTATTTGTGCTTTCGTATGAAGTTTTCCGGGAAGTATACGCAAGGCATCTTTAGTATTTTTCCCATAGTTAATATCCTTTGTTGCCTTGTTTTTAAAGCTTCTTATTCCCATTATGTACTTATATTATTACTTCTATATATTGATGAGATCAATGGAGCAAGATTAACACTATCAATTTATACTGTGTAATCACTATACCACTATGCGGTGTAATTGTCAAAGATTCTTCGTTTGAATACCATTTCACATGCTACTCAGACAAAAAAAGGGGACAAGGCCTTTAAAGGTCCTTATCCCCTCATTAAAATATTGTTCTTCTTATTTACGGTTACTCTCTATTTTACCTTATCCAGCTTTACCAGCTTCTCCTGCAACCTTCCTCTCCCCTTTGGGGGGAGAGGATTGAGGTGAGGGGGAATTGCTTATTTAATGTGTTTTGATGAATCATTCAACTTTACTAATTTCTCCTTTGGCAAGTCTATGGAGAAGGCAAGGAGCATATTTCAATGATTTCCTGCTATTCAAGATGCGACATATTATCTCGCCATTATCCAGCAAGTGTGGTGAACAATCTTTTATATTGCAAAACAGACCCGCTTCCTTATAATGAGCGGAAAGAGTTAATAATTGCAAATTACCCTTGTTATTATCTATCCTGAATTCAAGTAATAAGTGCAACTCTAAAGAGTTGATTCAAGAGCCCAAACTTGTTTTCATCGAGATAGTAGAATTTACTTTTTTTAAAAATAAGGAGCAATTTTATGTTCTCATTGCCGAATGTTATTTCCAAAGAAGAACTATCGACATTTTGTCGAAAAAACCATATAACAAAACTATCACTTTTTGGTTCCGCTTTGCGTGATGAATTACGCCCGAATAGTGATATTGATATTCTTGTTGAGTTTGAGGAAAATCACATTCCAGGTTTGATCACTTTCTGCGGAATGCAGAATGAGCTTTCTGACATAATAGAAAAAGAGGTTGATCTGAGGACTCCACAGGATTTGAGCAGGTATTTCCGAGATGAGGTAGTAGAAACTGCATCGGTGCAATATGTACAAGAATGATCATACCAGACTCACACATATGATTGAAGCCGCTCAGGACACACAGTCATTCCTATCTGCAAAAACATTCAATGATCTACAGGAAGATCGCCAATTGGCTTTTGCTGTTGTTCGTGCCCTTAAAATTGTTGGTAAAGCTGCATCTCAGATTTCACAGGAACTTAGAGACCGGTATCCAGAAATAAAATGGCGCGACATTGTCAGCATGCGCAACAAGCTTATTCACGCATATTTTGATATCAACTACAATATTGTATGGGAAGCAGTACAGAGAGACATTCCGTAATTAATCTCTAAACTCCAAAAAATATTAGATGAACATCAGTGACACAGGCATTTGCCAACCTCAAGGCACAATTCAATCGCTTCTTTCATTCGTTCAGTAAGTTCATCTAATGACTTTGCCTGGGTATGACAACCTCTCAGTGCAGGTACAGATCCAACAAAATAGCCATCAGAATCACACTCAACAATAACGTTGAATTCTTTCTTCATTTAAATATCCGGAAAAACTAATAAGAGGGGCACGGTGTCACATCTTGACTCTTATTTGCTTTTTGTCAGCAGAACTACCTGAATTTCACCATCAACTCCTTATTCATGTCCACCTTGCTTCCCGGTATACTCTTCAGAAATTCCCTGACATCCCTGTTTTCTTCAGATCCCTTTGGGTTGAACTTTCTGTGCTGTTCCGGGTCCTTCAGCAGTTTGTCCATATCAACCTCCATCAGCGTTATCCGGGACTCCTCTCTGTATGTTGCATTGGTCTCTTCAATGAGACCCTGCACCTCAACACACATGGCCATCTTCATGCCTCCAAACATCACCCTCTGCTGCTCCATCACTTCCTCCGACTGTACAAACTCCTGCTCCGGCTCCTTCTCTTCATCCTGCCTTGCTTCCTGTTCCGTATCAGGTACAGAACCAGACATCTCTTCCCTGCCACCTCCCGGTTGGCTGATAATCAGCTTGCTGAGGTCTCCCCGCGTAAAGCTGAATGTCACACCCCCATCCGATTCCGCCTCACTCTTAAAGCTAAATATTTTTGGCTTCAACAGATTTATGTCTGCGAACCAGTATACGACTTTACGTCCCTCGAACTCCCCATTCGTGACCTCCTCACCTGACATATAAGAGACCCCCTCACCCATCCCTTCAGCCCTCTCTGCAGACTTCAGTTCATCAAAAGCCAGGAACTCAAGCCAGTTCCTGGTCTTATTATCAATTTTATCCATATTCGCCTTCATCTGCTGGACAAACATACTCCTCATCAAGACGGTCTCTTCAAAAGTTCCGCTGCCGTCAGGGTCCAACCTTATCAAGTAATTAACCTGTACGCACCCCACAAGAGCGAACAGTATGAAGAGTGCTCCAAATAACCTGACTATTTTCATCATCTGACCTTCCTTTTGCCACAGGGTTTAAAATATTCTTATTTTGAAGGTGCTGGACTAATACAACATCCCTCACCGACAACTCAGTTTACAAGCATATCAGTGCTAATTTCCATATCCAAATATCATATCCCGCAGCCAGTCTGTTTTTTGACGTTAAATTTATTTTCCTTTTAATGCACTACGCGTTGGCATCGCAACGCACATATCCTTCGGCAGATCGCTGGAGAGTGCAAGGATTATATTCTCGATGTTCTCATGCCTGCTTCCCATGGCGGCAAGCCTCTCCTTTAACTGCCGGTTCTCACTCAATACCTGGTCAAACTGGGCCCTGATCTCGGCATTATTTTCACCCAACTCTGTTATCTGCCCATCAAGCACATCCGCTGCTCCTGTCCAGCTGTTCCTGTCCAGACCTACAGATACATTAATCACGCTGATGCCTCTCCTCTCAGACTCGGACCACGCCCTACCCAGGACATTTGACATCTGGGCAAGAGTAATCTCTTCCGGTCTAACGGCAATCCCGGTGCCGTCCTCATAACCGGATGGTATTATGAAATCACCAAGATCTACGCGTCCCCTCACGAACACGGGTATCTGACCCAGAAATCCCGTCTTTGCATAACCGGCCTCTTTTCCCTCCAGTGGCATATTACCCAGTACGATCGGGTTTGAAGAGACCGCCATAATCTGGTCAGCCCCCTCTGTTTCCAGTGATATCTTGCCGGCGAAAACACCAACCACCGAACCATGTGGGAGCTCCTCCGTGGGGTCAAGCTTCGGAAGCCACTCGGCATAGTCAGCGCCTTTTGAACCGTACGTTACCCCGTTATCATTAGCAATACTCTGAACCTGTATCCGTGCAGGCAGTACCGCAAGCTGAACTGGATCAACATAAAAAAATCTTTTTTTTTCTTCTCCTTTTTTTTCTTGCTCTGCTCCAAAAGAATCAAATACAACATCTAATAACGGGTCCAGACCTTTTTCGTAAACGGTACTCATAAAATTAATAAATTTTGTCTCTAATCCATCCGTATTTATTGACAGGGACGGTGTATCGAATGTAAACGGCTCTTTGTCTATAGAAGGAAGGCTTCCCCCTGTTATATCTAAACTCGGCCAGGACCCACCTGATATGCCACAAGGCCAATAGACCCAGCTGGTAACTGATTCACAAAAATCACCAAGACTAACACAGGCTCCCAAAACACAGACTTCACCGAGCCAACTACAAACAGTACTCTCTGACGATAGACTACAAATATCTATAGATGGCCAGCTACCCTCCGACGCTGTAATTGTTGGAATCCCTCCTGCGTCAAACCAGTCAGAATTATAAGTAATACCGGTATCTAAGTCAATCAGGCTGAGAGGGTCTGAGAAGAGTTCACCAACTGCACTTTGCAAATCATCCAGAAACGATACAACTACATCCGCTTTATGCTCATACCCCTCTATCCTGCCTGCTATCCTGTTATCCCCACCATAAAAGGTAACAAAGTTGTTATCATCAGTTACAGCATTATCAGCCAGCTTGATCGCGATACCATCTCCCCCGCTGACT
>JADHUV010000080.1 GCA_016784355.1 Nitrospira sp. | reverse complement strand
GGATTGAGATGTCTGGATGTACCGGCATTTTCCGTCCAGTATCATCCTGAAGCATCACCGGGGCCTCATGATTCAAGTTATATCTTTAATGAATTCATCGAAATGATAGAAAATTTTCAATAATATGCCGAAAAGAACAGATATAGAAAAAATACTCATTATCGGATCAGGCCCAATCGTAATAGGACAAGCGTGTGAATTTGATTACTCCGGTACTCAGGCATGCAGGGCACTGAGAGAAGATGGTTATAAAATCGTACTTGTAAACAGTAATCCGGCTACGATCATGACTGATCCGGAAGTTGCAGACAGAACATACATCGAACCGATGACTACTGAAATGTTGACAAAAATCATAGAGAAAGAGAGACCCGATGCCCTGCTTCCGACACTGGGAGGACAAACGGGACTGAACCTTTCCGTCAATCTTGCCAAAGAAGGCGTTCTGGACAAATATAATGTAGAGCTGATAGGCGCTAATCTGGATGCTATAAACAAAGCTGAGAATAGAGAGCAGTTTAAAGAAGCTATGGGCAATATAGGCATTCAGGTACCGGCAAGCGGCAATGCTAAATCCCTTGAAGACGCAAAGAAGATTGCGAAAGAGGTAAAGTTTCCCGTAATCATTCGACCATCTTTTACTATGGGAGGGATAGGCGGCAATGTAGCCTACAACATAGAGGAGTTGGAAGAGTACGTTAACTTCGCTCTGGAAGCAAGCCCTGTTCACGAAGTACTTATTGAGAGATCTGTTCTGGGATGGAAAGAGTACGAACTGGAGGTAATGAGAGATCGCAAAGACAATGTTGTAATAATTTGTTCAATAGAAAACCTTGACCCCATGGGCGTCCACACCGGCGACAGCATAACCGTGGCACCGGCACAAACACTTACTGATAAGGAATATCAGATAATGAGAGATGCCGCGATCAAAATAATTCGCGAGATAGGGGTTGAAACAGGGGGGTCTAATGTCCAGTTTGCAATAAATCCGGCGGACGGTGAGTTAATCGCAATCGAAATGAACCCGAGGGTATCAAGGAGTTCTGCCCTGGCTTCCAAGGCAACAGGCTTCCCGATCGCAAAGATAGCTGCGAAACTAGCGGTTGGTTATACGCTTGATGAGATACCCAATGATATTACACGTTATACACCGGCCTCTTTTGAACCTTCGATTGATTATTGTGTAGTAAAAATTCCAAAATTTAACTTCGAGAAATTCCCTGATGCGGACCAGATACTCACTACTCACATGAAATCGGTTGGCGAAGTGATGGCCATAGGACGCACGTTTAAAGAGTCTCTGGGCAAAGCAATAAGGTCTCTGGAAATCAATCGCTACGGATTAAGCGAACATCATAGTAGAACAGTTCTGAACGATTCAGAGAAAAAGGAGTTCATAAAGGAACACCTGTTAAGTCCTTCATGGGATAGAATATGGTCTGTTGTTGACGGCATGCGTATGGGAATGACCATTGATGAGATTCATGAAATTACAAGGATTGACAAATGGTTTCTTTATAATCTAAAACAGATCCTTGAAATGGAAGAAGAGATTAAAGACCAATACAAAAAAGGTGATTTATCAGCCACTTCAGTAGATAACACTTCGGCAAGTAATAATGGATCCTTGATAGATCCAGTTCTTTTAAAGAAAGCAAAGGAACACGGCTTCTCCGACGTTCGACTGGCAGACTTGTTAAATGCAAGTGAACTTGATATTCGAAATTGTCGTTGGCAGAATAATATTCGACCTGTGTTTAAGGTAGTAGATACCTGTGCTGCAGAATTCCAGGCTTTCACTCCTTATTTGTATTCTTCATACGAATCTGAATGCGAGGCAAACCCTACATCAAAGAAGAAAATAATTATACTGGGCAGTGGTCCTAACCGTATTGGACAGGGAATTGAGTTTGACTATTGTTGTGTTCATGGAGTACTGGCCTTAAAAGAGATGGGATTTGAAACAATTATGGTTAATTGTAATCCGGAAACCGTAAGTACCGATTACGATATATCTGATAGATTATATTTTGAGCCTCTTACTTTTGAGGACGTAATTGAAATAGTTGAGAAAGAGAAACCGGAAGGTGTTATTGTACAATTCGGAGGACAAACCCCGTTGAAACTGGCAGTACCTTTGTTCAATGCAGGAGTTAAGATTCTTGGTACGTCACCGGATAGTATAGATATGGCTGAAAACCGTGAAAGGTTTGCTGAGCTTCTGTCCAGGCTTGATCTTCTGCAGCCGGAGAACGGAAACGCAAGATCATTCACAGAAGCCAAAAAAATTGCAGTTTCAATCGGTTATCCCGTGATGATAAGGCCTTCATATGTTTTAGGTGGCAGGGCCATGAGGGTCGTCTTTGATGAAAACGAACTTGAAGAATATATGACGCACGCTGTTGACGTTTCTCCTGAACATCCGGTTTTGATAGATAAATTTCTGGAAGGTGCAATTGAGATAGACGTAGACGCCGTATGTGACGGTGAAGAGGTCTTCATTGGCGGAGTCATGGAGCACATAGAAGAGGCAGGTGTACATTCAGGAGATAGCGCATGTTCATTGCCTCCTTATTCCATAAAAGAAGAAATTATTGAGAAGATAAAATCCCAGACGAGAGCCCTGGCCTTAGAAATGAAAGTCCTGGGTATTATCAATATTCAATTTGCCGTGAAAGATGACGTTGTCTTTATCCTGGAAGTAAATCCGCGTGGATCAAGGACAATACCTTTTGTCAGCAAGGCGATTGGTATTCCTCTTGCGAAGATCGCATCTCAGGTTATTGCAGGACGCAAACTGAAGGAGTTGAATATAAACAATAATAGAAAGATTAATCATGTCGCCGTGAAAGAAGCTGTTTTCCCATTTGTCAGATTTCATGGTACAGATACCATCCTCGGACCGGAAATGAAATCAACAGGTGAAGTTATGGGAATTGATACCGATTTCGGAAAGGCGTTTGCCAAAGCGCAGATGGCTATAGAAGGAGGGATTCCTCTCTCTGGTACCGCTTTCATTAGTGTCAGGGACAGAGACAAAGCCTCTATAGTAGATATCGCCCATAAGCTTCACAATTTAGGTTTTAAGATTTCTGCAACAGGAGGAACTGCAAAGGCTATCGAACAGAAAGGCACTCCCGTTACTACTGTCCTTAAAGAATATGAAGGACGCCCGAACGTGATAGATCATCTGAAAAACAATGATATTCAGATGGTAATTAATACCGCCGAGGGAAAAATTTCACAAGAGAACTCTTATAACATACGACGGAACGCAATTGTGTCAGGCATACCTTACTTCACAACTGTTCCTGGAGCTATAGCCGCAGAGAGCGCTATCAGGTCAGTTTTAAATGGGGAACTCGATGTTAAGCCAATTCAAGAATACTATACGGAATAAAGTATTTTTCCCTACATGTTGAATGTGGAAATAATGATTCCATGTCATTTACCTACAAGAGTTTATCCAAGTTTGCCTATACCTCTAATTACACCCTACCAGACAAAATAAGCAGACTTCTAATTTGAGTTGACACCATTTTTTAAATCTGGTTTAATGTAATTTTGCAATTTTTCGGACATAAACCATAATAATGAGTATATTTACAAAAATGTTTGGCACGGCCAGCGACCGGATTTTAAAAAGCCTGAAGCCAACAATAGAACATATAAATTCGCTTGAAAGCGGTTTACAAGCATTAACGGATGCTGAAATCAGACAAAAGACTGACACTTTCAGGGAAAGGCTTGCTGCCGGAGAGACGTTGGATGATCTTCTGCCTGAAGCTTTTGCCGTTGCCAGAGAGGGTAGCAGAAGGGTGTTATTAGTTCCCAATGCAGACAGCCCGGACAAAACCATGAGGCATTTCGATGTCCAGCTGATTGGAGGAATTGTATTACACAGAGGAAACATCGCGGAGATGACGACAGGTGAAGGTAAAACACTTGTTGCAACATTACCGGCTTATCTCAATGCCCTTGAAGGTAAGGGCGTTCACGTCGTTACCGTAAACGATTATCTTGCCAATAGGGATATGAACTGGATGTTGCCTATGTATGAATTTCTGGGTCTTTCAGCAGGTGCGATACAAGGCAATCAGAGTTACGATGATAAGAAAGCCGCTTACAAATCGGATATCACTTATGGTACAAATAATGAATTTGGTTTTGATTACCTGCGGGATAACATGAGAGTGCACCTTGAGGAACAGGTACAGGGAACATTAAACTACGCCATCGTTGATGAGGTTGACAGTATCCTGATTGACGAAGCAAGGACACCTCTCATAATTTCAGGACCATCCGATGAATCAACTGAAAAATACTTTACTGCTGACAAAATTGCCAGGAAGATGAAACCCGGTAAACATTACGAAGTAAAAGAGAAGGAAAAGAGTACAAATATAACTGATGAAGGAATTAGTGTTGTAGAAAAAGAACTTGGTGTTGACAGTATATATTCTGACATCCACATGGACTGGCCTCACTATATTGAACAAGCTCTGCGCGCCCACTCGTTATTCATAAAAGACACTGATTACGTTGTCCAGGGAAAAGAGGTTATTATTGTCGACGAATTTACAGGACGATTAATGGAAGGCAGAATGTGGAGCGACGGACTTCACCAGGCCATACAGGCAAAAGAACATCTAAAGATAAAAGAAGAGAGCCAGACACTTGCCACAATTACACTTCAGAATTTTTACCGTCTCTATAATAAACTTTCAGGGATGACTGGTACGGCTTTTACCGAAGCGGCTGAATTTGCCAAAATCTACGGATTGGGAGTAGATGTAATACCAACAAACAAACCTCTACAACGTCAACACTATCCGGACAGAATCTATGGAACATCAAAAGAGAAAGAAAATGCCACAGTTGAAGAGATAGCTGAAGTGCATGAAAAGGGCCAACCAATACTGGTCGGAACTATTTCAATAGAAAAGTCTGAAATGTTCAGCGCTGCACTCAGAAGGCGTGGCATAGAACACGAAGTTCTCAATGCAAAAAATCATGAACGGGAAGCCGCAATCATTGCAAAAGCCGGACAAAAAGGAAATGTTACTATCGCAACAAACATGGCAGGAAGAGGAACAGACATTGTTCTTGGTGAAGGAGTGAAAGAGCTGGGAGGCCTCCATGTGATAGGAACTGAAAGGCACGAGGCGCGGCGTATTGATAATCAATTGCGAGGCCGTACAGGACGCCAGGGAGATCCTGGTTCTTCACGTTTCTATGTCTCGCTTGATGATGACTTAATGCGCATTTTTGCACCTGAAAGAGTAGGAGGTATACTAAAGAAATTCGGCATGACTGACGGCATGGCAATTGAACACTCCATGGTATCAAAATCAATAGAAAGGGCACAAAAAAAGGTTGAACAGCATAACTTTGAAATACGAAAGAATCTCCTTGAGTATGACGAGGTGATGGACGAACAGAGAAAAACCATTTACACATGGCGGCAAAGGGTCCTTGCACAGGAAGCTCTCCGGGAAGATCTGATTAAAATGATTGAAGAGAGCATCGTGGAGACAGTAGATTATTATATTGATCCAAAGTTACACACCGACGAATGGGAAATGGACAATCTGCTTGACTGGTATAAACAGAAATTTGGTATAATAATCGACTTAAAAGAGCACAATATAGAAACAAAAAATGATATTGAAGACCTGTTACTTGATACTGCCTGTGAAGCTTATGAAGAGAAAGAGAAGGAGATCAGTGCAGAAGAGCTCAGAAAAATTGAGCAAATTCTTCTTCTTGAAAAAGTTGATAATAAGTGGAAAGACCATCTCTATGCAATGGACCACTTGAAATCCGGCATAGGACTGAGAGGCTACGCACAGGTTGATCCGAAGATAGAATACAAACGTGAAGCGCTGATAATGTTCGAAAGTATGATGTCGTCTATCAGGGAAGAAGTTACGGACC
>JADHUV010000079.1 GCA_016784355.1 Nitrospira sp. | reverse complement strand
GACGATGCAATTAAAAGACTCGGCCCGGATGCTGTTGTCCAAGGTAACCTTGATCCACTGGCAATGTTTCTACCACCGGAGAAAATAGAAGTTGAGGTCAAAGAAGTTCTCAGAAGAGGCGCATCTGCTAAAGGACACATATTTAACCTGGGGCACGGAGTTGTCCCTCAGACAGATCCAGCCCATGTAATTGCACTTGTTGAGATGATACATAAACACAGTCGCAGATAGAAGCTGTCAAATTGTCAATCATTAACACATAACCATGTCATTCTGACATGGTTATGTGTTCCTTACTCTTACACTTTCCTCCGTAACCATCTACATTTACATACTTTTATAACCTTGGCATTATAATTGCATCTTCCTGATTAAGGAACCTATTCATGAGGTGACTGTGACAATACCAAATGATGAATGAAGCCTGTATTGCGAGACGTTATATCGTACTCATATTTATCACAGTTGATAAGAAGAGGGTGCATCAATGTTTAAAATTATTCAAGAAATCATTGTCGTAAAAAAGGTTCATAAGAGCCTGGATGCAATAACTAAGTCGAATATCCCAGTCGACAATAAAGTAGAATCACTACAGAAATTACTCCGCAAACAAACGGCTTCGGAGGAGAAATGAAATCCAAGCTATCGATAATAGTTATGTTCTTCGGCTGGCTTATCTTTACCACATATCTTGTATATGCATCTTCTCAGCACGGCGCGAACACCCATCAGTACCTTCTGAGCTTTAATACTCCTACAGACTTCTTTTTCCGAATGGTGATTTTCAGTGCCCTTTTCGGCTCTCATATTACAGCCTATCTCATAAATGAACGTCGCAAACTTCTGGAAAGCAGCAGAGAATCCGGAGAACAACTCTCAAATGCCGCCCGACAATGGTCTGCTACTTTCAATGCTATGCCTTACGGCGTACTGCTCACTGACAAGGAATCCAATATCATAAGGGCAAACCAATATATAGAGGCAATCACCGGCATGAGCAGCGAAGAGCTACTGTCCGGCAAAAAATGCTATAAGACAGTATGCAAAATAGACAAGGCCTCCGAAATCTGTGATGCTAAGGAGGGCTTTTTCTCCAATGAGACAAGCACATACGAACACAGAGATCCACTAAGCAGCAAGATATACTCTGAAAGCGTGACCCCAATGTTTGATAGTAAAGGCAGACTCACCTCTAAAATTCATGTAATGAGGGATGTGACGGATGCGCGAGCCCGGGAAGAGAAACTGACAAAGACAAAAGACGCTTTTTTCAATATGCTGAAAGACCTTGATTCTTCATTCAGGGAACAGCGGGACACTCATGACAGCCTGGTAGTTGCCTTTTCCAATATTATTGATGCTAAGAGTTCATGGACTCGTGGGCACTCTATATCTACAACCAAGATTGCGATAGCCATAGCAGATGAAATCGGGCTGAACTCAAAGGAAATAGAGACACTGAGAACCGCCTCACTTCTGCATGATATTGGAAAAATAGGGACCTGCGACGATATCCTGAACAAACCGGGACAACTGAATGACCATGAATTCAAACTTATTAAAGAGCATACTGTCAAAGGGGAGGAGATGCTTAAACCTATAAAAGGACTGGAGAGTGTTCTGCCTATTATCAGATCACATCATGAAAAGCTTGATGGTTCCGGATATCCGGATGGACTTAAGGGTGATGAAATATCCATTCTTGCCAAGATCCTTTGCGTGGCTGATTCATTCGATGCCATGATATCCGACAGACCCTACCGTACCCCATGCGGTATCCAATATGCCATAAAGGAACTTACCAGATGCTCAGGAACTCAATTTGATTCAGCTGTAGTAAATGCCTTTTTAAGTGTTTTGAAAGATGATAAACTCAGCAAACCATCCCGCCCTCTTATCAAAAAATGGTAAGAAAATCTCTTTTCAATGTTTCTTTCTGCAGCAAAACTTGACCACACGAGCTTCAAAGAATATACTGTAGATTCGATGATATACAATAACGATACAGGGCATAATTCATGACTACACAAAGCACTACAGGCATTATCCTGCTTAACCTCGGCGGACCTGACTCATTGACTGCGGTTCGTCCATTTCTATACAACCTGTTTTCTGACCGGGAAATAATACAACTCGGCCCTTCGTTTCTTCAAAAACCTCTTGCATGGCTTATTTCAAAGATGCGCGCCGGCAAAAGCAGGGCGATGTATGAACAAATAGGCAGTGGCTCGCCCATATTAAAAATAACCAATTTACAAGCTGCAGCGCTGCAGGACAGACTAAACAAAGAGATAGGTCAGCAATACAAGGTTTATGTCGGGATGAGATACTGGCATCCCTTTATCAAGACTGCTGTAGAGGAATTTTTGGCTGACGGGATTAAGGATGTAATTGTTCTGAACCTTTACCCTCACTATTCTAAGGCAACTACAGGCTCTTCAGTCAGGGCCTTTAACAGAGAGATTGCGGGCAAAGACCTTAACATCCATTACATAAATGAATGGTATGATTTTCCTTACTATATCGATGCACTGGCCGAGACTATTGATCAGGAGATTAAAAAAATCAGAAGCGCCCCTTTCCACCTTTTATACAGCGCTCACAGCCTTCCGCAATCTTTCATAGATAATGGGGATCCCTATCTGGATCATATCAGGGCAACTATAAAACAGAGCAATATAAGACTGTCTCAGCCGCCTTATAATCATTCACACATAAACCACTCACTTTCATTTCAGAGCAAAACCGGGCCGGTGAAATGGCTTGAGCCGTCTACCGAAGAAGAACTCCTTAAGCTTTCCGGTGCGGGCACTAAGAATGTGCTTGTAGTGCCTATAAGCTTTGTTTCAGACCACATAGAGACACTGTATGAGATTGATATCTTATATAGGGACATCGCACAGGAATATGGCATCGCACTTAGCAGGTGTGAAGCCTTCAATGTACGGGATTCGTTTATTCAATGCCTTGTGGAACTAGTTAAGAAGGCACAGAGGGGCTAAGGGGTAAAACTATCCGCATTAAAAAATAAAAAAAAGCAGCCCATTTTCAGGACTGCTTTTTTGATATTCTGTTAATTCTTATTTTGCTAATTCAAACTGAAGAGTCTGTGAAACGCTTTTATGTTCGGCTCTGGCCCTGTTGTACACTGCAATGGCCCCGATTATTGACTGTCCTGGTTTAAGTACGACGTCATCCTTATGACCTGTATCCAAAGCCCGGCTCATCTCAAGATACCAGTAACCATCTTTCCAGACACCTTTAGCCTTAACATCTGCAACACTCCCCGACTCGTTACCGGTAAGCATTATCCCGGGCAGAGATTTACCCTGATTTTTCTTTTTATCAGGCCTGGTATTTTTATATATAGAGTTACCTGCATCTCGATATTTTTTTATAAATACCTGTTTGCCCGTAGGTCCCTTATACTCGGCAGCATCCTCCAGCATCTCGGTCGTAATCAACTGTGCGGTGTCTTCAGCATAACCTGCGAGATTTGAACGTCCTGCAGACCAGATCCATACATCAACCTCATATGTCTTTTCCGAAATCATGGTGTAATCATAATCTCCACTCATGTGAAATCGGAGGGCAAACATATCATCAAGTTTTTTCCCGCGTTTATATTTATTACGCTGCCATTCCCATTCCTTGTAAATCACGTCTACTTTATTGTCAGGCCACTTGGCCGCAACATAGATCCTGTGATCGTAAACAGCTGCGATTAACTCTACATTGATATCCCCGGTATAGTTAGTCCTGTCGCCTTCCATTGCAGGAGTAAGTGCAATGGTGTTCCACTGACCACTCCACTCAGAAACATCTCCGTCTACTACAAGTGAAGAGGAGGCCCTCTCCACTTTAATGACCTGCAAATCAGCAGCAAAAGTCATTGCAGGACTTACCAACAGTAGTATTGTAATCCAACGTAATATGATCATATCATACCTTTTCCGGCACATAGGTATTACTCAATGGTAATGGACCCTTCCATTCCTTCTTTCTGGTGATCATCGATAGTACAGTAAGCCTTGTAGGTACCTTTAACAACAGGCACAAAGTACACATCCAGCTTTCCACCTTCAGCCATCATCTCAAGGGCCTTGATATAGGGAACCTTGATTTCTCCATCCTGATCTGATTGTATCTTTCTTGTGGCTATAGCCTGATAAAACTCAGGAGCAGTAAAGTAATGTTTCTTTTTGCCGATATTCAAAAGCTGTAATTTGTACGCCTGCCCCGCCTTAAACACAAGATCTGCTGGTTCGTATTCCATTTCATTGATCCTGACAAGGATTGTTTCCATCTTTTCCCAATCTGCACCCTTAACAATTTTTCCCGAATCTTTTACCACATCAAATGCAGAAACACCGCTAGCTGAAATAATAACAGCCATAATAGCAACTACAAATAGTTTAAAAATCGTCTTCATCTTTACCTCCGGATTATTATTCCTGTTGTTTTTTTCGTTTATCTACAGCTCTGGACTTCCCCCCTCCTTATTTATTTTTTTTGATATTGTTCCTCATCATATCAAAATACTACCATTTTTTAAACTCTTTTTTTATTCCACTGGCCGATTATTAAACATATCGGTACAAGAATAAAAAATCTTTAGCTGATATGTTGCTTATTATTTATATAAACAATTGCACATTTTCTACCGGCATGTTACTTTGATAGATGAAAAAAATAGCTATAGCAGGCGGCGGCATATCAGGTCTGAGCCTTGCATATCTCTTAAAACAGAAAAATCCTGATATAGATGTGACCGTATTTGAATCTGATTCAAGGCCCGGAGGCAAGGTATACAGCGAAAAAACCAAAGACGGCTACCTATGTGAAAAAGGACCCAATGGTTTTCTTGACAACAAACCTCATACGCTTGAGCTTTGCAAAATGCTTGCAATTGAGCCTGTCAGAAGCAATGAAAAATCAAAGAAACGCTTTATTTTAAATAACGGTATTCTTGCACCATTACCTGAGTCACCAGGCTCATTTATAAAGTCCGCACTTTTATCCCCTGGTGGCAAACTCCGACTATTGCTTGAATTAACAGCTGTTAAGGGTCCTCAAGATGAAACAGTAGCAGATTTTATCATTCGAAGACTCGGGCAGCAGGCACTGGATAAGCTTATTGACCCGATGTGTTCAGGTATATACGCTGGGGATCCGTACAATATGAGCATTCTCAGCTGCTTTCCCCGTATAAAAGAACTGGAACAGCAATACGGCAGTCTTATTAAAGCGCTTTATAAACTAAAAAAAGAGCGCAAAAAGTCATCAGGGGGAGAAGTCTCTGCCACCCCGTCGGGAACACTGACCTCTTTTTTCAATGGAGCACAGACAATAACTGATGCTCTTGCCGCCAGCCTTAAAAACAGTGTAAAGCTCAGTTCAGGCATTAAAGAGATCTCACGGCAAAACAACATGTACCAGCTCCACACTGAAGTAGACACATATGATGCGGATGTGGTAGTCATTGCAACACCCGGATATGCCGCTTCTCAAATTATAAAAAACCTTGATCAGTCCATTTCCGAACTGCTTGGGAAGATAACATATCCCCACCTGGCCGTTGTCTGTTTTGGATATTCAAAGGAAAAAGTCGAACATAACCTTGATGGATTTGGTTTCTTAGTGCCCAGCGTCGAAGGGCGAAAAATTCTCGGGACACTCTGGGATTCCAGTGTTTTTCCAAACCGGGCCTCTGAAGGTAAGGCGCTTCTCCGCAGCATGATTGGCGGGGCCAAATTCCCGGAAATGGCAGATCTTGATGATGACAAAATTGCCTCAACAGTACTTGATGAACTGCGCTCAATCATGGGACTGAAAAACGAGCCTGATATGATAAAGGTCTACCGCTGGCAAAAGGCAATTCCCCAATATAGACTCGGGCATGCTGCATTAATAGACGCTGTAGATGCCGCCCTGACAAAATATCCAGGACTGCACCTGACAGGCAACTCCTACAGAGGT
>JADHUV010000035.1 GCA_016784355.1 Nitrospira sp. | reverse complement strand
GTCGTACGTGGATGGCTTGGTGTCTCTGTTCAGCCGATAACGCATGAACTTGCACAGCAATTTCACCTTGACAAGGACTACGGGACTCTTGTGGCAGATGTAGTTGAGGGAAGTCCGGCTGCAAAGGCCGGCATAATGAGAGGCGATGTCATTATCGCCTTTGACGGTCAGGACGTCGGTGAGCCCTACACCCTTAGAAACATGTCTGCGGGAACTGTACCAGGCACTGAGGCTGAATTAAAGCTTATTAGAAACCGGGAAACCCTCGTACTATCGGTAACCATAGAGGAAATACCTTCAGACACTCAGGTCAAAGCTTCCACTGTGACTAATGCACTAAGCGCCGTAAGTGTACAGGATCTGACTCCTGATATCTTCAGACAGCTTGGCCTTCCCGACAAGATTCGAGGGGTAGTAGTCACCGGTATAAAACCCGGAAGTCCGGCTGAAAGGGCTCTTATGCCCGGAGATATTCTGCTTGAAGTCAACAGGCGCGCCATATCGGGCATATCAGACTATGAAGCTACTATTGCAAAGCTTGCACCGGAAACTGATATACTGCTGCTGGTCTTCAGGCGGGGTTCAACCATTTTTGTGACTATAAGCCCTGATTAAATATATATTCTGATGATTACTATAAAACATAGCTGTATATCTATCGGCGTTTGTCAATATTGCCTTCTGGGCTGCTATTTGGCCGTCTGGACTTAAGCCGACTGCAAGAAACTTAAGATAACTGCCACGGTCATACCATATGTACAGCAAATTGATTATAAAAGCGGTAAGCAGAAGTATTCTCCCGCCCAGCAGGATATTTTTATTCATGATTTTTCCGCATGCAATCTGAAAATTAGGTCTTTTCTATGGTGCTAATAACGCTGCGCAGAGGAATGCCCAGTCTTTCAGCGACCTCCCTGCAATCATCATATTCCGCGGAAGACCTGATACTGCCGTCTGGCAGTTCCACTTCCTTAAAACGTATGGTGCCATAGCAGGTTTTTTGGGGTTTAATGGTCCTTTTAAGAATCTGCCGGTCTGCCTTGTAAAAGCGAACTCCTATGCTGGTAGTCTCGGTCATAAGAGTTCTTATTACTTCAGGTTTATCTCCTTCCTGACAAAGAACTGTAATCATAATACCCGGCCTGCCCTTCTTCATTATCCCCTGAGTGATAAAGACATCAAGTGCCCCGGCATCAAAAAGTCTGTCCATTACATACTGATATATCTGGGGATTCATATCATCAATATTAGTTTCTACAACAACCACATCATCAGATGGACCGGTGTAATGTTTGTCAAGCTCTCCCGTAAAAATCCTCAGAATATTCGGCCTGTCCTTAAGCTCCGCTCCGCCTGCACCAATCCCGATCTTTTTCAAAATCATTTCGGGCATCGCTCCGAACCCGGACGCAATAGAAGATATGAGAACCGCCCCGGTCGGGGTAGTTAACTCACGGGGAACATCTGATATATATACCGGCACCCCCCTTAACAACTCCACCGTAGCCGGCGCAGGCACTGGAAGCAGACCATGAGCGGTCTTAACGGTACCGCTTCCAAGATTAATCCCCGAGGCATATACTTCCTTAATACCCAGAATATCAAGACCGATCAGGGTACCGAATATATCCACCATGCAATCAACAGCACCCAGTTCATGTAAATGCACAGTGGTATATTCACCGCCATGTACAATGGCCTCAGCCTTAAATAATCTGCGGAATATATCAAGACCTGATTTTTTTATATGCGGCGGAAGCGTAGAAGCCTCAATAAGTTCCTTTACATCTTTCCATCTTCTGGCTTTATGTGAAGCATCACCAGCTTCAGAAATCAGAACATCAGCCTTTAAGGCGCGCATACCTGCCCGACTGACTTCACTGACAGATAATTCATAACCTTCAAGTTTAAGACGGGAAAGTTCTTTTTCAAGAACCGCTAAAGGAACGCCGGAATCTAGAAGCGCCCCCAGTATCATATCCCCGCTTATCCCTGAAGAGCAGTCAAAATAGGCTTTCATAAGACTTTATAAAAAAAATAGTTGATTATCATTTTTAATATCGGGACAACCGGCAGCATACGTTTCAGTTTTTAAAAGTGAGCCTGTTAATTTTATGCGCCAGAACTCCGGCCCCGAAGCCATTATCAATATTCATCACAGCAATCCCCGGCACGCAGGAGTTAAGCATTCCAAAAAGAGCGGTTATACCTCCAAAACTTGTACCGTATCCAACAGAGGTAGGCACCGCAATGATCGGCTTATCCGTCATGCCTCCCACTACTGAGGGAAGCGCCCCTTCCATTCCCGCCGTTACAATAAGAACTCCGGCCTCTGCAATAATACTTTTTGCATTCATCAGTCTGTGAAGCCCCGCGACTCCAACATCGCTTACAGACTCAACCCTGCTTCCCAGAAATGTAGCAGTCGCAACGGCCTCCTCAGCTATCGGCAAATCAGAAGTGCCGGCACATAAAATTGCTACAAGACCTTCCAACTTGCGTGCACCTCCGACAGCTATAACACCGGAGCGCTCATAAAAGGTCACCTTTTTCTTATATTTTTTGCAAACCTTCTCTGTATCCTTGTATATATCATAATCAGCTTTTGTAATCAGCAGTTTACCGCTATGCTTCATCATGGAATCAGCTATGAGCTTGATATCCTTCCGACTCTTTCCCGCAGCAAACACTACTTCCGGAATTCCATGTCTGAGTTCCCTGTGATGATCCACACGTGCAATACCGAGATCCTCATAAGGCAGATGCTTGAGCTTCTCCATAGCATCCTTCACGGGCATATTCCCGTCCTGCACTGACTTTAAAAGTTTTTTTATCTTTGCGTTATCCATTAGCCATCACTCTCTTTAATACTCGGACTTAAGACTCCGGGTCATCAATTCTTTAACCGCCGTATGCGGATCTTTACCCTCATTCACTACTTTATATATCTGCTGTACAATAGGCATATCAACACCATATATTCCGGAAAGTTCATAGGCAGACTGCGATGTAGCCACTCCCTCAGCCACTGTCTTCATACCATCAAGAATCTCCTGGAGTTTCACACCACTTCCAAGCTTAAAGCCGACTGTATAGTTTCTTGAAAGCGTACCGGTACAGGTAAGCACCAGATCTCCAATACCGCTCAGTCCAGAAAATGTCTTTTCTTCAGCCCCCATAGCACACCCTAATCTTACCATCTCAGCCAGGCCGCGTGTAATAAGGGCTGCTCTGGCACTTGCTCCCAGTCCAAGACCATCAGATATTCCGGAAGCTATAGCCAGGACATTTTTCAATGCGCCCCCTATCTCTACCCCGATCACATCTTCATTTGTATATACCCTGAAATAGTCCGTATTAAATACATCCTGCAATATAAGCCCGTCCTCACGATCCTTTGAGGCAAGCGTCACAGCTGTGGGCATCTTCTTTATGACTTCATCTGCAAAACTTGGGCCGGAAAGAACCGCTGCCTCCCGTCCTGTCAATTCTGTAAATATCGCAGAGACAGTCTTCAGAGTTCCCTGCTCAATACCCTTTGAGGCATTTATAATAATAGCATCATCCCTTATATATCCGGCCGCATCAGCAAAGACTCTCCTTACAAACTGCGTCGGTACGACATTAAGTATGTATCTCGCCTTTTTCAGGGCATCCTGCAGGCTGCTCGTTACATTTACATTTAAAGAAAGGGGAATCCCGGGCAGATATGTCCCATTGATATTAGTACGGCAGATCTCATCGACCAGTTCCTGCTCGTAAGCCCATAGCGTGACATCATAGCTTTTTTCGCCAAGAAGATTGGCAAGGGTAGTACCCCAGCTTCCTGCACCTATAACCGCTATATATCCCATACGCACATATCCTTAAACAATCAAAAATTAAGTATTAAAAATGATAACTGAAATCCTGTATAAAAAAATACCTGGCACAGCCTCGGTTTTACTTCTGCTGTATCTTTTTCCAGGTGTCTTTCAAAGTGACTGTACGGTTAAATACAATTTTTTCAGCCGCTGAATCAGGATCTACACAGAAATACCCAAGCCTCTCAAACTGATAGGTCTGACCGGAAGATGAACCCTTGATCGAGGGCTCAATAAAACATTCATTCAAAACTGTAAGCGAATCAGGATTAATATTGCTCTGAAAATCGCCGCCTTCTTCAGGGTTTTCTTTTGTAAAAAGATGTTCATACCTGCGGATCTCAGCCTTTACCGCATGCTGCGCTGATACCCAGTGCAAAGTGGCTTTAACCTTACGGCCGTCAGGTGCATCCCCGCCCCTTGTCTCAGGATCATAGGTACATCGCAGTTCAGTGATATTACCCATTTCATCTTTTACGGCCTCATTGCAGGTAATAAAAAAGGCATAGCGCAGCCTTACCTCACGGCCGGGTGCAAGACGGAAAAACTTCTTCGGCGGCTCTTCCATAAAATCATCGCGTTCTATATATAGTTCTCTGGAAAACGGTACCTTTCGAGTGCCGGCATCAGGATTTTCAGGATTATTTATTGCATCCAGTTCGTCCATAGCATTTTCAGGATAATTGGTAATTACCACCTTTAAAGGATTAATAACTCCCATCACACGCAAAGCATGCCTGTTTAAAAAATCACGTACACTGAACTCAAGCATAGCAATATCAACAGTACTGTCAGCCTTTGCCAGTCCGATGCGCTCACAGAAATCAATAATTGCCTCAGGTGGATACCCTCTCCGTCTTAAACCGGAAAGCGTAGGCATTCTCGGATCATCCCATCCGCTTACATGCCCCTCTTTAACAAGCAGAAGCAGCTTTCTCTTGCTCACCATAGTGTATGAAAGATTAAGCCTTGCAAACTCATACTGTCGGGAATGATAAATTTCAAGCTGATCGAGATACCAGTCATAAAGCGGGCGATGATCCTCAAATTCAAGAGTGCAGAGAGAATGTGTAATGCCCTCCAGCGAATCCGAAACACAATGGGCATAATCATACATGGGATATATGCACCAGGCGTCCCCAGTCCTGTGATGAGAAGCACGCTGAATACGGTATATAACAGGGTCCCGCATATTTATATTGCCCGATGACATATCGATCTTTGCTCGAAGTGTCTTGCTGCCGTCAGGAAACTCGCCATTTTTCATGCGAGTGAAAAGATCAAGATTCTCCGCAACTGAGCGATTTTTGAAAGGGCTTTCCGTGCCCGGTTCTTTGAGCGTTCCCCTGTATTCTCTCATCTGTCCGGCATCAAGGTCACATACAAAGGCCTTGCCGTCTTCTATTAGCTTTATGGCAAACTCATAAAATTTATCAAAATAGTCAGATGCAAAATACTCCCTCTCATCCCAGGAGAATCCGAGCCACCTTACGTCTTTTTTGATCGAGTCAACATATTCCTGCTCTTCCTTCTCAGGGTTTGTATCATCAAAGCGCAGATTGCAGGCCCCGTTATAGCGCGCGGCTATACCGAAATTAAGACATATTGATTTGGCATGTCCAATGTGAAGATAACCGTTCGGCTCAGGGGGGAAGCGCGTATGCACACGACCCTCGTTCTTCCCCTGTTTCAGATCTTCATCAATGATCTGTTTAATAAAATTGGATGGTGTCTTTATCTCTGGATCACTCATTTTCTGATATGCCTTCCATCGCCTTCCGGAGACGCCTGACAGATTTCTCTTTCCCCAGAATTATTACGATATCAAATATTCCCGGACTCTTGGTTATACCGGTAAAAGCAACCCTTGCAGGCTGAGCAACCTTGCCGAGTTTGACCTCGTGTTTTTCCGCAACTTCATTAAACACTGCTTCAACACTCTCTGCCGATAAATCATCAATCATTTCCAGGCCGTCAATCAGTGCCTTTAAAAGAGGCCGACTCTCTAGAGTCAGAAACTTATTTTTTGCCTTTTCATCGTACTGCACGTCTTCCTCAATATAATAACTCAGAGACTGAGCCAGTTCAATAAGCGTCTTCTGTCTCTCCTGCTGAGTGATAATAGCGCTGCAGAGCCACGGCATGTCTAATTCCTGCCCGTCCTGAATTATGCCCTCTTTTACCAGAAAAGGAATAACCAGTTCAGCAAGCTTTGATGGATCACTCTTGATAATATACTGACTGTTCATCCAGAGAAGTTTCTCAGGATTAAATATCGCAGCGGCTTTTCCTACATTCTCAAGAGAAAAATGTTCGACAAGTTCCTCCATGGAAAACACCTCCTGATCACCATAAGACCATCCAAGCCTGACCAGATAATTGACAAGTGCCTCAGGCAGATATCCCATCTCCTGGTATGCCATCACAGAAGTAGCACCATGCCTTTTAGAAAGGCGGGCCTTGTCAGCACCCAGAATCATAGGCAGGTGTGCAAATTTCGGGATCTCATACCCCAGTGCCTGATAAAGCTGTATCTGTCTCGGGGTATTATTTAAATGATCATCCCCTCGAATGACATGAGTTATATGCATATCCACATCATCGACAACAACAGTGAGATTATATGTAGGAGTACCATCAGAACGCCTTATTATCAGGTCATCCAGCTGTTCATTATCAAATTCTACAACCCCCTTAATAAGATCCTGCACTGCCGTACTTCCCTCCTGAGGCATTGCAAATCTTACCACTGGACTGATGCCTTCAACAGGATTTTTAAGCCCGCGACACTTACCATTATACTTAAGCGCCCGGCCCTCAATCATTGCCTTTTTCCTCGCAGCATCCAGTTCTTCCGGAGAGCAATAGCAGTGATACGCCCTGCCCTGCTCCAGCAACTTATCTGCATATGAATTATAAACAGCAAACCGGTCAGTCTGACGAAACGGACCCTCATCGCAATCAAGACCCAGCCATTTCATACCTTCTAATATGGCATCTATATACTCATCCGTAGAACGCGCGCGATCAGTATCCTCGATCCTGAGTACAAATTTAGCATTATTATGTCTTGCATAAAGCCAGTTAAAAAGAGCTGTCCTGGCCCCGCCGATATGAAGATGCCCGGTAGGACTCGGCGCAAAACGTACTCGTATCTCTTCAGTCAAAATTATTCTCCTTTGAAAATCATCAATAAATAAGCGGATTCATTATAACATACCGGCGAGGGATCGGGCGTATATTGTAGGGACTCCCCCTTGCGGGTGCCCGACCTGTACAACAATTTTTTATTGGACCTATGTCCGGGGCAGGCGGTCGAATCGACTAAACTCCAGACCTGCCCCTATGAAGTTCTGACCTTGCTAAGTCTCAACTTCAAAAAACGTCTGGTCTTATCCGTAATTTTAAACCGCTCATCAGCACGATAACCGGCGATCCAGACTACATCCTGCCCGGAAACTACAACCGGCACTTTATCTCGTTCATCTCTCGGCACCTTTTCATCGACAAAATAATCCTGCAGTTTCTTTTTCCTTCCAAACCCGAGGGGATGAAAAAAATCTCCATCCTGCCTGGCCCTGATAGTCAGGGGGAAACTCATCGTACCTGCATCAAGCATAACCGTATCCCTATTATTAACAGACTCACTCCCATACTCCATGATTTCAGCGCTTATTTTAATATCCGTACCCTCAATCGTAATTTCACCGGGAACATTGAGCATACATTCTACAATTTCAGTGAGAGTCTCTTTTGCCAGTTTCAATACTGCATACTCACGGACTACCCGTATACCACGGGGAAGATGCATCCTGTCACCGGCATTACCTGATTTTATGAGAGATATTATCCCTTCAACATGCTCAAAGCTGATACCCCTGAGTCCATCAGTCGCATCAATTGCCCTACGAAGCAGACGTCTTAATATTGGCTTTTCAGTAGTCTCAAGAGGTCGGAGAAAAAGATCTATCGAATTTTCAGTCTTGCGGCTTATCATCCGCATCAGTGTTTTGGTGACCTTTATTTCAAGATATGCATCTTCGTCACGAAGAATTCCGGCAGTCCGGCATATATCTTTTACAGTAGATGGGTTTCTTTTTTTCATTTCCGTCAAAACCCCGGACCTGATCCAGTTTCTGTCATATTTTTCTTTGAGATTCGAGGAATCTGTCATATATTTTTGACCCTCAGAACTTAGATATTCCAGGATATCGGCTTTTTCTAACTCTGCTAAAGGTCTGATTATCCTGCCCCTGACAGGAGGAATCCCCGTCAGACCCTTCATCCCTGAACCGCGTATAAGTCTCATTAAAACTGTCTCTGCCTGATCATCAGCATTGTGACCAAGTGCTATTTCGTCCGCTCCTGTCTCTCCGGCGATCTCTTCGTAAATTTGATACCTGAGTTCCCGTGCTGATTCCTGAAGATTAGATGAACCGCCTACATCAGGGGTTGAAAGATCAATCTTCCTATAAAGAAATTTGATCCCGAGATCAGCACAGAAATGCTCACAGAATTGCCGCTCCGTATCATTTTCATCAGGCCTCAGTCCATGATCAATATAGACCGCACTTAGGGTAAGATCCATCGCATCGGAAAGGCCCTTAAGAATACGGCAGAGACATACAGAGTCCGGTCCTCCCGAAAGACCGATCAGGACGGCATCACCGCTCTTCAGCATAGAGTACCGTGTTATGGTTGTCTGGACTTGATCTGAAAGGTTCATGGTCGGATACATTATAACGCAAGTGAAATGAAGTGGTCACGAGTATTCGTACAGACTTCATAAAGATACTGAGAAGTAAAGGCCTGAGACCATGCACGGACGTCTCGTTCGGCCAGAAGCACCTCTACTCTTCAAAAACTACTATTTGATTTCTACCTGATGATTTTGCCTTGTAAAGTGCATTATCAGCACGAGCATACAATGTATCTTCATTGACTTCAGAATCGGGACTGTATATCGCAATACCGCCAGATGACGTCACTTTATTAAAGGGTTCACTTTTGACGTGTTCCACGTTAAGGGCAAAAATCCCCTCCCTGATCTTTTCTGCCACTGTGATGACCTGCATTTCGTTCTCAACGGTATATAAAGCAAGAAACTCCTCACCGCCTAATCTAAAACAGAAATCACTGGTACGCGATAAATTTTCATGAAACACCGAGCTGACTTTTTGTAAAAGAAGGTCGCCTTTTTGATGCCCATATATATCGTTATAGTGTTTGAAGTGATCCAAATCAAACATGGCATAGACCAGGTATTTTTTATTACGTTTTGCACGCCGCATTTCTTTATTGATAACCTCATCATAATAATATCGATTATGCATACCGGTCAGGTGATCGGTAATTGAGAGTCGTCTAAGTTCATCCTTCTGCTTTTCCGATGAAGCCCTGAATAAGGCATCCTTCGCATTAATGTTACGAACCAGAATAATTATGCCAATAAACATTGAGGCAAAAATCAGCAAAATAACAATACTATTTTTTCTGTAGTTGTAATCAAGCCTGTCAACAAAGTCATGCTTCATATAATTGATCGACAAGAGTCCACGGATATCTCCAACCTTGTATTCATAGGCACCATCGTAGTTATCCCGGATCAGCTTTGGCGCGTCTTCACGCTTGCCATGACATTTTAAACACAGCGGTTTGACATACAATGGCTCCCCGTAAATATAGCCTCCATTGTCACTCAGTCGAAGGACGCTTATTTCCGATGGATTGTCTCTGAAATATTGTATTAATCTAATTTCTTCATCACTGGCCTGATTAATAATATTTCTTGGCGTGTCCGAAACCGTCCGTATATGTACCTGACTGTCGACTAAGGAAGAAAACTTTTCACTCACCGCCCTGCTGGTTTTAACAGGAAGCAGATTGATTGTCTTTTCATCGAGTTTGATATGATTGTTGACAATCACGTCCTGATAGGCCTTGCGAAATGATTTGGTCAGATGCGCAAGCGCAGAAGATTCACTCAGTACGCCTATTTTCTTGAGCTCTTCATTGTCATGATAGTCCTGATACATTTTCAGCCCGAAAATAACTAACAGAATGAAATTAAAGATAATAATGATTTTTCCATGCTTAATAAACAAATATATTCCCCTCTCTAAATTATTGAAATCTGAGCCGAACTTACCATCAATGTATAAACAAAAACGCTTGAAAGTAAATTATTATATATGTCGGCGCAAATTACATAAAACCTGAGCAACGCGTAAAATATTATCACAGTCCACACAAATTTATCTCCTGCCGCGTCGTATCACTTGTACATTGCACAGATGCTGCAAATTGCAGCGGGAAATCAAAAAAGTTGTCCGGAAGTTCTTTGAGGAAAAGGCGCTTCTTTAATTTGTACTAGTCAAAGCATCACTAGATAAGAAAAATTAAAGTCTATGTGTTCTCTGATTTCCCTAAATTATAAATTGCGTAGACCCGACACCACCCATTGTCTGCTATAATCAATGTCCAGATGATGATGCTAACTTGAGACCTACGACGCCCGAGACGATGAGCACAATACAAAGTATGCGTAACACTTCTCTCGATTCGCCGAGGAACGCCATCCCGATGATAGCCGTACCTGCCGCTCCAATACCCGTCCACACGGCATAACCTGTGCCCACGGGTATGGTCTTGAGTGCCGCTGACAACAAGCCGAGGCTGGCAATCATGGCGCAGATAGTTGCCAGGCTCGGCCAAAGCCGTGAAAAGCCCTCAGTGTATTTAAGACCAATGGCCCATCCGATTTCAAAAAGGCCAGCAATGACTAAATAAATCCAATCCATGATTTCAACCCTATGCTGTTCAAATGCCAATAATCAACAGGCTACATCCTTAATTGAATATGTTCTCATTAGTTCATTTATTGCGCGAGAAAAGCGCCATCAACAGCCATTGCGTGACCAGTCATGTATGATGATCTATCAGAGCAAAGCCACAAAACTGCCTCAGCTATTTCCTCTGGTTTTCCCGTTCTTCCAAAAGGTACGTGTTCGCTGATCATTGCCTCAATTTCATCTGACCATCCATTAAAGACTCCTTCAAGCATTGGTGTCCGTACATATCCCGGGCAGACCGCATTAATGCGAATACCAGACTTTGCATATTCCAGCGCTGATACTTTTGTCAGACCTATAATTCCATGTTTACTAGTCACATAGGCAGGCAGTGACGGATAGCCTACTGATCCGGTTACACTTGATATATTTACTATGGAGCCGTTGCCCTGTTTAAGCATCTGACGAATTTCATATTTCATGCACAACCATGTTCCTTTGAGATTCACTCCGATAACATTATCCCAATTATCTTCAGTACAGTCAGCCGTCAGAGCCTGTTCACCCACAACTCCGGCATTATTCACAGCACAATCAAGTCTCCCATACTGATTAACAATATTATCAATCAATGACTCGACAGCCTTAGCCTTTGATACGTCGGCTTCCACAAACACTGCCTCTCCTCCGGTCTTCTCAATCATATTAACCGTGTTATTCCCTTCATCTACATTTAGATCAGCAATAATAACCTTCGATCCCTCACGCGAGAAAGCAATAGCCGAAGCCCTGCCTATGCCTGTGCTGCCACCAGTAATAAGAACAATCTTATTTTTCATTGAAAATAGCATGATGTCTCTCCTTTGGACGAATATAGTTTTATAGGTTTTGCATTCGTTTAAATAACTGGTTTTACAATCTTTGCCTTATCCATTTTCTTTCTATGTTTTGGGGTCAGGCCTGACCCCACTGAAGTTCCTGCATTCCATTATATCCAGATCATCAGTATAGAGCCATGAAGAACCTTATTTTATCCAATACCCCCGCATATGGCAATACACGGACACTGTATGTAACACCAAAGTGATAATGTCCTATATCACCAAAGTAGAAATGTCCTATTTTCAGGAATGCTAAACTCTCCTATTACGGATATCCGGGCTTTCAAAAGGCATACAATATATCATTCGGTAAAGTAATCAATATTGATCCTGCACTCATGTATGATGCCGTAAAAAGAGGACAGGTGGACATTATTACCGCCTTTTCCACAGACAGTAGCATTCCCGGATATAATCTTTTCATATTAGAAGATGACAAAGCTTTTTTTCCGCCATACCATGCAGCACCGGTTGTCCGTAAAGAGATCATTGAGAAATATCCTGAAGTTCAAGAGGCACTTGCCCTCCTTTACGATCTCATTGATGAAAAGACTATGCAGGGACTTAACTTTGAAGTGGACCAGAACAAGCGGGTAATCAAAGAAGTTGTCCGGAAGTTCTTTGAGGAAAAGGTGCTTCTTTAATTTGTACCAGTCACAGCATCACTAGACAAGAAAAATTAAAGTCTATGTGTTCTCTGCAGCTCGGGAAGGAAGAAATTCCCTTATGTTTCACATTTGAGTATTCAATTTTTCAAGCTCCCTAAGAAGCTCACCGTTTTCAGGAACACCTTCCTGTATGAAGCGGATAATGCCTGCCTTGTCTATTATATAGGTTATACGGCTAAGACCATAAACCCCTCTGACATACTTTGCCTCATCAGATATCATCGGAAAAGTAATGCCATGCTTGCCTGAAAAACGATGGTGCGTCTCTAGACTGTCACCACTGACTCCAAGAATCTGAGTATCGAGCTTTTGAAATTTTTCCAGATCCATCTGGAATGCCTGAAGCTCACCGGTTCAGACAGGGGTAAAGTCAGCATAATAAATGGCGAGTACAATGTTCTTCTTCCCCTCAAATTCCGAAAGTATAATATTCCCATGAGTTGAAGGCACCTCAAACCCAGGAGCTTTGTCTCCAACTTTAAGTGCATAAGAAGCTGAGGATACCAACAAAAAAATTGCCATCACAATAAACATTAATAATTTTTTCATAGCCTGTATCTCCTTTATTTAACTTATTAATAAATATATCTTATACACAAAAACAATTGGATGATTTATATCATATAAAGAATTAAGTAAGGGCACGGTCAACGAAGAGCCAGTCTTTTAATTACAGGAATATCTGCGGCAGCCCAGTCCAGTTCGCCGAGCCTGTCTTTTGTCAGCCATTTATGATCAATATGAACTGACAACGCTACAGAGGTGTCTTCACAGTTACAGGTATATGTGTGCATGGTTAAATAAAAATCAGGATAAGTATGGCTGACTGTCATATACTCACTGAATATCTCTATATCTATATTCAGCTCTTCTTTAAGTTCCCTCTTAAGAGCAGCTTCCTTTGTTTCACCTGTATCTATTTTTCCACCGGGAAACTCATATTTCATTGATATATAGGGATAGGTATCGCTATTCCTCTGAACGCATAGAATTCTATCGCTGCAAAAAATTATTGCTGCCACTATTTCTATCTGCTTCATCTGCTAATAAAATAGTGAATCATCGTTCACCTGTTATCCGGCTCGATAGACTCATGCGGTTTTACGCCATATTTCTTTTCCCTGGCCTTTCCCCAGGGACAGCCGCCTGACGTAACCATCATCTCAATCCGCTGAATAAACTTGGCCACAGGATTTCCCTTTCTCGCACCGGTGCATACTGGACAGCCGGATTCACAGTACTCCGGATCATCCAGTTTATTGAAAGGTGCCTTTAATCCCATCCAGCCGTATTTATTCTTTTCCATGACAGATCACCTTCCCTCTGAGAATCGCACCGGACAAAGATATTGCCCGGCACGTTTTATTCCCTGATTATAAATCTTCAGAGATGCAAAGTGGTTATTTTTTTTTGACGCCTCTGATTTTAACACTCGAGATCGAAGCTGAAACCCCCTGGCCTTTTCCGAAATAGATCTTACAACGGTGCTGATGATCCAGTAATCAAGGTGCACAGATATCACATAGAGTATTTCAATCTCTCTAAACCCGGATTCTTCAATGTATTTGAGGTATTCATCTTTAAGCATGGCGCTGGAAATGCAGCCAATATATGCTGCGCATTATGCAGAAATTGTAAATTGCGTAGACCCGACACCACGGCCTAATATGTTAAGGCGGCATCAACCTTTAATAATTATTTGCATGCATATGGATTACGAGTTACAATTTAAACAAGAAGGCTGCAGAATCCGGAAATAGGGAGGTGTATTATGGAAAAAACCATAATCATTACAAGTGATCTCGGACATTTCAAGGCTTACAGAATAACGCAGGATATCCCTGATATAAGTCCCAGGATTACGCTGATAAAAAGTTATGACACTTTTGAGGGGCACGTTAAGTATGGGGAGAGAGTAAGTGATGCTGCAGGAAGATTCAGGAGGGGCGGAGTAGAAAGTGATACGGCCATGGGATCCGGGGAACCTCATAATACGGCATTGGAAGTTAAGAAAAGGCTGGCCAAAAAGATAGCAGCTGATATCGATTCTGTCATACACAGCGAGAAATGCGAAAAGTGGTGCCTGGCCGCCAGTGAGAAAATAAACCGTAATATTATCGAAAATCTGAATCCCGATGTAAAGGCCAGGCTGGATAAAAACCTTAATGCTGATTTAGTCAAGGCTGATCAGTCTGAACTGTTAAGTCATTTCATGTAGCATGGATACAGACAGCCGACAGTAACAATAATTGCAAATGTGAGGTGTTACCATGGCAGAAAGAAAAGCAAAGTCATACCCTGAATAATTTCGTAAAGCAGCCTTAATAAAAGAGCATAGCAGTCAGTACAATGTCGCTCTTATGTGCGATATGCTGAGTGTTCCATGCTTAAGTTACTAGGTGTGGCGAGGCCGGCCGATGAGCCCAATGCAGTGGAGAGTAGCTTTATCCAGCTTAAGAAACGAGATGGAGCAACTAGGATTGAAGATGACTATCTTAAAGTTATATCACAGAGAAGGCAGGGCCGGAGCCCTGCCTTCAAGTGACTGTAATGTGCTGCTAATGGTTGACTACATTAATAATATAACGTTTCCGATGAACTGCGTGAGCATACCTGCATCAGCTTCTGCTATCTTCTTGCCGGCCTGTGCATTGACCTCATTGATAAGTGCGTTGAGCTTGTTGAAAGCAGTATCTATCCTGCCGGCATCCGCCGCCCTCACTGCACTATTGACCTTGCTTATCAGGCTGTTTTCTATCCCTTTATGCAAACCGAGTTCCGTGATCACGTAAGCTAGATCAGCGAGTATATCCACGCACCCGTCAATGTTTGCATCTTCTTCTGCGGCGGCGTATTCATAAGGACAAAAGTCGGTATCATTGAGCACGTCGTCACCGTCAATATCCGGATCGCATACGTCTCCAAGTCCGTCTGAGTCGATATCTTCCTGCAGAGGATTCGGCACGTCAGGGCAGTTGTCAAGATCATCATCAATGCCGTCTCCATCAGTGTCAACAGACTGCGCTGTTGCCCCTGTAACATATATAATTGTATTGACATCGACCCGAACTTCGCCCTGGACAGTACTGTTATATCTTCTTGTTCTTCGGTTATCGTGCATTATCTCATGTCAAGAATAAAGTACCGGTTTAGGAGAAAAAATAATATTACGACTACGCTGCTGCACTATCATGAAATTTAGTAGTCAATTAAAAAAAATTGCGGTATAATTTCCAAAATATACCGGATAAACTCAGGCTTGAACAGGAGATTAGATATGAATGATAAGAACAATTGCCCGGTTACGGGCAGAACAGCAGGCGGCGGAACCTCAAACCGGGTTTGGTGGCCGAACCAGCTGAAACTGAACATTCTGCACCAGCATTCCTCTCTGTCCAGCCCGATGGACAGGGCTTTTAACTACGCTGAAGAGTTTGGGCGTCTTGATCTCGATGCCCTGAAGCAGGATCTGTATGCATTGATGTCCGACTCGCAGGATTGGTGGCCGGCCGACTACGGTCATTACGGAGGGCTCTTCATCCGTATGGCATGGCACAGCGCAGGCACTTACCGCACAGGCGACGGCCGGGGCGGAGCAGCAACGGGCAACCAGCGTTTTGCACCCGTCAACAGCTGGCCGGACAACACAAACCTCGATAAGGCACGCCGTCTGCTCTGGCCGATCAAGCAGAAGTACGGAAACAGGATATCCTGGGCCGACCTTATGATACTCGCCGGCAACTGCGCCCTGGAGTCCATGGGCTTTAAAACCTTTGGCTTCGGCGGGGGCCGCGCAGATGTATGGGAGCCGGAAGAGGATATATACTGGGGGACCGAGACAGAGTGGCTTGGGGATAACCGCTACACCGGCGACCGGGATCTTGAAAAACCCCTGGCTGCCGTACAGATGGGCTTGATCTATGTGAACCCAGAAGGACCCAACGGTAATCCCGACCCCGTCGCCTCAGGCCGTGATGTTCGCGAAACCTTCGGACGCATGGGAATGAACGATGAGGAAACGGTTGCTCTCATAGCCGGAGGCCATACATTCGGCAAATGTCACGGCGCCGGCGATGCATCGCTTCTAGGCCCTGAACCTGAGGCCGCCGGTATCGAAGAGCAGGGACTTGGCTGGAAGAGCAGTTTTGGCAGCGGCAAAGGCGGCGACACGATAACCAGCGGGATCGAGGGTGCCTGGAAGCCGGATCCGGTCAAATGGGACATGGGTTATCTCAACGTGATGTTCAAATATGACTGGGAACTCACAAAGAGCCCGGCAGGGGCGCATCAGTGGCTTGCCAGGGACGTTGAGGAAGAGGACATGGTTATTGATGCCCATGACTCTTCGAAGAAGCATCGGCCCATGATGACCACGGCGGATCTCTCGCTGAAGATGGACCCGGTATATTCGCCTATCGCGAAACACTTCCGGGATAACCCCGAAGAGTTCGCAGATGCGTTTGCCCGGGCGTGGTTCAAGCTGACTCACCGTGATATGGGGCCTCGCCAGCTTTATCTGGGCCCGGAAGTTCCGGTCGAAGAACTGATCTGGCAGGATCCGATACCTGCGGTTGATCACCCATTAATTAATGAACAGGACATTACCGCACTGAAAAGAAAAATCCTTGAGTCAGGACTCTCAGTCTCCCGGCTGGTATCGACCGCATGGGCGTCGGCATCTACATTCCGGGGCTCTGACAGGCGCGGCGGAGCAAACGGTGCCCGCATTCGCCTTGAGCCGCAGAAGGACTGGGAAGTAAACCAGCCGGCGCAGCTTGCAGCAGTGCTTCAGACGCTGGAGGGAATTCAAAAGGAGTTCAACGATCTGCAGTCCGGCGGCAGGAGGGTTTCGCTTGCCGATGTTATTGTGCTGGGAGGATGCGCAGGTGTAGAGCGGGCAGCAAAGAATGCCGGACACGATATAACAGTTCCCTTCACAGCAGGCCGCATGGATGCACTGCAGGAACAGACCGAGGTGAGATCATTTTCCGTACTCGAACCGGTGTCGGACGGATTCCGCAACTACCAGAAAAACAGCTTCTCGGTATCAGCAGAGGCACTGCTTGTAGACAGGGCGCAGCTTCTTACCCTGACCGCACCTGAAATGACAGTGCTTATCGGAGGCATGCGGGTTCTTAATACCAATGTTGGGCAATCTAAGCACGGCGTCTTTACAAAGCGGCCGGAGACACTTACCAATGATTTCTTTGTGAACCTGCTGGATATGAGAAATGAATGGCAGAAGAGCGCTGAAGCCGAAGACATTTTTGTGGGGCTCGACCGCTCAACCGGTGAGATTCGGTGGACCGGCAGCCGGGTAGACCTCATCTTCGGTTCTGACTCACGGCTTCGCGCCATATCGGAAATATACGGATCTGAAGACTCACAGAACAAATTCATTCACGACTTCATTGCGGCATGGAACAAGGTAATGAATCTGGACCGTTTTGACACCGCCTGAATATAACGCACTAAACTGCAGGCGGCGGCAGAAGTGCACCCGAATATCGTGGTGGCACCAACAGCAAGCTCATCAGTGACATGCAGCTTTTTCATCTGCCTGCATGTCACTGCCGGAGCTGACAGTCATACCTCGATGCCCTGAAAAAGCGGCATTCTATTTCAGAGTTTTCAGAAACTCAAGAAGATCATTGAAGTCCTCGTCACTCATATTATAACGAGGCATATCCTTGCTGAACATCTTTCCTATCGGGTTGATACCTTCTACAATCGAGCGCTTAATCAGCTTGTCCGTATAAGCGACGTGCACCCCTTCATGCCCCTCATGACAGTACTGTTTTTCTAAAAGCACTGAATATCGAATGTCAGGAGCAATAGCAACCCTTTCATCGTCAAGCTCCTCACCCTCGCCATAATCACCATGACAGACTACACAGGTATGGTTGTCCTCTTCAGTGAGCAGGCCCGTCCCATAAGAATGCGTCAGCATCCCGCTTCGAAGACTAATACCTTTAAAGTATATGCTGCGGCCATTTTCGGCAGCTTCGCTGTTGACTGCCTTCTCTGACTTCTCTGCAGGTACAGCCCCGTGAACTTCCTCTTCATGAGAATGGGCATTATTCACATTAAAGTGCAATAATAATAAAATTACAGATAAAACCACCGCTGAATTCATACCTAAACTCCTATAAAAAACATTAGCCTATAAAAAACAGAGTTATCCCTAGTACTCCACCTTAATATATCGGAACATTCCTGATAATCTTTATCTGACACTCAAATAAAAAATGCTGCTAACAAAAGGATTGTCCAAATAACTGCCCGCATAGCTTGACCAGTCTTGACCCATTGTGATATCGTCAATAATAAGGCAGGTTTTAGAGAATTGTATTTATTTTTAATTAAGTTATTATCCGCATTACACCCACAGAGCTTTTCTCCGTTCACCTCTATGTACCTAATTGAAATTAAGTGATATTTGCCATTCTACACTGCTGCCTTTAGCTAAGGAGAATTATTATGAAACTTTTATTGACCTCTGTATTTAAGCCCTACGGCGTTGACGACCAGTATGGACGCAAAGAAAATATTATGGAGCTTTATCACAACCAGATAACGAGGGAGCAGGGAATTTTTTCTCTCCGTTACAACCATAAGAGCTTCGGCCTTTACCTTATGGCTGAAAATATTAACTGCCCCGCCGTTGTACTGGATTTCCCGACTATGAACCGTTTTATCAAAGAGATTAAAAAAGGCTACGACTACGTCGGCATATCATTCATCACGCCTAACTTCCTTAAAACAAAGAAGATGGCCGAGCTGATCAGGAAACACAGTCCCGGGACAAAGATCATTATCGGCGGCCACGGTGCTCAGATCCCTGATATAGAAAACCTGATTGACTGTGACCACGTTGTACGCGGAGAAGGGATCAGGTGGCTGCGGAAACTGTTTAATGAGAATGTGGACGCACCCATAAAGCACCCTGTCATCCCTTCCGCAGAAAACAAGCGATTTATGGGCATTCCGCTTCTGGGCAGTTCAGGCATTCTCATGCCGGGTGTAGGGTGTCCCAACAAGTGCAAGTTCTGCTGCACAACCCATAATTTCAAGTTTGAACACATCCCTTTTTTTAAAACAGGGCAGGATCTATTCGATGTCTGTCTGCAAATGGAAAAAAAGTACGGCTGTGACGATTTTTTTGTAATGGATGAAAATTTCCTCAAGAACAAGCCCCGCGCGATGGAGCTTCTTGCCCTCATGAAAAAACATAATAAGCTTTATCATTTCGGGGTTTTCTCCTCAGCTGAGGCGATCATGGATTTCGGCATAGAAAATGTTTTCGAGCTCGGAGTGGGGTTTCTCTGGCTCGGGGTTGAATCCTATCTTGAAAATTACCAGAAAAACAAAGGGATAGATATGCAGAAGTTATTCGGCGACCTGAGAAACCATGGCGTTTCAATCCTGGCCTCCAATATTCTTTTTCAGGAGCATCATACAAAGGAAAACATCTGGAACGAGGTCGAGTACATGAAAACACTTCGCCCTGACTTCGCCCAGTTTATGCAGCTTGGTCCTCTTCCCCAGACTGAGCTGTATAAGGAGTACAGGGACAAGGGAAAACTCTTCACCGATGTCCCCTATGAAGAATGGCACGGGCAGCACAGGATATGGTTTGACCATCCGAACTTCACGCCGAAAGAGTCTCAGCATATCCTGAAAGAGGCATTCAGGCGGGACTTCCATGAACTCGGCCCTTCAATCATGAGGATGTGCGAGACCTATATCACCGGGTACGGGCATACACTCGGTTATCAGGACCCCTGGAAAATCAGGAGGAATAAAAAACTGAAAAAGAAGGCAGAGGGGCTTTATGCTGCTATCGAAATTATGAAACCCTATCTACCCAACCTTAAAACAAAGGGACTTGCCTTAACAATTGAGGAGCAGTACAAAAAGATGCTCGGGAAAAAGACCGCGACCCAGCAGGCACTCGTAAAATTAGGGCAGGGCCTTGCATTTAAAGAAAGCCTGAAACTCAAATTCTTCGGGGATGTGCGGCAGCCCTCTACATACGTTACGTCATTCCGCAAACCGCTGCTGAAATTCCTTACATCCCCCATGAAAGGGCGCAGTATGCCGGATATGTCCTTTAACTCCCTTGAACTGAAATTCAAACTGAACCTCAGCACAGAGCACGTCTGCCTGGAACTGCGGGGGATAATGGATGACATTAACAGTACAAAACTCTACAGACGCATGGCTGCTTACCTTGAAAAAGAGAATAAGACCATAGGCATCGATATTACAAAAATGCGGTGCATTGATAATGACAGCCTGCACAGACTTATGGAAAAACTGCAGCAGTTCCATTCAAAGATAAGGCTTTATTACTCGGAGAAGATGGAGGGGCAGGATGAGTTCCTGACCGAACTGAAGGCGAGTTACGAAAATATATCTTTTGTGGAATATGCCGCTGCCGGCTCCAAGTGATATCTGCTTAAAGACTGAAGGACTTCCCTGCCCCCTGCTATAGTGCCGGCCGGGAGGGGTATGCCCTATATAGCAGCCCGCCGGAAGCAAGGCTTCCGCCTGTATCAGCACACCTGTCTTTACCGGTTTAATCAGAGGGTGGTGTCAGGGCTCAGGGCTCCATTCTTCAGAACTTAAGTTGTCTCCGTACGAATTCTATTTGCTTTTTCAACTTTATATTTTCATTTAACATGACAGAAAACTGCCTGCTCGCTTCAGATACAGCAGAGTCACCGATTTTAAAATATCCTCCAATCTCCTTCAGCTTCATCTCACTGTAGCTATGAAGCAGATAGATCGTGATTTTTCTTGAAAGAGAAGTATCATTGTTACACATTACATTCACTTTATCATGAACCCCTGCGATATCCCGTATATCCATCAATCCCCGCAAGGCCGGTACACCTCGGTCCTTTTTATTAGGATCAAGAAATTTCTCCTTAATGAACTCGATAAAATCATCACCTCCTAACAATGTTGATGCCACTGTTTTTTCTAAAGGCGAATCAGAGCTGCAATGGAGTCCGGCAAAGACAAAATCCTTATACTTCATTTCTGCCTGGCCGTGATCTTTGTCAAAATAGCTCAGAATAAGATCTGTCCTCAACCATTCCGGCTTATTTTTATTGCCGGCATAGTAATGATAACTGGACCATTTATATTTCTCAGGCATATCTGCTATGGAAGCTCGTACAGGATTGAGGTGTATGTAGCGGGAAAGTTCCCCCGCATATGCGTCAACTTCTACCAGAATAGCCTTATATCTGCCCTGAAACAAATGGCCTATTCTTTTGTGACGGCTATTAAAATAATTAGTATACGCACCGTTTATGTGCAGCATGATTCGAGAGAGATTTCCCTTTGGGGTCTCCATAAAAAGGTGATAATGATTATTCATCAGGCAATAGGCGTGAAGCACCGCCCCATATTTCAGAAATGCCGACTTCAGATATAAAAGAAACTTCGTGCGATCCTTGTCGTTTCTGTAAATATTCTTTCTTTCATTGCCTCTAGATGTAATGTGATAAAACGCGCCCGGATATTCTATACGTAAAGGCCTTGCCATTGCATGTCCCCCGACATTAAGTTGCTTAATTATATAGACAAGATCTGGTAAATTTCAATTTCATTATTAAATCAACTGAAGAATGGAGCCCCGACACCTACCACTTCAAACTGTTCTTAAACAGGTGAAATTGACTGAATCAATCAATATCCATATAATATGTATCCCTGTTAATCATTATTAATCCAGGAAAACTGATATGCACAGCTTTAAGTATAAAAATTCAGAGTTATATGCCGAGGATGTTCCTGTACGGAAGATCGTTGAAGAGGTGGGTTCGCCTGTTTTCATATACAGCCACGAGACATTTCTCAGGCATTTCAATGCTTACCAGAATGCTTTTAATGGTCAGCCTCATACGATCTGTTTTGCTCTTAAGGCAAACTCGAATCCGGCAGTTTTAAAGCTACTGGCCAATAATGGATGCGGCGCTGATGTCGTATCGGGCGGGGAACTGTATCTTGCACGCAGGGCCGGGATCCATCCCTCCAAAATCGTATATGCCGGTGTCGGTAAAACTGAGCATGAGATCATTGAGGCACTGAAGGCGAAGATCCTGATGTTTAATGTGGAATCTTCTGATGAGATGCATGCGATCAATGATATTGCACGCTCTATGAAGGTCAAGGCACCCATAGCATTAAGGGTCAACCCTGATATCGATCCGATGACCCACCCGTATATATCTACAGGCCTTAAAGAAAGCAAGTTCGGCATCCCGATTGAAGAGGCCCTTGAAAATTATGAATTAGCAAAGAAACTCGGCAATCTCGACATAACCGGAATACATAAACATATTGGTTCTCAGATTACTACAATACAGCCCTTTGTAGATGCACTGCGAAAAGTCCTCCTGCTTGTCCATGACCTGAAAGACCATGGCATTACTATAAAGAATATTGATATGGGCGGCGGCCTTGGAATTCCGTACAATGACGAACACCCGCCGCATCCAAAGGATCTATCCAATGCAGTACTTCCGCTTCTGAAAGGCAGCGATATAAACCTGATCCTTGAGCCTGGAAGATCTATTGCCGGCAATGCGGGGATTTTTGTTACTAAGGTCTTATACCTTAAAAAACACTCTAAGAAAGAGTTTGTCATAGTAGACGGCGGAATGAATGATCTGCTGAGACCCAGCCTGTATAATGCATTTCATAGTGTCCTGCCGGTAAAGAAAAATAGCCGCAAAAAGGTACTATCCGATGTAGTGGGACCTATATGCGAGTCAGGGGATTTTCTGGCACGAGGCCGCGAACTGCCACGCTATGATAAGGGCGAGCTGATGGCTCTGATGAGTGCAGGAGCTTATGGCTTCAGCATGAGCTCAAACTACAACAGCAGGCGAAGAGTAGCTGAAGTCATGGTCAGGGGCAATGAGTTTCATGTTGTCAGGGAGCGTGAGAAGTACAGCGATTTAGCTCGTGGAACAAAGATACCTGATTTTTTAAAATGACGGATAGTGATGAGGGTACAGGGTAAAAGGAGATCTGATGATTATTAATTTTACAAAGATGCATGGACTGGGTAACGATTTTATAGTTATTGATGACCGGGCGTTTGTACTTAAAAATCCTGCACGCATTGCCATGCGGCTGCTGAACCGAAGGCTTGGCATAGGAGCAGATCAATTGCTGGTGCTTTCTCATTCGGCCAGTGGTGATTTTCATATGCGTATATTTAATCCTGACGGCTCAGAGGTTGAGATGTGCGGCAATGGCATCAGATGCCTTGGTAAGTTTCTATGGGATAATATTCTGGATGCAGGCAGCGCCTCTAATCACCAGCCTGTTGAGTCGCTCTCAATATCAACAAAGGCAGGAATCATTGGTATCTCACGCGCAGGCAGACAGTATAAGGTTGATATGGGAGAGCCGATTTTTCAACCTGACCTTATTCCGCTCAAGGTGTCCAGTGTGAAAAAAAGTATCAAAGACGGGATCGTAGTAAACCATCCCCTTAAAATAAGCGGCACAACCTTCAATGTGACATGTGTGTCTATGGGCAATCCCCACGCTGTAATCTTTGTTAAGGATGCTGATAAGATCGTATTAAGTCAGTATGGACCTATTATTGAAAATCATACCATCTTCCCTAACCGGACTAATGTTGAATTTGTAGAGGTAATCAGCAGTAAAAAAATTAAGGTCAGGGTATGGGAAAGAGGCGCTGGTGAAACCATGGCCTGCGGCACCGGGGCATCAGCCTCTGCAGTTGCTGCCGCCCTTCTGGACCATACAGGGAGAAATGTAGTTGTTGAATTGCCGGGAGGCAACCTCGCTATAAACTGGTCAGCAAAAGACAATCGGGTATATATGAAAGGGCCGGCAGAGACAGTTTTCACCGGTACAATTGAACTGTAACCAGTCATGAATATTAAATGCCCTAAATGCAAAAAAACAGTTTCATGGAATGATAACCCTTTCAGGCCTTTCTGCTCTGAACGCTGTAAGACCAATGATCTGGGAGCCTGGGCGGCTGAGGAATACCGGATTGAAAGCCGGCGTGAAGATGAGTCAGAATCTGAAAATTATGATACGGAGGACTAATGATTAATATGATAGTTTCCGGCGCAACCGGAAGAATGGGAAGCAGAATAATAGCACTCGCAAAGGACAATAAAAACATCAATCTGGCTGGTGCAATAGAGCATAGCGCTCATGAAATTATAGGTAAAGATATCGGGGAAAACTCAGGCATTGGTACTTTAGGGGTTAATGTAAGCGATAACCTGATCGATGCAGCAAAAAATGCAGATGTACTTATAGATTTTTCAGCACCCTCTGCCACTATAGATAATCTAAACAAGCTCTCTGACTCACCAATACCGGTAGTGATCGGAACCACGGGCTTCAGCAAGGATGAGATCGAATTCATTAAACTCTACGCACAGAAAACACCCTGTGTATTTGCTCCCAATATGAGCGTCGGCGTAAACCTGCTTTTAAAGGTGCTGGCTAATATTGCGGCCGTAACCGCAGATGATTATGATGTTGAGATAATAGAGGCTCATCACAGATTAAAAAAAGACGCACCTTCAGGCACGGCTATGAAAATGGCACAAGTGGTGGCAGAAGCACTTAACAGGAATCTTGATGAAGACGCTGTGTACGCCAGAAGAGGGATTATCGGTGAAAGGACAGAAAAGGAAATCGGCATCCAGACGATACGGGCGGGCGACATTGTAGGAGAGCATACGGTCATATTCGGAGGTCTGGGGGAAAGAATAGAGATTACACACAAGGCCTCAAGCAGAGATACCTTTGCAAGAGGCGCTTTAAAGGCCGCCTTATGGGTATACAAACAGACTCCTGGACTCTATGATATGCAGGATGTCTTAAGCCTTAAATAATATAACAAGGATCAGCAGACAGCCAACGGGACCCTGCCGCAGAGAATAATGTCTACCACATCCGGATCAAACTGAGTACCGGAATTACTGCGCAGTTCGCTGTATACCTGATTAATAGGCAAGGACTTGCGGTATGGTCGGTCACGCATCATGGCATCAACTGCATCAGCAACTACAATAATTCTGGCAGAAAGCGGAATATTTTCACCCCTGATCCCGGAAGGATAGCCCTGACCATCATATCTTTCATGATGGTGCAGAATAACAGGGATAGCATCCTCCAGTGAAGGCACGGACTCTACAATCCTTGCACCAATAGATGGATGTTTTTTGATCAAGTCAAATTCAGCATCAGTTAAGGGGCCGTTCTTCTTAAGTATACTCTCCTCAATGCCTATCTTACCAATATCATGAATAGAAGCCGCATGTTCAATTTCTCTCACGGCTTTTGATGAAATGTCCATGGCTCTGGCAAGAGCACATGAGAGATTCGCAACCCTGCTGGAGTGATTATATGTATAACTATCCTTGGCATCTATAGTCTGAATAAGCGCCCTGACAGTGCCCTCACGGAAACTGATAATATTTTTTCTCGCCTCACTAACCTGATCCTCAAGATATGATGTCCTGTCCAGAAGCTTATCCCGCTCTAGCTTCAGCACACTATTTCCCTTTCTTTTGTTCAACCCTTTCTGTACTACCATCAGTACATCGTCCTTGTCAAAAGGCTTGGTCAGGTAATCAAAAGCACCGAATCTTATAGCATCTCTTGCCGTCTCAAGGCTCGCATATGCCGTAAGCAAAATAACCTCTGTATCAGGATGACGCAGTTTAATCTCTCGCAATGCGGTTATTCCATCCATACGCGGCATCTTAATATCCATGACCACCAGATCTATCGGGTTAGAAGACATGTACTCAAGACCCTCATGCCCGCCTTCTGCAGTAGATACCGAATAATAGTCCTTCAGAACCATCCTGATGGACTCACGCGGGGCTAATTCATCATCAATTATAAGGATTTTCTCTTTCTCGCCCAAGAGACCTACCTCCTTTCATAACTACATTTTTAGCTTGCTCTGCCAATGGTAATACAATGCAGAATACATGCACATCACCTTCACGTCGAATATCTAATTTACCACCGTGTCCCTCGATTACTTTGTGACTTATCGGCACATTAAGTTCAGTACCTAAATGATCTATCTCCAGAATAGGCTTCAATAGATCCTGATTATTATTCCCGTTATACTTTTCCCCGTCATACCTGATTGTTATTTCCGCTAGATTACAACTCCCCGGTGCCAGGGAAGCTGATATCTCTATTGAGGAATCATCCTCGGTTCTATCCAATATATTCAGAACAAGATAGTAGACCGCCTTGATAAACTGTTTTCTATCAACATTAATAGAAAAAGACTGGGCAGCCAGCTTTTTGGATAATCTGTAAGTCGCAGGAATATTTGCAGTAATATATGAGGCAGTATCAAAAACAAAATCATTCACATCTATTTCTTCAAGATTATAATCCTGTGAACTTGAAAAAGTGACGAGCTTGTCAATCAGGTTATCCAATCTTGTTATAGACTCACTGACTGTTGATATATAAAACTTGTTCAACTCATCATCCCCGAGTTTATCATTCAGCAGTTGTGTATAGGTCTGAATTGAGGTCAGTGGATTTCTTACCTCATGGGCGATCTTGGCAAGAAGATCATTTACAGCCTTGAGATTATCCGCTCTCCTGCTCTGCATCTCAAGCTTTTTCGAATCTGAAAGATCAGAAAATACTATTCCTGCTCCGGAAGAATTCTGATTTTTATCCATCAACCTGTAACTGTTTACGCCCAGCGGAATCCCGGAGGAAGGAATACTCACCTCGTGCCTGCTGTAGGACGTGCCACGGGTCATAGTCTCATAAAGTACGCTGCTAAGGGAATCCGGCAGCACCGCAAGCCCGTTGCCGATTACACTATCGGCCGAAATCCCCAGGATCTCGGATGCCCTGCGGTTAAATACAGTAATTTTCCCTTTGGCATCAATAGCTATCACACCACTATTCATACTGGAGAGTATATTTTTGGTAAACTCCTTCTGACTCCACATTTCATGGTATAGGTTAATGTCCTTGACAGCGGCAGCAAGATAATTACACAGCACGTAAATTATCTCAAGTTCATCCCTGTGAAGCGGCTCAGCAGTAATTTTGTCGTCAATATTGAATATCCCAATCAACTTTCCTTTATACGTAAGCGGAAAGGAATAGGTGCACTGAAGCAGATCCATCTCATTTTTTATATTGATTGAGATAGAATCAGTAAATGCAACCGGCTTGCTCACTATCCTGCCCGTTTTTGTCAGCCAGCCTGCCAGCGCACTGTCTCTTGGAAGAATGAAATTATCAGCAATATAAGAATCAAGACCATAGTGGGTCTTAACATAAAATCCGGTCTCCTCCCTGAGCATAACAGACATCTTGCTTACCCGGGCAATTTCCATAACAGAGTCCATGAAATGGTCAAACAGCTTACGCATATCGAAATTAGCTGTGAGCATTTTTGCAAAATTAATTATTACCCGTTCCTTAATAAGCCTGCCCTGAGATGCCTCACCCTGCGAAGAAAACATGTCATTTGACCTGTGCTGATAACTCTGCACCAACGGTTCGATATTATCTTTAGTCTGTTTAAGCAGTCTAAGTTCATTTTGAAACCTCTGACGCTCAAGTGCATGTTCCACTATTTTAGGAAGACGGGTTAAAACAGAATCTATAGCTACACAATCATAAACGCTATCGGGCAACTGCCGGCGCTCACTCTCATCCATAACACCCGGAGTAATAAGCACTACCATGTCTTTTTCAAGTCTGTTTAAAAATGCGGAAACAGCAGGAAGTCCGTGAGAAACCGTATCAATCAGAAGGAGGTTCAGGGGAATATTACTATAAAGATCTTCGACTTCTTCAAGCGTTTTCAGAGGATAAACCGTAAATCGACTCAATGCCTCCTTAATCCTCGGGATGACAATATCATCTCTATTGCTCAGTAATGCCAGTATTTCCATAGATGTTTAACCGTGTACCATTTCTGCCATGTCATGACTTATCGGCAGAGTGATAGTAAAAGTTGACCCCTCTGTATAACGGCTGTTTACAAGTATCGTTCCGCCATGGTCATCAATGATTCTTTCGCTTATAGCAAGACCAAGACCTACGCCCATTTCTTTCGAGGTTACAAACGGATTAAATATGTCTTTTAAATAATCCGGATGAATGCCTTCGCCATTATCCATTATCTCAATATCAACCGAGCTGAAGTTTGGCTTTATAAAGACCTTAAGAACCCCGGTGCCATGCATTGCCTGACAGCCGTTATCTATAACATTAAGTATCGCCTGCTTTAACTGCTTTGCATCACCGGAAATAGGTACTGACTTTTTATTATACATTTTTTCTATATGTATGTTTTGTTTGTTCATAGCGAGCTTTTCCATTACATAATCAACAACTCCATCTACCATATTAGTAACATCGATGTAATCGATCCCTGGAGTCTTTTTCTTCATTGAAAAGTCCAGAAGATCCTCTATCAGACCGTCTATCCTTTCAATCTCACCAACCACTATCTTCGAAAAGGTATTACGGAATTCCTCGTCATTATATTTCTCCGGCATCAGCTGTGCAAAAGTTTTAAGAGAGGTTAGAGGATTTCTTATCTCATGCGCAAAGGTTGCCGACATCATTCCAATAGAAGCCAACCGCTCACTCTGCACCTTCTCAAGATATAACTGTGCATGTTTAATTGCCGTAGCAGCCTGCTCAGCTATAGTGCTTAACAGGTTAACATCCTCCTCCGTAAACATATCACCGGACAATCTTTCACCGGCAATAAGAACAAGTACCAGCTTTGAATCCACAAAAACCGGCACGACCGCTTCAATAGCAGAGCACCCCAATTTGCGCTTAAGTTTCTCAAACATCTTATTACAGCCGCTATCACTACAGCCGCTCTCATTATTATTGCCGAAGTTGTCTCGCAGCAGTATCTCACGCGAGCGATATAACGCCCTGATAATATCACACTCCTCTGTCAGAAAAACCTTATCTGATTCCTGCAATGTATTACCTGCCTGCCACCTGTTATCATCGCTGTAAGATATGCTGAAAACATTTTCATACATCCCATCCGACCCTGGCGACATCAGGCAAACACCCTGCAAACCAAGAACCTCGTAAATTATATTGCTTACAAATTTATATATCCTTTGCAGTTCCAGCATCGGTACCAGCGTTGCACTGACCTGCTGCACGGTTGCATAATAGTCATAAGTTTTTTTGAAAAATAGACTGTCAACCAGCTTGTGAATCTTATGCCTGAGCGGATTAAAAAGAAAGGTGATAACCAGGGCAGCAAAAACATTAACCATAAATGAATCAACC
>JADHUV010000034.1 GCA_016784355.1 Nitrospira sp. | reverse complement strand
TGATCTTTATACTCATGCATTATTTTTCTGATAATACTCCCGGAAAATCCGCGTCTTTGCAGTGCCCCGAGTAAACGGCGTTCCTGAATATGCGGGGGGTGTGTCCTCAGGGTATTTAGTTTTTTCTCTGCGAAAATACGCGCGGCTTGTTCTTCTGACTCATTAGTGTGGGTCTCGAGTACCTCGTTTATTAAGGGCTTTTCTATGCCTCGTTTTATTAGGAAAACATATATACCGCGGGTGCCGAGGTGTTTTCGTTCTGAGGCATATCTGAGCAGGTCCTGGGCAAGGAGGGGGTCGTTTACAAGACCTGCCTTTTCGAGCGAAAGAAGCGTCTGGGCAGTATCGGCTTCACTGAATCCTTTTTCGTTTAATCTGCCGAGGAGTTCCTTCCTGCTTCTTGCCCTGTAGCTTAAAAGTCTTAAGGCGTAGGCCCGCGCCTTAGCGAGAGAATCTTTCGATTTCAGGGTCTTTGTCATTGCGTGAGGGTTTGTTTGTGGAGTGCCATATGTCTTTTGTAGATTGGATGCCTTTTATCTTCAGGGCAAAGTCATCCGGGTTTGTGGCCCTCTGCAGGGCGTCTTCGTAGGTGATTAACTCGCTTCTGTATAGACTCAGAAGGGACTGGTCAAAGGTCTGCATCCCGTACTGACTGACGCCCTCTTCAATGTATTCTTTAATGAGTTTAGTCTTATCTGAATCTTCTATGCAGCCTTTGATGGTTGCGGTTGCGATCAGAATCTCTACTGCAGGTACGCGGCTGTTTCCGTCTGCATGGGGCAGAAGTCTCATTGATACGATCGCCTTTAAGACCGAGGCCAGCTGTATCCTTACCTGTTTTTGCTGGTAAGGCGGAAATACAGAGATGATACGGTTGATCGTCTCGGCTGCATCTACGGTGTGCAGGGTGCTTAAAACCAGATGGCCTGTCTCGGCTGCGATAAGTGCGGTCTGGATGGTCTCAAAATCTCTCATCTCACCGACCAGGATTACATCTGGATCCTGCCTTAGAGCCGCCCTGAGCGCGGTTGCAAAGGAGTCAGTGTCATTGCCGATCTCTCTTTGGCTGACTATGCTTTTATTGTCTTCATGTATGAATTCCACGGGGTCTTCGATCGTGATAATATTTACGGTCTTGTTTTTATTGATGTAGTCGATCATTGAGGCCAGAGAGGTAGATTTACCGCTTCCGGTTGTCCCGGTCACTAGTATCAGTCCACGAGGTTCCATGGCTACCTTCTTCAGGACTACCGGGAGGTTTAGTGCCTCAATATCCGGTATCTCGGTGGGTACGTGACGAAATACAATACCTACGCTTCCCTTCTGGATATAGCAGTTGCATCTGAATCTGCCGACGCCGGCTACGCTGTAGGATATATCGATTTCCCTGGTTTTTTGAAAAAGCTCCGCCTGTATAGGCTTAAGAACCTTAGCAGCTATCAGTGCAGTATCATCACTGGTAAGCTTATCTGCATCCTTCATTGCAGCCAGTGCGCCGTGTACCCTTAAGATAGGCGGATTACCGGCCTTGATATGCACATCCGAGGCCTTTTTCTGTATGGCCTTTATTAGTATGGAATCAATATCTTGCGGCATAGTTTATTTCTTTAGATTTAAGGCTGCCAGTAGTTTTTCCTCTATCTCAGCTGCGAGTTCAGGATGTGCATGGAGGTGTTCCTTTGTTTTTTCACGCCCCTGTCCGAGCTTGTTGCCGCCGTAGGAGTACCAGGCTCCGGCCCGGTCTACGATATTATTCTCCAGACCTAAATCTATCAGCTCTCCCATCTTTGATATCCCTTCATTAAAGAATATATCAAATTCCGCCTGTCTAAACGGCGGGGCCACCTTGTTTTTAACTACCTTGACCCTGACCCTGTTGCCGACTGCTTCCTGGGCGGTCTTAAGCTGCTCAATACGGCGAATATCCAGCCTCACAGAGGAGTAGAATTTCAGGGCATTGCCGCCTGTAGTTGTCTCGGGACTTCCGAACATAACGCCGATCTTCATCCTGATCTGGTTTATAAATAAAACTGTCGCCCTGCCTTTTGATATTGCTCCAGTCAGTTTTCTGAGGGCCTGACTCATAAGTCTTGCCTGAAGACCGGGGAGGCTGTCGCCCATATCTCCTTCTATTTCTGCCCTAGGTACAAGGGCCGCAACTGAGTCAATAACTATTATATCAAGCGCTCCGCTTCTGACAAGTGTCTCTGTGACCTCAAGCGCCTGTTCCCCGGTGTCAGGCTGACTGATCAGTAAATTGTCAATGTCCACGCCAAGTTTCTTGGCATAATTGACATCCAGGGCATGTTCTGCATCAATAAAAGCGGCCGCACCGCCATTCTTCTGCGCCTGGGCAATGGTGCTCAGGGCAAGGGTCGTTTTCCCTGAGGATTCCGGTCCGTATACTTCCACTACCCTGCCTCTGGGTAAACCTCCGATTCCGAGTGCCACATCAAGCCCGAGTGAGCCGGTGGATATAGCCTCGATCTCTACCATGTTGCCGGCTCCGAGTTTCATTATGGAGCCCTTACCAAACTGCTTTTCTATTTGAGCGATGGCCGATTCAAGGGCCTTTGTGCGGTCTTTATCTGACATAAGTATCCTCCTGCAATAGTTTAATTAATATAGTTTTATTTAAAATTCAGGGATTCAGGCGCCGGGGACGGGCTCTTACTACTGCGAACTCTTTCCTTGAAGCAGAATTTCACCGAGCAGGCTGTATATCGCTCCGTCCGGGGTGAGTTCACTTTTTATTAAACAAACTGAATCCACTGATATGATACCGAATTTATCTTCTTTATGCATAATGATCTTTTCAGCCAGTTCTTTGCTGCCGCAGGATGAACCAACCCTTCCAAGCGTGAGATGGGGGGTGAAGGGTCTCTCCTCCGGCTTGAAGCCCGTTTCCGTAAGCGCTTTTTCAATATCAGCATGAAGCTTGAGCATAGGATCACTGTGTTCTGTTGCTGCCCAGATTACTTTCGGGTTTTTTGAATTGGGGAATGTTCCTGTACCTTTAAGTATAAGGCTGAACGGTTCTATAGTGCTGCATCTCCCCCTTAAGGCAGCAGTGATATTGTCTCTGCCCAGTTCAGTAATATTGCCTAGAAACCTGATTGTCAAATGAATATTTTCAGGCCTCACCCATTTCACATCGGCCCTGCTTAACCCAAGATCCCGCTGAAGCCCTCCCAGCGTCTCCCTGACCCCCTGCTGCAAACTGATACCTATAAATGCCCTCAATATTGCATCCCCATAATCAGATAAATATAAGGATAGCACAGAATATCAAAAAAGATGCCCCTCTACCCCTCTGCCCCTCAGTGCCTCAGTGCCTCCCCCCCCCTATGCCCCTTTCCTTTATGCTAATATCTCATATGCCCAACAACCCCCCAATAAATCTTAATCAGGACCTGAAAAAAACATTAGACAGGTTCTATCGTGAATATGATTTTAAGGCTCGCATTATTCATGACCCCATAGAAATCCCCCGTCGATATGCTGATCCCGCTGATGCTGAGATCGCCGGGCTGATTGCGGCATCCCTGGCATATGGTAAGGTGACCCTGTTTAAACCCGTTATTGAGCGTATTCTCTCTGCCTTCGGCTCGGGTCCTGCTGAATTTATGCATGAATTCTCACTGAAGAGACACGGGAAATATCTCAGCGATATAAGCTATAGATTTAACCGGACTGATGATCTGCTCTGCTTTGTTTTTTTGATAAGCAGGGCCGTCCGGCAGTGGGGATCTTTAGCGGAGCTTTTTTATAAGAATTACAGTAAAGAAGATATGGATATACGGCCGGCTTTGAGCGGCTTTATTGGCTACTTTCTGAGTCAGGATACCTCTGAAGTATATGGAAGCAATGTAAAACCTCGAGGTCTGACGCAATTACTGTCTGATCCAACAGGAGGAAGTGCTTGTAAACGGCTGAACCTTTATCTGAGATGGATGGTAAGGAATCAGGATATTGATCTGGGACTATGGGACAGGGTGTCGCCTTCACAGTTGATAATACCTCTGGATACACATATAGCTCGCATTTCAAGGTGTATAGGCCTTACTCAGAGGGCGGCGTCTGACTGGAAGGCCGCAAAGGAGATAACTGATTCTCTTAAGCAGCTGGATGCGGAAGATCCTTTGAAATATGATTTTGCTTTATGCCATCACGGGATTTCAGGTGCCTGCAGGGGTGCTGATTCTTCAGAGTCCTGTCAGTCCTGTGTATTTATGCCCCGCGGGGGTTTGAAGATGTAATATATTCCTTAATATCTATGATATTGCTCATGGCATGGATTTGCCATGTGACTTAAAATTTACTATCATAAGTTGTCACAGTAGTTTTAGAACATACAAAAATTTAAAAAAAGAGGTGAGGGAGATGAGTAAACCTGTAATTGATTACGATGAATGTATAGGATGCGGTTCATGTGCTGAGGTCTGCCCGGAAGTCTTTGAGATGGACGAGTCGGTGAACAAGGCAGTGGTTAAGGCAGAAGACAAGTGCGTTGACGGTGCTTGTGATGAGGCCGTTGATATCTGCCCTACAGAGGCTATAACACTTGTTGATTAGTTTTGAATCTTAATAAAGGGAGTTTTAATGCATACACTTGATCTGAAGAAGCTTATAAATTTCAAGCCTGACAAGATCTCACGCGAGATGCTGGATGATAAACCGGAGATGCGTATTGCGCTTATGTGTCTTGAGGCCGGACAAAAGCTTGATCCCCATAAGGCTCCCCTGAGGCTTTTGATGTATGTGGTTGAGGGGAAGGGTACAATTACTGTCGGAGAAGAGGAGCTTGTGGTTGATGAAAAAACCTGTATCCCCTGTGACCCTATGGTCTCGCATGGTTTCAGGGCGGATCAGGGAGAAAAACTGGTTATTATGGCCATTGTGACACCGGTAGATTCAGAATAATCGCAGGATCGGGGTCAGTAATTACATGCTGTAGGGGCGTACCTACGTGTGCGCCCCTGAAAATAAATGAACCTGAGCCAACATCATCCTCACGCCTTTTTCTAGGTGATTTATATCTTAATTAATTTCTATTACACAGATGTCACCTGCGATTATTAAACCCCTCTGGTTGAAATTCCGGGCTTACAGTATAATATACAGAGAAATTTTATTAGCTAGACTCTTTCCCATCTGCCGGCCGGAGCGCAGGGAGCTTTAATTATGAATAAAAGAAATGCAGTGTTATGGTGGGGGGCTTCTGTTGCGTACATGTTCCTTATATATTTTCTTTCTTCTCACCGTCTTCCGGACATAGAAGCAGGTATGGATTTTGATAAGGTGCTGCACGTAGGTGCATATTTTGTAATGGCTTTTTTGTTGTTCAATGCCCTTCAAAACAGCGGGGCCGGGCGCTTTGCATTTGCAGGAGCGATTTTGTTGACGCTTCTGTATGGTGTCTCGGATGAGTTTCACCAGTCTTTTGTTCCCGGCAGGCATGCCTCGTTTTATGATGTGGTTGCTGATCTGGTCGGCGCTATTATAGGGAGTATCGTGGCAAATGCTCGAAAGGCTTAAGTGTGTTCACTCAAAGCACCAACCTTGCTCCTGAAGGTTTTAATATGTTTTTGATCTGTTTTTTTGTTACGGGATTTAATTATGTTTAACAGTCTGAAATTTAAAATTATTGTTATGGCTATCCTGATTATCTCAACGATACAGGTCACGGCCATGATGCGCGATATTAAGACGACAGAAGAAAAATTATTGACAGGTCAGATGGAAAAGGCAAGGCTGTTTTCTGAGAGTGTCAAGCACGGTATCATGGTGCTTATGCTTAAAAACAGGTGGCAGGATCTGCAGAGTATGATGAAAAATATAGTCAGTAATGCGGGAGAATTAAGGAAATTAAGTATCTTTCTGCCTGAAAACGGGATAATCGTGGTCTCTTCTGAGGAGGGTGATATAGGTCGTAAAATATTGGATGAGGATCTTCAAAGATATAGAGAAGATAAGGAGTCAGCCTCTTTTTTAGTAGAACATAATGGTGAGCGTCTGGCATCAAAGTTTACGGAGATCCCTAATCAACCGGCATGTCACAGGTGTCACGGTTCTACGAGGGCAGTCCTAGGTGTGCTGGACCTGGAAATATCGCTTGCCGAGGTTTCTAAAGATATTGATGAGTTTGAGAATAAGAGATTAAAGGACGGGTTGGTGGGTTTTACTCTCGTCATAGGTAGTTTTCTGCTTATATTCGGACTCATGATAGATCGTCCCATAACGAAGATGATACGTACGATCAGGCGGATAGAGGAGGGTGATCTTTCTGCCAGAATGGACGATGGAAAGAATGATGAGCTTGGGCATATGGCAAAGAGTTTTAACAGTATGGTCGAGTCTCTGGAGAAAGCTAACCGGAAGATCGAAAAATATCATGAGGAACAGATGCAGAGAGCTGCGAAACTAGCATCTATAGGTGAGGTTGCCTCAGGTATAGCCCATGAAATAAAAAATCCCCTGACCGGTATAAGCTGCGCGGTTCAGATGCTTCAGTCTGATTTGAAGGAGGACGACAGTCGCCGGGAAACGACCATGGAAATATTGAGCAATATAAAAAGACTTGATAGAATTGTGCAGAATCTATTAAATTATGCTAAACCGAAGATTCCACGATTTCTCCCTTATAGAATAGATAATATACTGGATAAGGCGAATTTTTTTGTTTATCCGAGGGCCAAAAAGCAGGGGATAGAGATCGAGACAGATATCTGTGATGAGATTCCGGCCGTATTGATGGATGCGGACCAGATGCAGCAGGTCTTTTTAAACCTTATGATCAATGCCCTGCAGGAGATGCATGCCGGGGGAAAGCTCAGGATATCCATCTGCACCGCCAAGTATGACGATATAAAGGGCAGATTAAGAAGGCCGATGGATACGGAAGAGGTTTTAATCGTCAGCTTTGCAGATACGGGCAGCGGTATTAACCCTGAGGATATATCGAATTTGTTTGAGCCGTTTTTTACAAAAAAGACGCAGGGTACAGGGCTGGGATTATCTATCAGCAGCGGAATTATCAAGACTCATAAAGGCGAGATTGGAGTGGAGAGTGAGCTGGGTAAGGGCAGTGTATTTACAATATATCTGCCGGTTAAGACTAATGAAGAATAAACTAATTATAAAGGTATGCATTTGAATACAGACAGTTTTACAGTGAGCGGCAAGATACTCGTTATTGATGATGAAAAGTTCATAACAAAGAGCCTGAAACAGCACCTTCAGAAAGATGGTCACGAGGTTTTGACCGCTGATAATGGCGAACAGGGGCTTGAGGAGTACAGGGAAAATGCGCCCGATATAACCATTCTGGATCTTAATATGCCCGGCATAGGCGGTATCGAGGTGCTGCAGGAGATTAAGTCGTGTAATAAAGATGCGGTGGTTATAGTAGTTACCGCCTATACGGATATTGAGACAGCTGTATCTACGATCAAATCCGGGGCCTATGATTTTGTGGAAAAGCCGTTTGAGCTTGATCGTATATCAATACTTATAAGAAAGGCCCTGGAGTCAATCAGGTTGAAAAGAGAGGTTACCTATTTAAGGGAAGAGAAATACAACAGGTATAAGTTCAGTAATATTGTTGGACGTTCTGAGGCCTTAAAGGAAGTTCTTGATGTTGCAAAAAAACTCGCTAAGAGCGATGTCAGTCCTATCCTGATACAGGGAGAAAGCGGGACCGGCAAGGGTATTATCGCCAGAACCATACATTACCAGGGGCCGCGTGCCTCAGAGTCATTTGTGGAGGTCTCATGCACTGACAGATCTGAGTCTCTTATGGAAAATGAGCTGTTCGGCTATGAAAAGGACGCCTTCGCTGATGCTAAATCTGCCAAGAAGGGCTTGTTTGAGCTCGTGGGTCGAGGTACGATTTTTATCGATCATATTGCGGATATGAAAAAGTCTACTCAAGCCAAGGTCTTAAGGGCGCTCGAGGATAAGTCCTTCAGACGAATAGGCGGTGTGGCGGATATAAGGTTTAATGTGAAGATTATTGCAACTACGGATAATGCTAAATTGGAAAAGGCCCTGGCCGCAGGCAGTTTTCGGGAGGATCTTTACTATAATTTAAAGGTCTGTCCTATCATGATCCCTCCGCTTCGTGAGAGACGTGATGATATTATACCGCTCGCACTTTACTATATGGGGGTGTTTAATACGGAATTCAAGAAGAATGTAACCTCTATCTCTGAGGAGGCGCAGGCGATCTTGACTGCTTATGATTGGCCCGGCAATATCAGGGAATTGAAAAATGTGATTGAACGGATCTTTATTCTTGAGGATACCGAGGTCATTACCCCGGAGCTGCTGCCGAAGAGCTTAGCAGGTTAACCGGATTAGGAGATCAGATTTCTGTTTATCGTTATATCAAGTTTCTTTTTATATCCCTCGATAAAAGCCTTTAAGACCTGGTTGGTCTTTGTCTGACGGAATATCCTGGATAGTTGTGCCCTGCTGTCGCCCTGTATGGATTCCAGTAATTTGGCCTCTTCTGCAGAAAGTTCCGCAGCTTCGCCTATTATATTGGAAATCTTCGTTACTGTTAGATCGCTCTTAAGCCCCTTTTCATAGGCAGAAGGACTTGTGCGTCCCAGTCTCAGAGATTTTGTATAGACGGCCTTATTGAAAACCCCGTCTTTCTGGAAATATGGATTTTTCAGGATGTCCTGCTGCAGTTCTTCATCTGTTATGGAAATGCCGGCTTCTTCAGCGGCTATTATAAGAACACTTCTGTCCACAAGAGATTCCAGTACCTGCTGCTGCAGCTGCATGGTTTCGATTTCCTCGGCAGTCTTGCCCTGGCTCTTAAGTCGTTTTACCTGGTTATCGTAGATTTTCCAGAACGCCTCAAGTGTAATCTTCTCACCCTCGATTTCAGCTACAATTTTACGTGTAGGGTTGTCATTGGGACCGATACCCCAGAAGACAAATGCCGCGGTAATCATAATGATGATAGCAGTTAGCAGAAACCCGGTGAAGAACTTGTTGTGACGCATTGTTTTTAGCATGGGATACTATATATTAATCTCCTGAAAAATCGCAAGAACTCTATCGAGGCTTAGCCTCAATATGGTTTTTTGTATATCTTATATATCCTTCTTGACCGCCGTAACTATTCAATAAAAACTGCCTCGTGATAATATGCCTGTATAATCTATGCCCCAGATAATCGGAAAAACTGCTCCACCTGTATTGCTGAAGGTCTTTTAATGTTTTTATCGAGGCTAAGCCTCGATAGGGATTCGTATGGATATAGTGGGGGAGATGTATTAAATGAGCTTCGTCATTTACATGAACAGCCTTGAACGGGCCTTGAAATAGACAACCGCTGCGTTGATATTTTTTATTAAAGTACATTGTATAACCGGTGCCCAGCTTGTGCATGAATCTGGTTATCCCATCCGGTTTTTTTTGTCTAAGCAGTAAATGGTAGTGATTGGGCATAAGTGTGAAGACCAAGATCTCGACAATAGGGATTCGCCCTGATTTATTGAGGATAATGTCTGGTTCGCCTTTTTGTTTAGACGGACAATTATAACGGTAACCCAGGTTCAGTACCCTTTGATCGTCATTAAACTCATAGAGATCATGAATGAATCTCTTATAATCGGACGTTATTTCGAAAATATCACGTTTTTCAACACCGCGGTTGTAGACGTGATATATCTCATCGTCAGCAAACTCAATTTTTCTCATATGTAATTTTTACAAGACGAGTGTATCGAGGCTTAGCCTCGATAGAATTCGCCATGTCCCCTGCGAGTTAATATATCACTTAATTGCAGGTGAGTCAAAAATTAGTGAGGCTAAGCCTCACTAATTTTATTTTTATGTTCGGGAGGTTTTAATTCTGATATACTTCGTCGAGGATTTCTTTGGCGCCGTCTGCGAGGAGCAGGTTTGCTAGGTCTGTGCCGAGTTTTTCGGCATCTTCCGGATTGCCTGAGATATTTGCCTTGATGATCTGTTTGCCGTCAACGCTTCCTACAAGGCCGCGCATTTCTATTTTACCGTTGATGATTTCTGCATAGGCGGCTATAGGAACCTGACATCCGCCTTCGAGTCTCTTAAGTGCCGCACGTTCGGCATTAACGCATACCCATGTGTCCTGATGGTTAAGTTTTGCAAGCAGTTCATTTATAAATGCATCATCTTTCCTGCATTCTATACCGACGGCTCCCTGTCCGATTGCGGGCAGGCATATATCCGTGGACAGCTTCTCCGTTATTCTGTCCTGATATCCGAGGCGTTTGACTCCTGCGGTTGCAAGGATTATTGCATCAAACTCGCCTTCGGCTACCTTTCTAAGGCGTGTGTCCACATTGCCTCTGAGCTGGGTGATTTTAAGATCCGCCCGTTTACTCATAAGCTGGCAGATACGTCTAAGACTGCTGGTTCCGATATTTGCCCCCTGAGGCAGGTCATTAAAGCTCTTTACCTTGTGAGCGATAAAGGCATCCCGCGGATCCTCGCGTTTTGTTATTGTGGATAGATGCAGTTCTTCGGGCAGTTCAGTGGGTACATCTTTCATGCTGTGCACTGCAAGGTCGGCCTCGTTTCTGAGCATGGCCTCTTCTATCTCTTTTACAAAAAGGCCCTTGCCTCCTACCTGCGCCAGCGGTACGTCCAGTATCTTGTCACCCGTGGTTTTTATCTTGTTCAGTGTAACTTCAAAATCAGGGTTTATCTCAAGCAACTGGGACTTGATCCACTCAGCCTGCCACAGGGCGAGCATACTGCCTCTTGTTGCGATGACTATCTTATTTTTTCCCATTGTTCTCCTCGATTTCTAGTTTAAAAAGTCTTTTTGCCATATCAACCATGAGATCCCTGTCTTCCTGTTCTGACTTAAGTGCTGCAGTAGGAGGATGGATCAGTTTGTTGACAATTGATGTGCTTAATTGCTGTATAGCGTTTATGGTGCTCTCTTCGATTGGGCCGAGCTTTCTGAGGACCTTCTCAAGCTCTTCCTGGCGTATGGCCTCTGCTTTTTCTCTTATGGCAAGGATAGTAGGTGTTGCGGAGAGTGATTCGGTCCATTTAACGTATGCGCCTATCTCCTGATCTACTATACATTCTGCCTTTTCAGCCTCTTTGGAACGCTCTTTAACATTTATATCGACAATTCCCTTGAGGTTGTCGACATCGTACAGGTATACATTATCAATATCGTTTATAGCCGGATCTACATTTCTCGGCACTGAAATATCTATTATGAACATCTGCTTCTGTTTTCTGGCCTTCATCGCCTTTGTTACCTGATCCGGCGAGAGTACATAATGCGGGGCCCCGGTTGAGCAGATCACTATATCTGTGTGTAGCAGCTCATCGGTGAAATTCTCAAAGGGTACGACCCTGCCGTGAAATTCATTTGCAAGTTCTTCCGCCCGTGCAATCGTCCGGTTTGTGATATATACATCCCTAACCCCGGTATTTATGAGGTTCTTGGCCGCAAGTTCGGCCATCTCCCCGGCACCCATGAGCATAAAGGATTTTGTTGAGAGGTCATCAAATATTTTTTTGGCCAGTTCTACGGCTGCAAAGCTGATACTGACAGCGCTTTCCGCGATCTTTGTTTCTGTCCTGACCCGTTTGGCAACCGAGACGGACTTACGCATAAGCTTGTTAAGATACATGCCGGTTGTCTTGTTTGTCATAGCGGCATCAAAGGCATCCTTAAGCTGTCCCAGTATTTGCGGTTCTCCAACTATCATAGAATCCAGACTGGCGGCGACACGGTACATATGCCTGATCGCTTCTTTGCCTTCATGTATGTAAAGCGCGGTATCCAGCAGATCTCGCGGTACCTTGTGAAAATCGGAAAGGAACTGCTTTATATTCTCAACCCCGTCTTCCCCGCTGTTGACCCCTGCATAGATCTCGACGCGATTGCACGTAGAGAGGATGATGCTCTCCCTGATGGTATCGGAGTCCTTGAGGATATTTATAGCCTCTTGAAGTTTGGGACCGTCAAAGGCTACCTTCTCCCGGACTTCAATAGCGGCTGTTTTGTGGTTAAGACCTATAACTACTATATTCATGATTGCAGGTGTATCTAATTTAACTCCGTATATAGTTGAGACTTCTTATGTGTAAGGTATTACGCTAAAAGGCTTTAAATGTGTGCTGACCCTCAAGTAGAAGCGTTACACCGAAAAAGGCGAATATGACGATTGCAAACCCCACAATAGATAATATTGCGGCTTTTTTGCCCCGCCATCCTATTGTGATTCTAAGGTGAAGTACCAGGGCGTATATCAGCCAGGTTATCAAGGACCATACTTCTTTAGGATCCCATCTCCAATAAGACCCCCAAGCCGAGTTTGCCCACATTACCCCGGTTATCATTGCCAGTGTAAGCAGTGGAAAACCCAGGGTGATGAGGTGATAATTTATCTCGTCAAGGACCTGCAGGTTCGGCAGCTTTTGAAAGATTCCGTCAAGCTTTTTAGACTTTAAATGTCTTTCCTGAAGCAGATACATCATACCTATTCCGGCGGCCATAGCAAAGGCGGCATCCCCTAAAAATGCAAAAATTACATGTATACCGAACCAGTAACTCTGCAGCATGGGCCCGATAGACTCATTTACTTCTCGCGGGAAGGCCGCAGAGGAGAACATAAGCAGAAATACGATGGGCATGATAAAAGAACTCAGCAGTCCCAGTTTGTATCTGAAATCATGAAAGAAAAACAATATTAAAAGACACCATGAGAAAAAAGAGGCTGACTCATGCATTGTGGTAACCGGTATGTGCCCGCCTTCATAAAATCTTATGATTATGTTGATTGTATGAAACGCAAAGCCGGTGATTGCTAGATATAGGGCTGCCCTGGAGGTCGCCTTTTTCTTTCTGAATATCTCGATAGCGCCTGCAACCGTGGAAATGGCATAAAATGTCAGGGCCAGCTCAAAGAAAAGAATGTTAGTCTGCAATTACGAACTCCTTAAAAATAATTTCTAATAGTATATATAAAACAGATGTAATTTATGTTAATCCCTCATCATGTATTTTTGGATATGGGTTAGAAAATTGTCAATATCACCGGTTTGTTTCATTAAATCAATCATAAATACGGGTATTCCTTTCGGAGGGTTATGGCATTCTTCATGAACATCTTCTGAAATGATGCCGGAGTTGATGACCACGAGGTCTGCCTCCTGCATAAACCTTACAGCGGTAGGCTTTATGGCGTACGCCGGGTCAGCAATAAATATACGCAGGTCCGGCTTTAGGAAGTCTGAAGGACTGTTGCCTTCCACTATGATGCCCTTCAGTCCCTGCATCTGCTCAAGAGCCATTCCAAGAGTTCTCTCCAGGTCATCGTAAGTGCTTTGTACCCACACGACCCGTGCTGCTCCGGAGGCTGACATGACGGCGGTGTCTTTATCTGTTTCATTTATAATGCCGGGATCATTTGTGACTGAGGAATAGAGGTCTGACTTTGTGCATTTGATTGCACCGAAGTCTTTCAGATTATTCAGCAATATAGAGCACAGTGTTGTCTTGCCCACGCTGCTGTGAGCGCCTGTGACCGATATTATGCGCAGTCTGTCTTCTTTCATGAGAGAAGAATACCGTATCTCTCGGAAAACATTCAAGAAACGTGTGTCGTCATATTGATATCTGAAGTATGATGCATTACAATCAGATCGGGCTCTGCATAGAGGAAATTGCTATGCGGCATGAATCGGGGGGGACATGACAAAGGCTGCAGTATTACTCATCGCCGGGATAATAGCGCAAAAATTCCTTTTGTATTTTCCAATTACTATTGCTGCTGCCGGCGTGGTCATAACGGTTATCTGCGTCTATCATTATCGAGCTGTGCAAGGCCGGATTGCCGTGAAAAAAGTTCTATGCTATCTGGCATTGCTGAGTGCCGGTTTTGTACTCAGCAGCGCTGCGCAGGGCAAGCCTGAAAAAATTGTACTGCCGGAAGGGCTGGTGCAGCTAAATGGAGTCATTCACGGTGTTCCTCAGGCGTATGACGATAAAATCAGGCTGGAACTTGCCTCTGTTATGCTTGAGGGTATTGGCATAGACGGCAGGGTAATTCTCTACATTCGTTCTATTGAAGATGTTCACGCAGCAGGTGCATATCCGATGCCGGGGGATTATATTACAGCACAGGCCCGTCTGCGCAGGCCTGGCGTGCTGAGAAATTCAGGGGTATATATTTATGATCCGGCCGCTATGGGAATAGTTGCTACCGGCTACGCAAAGACTATAGGGTTGGTCAAAGGAGAGACTGGCCTCAGCGAGCGCGTTCATATCCTTCGGTATCGGCTGGGTCTATTGATAGAGAGAAGCTTTTCCGGGAATACGGCGGCACTTTATAAAGCAATTATACCCGGGCTGAAAAGGGGGATGCCGAAGGATATGAAGGATGATTTCAGCGCTACAGGACTGGCGCACCTTCTGAGTATTTCAGGCACTCACTTTGGGTTGCTGGCATTCCTGATATTCAGCGCGGTTAGGATGATTACAAATCGTCTGCCCCCGGCCTTGCTTAGAATAATGACCTTGTACCTTACCCCTTCTCAGGTAGCGGTCATTACGACCCTTCCCGTACTTTTCATATATGTGCTTGTGGCCGGGGCCGGAACCGCCACCATCCGTTCTTTCATAATGATATTTATTTATATGTGTGCGGTCTTTTCAGACAGGAAAGATCAGTGGCTGAACTCACTGTCTATTGCGGCTGTCATTATCCTGCTGTATGAGCCTGATCAATTGTTCAGTCTCTCCTTTTTACTCTCATTTGCAGCGGTCTTGTTTATTGGGATGGCGATAGAAAAGATGGGTGAGGAGCGGACAGAAACTGGTGCGGTTTTTCAGGTGGCGGGCAGTGATGCTTCTTTGACCATCAGTGAAAAAACGGCATTAAAATTGAAGACAGGTCTTTTTATCTCACTTGCTGCACTGGCAGGCACTGCACCTGTAGTTGTAATGGTCTTTAAACAGTTTCCGCTTATATCGCCTCTGACAAATTTATTGATAACCCCTATTGTCTGTTTTGTGATACTTCCGGCAGGATTCTTTTCTGCCTTTGTAGCTCTGGTCCTGAATTTACAGGAAATGCCGCTAAATAGTGTACTGGAAATTATTACGCAGGCAGTCTTGAAAATCATTTCCCTGACGGCCCGGATACCTTATTCTCAACTGCATCCGGCCTCACCCTCGGCAATTATGATCATGCTTTATTACCTTTCATTCATGCTGTTTATTGCACCGCCGCTGCGGCTTAAAGAATGGATGAATCTTAAAAAGCTGCCGCGCTCACTGCTGATTATTCCCTTTGCACTCGTTTTCGTGGTTTATATATTTAATTCACATTATTCTGGTGATGAGTTAAGGGTTACTTTTCTTGATATAGGGCAGGGCGACAGCGCGGTTGTAGAGCTTCCTGATGGGCGGGTTGCGCTGATTGACGGCGGCAGTAAAAAACCTGATATGGGGCGTATGGTGGTAGCACCATGGTTATGGAGCAGGGGGATACGCAAAATTGATTACCTTGTGGTCAGTCATCTTCATCCGGATCATTCCGGCGGGTTGCCGTATATTGTGAATAATTTTGAGATAGGTGAGATATGGATGACGCCGCAGGCAGGGGAGGGGGCGGAATCTTTTGCAGAACAGCTGCGAAATAGTGAGTGGAATTTAAAGCTTCTCAGCAGGGGGGATGTTCTGGTGGGAGGAGATTATAAATTTGAGGTGCTTCATCCATACCCCGGATTTTCAGCTTTCTCTCCGAGAGGCCGGTTTTCCAATGAAAACAGTGATTCCCTTGTAATCAGGCTGGAGTCACGGGGACTCTCATTTGTTTTTACGGGAGATATCGAGATAGAGGCTGAAAGAGACCTGATTTATCTTGGAAAGTGGCTTGATAGTGATATCATTAAGGTCCCGCATCATGGCAGCAGGACCTCCAGTTCTGAAGGCTTTCTTGATAATGTGAGTCCAAAAATAGCGATTATAAGCTCCGGGAGGAATAATTCTTTTAAGCATCCTCATAAAGAGACCTTGCAGAGGTATCAGGACAGGGGGATAGCTGTTTATAATACTGCGGTTGATGGTGCAGTAAGTGTTTCGGAGGTTAATGGGGGTTTTATTGTTAGTGTTTATATGGATCATGAATTTATAGAAGTGGGGAATATTGCTGATGAAGTTCGTAATTTGAGGTTGCTTTTTTAATGAGGGTTTTCAGGGGGTTGATTGTTGACTATAATCTATGCCTTTGATTGGATTTCATTTTTATATGTACATAAAAACTAAAAGGCAGTGGGGGTGACGGCCCCACACGAACCAACAAAGGTCGCCCTACGAATCCTTCCGAGACGTTCCGTTCAGTCAACCTCCGGTATATTAATTCAAACTCGGTCGTTCCTCCCTCAAACACGAATTAATATTTAACCCTGCGGTCTCCTTCTCTTCACTGAAGGTTTCTGACGGGGTTTTTAAAGGCAGGGCTTATGCAATAAGCCCCGACAGGTTGCAACTTGTTTAACATAGTCCCCCCTGTAGACTTCAGGATTTTCATTCAGGAAAAAGGATTAGAAATGATTACTGTCTGAGGCCAGGACGGCCGAGTTTAATCATTTCCCTTTTTCCTGAATGAAAATCCGTCTCGGAAGTCTACCGCGGGGTGCCCTTCTTTGATTATTTCTTGGGCATGCAAGAAAGAATTCGCCGCGCGGGGGCGAGTCCCTGCATATAAATAGATCATTCTATTTTGATGAAAACTGTTATTGGGATTTGGGGAGTCGCCCCCAAACGGCGAGTCACTTATTTGCTCGGCCAAATAAGTAACCAACAAAGGCCGCCCTACGAATCCTTCCGAGACGTTCCGTTCAGTCAACCTCCGGTATATTAATTCAAACTCGGTCGTTCCTCCCTCAAACACGAATTAATATTTAACCCTGCGGTCTCCTTCTCTGCACTGAAGGTTTCTGACGGGGTTTTTAAAGGCAGGGCTTATGCAATAAGCCCCGACAGGTTGCAACTTGTTTAACATAGTCCCCCCTGTAGACTTCAGGATTTTCATTCAGGAAAAAGGATGAGAAATGATTACTGTCTGAGGCCAGGACGGCCGAGTTTAATCATTTCCCTTTTTCCTGAATGAAAATCCGTCTCGGAAGTCTACCGCGGGGTGTCCTTCTTTGATTCTTTCTTGGGCATGCAAGCGAATGATGCTTGCTGTCTTGTCAGTAAGCTATCCAATTAAGTAAATACTCCTTTCATTCAAACCATCCTTCAGGATGTGTTTAAAAATTCGCCGAGCGGGGGCGACTCCCCGCATGTAAATAGATCATTCTATTTTGATGGAAACTGTTATTGGGATATGGGGTGTCGCCCTTTGCATACTAGCAGGCAGGCCCAAACGGCGAGTTACTCATTTGCTCGATAATGGAAATTGACTCAGTAGATAACTATTTCTGTCATTCCGGGCTCGGTCCGGAATCCCTGATTATAACAGGGGATTCTGAACTAAAACTGCCCACCGGCAGATTCATGCTGACAGGTGCAGGAATTCATCTGGTATAATTAAATATTAATCATATTAAACAGGAGTAATGAGATGAATCTTCAAGTAATTTTAGAACCTAGTGATGAGGGAGGCTTTACTGTTACTGTTCCGGCATTACCCGGATGCATAAGTGAGGGCGAATCCAGGGATGAGGCTTTGAATAATATACGCGAAGCAATAGAGTTGTACCTGGAACCTGTAGAAGATGATATGATATTTAGCCCTGAAGCACAGGTTTTTGAAATCGCTGTATGACCAAAGTACCCAGCCTGAATCATGATCGCGTCATAAAATACCTGAAACGCAATGGATGGATAGTTGTACGACAGAAGGGCAGTCACATACGCCTTCAGAAGTCTACCCCGGAAAAGACATTGAAAATAACTGTACCAGCGCATAACCCCATCAAGCGATCGACTCTGTCTCATATACTTAAACAGGCTAATTTATCGGTCGATGAACTGTTGAGCAAATAATCAAACTTGATCCAGTATTTGCATCTTTGTACTGACAGGATGTGTTTAAAAAGACGTCCGCGGGGGCGGGACCCCGCATATAATAAAATTATTCCATTGTTTTGAAATTTAATCAAAATTATAGAAAATTATCAATTACAGTAAATAATCACCTTCCCTCTCTGGCTTAATCTTTACTATCCTTAGAAATAGAGCGCGAGCTTACCAACATAAACCCTGTATATCATAGGGGATTATTTACTTATGATGCACTTTAGAATTTTCATCCAGAATTCCCCTGATTTTCATTGCAAGTTCATCAGGTGAAGCCGGCTTTGAGAGGTAATTTATCCCTTTAACAAGAGGTTCGAGGGTATGAAGTATATCTTGACTGTATCCGCTTAAAAAGAGGGCTTTGATATCTGGAATTATTTTTTTTGCTTCTTCGTAGACTTCCCTGCCGTTTTTTTTCGGCATTAACTGGTCGAGCAACAGCAACTGGATTTTGTCTTGGTGCTTGGAAAATTGAATTAGCGCCTCTTCGCCGTCTGCCGCTTCGATTATTATATAGCCCAGGCTCTCAAGTATCGCCGTGGTGCTTTCTCTGGCCAGCTGGTTGTCCTCGGCATATAGTATGGTTTCTGTGCCACTCGTTATGGCAGAGGAGGCTGTTTTTGTTTCTTTGTTAATCTTCGCCGCTGCCAATGGGAAATATAGCTTGAACTCGGAGCCCATTTCAGGTTTACTGTGAACATTAACATAACCATTGTTCTGTTTCATGATCCCGTAAATGATCGAAAGGCCCAGTCCCGTGCCTTTGCCCACTTCTTTTGTTGTATAAAAGGGCTCAAATATTTTCTGTTGGGACTCTTCATCTATTCCGCTGCCGTCATCTGCAACTGATACCATCGCATACATGCCCGGTTCCCCATAGCCATGTGATTTGATGAAGTCCCGGCCTATTTCATATATTTCGGTACTGATTTTCAGAGTGCCTCCGTGGGGCATGGAGTCACGGGCGTTGGTAATGAGATTCAATAGTGCCTGTTCTATCTGTATACTGTCTACCCAAACAGTCGTGTCCTTTTCTGTAAGTATAATGCTTGTCGCTATATTTTCAGGGATGATTGAATGAACTAACTGGACAACTTTTGTAATAATATTATTCAGTCGTATCGTAGAGGGGTTGATCATTTGTTTTCTGCTGTAGGCAAGAAGTCCTGCTGTAAGCTGAGCAGCCCTGTCAGCTGATTCAAGGATATGTTGTATGCCCTGTCTCTGTTTTTCACTCTCTGCATTTTTCATCAGGAGAAAGCCCCAATTAATTATGGCGGCCATTATATTATTGAAATCATGTGCTATTCCGCCTGCAAGCTGACCGACTGTTTCCATCTTCTGGGCCTGTTGAAGTTGAGCTTGGAGCTTCCGGTTTTCTGTTATGTTGAGGGAGGTCTCTATGACAGCATTAAAGTGTCCGTTATTATCTTTCATGGGAGAGGCTCTTAATGCCACATAGATAGGCTTGCCATTTGTGTCGAAGTGTCTATGAATAGCTGTATGCGGCTGTTCAGTATCAAAGGTCTTTTTTACAGCACAATCTTCACCACTTTCAAAGCATGGGGTATCGCAATGATGGGTTACTGAAAAGCAGTATTGGCCTTTGATATTATCAGGAGACATACCATGCTGCTCACAAAATATTCGGTTGGCTGCGATGATGCGATATTCCCTGTCAATAATTACCAGACCGTCATCTATGCTCTCAAAGACATTGTGAATGAACTTGTCTTTTTCTCTTAACTGCTGCTCCATATTATGTTTATACAGGGTAGTCTTGAGTGCGGCCTTAAGTGTATTGTCATTGATCGGTTTTACCAGATAACCATCTGAACCACTTTTTCCGGCCGCTTCCAACCTGTCATTATCACAGTATGCTGAGATGAAAATATGAGGAATATTGAAATGGTTGTGTATATGGTGAGCAGCCTCTATGCCGGTCATTTCTCCCTTTAATATAATGTCCATAAGGATGAGATCCGGCTTGTTTTCTTCAACACTTTTGAGAGCTCCTGCTCCGGTTTCCTCAATTGAGGTGACATTATATCCTATCTTTATAATGCTCTGCCGCAGGTCTTCTGCGAATGCCAAATCATCCTCAACGATCAACACTTTTTCCATGGCTATTTATTCCTTGCTCTGTTTGCTTTTATCCTGATAATTTAATGTATCCACAATTAAATATTACCATGGATGTGTTGCATTGTCAGTGAGATTTCACATTTTTTATCATTATTATCCCCCGATCTTTGACATCGTATCAATACTGCTGCGGGAGGCAGCGCTGTGGTTAAGTTCGTGTCCCTCGGGCTTGATCCTGACTGCCATGAGAAAGAGCGCTTCTATTTCATCATCGCTAGCCCCGTTTCTCATGGGGGTCTTGATATCAATCTCATCTTTTGAAAAAAGACAGGGCCGCAGGCTTCCGGTAGAGGTCAGTCTCATGCGGTTGCAGAAGTTGCAGAAATGATCGCTTACCGGACTTATGATTCCTATTATCCCTTTAGCACCCTTAATGCGGTAGTTTCTTGAAGGACCCTGTCCCTTAAATTCCAGAAGGTCAAGGTCCCCAATTGCTGAAATAGTCTTCAGGATTTCCTCTCCTGTCACACATTTATCTTTTGTCCAGAGTCCGCTGCAGTTTGCGGGCATAAATTCTATGAACCTGATGTGGTAGTCCTTTTCCATTGTTAATTGTGCAAAGGCAAGTATCTCGTCATCATTAATGCCTCTGATGGGTACCATATTGATCTTTATCGGGGAGAGTCCTGCTTCTTCAGACTGTCTTATTGAGTCCCGGACGGCTTCTATATTTCCGCCGTTTGTCATTTCTGAATATTTCACAGGTGACATGGTATCAAGACTTATATTGATGCGTCCCAGTCCTGCATCCATGAGGTTTTTAATCTCTCGGCCGAGGAGTGTGCCATTGGTTGTTATACTGAGATCTTTTACCCCTGAATCTTTCAGGGATTCAATAATGGAGACAATATCTTTTCTGACAAGGGGTTCGCCGCCGGTGATGCGGACTTTGCGAAGTCCGTGTTTGACAGTGATCTGTACGATCCTCCTGATTTCTTCAGCGGTCATCAGTTCTGAAGGCTTATAGTAATCAGGTCCCTTGGACGGTCTGCAGTAAATGCATTTGAGATTGCAGCGGTCGGTGACCGATATTCTCAGGTAATCTATCTTGCGATTAAATGTGTCTTTCATAATTTAAACCGGTTTTTACTTTCCAAAGGGACATACCGGATATCTGCAGGTTTCGCATTTCAGGCAGAGTCCGCCGTGGCCGAGTTCGGCAATTTCTTTTCTGCCGATATGTTCTCCCGTCAGAATACGCGGCAATATCAAATCAAATACTGTAATATCTGCGTACATACCGCAGGCAGGTATACCCAATATTGGAACTGCCCCGGCATATGCGACTAAAAACATGGAACCAGGCAAAACCGGTGAGCCATAATGCAGCTCACTTACCCCGAGGTTCCTGATAGCAAACCTGGTGACATCGTCAGGGTCTACTGACATTCCCCCGGTAGTTACAATAAGATCGGCTCCTTTTTGTATCAGGGATTTTATCTTCTTTTCTATTTCTTCAGCATTGTCAGGTGCGAACTCTACGCCTGCTATCGTTCCTTGCATAGCCTTAATCTTTTTAGTAATGACCGGCTTAAAGGCATCTTTAATCCTGCCGTAAAAGACCTCGCTTCCGGTTATCACGATTCCCGCATTTGGTTTCCTCATTTCTTTTACCCTGAGTACACCATCGGGTGCTGTGGCTGCTGCCTTGACGGCATCATTAACTATTGATTTTTTAACGACCAGCGGGATTGCTCTGGTGCCGGCGACTACCCTGTCTTTTATGACAATGGTGTTGTTATGTATCGTTGCGCACATGACCTCTCCCAGCATATTCAGTTCAAGCAGGGCCTGCTTATCAATTGACAGTAGACCGTCCCGTTCTGCGATGATATTAATCTTGCCTTCATTCGGCTCACCAGCCATTTTAACGCCTTCACCAATTAATGCTTTTGCCAGGGCATCTGCCGCATCATTTTCATGCATCTCATCCTCGCCAACCTTAAGGATATAAAGGTGTTCTTTTCCCAGGCGCTGAAGGTGCGGGATGTCCTCTTCCCGAACAATGTGCCCTTTTTTAAAGGCCCGGCCCTTAAACTCGCCAGGTCTTATCTCTGTGATATCATGAGACAGTACCATGCCGACGGCATCTTCTACATTAATGATTTCTGATACGGTACTTTTACTCTCTCGTTCCTCTGTATCGCACATAAGAGTGTCCTTTTCTGAATATAACGTTATTGCTGGCTGTCGAATACTTTTGCAAATTTTTGGTCCAGCATCTTATTTACGCCGCGTTCGAGTTTATTGAATTTCTTAAGCAGCATCCGCGCATCTTCGCTTAGTTTAGCTCCGCCGCCATTGAGACCGCCTGCCTGCCTGTGAACCATGATTTTGCCGGTACGCTGTTCCATTGAGCTGATATATCCCAGGGCCTTTCTGTAGGAAATATTAATATTTTTTGCAGCCTTGTTGATTGACCCGAATTCCTCAATGCCCCTTAAAAGGGCCTGTCGGCCACTGCCAAGGACCGGTTCGCCATCGACCTCAAGCCATATTTTTGAGCGTATCTGCATTGTATCGTTATACCATTTCTGCATAACGATGTCTATAGAGGAGGGGTTGTGTTCCGAATTTTTGGCGAGCTGGTTACCTGCCTGAAAATCATTATATGGCATCGGCTGCATTCAGTGTTTCATCTAGAAGTTATTGCTTTTTTGAGGGAAAAGGTTGACATTAGCTGCAAAGTATGGCAAATATATAAGCATGTTTTCTGCTAACCTGTAACGGAGGTGGTATGAAGAGGGGCGTTCTGGTTGTTATTGCTATAGTCGTTGTTGTTTTAGTGTTTCTTATTGCAGGTGCAGAGTATTATACATCTAGACCCTCGTTCTGCGGGTCATGCCATATCATGAAAAACTATCATGCTTCTTGGCAGAATGATAAACATGGTGAAGAAAATGTGGCATGTGTTGATTGCCATTACCCCCCGGGTGAGCATCATGCCCTCAAGTCCAAGTTCAAGGGACTGGGGCAGTTGTTTACATATCTTGGTACCGGGCCTAATCTTGTAAGGACCCCTGCCAAGGTCAATGACGCAAGTTGTACAACATCCGAGTGTCATCCTAAAGAAAAATTCCTCAGCAAAAAAATTCAGTACGGCGGAAAGATTCCCTATGTCCATAATACCCATATGGACCGGAGGATTGAGGGTCAGGAACTGCATTGTGATACCTGTCATCAGCATGTAAGTGCGGAAAAGCACTTTGAGGTTCCGAAAGAGGCCTGTTATCTGTGTCACTTCAAGAATGCAGAGTTTAATGAAGGACGCGCAAAATGTTCTTTATGCCACACCATTCCTGAGAAATCCCTGCGTAAGATCGCCGAAGGTGATGAAGAATCAGGAGAGGGCGTTACACATGCGAAACTTGAAAAATCAAAGGTCGCATGTCAGTCCTGTCATTACCAGATAATTCAGGGTGAGGGGAATATTAAGAAAGACGATTGCTTTAACTGTCATGAATACAGCGAAGAAAAAGTAAAACAGGCGGGGGACAAAAAACTGATGCATCAGGAGCATGTGTCGGCCCAGAATGCCAAATGTTTTGATTGCCATCTTCAAATGCAGCACAAGGAAACTGATTTTCTGGAACGTGCAAGATCGGACTGTTTTACCTGTCATCCTGATCACCATGTGCATCAGAAAAATCTTCTTACGGGTACAGGCGGTAAGGGTATGGACAAGGAATATCCGATAATGCACCATACGGTAAAGGTCAACTGTTTTGCCTGTCATACCAGAGACAGTAAGGATGCCAAAGGGGTAAAGGTCATGAAAGGAAATACTGATACCTGTATATCCTGTCATTCAGAAAGAGAGGGTAATCTGCCTTTGAAGTGGATGGAAGATATTCTGGATATATTAGAAGAGGCTGATGAGATGGAAAAAGAGGCACTAAGGGCGTTAGAAAAGGCAAAGGGCAATGTTGATGAAAAGACCATTGCCAGGGCAATGGTGATGATCAGCGAGGCGCAGGAAAATATGAGAATAGTCTGGGCAGGTGGCGGTGTGCATAATAAAAAATATGCTGTATTGCTTCTTGATATTGCGCTTGAAAAATTGGATGACGCTGTAGCGTTACTTGACTAGTAATATAAAGGGTGCTATGAGATTAATAAGCATTAATGAAGCGTATATGGGTTCTTAAAAGCAGGCAATAAAAGGAGGTCGGTATGAAGATTAAAAGAAGGGACTTTTTGAAGGGAATGGCAGCAGTTGGTGTGATAGCCGCAGTTGACGGGCCGATGCTGAATTCCCTGGCATATGCACAGGGCGGAGGAGCCAGTGAGGGTACATGGATGCCCTCGACATGTCAGGGCTGTACCACCTGGTGCCCGGCTGAGGTTTATGTGCAGAATGGCCGCGCGACAAAGGTTAAGGGCAATCGTTACTCAAAGCAGAATGACGGGGTTTTATGTCCCAAGGGGCATCTGTCACTTCAGGAGCTTTATGACCCGGACAGGGTAAAGGTTCCGATGAAGAGGACCAACCCGAAAAAGGGAAAAGGGGTTGATCCGAAATTTGTTCCTATTTCATGGGACGAGGCGCTTAATACTGTAGCAGACAAAATGATGGAGCTCAGAAACAATGGTGAGCCTGAGAAATATATGCTCATGCGCGGAAGATATTCCTATATGAGGGACACCATATATGATTCCATGACAAAGGTCTTCGGTTCTCCAAACGGAATATCTCACAGTGCTATCTGTGCTGAAGCTGAGAAGTTCGGAGCTTATTATACTGACGGCGGCTGGAGTTACCGTGATTACGATCTCTCAAACACAAGATACGCCCTTATCTGGGGCTGCGACCCCCTTAGCAGCAACAGGATGATCCCGGCAACGATTAAGAGGTTTGGAGACATGCTTGATAATGCGACCGTAACTGTAGTAGATCCTAAACTTCAGTCATCAGCTGCCAAGGCGCATAACTGGCTACCTATTAAACCCGGCGAAGACGGTGCGCTTGCATCGGCGCTCGCTCATGTAATCCTTACAGAAGGTCTCTGGCATAAAGAATTTGTTGGAGACTTCAAGGATGGCAAGAACCTCTTCAAAGCCGGTGAGACCGTTGATGAAGCTGCATTTGAGGAGAAAGAGACTAACGGTATTGTTAAATGGTGGAACATTGAACTTAAAGACAAAACAGCTGAGTGGGCCTCAAAGAAGACCCTGATATCTGCCGCAAAGATCAAAGAAGTGGCCATCGGCATGGGCAAGGCAGCGCCTAATGTAGTTGTCTGGCTGGGCCCCGGTGCTGCAATGCATGTAAGAGGTGCATACAGTGCAATGGCAATCCATGCATTGAGCGGCCTTCTTGGAAGTATTGATAATGAGGGCGGCGTGCTTGCAACGGCAAAGATCCCTGTTGCCAAGCTCGCAAAATACGATAAATACAAAGATGAGCTTGCTGCGAAACACTCCAAGATACAGAAGATAGACCAGCGTGGAACAAAGGCGTTCCCGGCATTAAATGCGGGGAAGTCCGGCGGCGGGGTTGTTACCAATAACACTGCCAATGCCATGTTGAAGGATCCGGGCAGCATTAAGGTTGCCATAGGCTATATGAATAACTTCACCTTCTCATGTACAGGCGCAGAGCGCTGGGAAAAGGCGATGGAGCAATTGCCGTTTTTTGCGCATATTACGACCAATGCATCTGAGATGACACAGTATGCTGATATCGTTTTGCCTTCAACGATCACCCAGTATGAAAAGATGGGCTATGTAAAGACCAAGGCTAACAGGTATGCAACGGCAACCCTTATTCTCCCTGTAGTCAAGCCTATGTGGGATGTAAGGACGGATGAGACCGAGATACCATGGCAGATAGCCGAGAAATTGAAAGAACGCGGATTTTCAAATCTTCTTGACTATTACACTAACGAGTTTAAGGACCCTGAGACAGGGAAAGTGCCGACAAACGGCATGGAATTTACAGAGTACAGCCTGAAGATCCAGACAGCGCCATTATGGGACGGCAAGAAGGACGTTGGCGGCGATAAGATCAATGGCTGGGAGGAATTTAAAAAACGAGGTATGTGGAACTCAGCTGCCTACAAAAACAAGGCCCGCTGGGGAGGCAAGTTCGGCAAGGATGAAGAGAAGGACGGGAAGGTGACCACTAAAGGCACTGTAACTCATAAGTTCGAGTTCTATTCAGAGACACTTAAAAAGGCTCTTAACTCCCACGCCGATAAGCACAAAACAACTGTTGACGACATACTGGAGACTTGCAATTATGAAGCTCGCGGCGAGCTGGCATTTGTTCCTCACTACGAAGCTCCATTCAGATATGGCAGCAAGTCAGAGTATCCCTTTGACTTCATCGATTTCAAGTCAAAGCTCAACAGGGAAGGCAGGAGTCAGAACTTAACATGGTATTACGAGTTCAAGAAAATGGATATCGGTGACAAGAGTAATGATGATGTGCTTCAGATCAATCCTTCTGATGCCGCTAAGCTCGGCATTAAAGATGGTGATAAAATCAAGATCACTTCGACAGTTGCAAGCATTGTGGTCAATGCGCATCTCTGGGAGGGTGTCCGCCCGGGCACTGTAGCCAAGTGCTACGGACAGGGTCACTGGGCCTATGGAAGAACCGCTGCTGAAGATTATCACAAGGCAAAGCCAAGAGGCGGAAGTAATAACCTTTTGATGCCTGATGATTATGACAGACTCAGCGGAAGCACCGTAAGAAACGGCGGGTTCACCGGCGTAAAGATAGAAAAGATCTAAGGGAAGGAGGTATAAGATATGGCTAATAAAAAATATTCAATGGTTATTGATTTACAAAAGTGTGTCGGTTGCGGTGCCTGCGCGATTGCATGTAAGACTGAGAATAATACTCAGCTTCCTGCAACGGGGCAGACATTTCATTGGGCTGACTTTGCCTTCCATAAAGAAGGGAAATTCCCCGATCTTAAGTATGCTTCTATACCGGTTCTATGCAATCATTGCGATGATCCGGCATGTTTGAAAGGTTGTCCGGAGCCAAAGGCTCTTTACAAGACTGAAGACGGCATCACGATGTATAACTATCGCTTTTGCATACAATGTAAAAAATGTTATGAACCTCAGGACTCCTGTCCCTACAGTTCTTCCGATGTTGAGAAGGAAGGGGATCAGCATACAGTCATCAGTTTTAATCAGGTCGGCAAGGACACTCACGGCTTCTGGAGAGACAAGGCTGCGTTGATCAAGGGATGTACTTCATCCCCGGCTGCGATCGCGGATAAGGCAGGAATAACTCCTCCTCGGGCTCATGAGTACTCTTACAATGACAGGATGAATACCGAAGAAGGTCAGCAATCCAGAGGGAAAGGAAAGCTTGCTGATGTCAGAAAAGACGGCTGGATAGAAAAGTGTCATTTTTGCATTCACAGGGTCAGAAATGGTGAAGACCCTTACTGTGTGGTTTCATGTCCGTCCAGTGCACGTGTCTTCGGTGACAGGAATGATCCTGGCAGTGAGGTCAGCAAACTTCTGAAAAAATATAAGCCAAAGAGGCTGAAAAATAACAGGGGTGAGTACCTGAAAGACGGTGAGAAAGGTACTGGTCCGAACGTGTTTTATGTAAGAGAGTTCAGTCCTGCGAAGAAGTCCTGATTTTTGTTAAGGTAACAGGGGTGCATCTGCTGTACGGCGGGTAGCACCCCTGTTTTTTTAGAGATGCTTATATGTAAATTGGAGGAAAATGGATAGCAATGCAATGATGAGTGATAATAAAAAGAGAGAGAGTTGTTACCGTTTTTTAGCGGCATGTTTTTATGAGCCTCAGAAAGACCTTTTTGCAGAGGTTAATCTTTTTGAAAACCTTGTGAATTATCTTAAAGATATATGCCCTGATGCAGCCGTGTTTGCAGATGAAATGGCCGCAGGTATTCAGGCCTTTACTGATGAGGAGCTTAATGTAGAGTACGCAAGGCTCTTTATGGGACCGTTTAATCTGATAGCGCCGCCATATGGCTCAGTACATATGGAAGAGGGCGCAAGGGTAATGGGTGAGTCCACAATGGAAGTCATAGATGTATACCAAAAGGAAGGGCTGGCAAGGAGTGATAATTTTAAAGACCTTCCAGATCATATTGTAGTAGAGCTGGAATTTATGAGTTACCTGCTGTTTAAGGAAAGGGAGGCATTGCAGAAATCTGATTCTGAGACTGCCGGGAAGTACAGGGATAAACAGGAAAATTTTCTTGAGAACTATCTTCAGCCCTGGATCAGACCTTTTTGTGGAAAGATATCAGCAGGTACTGAGAACGCTTTTTATAGTGCCCTTGCAAAGTGTGTCTCGGCATATGTGCTGAGCTCATGTGCGTGTTCGCAGCGGAGTACGCAACAAGTCTGAATCAGTCTGGACGGTTGTGTCGCAATACAAAAAGAACGTGCTGTCATTCTGAATTTAGTTCAGAATCTCGTTGTTCTGGGGATCCTGAAACGAGTTCAGGATGACAGGCATTGCTATAAAGTTTTTAAATTTATACCTTATTGAGATATGTCATCCTGAATGTAGTTAAGAATAATACCCACCCTGTGCACACGCCTTGCAAAGCAGTTTGCCGTTGACCTCAATATCCCTGCTGTCCTGCACATGCTCGCCGCAGGACTCGCATTGGATCCTTCTTTTAGGTCTGCCCGGCATATCCTGCTCAGGTATTTTAACCTCTACTTCTTTCCACTCAAAGAGTTCTTCAATGGGCATGACCTTATAGGCTTCGGTCTGACATTTGTATTTGTCTTCTATATCAGGGAAATAGTTTTTGGCCTTGTCCTTCGAGTCTTCCATTGCAAAAAGCCGGACAGCTTTTCCGGTGTCTAGGTTAACAAATGTCGCTGCCATTTTCCCATAATCCACCAGTTTCAGTGACCTTTTTCCGGCGCTGCAGCCGGTTACAGATTGAATGGCGTCTGTTGCACAGCGATCGATCTCTACATAGACTATGAGTTTTTTTCTGTCTTCTCCTCTTGGGTTATTTATGCCAATTAGATTTAGCCCGTGCATGCTCATGCGCACGCCCAGAACCTGACCGGGGCAGAGGTGTCCGTGGGTTCTGACAGATTCTTCAAGCAGGTTTTCAAATTCAGTGGGAAGATTTTTTGTTTTAGACATTGTAAGCGAAACCTCGTAAGTTTAGGATTTAAATATAGTAATGGAATAGTCTCATGAAGTAAACCGTACATGACTTTTTATATGGTTTTTCTGATAAAAAAGATTGACAATACACTAGTTCTGTCATAGCATTGTAAATGCAATGAATTATATAGTTAAACACAGGTTTAATTCTTTATGAATGTAGTTAAGGTAGGCGCTATGCAGCGGCAACTATATGCCGGCCTAATAAATGTTCATATCTCAGAATCAGATTCATCTGAATCAGATTTCATTCAGAAACAATTAAAGAAAAATATATTTATTGCCGATAGTGTTCAGCATGGGTTGCTGCCCCTTTTTTTTAGGTGCCTTATATATTCTCTTGTTTATAGTATCTTGGCTGAAAAAAGTGCTTGAAAAGCGCAGTATGTTTATTGCGCAGACTTATAAATGTTGTACTAATTTTTTTTATGAAGGTAAAAAGGAGGGCTGGACATGAGAAGAAAGATGGCTGTACGTAATTCGATTATTGTTAGCATCTTAAGCGTTTTTTTGATGTTTGCGGGTGCTGCAAGTGCATCTGTTGACTTTAAGGACGCTAATTACG
>JADHUV010000078.1 GCA_016784355.1 Nitrospira sp. | reverse complement strand
CGAGAAGGCAGTGTGAAACTGCTGACCTCCTCTTCCTTTCCCAAAACCTCCAAATTTTGGGTCATAGCTTTTCTTTAAATAGCTCAGCATTGCCAGCTGTATATACCCCAGTTCGCTCTCTTGCGGCAAGCGCGGTTCAGTAAAGCGGTATGTAAGGTCATCAGCAGCAGAGGTAAATGATTTGTCCTTAACGTATGAAATCACTTCCTCCAGATACTCTCGAATTTGTTGGGGATCACGGGGGCCTGAGAAACCTTCCAGCCTTTTCATATCAGGCGAAAGAATAGTAGTAGACGGCCAACCGCCCTCAAGGTATTTCTTTGTCAGGTCCGGTCTTTTGTCAGAGTCTATGAATACGGCGATGAAATTTTCATTTATAAAGGGATAAAGATCGGGGTGATAAAGGTAGTCTTCACTTTCATAGACATGACACCAGTAACACCAGGCAGGCGCAGACAGGACAATGTATATGGGCTTTTTTTCATCGAGCGCCCTTTGAAAGGTCTCGGTCGTGTAATCATCCCACTCGATAAGGTGAAACAGTTCTTCTGCGTGTTCACGGGTGTATTTTGATTCGCCATGGCTCGGAGAGGCAGTAAATACCAATGCCAGGCAAATCGTGAGAACGCGCATGATGAATAGTTTATTCATTAAGTGGTACTCGCATTGTAAGCATTACTCTCACTATAGATGAGTCAGTAAGTCATTTCAATGATGCTTATCATATAAATGGTTGTCTATTAATGTCTTATATACGATCAGTCAGAGAAGAAGTGTGCAAAACACTGTCACACTGCCCATAAAATGTGTGTCAAATATTGTGACATCGCGTTAAATCCCTAAGAGGTGATATGCATTGGTGGGATAATTTTCTATGTAACATGTCAAAAAATATATGTAAATAAAATTACCTCAATAAAATAGTATGTTGGCATGATATTTGCTTTTTAATTACATGGTAATGTCTGAAATGTTGACATTATAAATATTCATGGGCTATCTGAAATCCGTCTTTACAGGTTGTCAGAAAATGCGTGTTCTTTCATTACGAACTCGCTTCGGAATCTTGTTTTTACAAGATGTTGCAACAAAAAACAAGTTCAGGATGACAGTTATGAGACAGCCTGTTTAGATAGGCAAAATATTGCTTTAGAGTGCTGGGTAACTTTAAGGAAAAGTATTAGGAGGGGATATACATTCTGGTCAGGCATCTCATTGCCGGACATTCATAGAAGTGTTGAAAGCGACATTGAGAAGTAATAAATCTTGATGAGGCTGGACAGGGTTCTTGTGTCTATATTCCTCTAGAAAAGTATGGGAGTGCATGAAGGTAATGCCTGAGCTGTTTTCAGTGCGCCTGCATAAGCGCCAGGCTTGTTGATATGAGTTCAGTGTAAATGAAAGTTTGATAACCATATAAATGTTAAAAGGAGGATAATTTGAAGAGTCATATTAGTGATCTTATAATTGGAGAGGCAGGTTACCTGATCGGAGGCGTAGGCGATAATTTCTTTGTAAGCGGTAATTTTGAAAATTACAGTATGATGAACACTCAGTGGAACACCTATGATGCAATGCTTGCCTTCACCTCCGGCGCGGATACTCTGCATGAACTCTATGTAGCAGGTACGGATCAGGGCGCACTGGTCAGCGGTTACTCCAATAACTTTTCCTGGGGTTATCTTGATATAGCAGCGGGCAATTTCCTGAATCTTAATGACGGCAACCTTGATGTAGGCGGCGCAATGTATGTGGGCAGTATAACCGGTGTGGATTTAGCAGGACTTTCTGTAACTAACGTATCTGGTAACGGCATGAACATCTACTATGATACCGCTAATACAGATAATACCTACCTGCAAGGTTTGACTTATGAACTCGCAGGCGGCGGTCAGTTGATCGGTGTTAATCCAGCAGTTGCACCTGAGCCTGTAAGTACAGCCCTTATGGTGATTGGCGGACTGCTTCTTGGTGGAAGGATTCGCAGCACCAGAAAGACTCGTAATCAGTAGAGGATATTTTTGATAACAGGGTGCCCGGTTAGATCGTTTGATATCTTTCCGGGTACTTTTTTATATAATTGGTTTCAGGTGAGGTAAGCTGAAAAAAGTGGACACCAAAATTAAGTAAAATAACTTAATGGAGGTGAAAGGATGAAAAAGGTCCCATACGGGAAGTACACGAAGGAATTGAGACTGGAAGCGGTAAAGCTGGTAGTGGTGACCGATGCCGTTTATGGTATTTATTTTCCAAACATCAGTTTTTAATCCGCTGGGTCAAATCTTTCATCTTGACAGATAACGAGATTGGATGGTATCTCTGATCGTCACTTTCTTTTAAAGGCGGTGTCAGGGCGTCATCTGTTATTTCTTAATCCCGGCTGATTTATGGAATTGTTTGATAACTTTCTCTGAGTTGAAATCGTTGCCCCATATTTTTCTGCCGTATGACTCAAAGAAACCTTCTACCTGACGGCGGAATCTCATGAGGGTAGTTGATCGTGGACTTTCCTTCAGAGCTGTTCCCCATACCTCCGCCAGTTCATGAGGAGAAGTATTTTTCTTGCGGAAAACCTGGATCATGTCCTGAATATCAGGATCTATAAAACGTGTCATTTTATCGATTGACCAGTAAGCAGGATCGAGAACCATAAGAGCAAGGCTGCCGAATTGTTTGTACAGTTTTGTGTTGCTTTTGTAGTCCAGCAATGTGATCATGCCCCACCGGTCAATGTCCTCGGCATAGTTGGCCTGTATCCCTGTTTTCTCTATTGCCCTTTGGATAGATGCTTCCAGCTGCTGCCATGCTGTCTCACTACGGTCACTAATGGATACCGCAAAGTCCACATCCATGCTCGGCCGTGTACTGCCCCATACTGTTCCCGCCGCTGCCCCGGTCAGTATGACCCTGGCCTCATGATTAAACTCATCGTCTATAATTTTAAAGAACTGTTCTATCTGTCTGATATCCATAATAGTTCCGCATGCTCCTTAGTTCTCATTATGAGACTCTCAAGTGTTTCAGCCGGATATAGTGCACGCAGATGAAGCCATGCCCGGTTACTCGATCTGCCCGGTAACGGAAGCGATTTCGTCCGGCTTTGTGTAGATACTAAAGAACAGCGTAGGACTTCTTTTAGCAGCACAGTGATAAAATCCTCCAAAGGATTTTTGAGTGAGGTTCCTCGTGCAGCCGCACCTGCGATCCTTTCCATTGATTCTCTTGTTAAATTGTTTTTCCATTTATCGGGCTTTGGCGGGTTAGCATCGGCAAGCGTTCCCGGCGATACATTCAAGGCGCGGGCCAATGAACGTATTGTAGACAACGTAATGTCCCGTTTTCCTTTTTCGATATCAGAGAGGTTAGGGCGGGGAATGTTTGATAAGACCGCAAGTTGCTCCTGAGAAAGTGAACGATGCAGTCTCCAGAGAAGGATATTGTCGCCGAATGTAAGCATATTTCAATTGTAGTAATAATACTACAAAAAGTCAATTTAGAATATCTGGTCTGAGTTTTGAAAGAGAAATTTTTGTGCCACGATGAACCTGCCTTGCGGAAGACAGAATCGTCACTAGTCACTACTCACTTTCTTTCAGCATGAAATACGCGCTTGTCATCCCGGACTCGATCCGGGATCCCCGCCACAACATAAGGTTTTTCAAGTTTTACATGGGATCCTGAAATAAATTCAGGATGACAGGAAGTTGTTTTGCACTGAAGGTTTCTTATGGGATTCAGAGAGAAAAGGAAAATGACTAACAATCGAATCACGAGTGACGAGTGACAAAGGGAAGGATTGAAAGAGAATATCTAAATAACCCCAGTAGAAGGGCCATTGACAGATATGTATGTTTAGTGCATATTAATACATATGAGAACAACATTAAACATAGATGACTCCATACTGAAAAAAGCTGCAAAACTTACCGGTGTTAAAGAGAAAACATCTTTAGTTAGATTAGGCTTAGAAGCATTAATTGCGCGTGCAAGCGCAAAAAGACTTGCTGAGTTAGGTGGTTCGGAAAAGTCTATTAAGCCTGTCCCGAGAAGAAGGGTTTCTGGAAACTAACATGATTCTTGTCGATACCTCTATTTGGATATCGCACTTCAGAGACACCAACTCTCACCTTACCGGTCTTTTGTTAAATGAGCTCGTAGCTTGCCACCCTTTCGTAATTGGTGAGCTCGCATGCGGCAGCATGAAGAACCTAAAAGAAATTATTTCTCTCCTCGAAGCTCTTCCTCAGGCAATTGCAGCTGAACACGATGAAATACTTGCATTTATTGAACTGAAAAAATTGGTTGGTATTGGAATAGGTCTTATTGATATTCATTTGCTAGCCTCATCTTTATTGAGCAATACACCCTTGTGGACAACTGACAAAAGATTACAAGCTGCCGCAGAGAAATTGAACACTTTTTATAAAAAATAAGATATCGAGCAGATACATTAGAATGCGCCCCGAAAATAACCCTGAAAGGGGATACTTTGGGTCAAAGCGACCAGCGTAAAATGATGTGCAGACTATTAGATCATGCCCAGGTTCGTTTTGGTCATTTCAAAATGAACGGTCTGTATGTTCAATTATATGTGGGGTTCCGCCCCCACACGGCGTGTTCATTATTTTGCTTGCCCAAAATAACGAACCAACAAAAGGGCACCCTAGAAACCTTCCGGGACGTTCCGTTCAGTCAACCTTCGGTAAATTAATTTAACTCGGCCGTCCTGGCCTCAAACAGAAATTAATTTTTAACCCTGCGGTTTCCTTCTCTGCACTGAAGGTTTCTTATGGGGACTCAAAGTTATTATTGGTATGTAACTAGTTTAAAGGCAGTAAGCAAGGTACCATCTGTTACACATGTTCAAACTGTTTGCCCTCCGCAAGTTGATTATTTCAGCTGATGCGGCCCGGAAATAATCCTGAAAGGGGTGACTTTGGGTCAAAGCGACCAGCGTAAAATGATGTGCAGACTATTAGATCATGCCCAGGTTCGTTTTGGTCATTTTCAAATTAACATGCTTTTTTTACTGAAGAATGGAGCCCTGAACGTCGGTATCTTTTTTTGAATTGCCCTGATTCTTCTCTTTAACTTATGGCTACTTTCTAATTTCTGACAAAAGCGATAATGAACCTGAGATACTGCTGCCGAGATAATACAAAGTAATTGCCGGTCTCTTTCAGGGATTGACCGCATAGATGATTGTCAGGATTATTTGTAGGGGATGAATTTTGATATTTAAAGTGCAGACTTGATCCCACGGACAGTTTAACCATGCCGCAAACTGTGCCAACAAGTTGAAATGTCACACTATTCAGTGTGCAGTCCCTCATTAGAATTAAAACAGCAATATCCAATTCCCTAGGAAACAACCTTATTAATAAGGGAAAATAAGAAAATACTTATTAATCAAGCATCTGGCATGAAAATTGTTAATAACATTGACAGTTAAAGTGGCGATTGATAATGATTCTGTTTAAATAGATAACAATAAATCAATGGGAGATTAAAGGATGCAAAAACTCGGAAGAGCAAATATCATGCTGATCTGCTTCACAGTAATGATAATCGTAAATATGGCTGCTGTTAATGCCTATTCACAGCAAAGGACAATAAATTACCAGGGGTATTTGACAGACAGCACAGGGCCGGTGAATGGGCCGGTAATGCTGATCCTCTCCATACACGACGCCCTATCCGAAGGATCTCAACTCTGGACTGAGACCCATCCTGCAGTCGATGTAGTTGATGGGATTTACAATTTGCAGCTTGGCAGCATCGTATGGCTTAATGTTGATTTTAACTTTCCCCGCTTTTTGCAGGTAGCTGTCGATAACGGACTAACAGGAGTGCAAGTGCTTTCACCAAGGCAGCAGCTTCTGTCAGTGTCTCATGCCATAAATGCGGAAAAATCCGGTCTGTCCGACTATGCCTATAATGCTGATAAAGTTGACGGCAGGCATGCCAGTGCACTTGATCAGTCTGCACATGTGGCAGACAGCAGCAATCCCCACGGTGTCAGCCCTGCTTCGATAGGTGCAGCTGCTGCTTCACAGTTTAATCAGCATGCCGGAAGCAGTGCAAACCCCCACGGAGTTACGGCAGCACAGACAGGTGCTGCAGTTCTTTCAGATGTGACTGCCGCTGTTAC
>JADHUV010000033.1 GCA_016784355.1 Nitrospira sp. | reverse complement strand
AGGTGATAGTGATTATTCATCGCCTCTTGAAGTGATGTGATAAAACGCGGCCGGATACTCTATACGTAAAGGCCTTGCCATTCCATGTCCCCCGACATTTATTTGCTCAATTATATAGACAAGATTTGGTAAGTTACAGTTTGATTGGCACTTTCACTGAAGAATGGAGAGCTGAGACCACCCACAAAAATTTGCAATTAGATGACAAGATTGTAGAGAGGAATAGCAATCGGTCAATAAAAAAGGCAGCGCCGGAAATGGCACTGCCTTTTTTTGATGTTACAGGAAAACTGGTTACTTCTTTTTGCCTTTGTCATGAGGAACGGAGATGTTCACATTCGTTGAGCTGGCGTTCCCCGCGATGTCTTCTGCTGTGATGATTACAGTATAGACCCTGCCGTTGCCATTGCCTGAACGTTCACTACGCAGCTGCAGAGTGATCGTCCCGGTTGTCTGGTCTATTGTCGGCACAGTCCAGTCAGGCCCTATGTCATCTCCACCTGTACCTTCCACGGGCTCATTGCTTATCACGTCAGCGCTGATTGTTACACCAAGTCCACTGTTGTCCCATGCGTTGGCTTCAATGACAATATCAACCATCTGATGATTCGGCGGCCACAGTATGTACTGGCTCGCAACCGGCTCAATAGTCGGCATGGTTATATCAACTATCTGAACAGTAGCCGTACTGGTTACAGCCGGATTCAGTCCGTCATTTACAGTAAGACTTATCGCATGTTCTCCAAGTGCAAGCCCTGATACAATACAGTCAGTCAGTATTGCCGGAGTACCTTCTGCAAGTGTCTGAACATTACCAGAGCAAAGCACTGTTTCGCCTTCCATCCATGAGTAGCTCAGCAGGTCTCCGTCATAGTCTGAAACATCTCCGGTAAGAATCACATTTGTGCCTATTTCATAGACACCCCCGCCGCCTGCAGCTGCATTAGGAGCTGAATTACTAATTGTCAGGGACATAGTGTCTGTAACTGTAGCAATGCCATCTGATACCTCAAGGGTCAGCTCATGTGTTCCAGAACTCAAATATAAGGAAGCGATGTTTAGATCACATGCTCCTGCTGCACCCACGGCAGTGCCTGTAAGCAGTTCATTCGTTCCTTCGAGCCACCTGTAGGTAAGTGCATCACCGTCTATGTCTGACGCCGTACCGTGTATGACGGCTGCTGCTATCTGGTCAGTTGAAATAGCCACGTGTTCCCCTGCTTCTGCTACAGGAGGTGTGTTGCTGTTATCATATTTAAGTACAAAACTGTCATGCTGGCTGGTATACCCTGTTCCTCCTCCGATGTATACCGCGCCGTTCAGCGTTTGAATCATCCCGAGAGTTGAATATATTCTGCTATTCAGGTCACTCCAGAGAAGGTTTCCGTCAGCGTCATACTTGGTAGTGAAAAATTTTGTATTATACGTGCGTGAACCTGTCTGGCCGGTGATGTAGACATTGTCATACTGATCAACTGCAAGGCCCTTGGGGTCTCCCTGTGAGTAAATGGATCCGTCACTGAGAGAGCGTACCCAGAGTTCGTTTCCTGTACTGTCAAGCTTTGCTGTGATGAATCCATTAACTGTTACTCCATCTACAACAACCGGTCCCATGCTTAGAACGTAGATGTTTCCGGCAGAGTCCAAATCGAGACCGCGGCCCTGATTCGCGCCATTGTAATTAAATATTTTTGATATTCTCTGATTGCCTGCGCTGTCATAGGACAGCAGAATCGTGCGCAGTGCGCCGCCTGCATCCCTTACAGATGCCAGTACATACAGGTTTCCCGAGCTGTCTTTTTGAAGTGCCGTAGGAGCGAGTGATACTCCTGAGACTACACTCCGTGACCACACAGTATTTCCATTGGCATCAAAGAGTGTCGTGACAATATTGTTTTCGGTAGTATCGTACCAGAGTCGCCCAGTCGCATAAAAACCTCCGGCGCCATCAAGGACTAATCCATGAATGTAACCGGTATATCCCCTCGGGTTATTATAGGTATCAACTTATGGTCCCAGTTATAGGGAACAGTAGTACCTGCATTAAGAACCTGTGGATTGCCTGTTAAGTCATATTTAACAATTGAGCCAAAGCGATAGGATTCTGAAAGCACCTGATAGACATATCCATCTTTAACAGTCATTGAACTATTCTGACCGTACCAGGATGCCTGTCCGGTCACATAGGTGCTGCGCCATTGCTCTGCTCCGAGGCTGTTGAATTTGACGACATAATAACTCATTGCCGGGATGTTGGAAGAGCTGTTGCCTCGTGCGCCAGCGATATAAACATTACCGTCTGTATCTACATAGCCTGCATTAAATGGGTCCTGTCCCCCGTTGTCATAACGATACTCCAGTGCTTCCGGTACGGCTGCCAGTGCCTGTGAAACTGCAACGATAAAGATCAGGGCCAGCGTAAGAAATGAATACTTTGCTTTCATACAATTCTCCTTTCAATTATGTATTGTTAAGAAATGTGCATTAATGAAGGACAACTATCTCTTCAAAATAAAACAAGCTCTCTCAACTCTGTGACTAAAGAGCGTCATCTACTTTTCCCTAAGCAAGATAAGTTCGGCTGATAATTTTTTTTTAAAAGTTGAATCGGGTTTTTGAAAATAACATCAAACAACGTCATTAACATTAACAATTCAGGATTAATCTGTCAACTAATGACCCATGTTTTGCCAAAACATACCTAAGTTTGACATACATATTGACTCGTCACCCAGGACAAATCCTTGTAGGTGGTGTAGGTGGTGTCAGATCTCCATTCTTCAGAATTTGAGTTGCCTCCGCACTAATTCTATTTGCTTTTTTAACTTATTATTTTTATTTAACAGTACAGCAAACTGCCTGCCCGCTTCAGATACGGCAGAGTCTCCGATATTAAAATGCCCTCCAATCTCCTTCAGCTTCATTCCGCTATATCTATGACACAGATACAGCCGATCCTTGTCGTCTCTGTAACACCCACCTGATCTCTTATGTAGCCTCGTGGCACACCGTAGACCTGACACCAAAATTTGCAACCCCTTGAGTTATCCTTTTATTGCCTTATGCAGGATCTCCCCCAGCTGTTTCGGAGTTTTATATGGTTTGACAATAACGCCACTGAATCCGTATTTCCTGAAATTAGCCATCACAGGATCGTTGGAATACCCGCTTGAAACTATCCCCTTTACTGCAGGATCTATCTCAAGCATTTTCTTCATTGTTTCTTTTCCTCCCATCCCTCCGGGTATAGTTAAGTCCAGGATAACTGCATCAAACGGCTCTGATGTTTCCATGGCTTTTTTATAGAGTTCTATCGCTTCATTGCCATCTTTTGAACTTACAGTTTTGTATCCCATAAACGCCAGAACCTGTCCTGTGGCGTCTATTATCAATTCCTCATCATCCATTAATAATATTTTACCTTCACCGGCAATCAGCGTCTCACCTTCCGTTTCTTTTTCTGCAACCTGCTTATCGGAAGCAGGCAGATATATTGTGAAGGTTGTCCCGACTCCCAGCTTCGAGGCTGCCGTTAAATGCCCGCCATGCTGCTTGATAATGGAATATGTAATTGAAAGTCCCAGTCCACGCCCCGCCTCTTTTGTTGTGAAATACGGATCGAATATTTTCTGTAAATACGCTTCTGAAATACCGGTACCCCGGTCCTGCACCGATACTTTTACATATCTTCCCTCCTCAAGCGGAAATCCGGTATCTGAACCAAGAGTGGAATTTTCCATTGAGATCCGGATCGTCCCTCCTTCCGGCATGGACTGGCTGGCATTGAGAATAAGATTATGTATCACCTGGTTGATCTGCCCCTCATCCACTTCAACAGGCCATAGGTCATCAGAAGTAATATATTCGCATTTTATCTTCGATCCTTTTAGAACAAATTCAGCAGATTCCTCAATAATTTCAATGATAGATTCCGTCTTCTTAACCGGAGCCCCTCCTTTTGCAAAGGTAAGAAGCTGCTGGGTAAGGCTTGTGGCCCTGTTTATCGCTTTTTCTGCTGATTCAATATTTATATATTCTTTGCTTTTGGGATCAGTTTTCATCTTCAATATATATACATTAGTAAGGATCACAGAAAGAAGATTGTTGAAATCATGAGCAATTCCGCCGGCAAACACTCCTATTGATTCGAGCTTATGGAATTTTTGAAGTTCTTCCTCTAATTTCTTTCGGTCGGTGATGTCCTGATGAACAATAACTATATTTTGAACTTTTCCAGATTCATCCTTTAAAGGATAAATTCTAGTACTTAACCAACGTATTCTTCCTATCCCTTTTGTCTCCGTATCTCCTGAAGGATCAAAACTATATTCAGGCGTAACAACAGAATCACCTGCATAAGCACGTTTTACATATTTCATCAATCCTGTATCTTCGACTTCTTTGCTTTTAAGAACATTAAATTTATTGATAGTTGTCTCGGCAGGGAAGCCCCATAATTCCTCATAAGCTTTATTAACCAATATTTGCAGCCCATTAAGATCATAAAGTTCAACAACAAAAGGTGATTGTTGCATTAAGGATTTAAATTTTTCATCGATTGCTCTCAGTTTTTCTTCAGCCTTCTTGCGCTCGGTGACATCCTGAACAATCCCGTAAAGACGAACTATGCGTCCGTATTTGTCCTTTATTGCTCTACCCCAGGCAGAAGTATAGATCACCTGCCCATCAGGCTGTATCATATTTAATTGCAGTTCATATGGCTTGCCTTCAGTCATCGCCAGTTCCACAGCTTTGCTTAAGCGCTCCAAGCTCTCTTTTTCATAAAGCGCCGGATGCTCTTTAAAGGATGGAGGGGGCAGCTTCGGATCAAGCCCTGCGATAGCGTAAAGCTCGCTTGACCATTCTACTACATCTGTTTCAATGATCCAGGACCAGTTTCCGATATGGGCAAGCCGCTGTGCTTCAAGGAGCGATGACGAACTTTGCTTCAAGCTATCTTCCGCCTTCTTGCGCTCTTCGATCTCCTTCTTAAGTATCTCTGTTTTTCTTCTTACTTCTCTGCGCAGCATCAGAACAAAAAATACTAAAATAATTGTAATGGCCGGGCCGCCAAATACCATCAAATATTTGAGCATATCTTCCGAAAACAGCCGGGGGCCCAATATAGGCCCGAACCATTTATCATGCAGTCGGTCAAAGGTCCCGTCAGCTATAACTATTGACAGCCCCTCATTAAGAAGCGCCAATAACTCCCTGTCCCCTTTCTGCACTGCAAAACAAAACTCCTGTTTGAATTTCTCCAGCCGGTGGTCTACAGGAACTATATTGCTGAGCCCCATGTACTGCAATAATTGAATGCCCATAAGTTTCTGGGCAATTACTGCATCATGTTTGCCTGATGCGAGTAGTTTCATTGCATCTTCATATTTTTCTACTGAGATTATATGAGGAGAAATACGTTCACGATTAACATACTCTTCAGCAGAGTCACCCTTCATAACAATGATCTCTTTATCTGCAAGATCATCAACCGTTTCAATACGCGTATAACCTTTTCGTACAAAGATAGCCCCGTGAAGTGTCAAATAATGAAAGGTGAAATCATATATTTCCTCTCTCTCCGGCGCTCTCCCAACCAACGGCAAAACCTGGATTTTACCATCTCTCAGCTCATTCTTTATTTCAGACCATTGCCCAACCTTGAATTCAACATTGAAATGTACCCTATGAAGAGCTTCCCTTAAAAGTTCAACTGAAAACCCATCGGCTTTACCGTCCTCAGTAATAATGCTGAATGGCGGGTAATTATATTCTGAGGCAGATATGATCGTAGCTCTGTGCTCCGCATGCGCGGATGCGCGGGCAAGGCATATAATTAATATCAGGCATACAAAGCTAAAAAAATATCTTCTAATTATCATTATTTATTATATAGAAATTTTTTTTATTCGTGGAGTCTATAATAGAAAATTAAAGTAAAAATAGAAAAGAAGAACAAGCAAAAGCCTATGGGTGGTGTGGGTGGTGTCAGCTCTCCATTCTTCAGTAATTTAATTGTTTGCAAATCACTTCTACTGTTCCTCGCAGCTTTTTATTCTTTTTCAAATTAATACTGAATTGTCTGCTTGCCTCTGATACCGCAGACTCGCCAATGCTGAAGTATTCCCCTATTTCCTTTAGCCGTTTATCACTATATTTATGCAAAATGACTGCCCCATATTTCAGGTAAGCGGACTTTAGATATGAGAGAAACTGCTCTCTATCTTTATTGCTTCTATAGATGTTCTTTCGTTCGTTACCTCTTGAGGTATTATGATAATATGCTCCCGCATATTCTAATGGGGCTTTGACACCACCCATCATATGCCGAAGGACTCAGGGTGACAAATGTCATGGTGAGCCTGTCGAACCATGGATGCCCGATTAAGAACTTCGGGCATGACAGACTTAACTGGGTGAAAAAGGCGGTTGGGATATCTATCTTCAGCTGTTTATGAAAAACAGTTCTATGAAAAGAGGTTGTCGGCCTGAGTGAATTGGTGTCCACTATTGGCATCGGACCTCAATATGAAAAAAACGTCTAATCCTTTACACTATTTCCAGAGGGATACCGGTGCTGATGTCTGATGCAAGGTTAAAACAGGAGGTGAGTATGAAGAAGACAGGAAGACTTTCAAAAGCTCAGGAACATCTGCTCGGGATGGATATAGAGATCACCCGGCGGGACTTTATCAATGCGGCGCTTATAGGCACTGGAGCGTTATTGCTTGATCTGCCGTCTCCTGCTGCCCTTTTTGCTGAAACTCATGAGATTGATGGTTATGGCGGTACCGGAGATTATGCCGTATCGCATGGAAATATGGACGCACAGCGTCAGGCAGCACATTCGCATTTTGGCAATCTTGATAAGGCGCCTGAGAATGCGATTGATACCGGAGAGGTATATGACTTTCTCATAATCGGCGGCGGCTTCAGCGGCTTGAGCGCGGCCTTTGAAATAAAAAATCATTACTTCAGGGAACGCTCCTGCCTTATACTTGATAATCACGATATCACGGGCGGGCATGCCAAGAGAAATGAATTTGAGATAGGCAGTTATAAGCTTTACGGGCCTCAGGCCTCAAATTCTTTCATGGCTCTGAGCCGCCCGTCTCAGCCGGGCTATGACATATATAATAGATTGCGCCTGCCCAGTAATTTTAATTATCAGGAAATGGAGAAGGGTCTTAATCCTCTGCAGTTTGATAAGACAAATTACGGGTTTATGCTCTGGTATGATGATCCGAGTATCGGGCACCATATCGCGCCATTTGTAAAAAAAGGTTCCCGCAGTCCCGATCAGATGTGGCTTTCAGATCAGTGGGGGAAGAACTTCAAGGATGCGCCTGTGCCTCCTCAGATGAAAAAGGACTTTGTCAGCTGGCGAACGAGTCAGGAACAGTATTATGCAAAGGGTGATTACCTGCGCTGGCTCGACAGTATTACCTATAAACATTATATTGAAAATATAATGGGCTTAAACCCACGGGTAACAAAGTATGCTGACCCTGTACTGGCCTCAAGCGTCGGTCTCGGGTGTGATGCGATTTCCGCCTATGCTGCCTATCAGGTAGATATGCCGGGCTTCAGAAATTTCAAGGTCCTTCAGTCCTTACGCGAGAGCGACTGGCATTCTTTCCCGGGCGGCAATGACGGTATAGCCCGTCACCTTGTCAAGGCGCTAATACCTGATGCAATCTCCGGGGAGCGTACATTTCCGGAGATAATGAACAGCAGGGTGAATTTCGATGCGATGGACCGGTCGGAAAACAAGACCCGCATAAGGCTCGGCTCCACCGCGGTATGGGTAGAGCATGACGGGCAGCCGAAGGACTCGGAATATGTAATGGTTTATTATCAGAAGGATGGTAAGATCTATCGCGTGAAAGCAAAAAAGGCGATTGTAACATCGGGAGCATATGTGGCCAGCAAGATAGTCAGCGGCCTGCCTCAGGAGCACCGTGAGGCTTACGGGCAGTTTCACCGCTCGCCCATCATGGTAGTAAATGTCGCTCTTAATAACTGGAGATTTTTGTATAAACTTGGCCTTACCGCCTGCCGCTGGTTTGGAGGGTTCGGTTTCAGCTGCAATATCAAACAGCCCATGCTGGTCGCTGAGAATCATCCGCCTCTTCATCCGGATTATCCAGCAGTCCTGACTTTTTATATTCCCTTTTACTATCCCGGGGCACCCTTGAAGGAACAGGGTTCCACCGGGCGTGCTGAGTTATTAAACACAAGTTATTATGATTATGAAGTACGTCTGCGCAAACAGATGGTCATGCTGTTTGGAAGTGCCGGCTTTGATCCGGGACGTGATATAGCGGGTATTATCTTTAACCGCTGGGGACATGCCTATGTAAGCCCTCAGCCGGGATTTTATTTCGGACGTGACGGCAAATCAGCCCCGCGTGATATAGCCAAGAAAGACTTTGGCCGGATATCCTTTGCCAATGCCGAGCACAACGGACATCAGAACTGGGTCTCTGCCGCGGAAGAAGGCGTTCGTGCTGCCAAGCAGGCTATGGGTGTTATTTGAGTCTATGATTCTTGAAGTCTTACCTTTGGATAGCATTATCCCATAAGGTTATAGTAAAATCAGTTTCGACTTCAGCTGATTGATGCCGCATGAGTACCATTACCTTCTGAACAAGATTCTATGGTAACAATGTTTAATTTCTACCCTTAGACTTCCATCTCAGTTTTTTATGTTGAGGGAAATGCGGTTTCATCTTTTCTGAAGTTGCGGTCTCGTATTGTTGGACGGAATATATAGATTATTTACAGGAGATTACCATGGCTTTAAGTATAGGAATCGTAGGGCTTCCGAATGTTGGCAAGTCCACACTTTTTAATGCGCTTACAAAGGCGCAGAACGCGGAGGCGGCTAATTATCCGTTTTGCACCATTGAGCCGAACAAGGCTATTGTAGCCGTGCCGGATAAACGTCTGGATCAGCTATCAGAGATTGTAAAACCTAAGAAAGTTCAAAACGCGGTGGTGGAGTTTACGGATATTGCGGGGCTTGTACGCGGGGCCTCAAAGGGTGAGGGGCTTGGCAATCAGTTTCTTGCGCATATCAGGGAGACCTCGGCTATCGTGCATGTGGTCCGGTGTTTTGAGAGTGAATCAATCGTGCATGTGGACGGAGATGTTGATCCGCTGCGGGACATTGAAGTAATCAATACTGAGCTGGTGCTTGCAGATATTCAGACGCTTGAAAACCGGATGAAACGTCTTGATAAACAGGTGAGGATAGACAAAACGCTTCAGCCGCTATTTAATAGTGCAAAGAAACTGCTCGAGTATCTGAATACCGGAAAGCCCGCGAGCAGTTTTGAAGATCGTGAGGCAGATGCCTTTGTGGATCTGATGAAGGATACGGGTCTTATCTCGCTTAAGCCGATGATCTATGCGGCCAATGTTGATGAAGACGGCCTGGCTGAAGACAATGAATATGTGAAGGCCGTTAATGAATTTGCGGCCGCCCAGGGCTCAGAGTCTGTGAAGATATGTGCCAAGGTCGAGGAAGAGCTTTCGGGTCTGAGTGATGAAGAGGGTGAGGAGTTTCTGGAGGCCCTCGGGGTGACCGAACGCGGACTGGACAAGATCATTCACCATGGTTATCATGCGCTGGGTCTGGTCAGTTATTTTACGGCAGGGGTACAGGAGGTCCGGGCCTGGACTATTGAGAAGGGATGGCGTGCGCCAAAGGCTGCCTCTGTGATACATAATGATTTTGAGCGCGGCTTTATCAGGGCCGAGGTGGTGGCCTTTGATGACTTTATTACATATAAGGGAGAGTCAGCGGCCCGTTCTGCGGGCAAGCTTCGTACAGAGGGTAAGGAATACATCGTGCAGGATGGCGATGTGATGCATTTTCTGTTTAATGTGTAGGGGAGCGCTCGCAAATAACTGAAGTAAAACGATGTATCAGGGGGGGCATAGGGATGATAGTGGACACTATTGGACGCAGATCAATTGTTTTTGCATTAGGGCTTATAGCTGTATTTTTTGCTGTATTTGTAGCGATATTTTCACCTGTAGTCCTTAACGGATATTTTATCAGGGAGGACTATACCTTCCTGGAGTATATTCATGTAGAACCTCAGCTTGAAAAACATCTCGTGGAAGGCAGAGTTATAGAGTATTTTTTGAAGCACGTTCTTATGTCCTCATTTATAGACTCCTCGGAATCTACAAAGCGCATACGTATGGCGGCTATTGTCGGACTGGTGTTATTGGCCCTTGTGCTATACAGTATTCTACGGCGAAGCGGTTTTCATCGTGACCATTCTCTGCTGGTATGTATTTTGATCTGCACACTGCCTCCTCTGCAAATTCTAGTTCTTTTCATGCTTATACTGCCATCTATATATGCGTGTGCTTTGTCTTTATTGGCAGCCCTTGTTTTATACGTTACTACTGATAGTAGAGACCATGACAAACCTGTCTATAAACAGCCCGGGATTATTATTTCGAGTCTTTTGCTGCTTGTGTCCCTGAACATTAATCAACCCCCCGCAATGATGTTCTGGGCTGCTGGAGTGATACTGCTCCTAGGTAATTATGAAGAGCCCCGGAAAATGTACCAGTATGCATGGCGGCAGTTTTTTGTCGGTTTTTCAACTATGGCGCTTTATTTTATTTTTTTTGTTAAACTTCTCCCCCGGCTCATGGAAGTAGAGCGTAAAAGCCGGGCTGGGCTTGTTGGAATTGCAGACATCCCGGAAAAGCTTATGTTACTGCTGAGCTTACCGTTGAAAACTGCTCTTAATCTTTGGAATATTAAGCCGACGGCTACTTTAGGGGTATGTTTTTTTGTTGTGATCTGTACCGGCTTGATTATCTCAGCAGTTGCGGATCGGCGGCGGAATAATAAGAGTTGGAGTGCTATTAAATATTGTCTGATAATCTTCATGGCAATGCTGTGTTATTTGCCCAATATCGTAGTTGCTTCGAATATATATCCCAGTCACACAATTGTTTCGCTCTCTGCGGTGCTTGCGCTGCTGTTTTGTTTCGGTGTTATTCGAATTTTTATGGGTATTGTCTCGGGGTTTGGATTATCCGAGCGCTGGAATCATGCCGTGATCACCATCGTGCTGCTATTAATGGCCGTGACTTCATCTGCGGTAGCACATAAGCAGGTAAAACGACAGGCGGAATTGCTAGCTAGTGAATTGGAATATGTAAAAAATGCGATAAGATCATACGGCACTGCCAGCCTGTATGAGAATCCACGTGTATACTTGAGAGTTCCCCGGGAAAAAGCAGGTTTTCTGGCAAATCCGTATAAGCAATTCGATGGGATGTTGGGCACATTTACGACTAATCCCGAATGGGTAGTAATAGCTGAGGCAGTTGTTAAAACTGCGCTGCATGAATTGAGAGTAGAACACCCTGTTAACATAATAATAGTTATGCCTGAAGCTCGCTTTCTTTTGGCCGGGCGGTCACTTGTTATAGATATGACGGTGTTTCCCTGGTAGATGATTTCGTGGGTTATGTTTAGTATGCCTCCTCTTTCATAGCTTGTGTAGGGGCGGGTTTTAAACCCGCCCGGGTATTCACAGGGCGAAACTGTTGCAAGTCACCAAGGGGGATAAAAAGGTAGTCAATCCTATAATCTATGGCTTGATAAATAATTGTTGCTGTCTCTGAAAGTATCTACCTACAATATTCAATGGGATTTGATAGAGGAAGTTTTAATGGAAGACCTGCAGGTTAATCTGGATTATCCCGATGTATTTTTTGAACTTCAGAATTAGTGCAGTAGATTGCAGAACCATTAGTTTAACTGCTAAAGTTGGTGATGAATAAAAATAGAACTAACTACCGTACCAGTCCCGGAAAGCGTCATCCCTCAGGTTCTGCAGTGTATGACGACGGGGTTAATTTCTCTATTTTCAGCCGTCATGCAACCGGGGTTGAACTGCTGCTTTACCGGGAGGCTGACAGTGAAGAACCTTTTCAGATTATAACTCTTGATCCTGAGATTCATCGGACTTTTTTTTCCTGGCATATATTTGTTGAGGGCCTTTCTGCAGGGGTGCATTATACGTGGCGGGTAGACGGGAAGAAAAATACACGTATTACCGGATTTCGTTTTAACCGTAATATTGAATTGCTGGATCCCTGGGCGCGTGCGGTCAGTCAGACGCTTTGGGACAGGCGTGCCGCCTGTACGGGACGGCATGCTGTTCACCGTTCCATGCGCGGTATAGTAGTGAAGGATGAGTTTGACTGGGAGGGTGATACGCCCTTGAATCATCCGCTGGAGAGTTCGATTATTTATGAGATGCATGTGCGGGGTTTTACTCGTGATGCATCGTCCGGTGTCTCAAATCCCGGGACCTTTGCAGGTGTTATAGAAATGATTCCCTATCTTAAGGAACTGGGTATTACCGATATTGAACTGCTGCCGGTAATGGCCTTTGATGAACAGGAAGTCCCGCCTGATGAGGCTGACAAAGGTAATACCAATTACTGGGGCTATATGACTCACAGTTTTTTCAGTCCGCACCCCGGGTTCTGCGTTACTCCTGAAAAGGGGACGCACCAGCGGGAGTTTCAGGAGATGGTCAAGGCCCTGCACAGGGCAGGCATCGGGATCATCCTTGATGTGGTTTTTAATCATACCGCTGAAGGAGGGCAGGGCGGCCCGAATATTAATTTCAGGGGGCTCGGCAATGAGATATATTATCATCTTAATGAAAAGGATAAAAGAAAGTACCGGGACTATACAGGCTGCGGCAATACCGTTAATGCCAATCACCCGGTGGTATCTAATTATATAGTTAAATGCCTTGAGTACTGGGTAACAGAAATGCATGTAGATGGATTCCGCTTTGATCTTGCCAGTGCACTAGGACGCGGTGAAGACGGCACGCCGCTGCCCCATGCACCTGTGCTGTGGCATATTGAGTATTCCGAGATTCTTGCTGATACTAAGATTATTGCCGAGGCCTGGGATGTGGGAGGACTTTATCAGGTCGGTGGTTTCCCGGGCTACCGCTGGGCGGAGTGGAATGGAAGATATAGGGATCTTATCCGCGAGTTTGTAGCCGGACGTAAGGGGATAGTCGGTGAGGTCGCGACCAGGATCAGCGGCAGTAGTGACCTTTATGAAAAGGATGGGAAGCTGCCAATAAACAGCATTAACTTTATAACATGTCATGATGGCTATACACTGTATGACCTTGCCTGTCTGTCTGAAAATGATGATCCCGCAATGTGCAGGCAGCAGGTGAAAAATTATATTGCTATTCTCCTTCTGAGTCAGGGAGTGCCCATGCTGCTCGGAGGAGATGAGATGCTCAGGACTCAGCAGGGTAATCACAATGCCTATTGTCAGGATAACGAGATCAGCTGGTTTGACTGGAAACTCAGAGACTCAAACAGTGAGATGATTCGCTTTGTAAAAGAGATGATTGCTTTGCGCAGGAGCCATCCCAGCCTTATGCGCAGGTCTTTTATGACCGGCCGCAAGTCCCACGGTAAGAGATTGCCTGATGTGTCCTGCACGGTGTAAGACTGCATAAACCGTCCTGGGATGATCCTGATATACAGATCCTGTGTTACACTCTCGGGGCTTTAGCGGATAATGAAGAAGATCTGCATATTATATTGAATATGTCTGCCAGTCAGCAGGAGGTTTCATTGCCGCGGCACTCTGCCGATTTCTGGCATTTAAAGGTAGATACCAGTCTGAGATCTCCCGATGATATACAGCTTTCTTCCGGAAGAAAGCGGGTTACCGGCAGTCGCTATACTGTGAGTCCGAGGAGCGTTGTCGTGCTGGAAGCCCTCTCAGCTGAATAAATTCCGGCAGCCTAGTCCGGATCTTTTTTTAAATAAGCCCCGTATATTCTCTCCATGCAGTCGCCGCAAAGCCCATGTGTGAACTCAGCCTCAGAGTGTGAGGATATATAGTCTTCCAGCTGCTTCCAGTAGCCTTGGTCATCACGGATTTTTTTGCAACCTGAACATATCGGCAGCATCCCGCTAAGTTGTTTGACGTTTTTCAGAGCTTTCTGCAGATCATGAATAAGCTGTTCACGGCTGTCTTCCGCACTTTTTCTTTTCAGGACATTATCAACAGTCAGAGGAAGAAGTTTCAGATAATTGCGTTCAAGGTCCTTAATTAGATAATCATAGGCCCCGCTTTTCAGGGCCTGAACCGCTATTTCTTCGCTTCCTACACCAGTGATCATGATTACAGGGGCATGTTTCTGAAAATCAATTACATCAAATGCATTGCCGTCACCGAGAGAAAAATCCGATATCACGATATCAAAGGTCTGTGCAGTTAAAATCGCCCCTGCCTCACTTGCGGAACCGGCAAAGGAGTAATTATAAGGCAGTTGTTGTTCCCGAATAAGGCGTTCGAAGGCCATCTGGTCAATACGATCGTCCTCGATCATTAAAATCTGAATTTTATCTGAGTCTGTTTCGTCCGGCATCTATTCTCCTCTATGGATTTTTACTTATAGTGAAATAAAAACTGCTTCCATTGCCGGGTTCAGACTCTACCCAGACATTGCCGTCATACATTTTTACTATTTTTTTAACTATAGCGAGTCCGACTCCGGTTGCCTCAACTTTATCCCTGGGCTGCAGAACCCGGAACATCTGAAAAACGCGTGTCTGGTCTTCTTCTTTTATGCCGGGTCCGTTATCTGAAATACAGAATTCCCAGTGGGTGTCTTCATCCTTTGCGCTTACTTGTATAAGCCCCGTTGTTTTATCCATATACTTAAGGGCATTGCCGATCAGGTTTTGAAAGATCTGCATTATGCTGGAATGTTCGCACTGTATAACCGGCAGGTTTCCTGTTATACTGATCTGCATATTTTTCGGTGGGGATAGCAGGTCGGTTACCTCAGCAACTAAAGTCTTGATATCTGTTTCGGTTATAGTCCCTGTAATCTTGCCTGCCCGTGAGTATTGCAGTATTCCCTCAACCAGGTCATTCATACGTTTGACCCTGGACGTAAGAAGGTTTATATTTTCTTTTCCTTCGGCACTGATATGATCTTCAAGGTCGGTGACAATCCAATTGGTGAGGGAATTTATGGCCCTAAGGGGTTCCTTAAGGTCATGAGCGATTATATAGGCAAAATCATTCAGCTCATCGTTTGATTTCTCGAGCTGCTTAAGATAGTTTGCCATTTTTATTTCTGAATCCTTTCTCTGACTGATATCTCTGAAGGTGCCTATGGAGTACCAATCATCATTTAGTCTGTAGACCGAGACCGATACTTCTACCGGAATACGTGTGCCGTTTTTATGAGTGGCATAAGTTTCAAGAATCTTACCCACCATGGTGCAGGTTCCGCTTTCGGCAAATTCAGGCAGGTTTTTGATATATGAATTTTTAGCCTGCTCTGAGACAAGTATATCATGCAGATTCTGGCCTATAGTATCCTCAGCAGAGTAGCCGAGCGCTGTCTTTGCCGCCTCATTCCAGTATGTGATCATGCCCTTTCCGTCCATAACTGAAATAGCGTTTATGGAGTTATCTGAAAGAGCCTTAAATTTTTCTTCATTTTCCCTAAGGGCCTTTTCCGCGCTATCGCGCTCAATTGCCTGCCCAAGAATATTAGCTACTGAATTTAGGAAATGTCCATCTGATTCAGTGAATTTGCGGAGTTTTGAGGTATGGATACCCATGACACCATAAGGCAGATCTTTTGTCCGGATTACGACGCTCAGTCCGCTTATGACATTATGATCATGAAGCAGTTGAGGTCCTGAAAAGCGTTTTTCCAGAAGCAGATTATCTACTATGACAGGTCTTTTACTCAGGAGTGTATAGCCTGCCTGCGAATTGCGGCCGGCATCTATCGTAGCCTTTCCCACAAGACCCTTGTTCCATCCGATACCTGATATGAACAGAAGTGATTTTGCATCAGATGAGAGTTTCAGGATCTTGCAAAGTTCCGCCTCCAAAATATGAGAACTCAGCTCTATAGCCTGGTTAAATAACAGGTCAAGAGGCGCATCCGACAGGGCCATGGCGCCCAGTTGTCCGATAGCAAGCTGTTTACGGTTGAACTGTCTTAGTTCATTTTCGATCTCCTTACGTTCGGTGATATCCAGGACAGTTCCGATCATTCTCAGAGGTTTGCCTTCCTCAGAATAAAACACTTCTCCCTGCTCATGGACAGTTTTAATCGTACCGTTTATATGTATGATTTTATGATCGATATTAAAAGGCTGTTTTTCGTACAGGGCTTTCTGGATAGCTTCTTTTACCGCCTCGCTGTCTTCCGGATGGATATGTTCGATATAGGCTTCATAAGTTACATTGAAGGTTTCTCTTTTAAGACCAAATATTGTATATGTTTCATCTGACCATGCAAGAGAGTTGTTTGCGATGTCCCATTCCCAGCTTCCAAGGCCCGCAAGTTCTTGAGCCTCTTCCAATCTTTTTTCATTATTTTTTAGTGCGGTTTCATACTTTTTGCGTTTTGTGATATCGTGTGATATTTCAATGACCCCGGTAAAATTACCCCCCATGTCAAATAGCGGACTGGTGCTTACGATATAATGACCGTTCAGCTTAGGCTCATATACATCTACGACATGAGTGCTGTGGTCTTTTAAGGTTTTGGAGTGAGGACAGTACTCAGGCTGAGTATCGGTTCCGTGGAAAATTTTGTAGCAGGGTTGTCCGGCTATCTGTTTACCTGTAAGGCCCAGTTTATTTCTTACGGCCGCATTTGCTTTTAAAACTTTGTTATCCTTATCAATAATCATGACGGAATCCGGGATAGTATCAAAGGTCTGCTGCCACTCATCTCTCTCGTACGCAATAACTGCCTCAGCTTTTTTACGCTCAATGATTTCCTTCCGCAATTGAGAGGTTTTTTTTGTAAGTTCAGCGGTTCGCTCTCTGACTATCTGCTCCAGATTTAAACGGTATTTTTTTTCTGCTGCCAGGAGGGATGCTTCAAGGGTCTGTTGCTTGCTCAGGTCTTCAATCTTCTGTCTGTATTGCTCTAACTCTTCTATCAACTGCTGCTTTGTTTTTTTTGCGTCATTCATATAGTTCCCTGTTTATATATGCATCAGCGCATAATATTTCGGCTTGCAGGCTGTATCGTAATGTTAAAATGCCCAGATTGTACAGGTCTGTCATACTGAACTGAATTCAGGATGACAATTGTGGCATAGTCTTTAAATTGGAAATTTATATTTATGATAAATAAAGATCAATAATGTTTCCAGTTTTGTATGTGCCTTTTAATTAATTGAAAATTTTTATTTCTCCCGGCTTCATAATAATTACATTTACGGGAAAGCTGCTCAGGGCATTTTTAAATTCTTCAGGTGTTCCTTTCAAAAGACTGAAAGTACCGTAATGTACCGGTATGATATTTGCAGTTTTAAGATAGGTTTTAACGGCATGTGCAGCATGCACCGGGTCCATGGTGAAATGTCCGCCTATGGGAAGCAGGGCAAGATCCGGACTGTAATAATCGCTGATAAACTGCATGTCCGCAAATACGCCGGTATCTCCAGCATTATATATTTTGTATCCATTTTCAAGCTCTATGATAAATCCGGAGGGTTCTCCACCGGGATATACTGTTTTTTTGCCTGCGGCATCTGTGTATAAATAATCTGAGCTGTGCTCCGCATGCACCATAGTTATGGTAATGCCCGGCAGTGGCTGTATTGGTCCGCCTTTGTTGAATCTGATCATCTGGTCATACGGAAGTACTCCGAGGGTTCCGAGGGTATGACCCATATCGGCATTGAGTGCAACTTTAGCACCGGAAAGTTCGGCTATTGAGGCCATATCTCCGATGTGATCCCCGTGAGCATGAGTCAGGAGAATGAGATCTATCTTTCCTAATTTTTTAAGGTCTTTCAGTGCCTCGGGTGTCTTTGGATTCCCGGTGATGAAAGGATCTATAAGGATTATCTTTTCACCCGGTGTTGTTATTTTAACAGCGGACTGTCCGTACCATTGTAGTTCCCAGGCATTCGCGCCTGTAGTAAATATGAGGAAAGATATAAATATACTGATGAATAGTTTAAAAATTGAGCTGGTATTCATGAACCCTCCTTTTTATACATAATATTATGTTCAGCATAAACTGTAAAGCGGCGAATGTCCATGCCTGCTGTTTTATATTTCTGAAATACTCGGCGATGAGATTGCAAAAAAGACCTGTCTTGACTCATAATTCAAACATTGACTCATAATGAATAACTGCATAATGGAGCTTACTATATGATGATTTGGAAAAATCTCACGGTTAAAAACAAGATTTTGGCCTGTTATATTATGCCCGTTCTTTTAATTATCCTTTTTACTGTGCAGGCCGTCAAAATAAGTCAGTATGTATCTGAGACTATTGGGGATGCAGTAATAGAGCTGAAAAAAATGGACGGCAGTGATGTGATGCTTGAGCTGATTGGCCGTATGCAGGGCGTAGATTCTGCTGTTAATAATCTTGAGTCACAAATATTGGTGATAAGTCTTGTGTTTATAGCAGGAGCCCTGGTCGGTGTTGTGTTGCTTGTGAACTCTATCTCTAAGCCTGTCATTGACAGCGTATGGATGGCCAATAAAATAGCAAAGGGCAACCTGGACGTCTGGCTGGGGAAGAATATCAGCACAGATGAATGCGGCAATCTGCAGCTTGCGATCAAGGATATGGCAGACAGTCTGAAAAAAATTGTAAAGCAGATCTCTATACTGTCTACAAAAGTTGCGGAGAGTTCAAAGAACGTCTGGGGGACAACGGATAAGATTCAGGCAGCAATAGACAATCAGGCGGGATATATTAATGAGTCATCTCAGGCAACCTCTCAGGTTTCTGATACCATACTAAATGTTGTGACTAATGCTAATGATGTTGCTGAGGCCGCAGGAGAATCGGTAATGGTTGCCGGTGAGGGAAAGCTGGTTGTGGATCGTACTGTTTCAAGCATCTTGAATATTGCCGGCAATGTTGAAAAATCAACAAAGACCGTGGAGGAACTGGGAGAGGGGAGCAAGAAGATAGGAGCGATCATCAGCGTTATTAATGATATTGCAAATCAGACAAACCTGCTTGCCCTGAATGCGGCAATAGAGGCGGCACGTGCAGGCGAACAGGGCCGTGGTTTTGCGGTGGTTGCTGATGAGGTCAGAAAGCTCGCGGAGAAAACAGGCCATGCCACTAGTGAGATCACAGAGATGATCACCAAAATTCAGCATGATACAGAAGAATCCGTCAACAGTATGCTGCAAAACAAGGAAGAATCGGAAGAAGGGGTAATGCTCGGAGAAAAGGCCAAGGAATCGCTGGATAAAATTGTTGCTGCCTCCGAGCGCTGCAAGTCATTGGTTCTATCTATATCTTCCTCTGCTGAAGAGCAGGCATCTGCGGTCGAGCAGGTATCCACATCCGTTAGCGGAATAGCCGGTTCATTTCAGGAATCACGCGATGCCATTTCAGACATAGTATCTTCAACTAAAGAACTTAACATCGTTTCTCAGGAATTGATGAACCTGGTTGCCTGGTTTAATACAGGTTCCGATGCCCCTTATGCTGGTACAAAAAAATCGCCTTAAGCCTTTAACTAACACCTGACACCTAACACCTGTTTCTCAAGAATGTAATGACTGAAACTACCCCCTCCAACGATCTTACCAGCGGCAGCACATGGCACAATATATGGCACATGTCATGGTCAATGCTTTTGGTGATGTTCCTCAATTTTTTTGTTGGACTGACGGATATATACGTAGCTGGTTTTTTGGGTCCTGAAATCCAGGCGGTTGTCGGGTTTGTAACTGAGTTGTATTTTTTTGTTATTATCGCGGCAAATGCCATAAGTACCGGAACTGTTGCCATGCTCTCGCGGGCGGTAGGAGCGCATAATTCTGAGAAGGCTGTATCGATTGCAGTTCAGTCTCTCGTATTTGCAATAGCCTGTGCTATTTCAATCACTATTGCCGGTATTATATTTCATGAAAGGCTTATATCTCTGGCGGGCTTCAGTGATTCGATAAGTGCGAGGGCAGGAGAATTTTTCGTTATCTTTGCCGTAGCTCTGGTACCTAATTATATAGTTGTTATTTCAAATGCGATCTTTCGTTCCGGCGGTGAGGTCCGCTTGACGCTGATTGCGATGTTCTTTGTCAGCCTTATAAATATTGTCCTGGATTTTTTGCTGGTCTTCGGTGCGGCAGGCTGGGGAGGGATGGGCTACAGGGGGATTGCCTTTGCAACAGCGATCTCCATGTTTGCAGGGATGATTATATGTTTTGCATTATTTAAAAAAAGCAGGTGGTCGGATATCTTTTCAGGAGCATGGCATTTATCAGGCAGGCATATCCGGGGCATATTGCGTATAAGCTGGCCGGCAGCGCTGCTGCAGCTTGCATGGAATTCCGGATCAATAGTCTTGTACAACATCCTTGGGCGTCTGGATGAAGGCAGTGTGATTGCGATGGCAGCACTGACGAGCGGCTTGAGGATTGAGGCATTTATATATCTGCCGATGTTTGCCCTGAATATGGCTGCCTCTGTGCTGACTGGCCAGAATCTTGGAGCTGGTGAGGCGGGACGGGCTGAGAGGATCGGGTGGAAGTTAGCTGTTACGGGTGTTACCTTTGTCAGTCTGCTTGCCCTGCCGGTATTTATATGGGCCGGGCCGGTTGCCTCTGTAATTGCAAAGGATTCAGGAGTACTTACAGAGACGACATTTTATCTGAGGGTCATGATGCTCTCGGAGCCGTTTATGGCCTTAAGCTTGATTCTCGGTGGTTGCCTGCAGGGAGCAGGAGATACAAAGGGGACGATGTTTGTTATCGTAATCGCGCTATGGGCGATACGTCTGCCGCTGGCATATCTGCTGGCGGTTACAGCAGGATATGGTGCGGCAGGAGTTTGGGCGGCGATGGTTATCTCGATGTTCTTTCAGGGCATAGCAATGACCTTCAGGTATAGAGCGGGTGGATGGAAGGTGCTGATGGTTACGGAGCATTAGTTTATGCATTGAATGGCTGCAGCAGTCCTAAAAATTGTTGTCAGGATGTTACACTAGAGGACTATGAAAAATTTATTTTTAAAGCTTATCCTGGGTTCTGCATTATCTGTCTTTACTCTTATTGGATGCGCATCTGATTCACTGATGATAAAGTATGGAACAGATTCCGAAAGTCGTGGACTTTTGTGCAGACCTTCGGGGCAGGGCCCGTATCCGGCAGTTGTTTATAATCATGGCAAGGCAGTAGATGTTCAGGGCTATGAAGCATCAGAAGCTGGCGGATACAAGTTAATGGAAATCTGTGAGGCTCTTGCTGCGGATGGCTTTATGACATTTGTCCCCATAAGGCAGAGTGGGGGTAATGATCCAGGGCCATATATGGAGGAGATCAATCGGGCCATTGATTTTGTAAAGCTGCTTCCAGATGTTGATGCTTCCAGACTGGCACTTATGGGCTTTTCGCGGGGAGGTATGCTTACACTGATGACTGGTGTGCGCAGAGATGATCTGAGTGCGCTGATTATCCTTGCTCCTGCTCCGGGCAGAGGGTACTTTGAGAGGGCAGTCCGTGAGGTATATAAGATTAATGTGCCGGTCCTGCTGATGGTAGAGGCTAGTGACGGGCAGTGGGTTCTTGATGATTTTCAGCTCCTTTCAAGTGCCTTAGATACGTATGAAAAGAAGAGTACTGCTATAAAATATGACAGGGGCGGCGGGCACAGACTTTTCTGGGAGGTAGGGTATTACTGGGATGATTTAAGGTCTTTTCTTAAATAATATACTATTACTGCGATAGCCAGAAAGTTGGAAAAATAGTTAAACATCATCCAGTGAACCCAGCCAAACTTCATGAAAACGCTGATAATATAGCACACTTCCCCCAATAGCCAGAGCGCAATAAAAAGAGGGCTTATCCCCTGTGCTGTCTTTTTTGTGTAACATTGCCAGGCCTGCGGAATGCCGCAGACTGCAAATGCGATTGAGCCTATCCATCCAATAATATCAGCCATATTTTCTTGCAGTTTCTTTAAACTATTATCTGCCCAATATCATACTTTAATCTGACGATGTCTTTCTAAAGAAATATGAGTCAGGACTCGATATATATAAAGTATGTATGCGGCAGTAATTCTATTATATATAAGATCTGAGGTTTCTTGATGGGAATTGATAGTACGAGGGTGTTGGGAAGGGTATTTTCTCCATGGCGTATGAGTTCGCTGATCGCGGTAGTAGGTATTATAATTACCGCGATCGTGTGCTATGGATTTTATACCGGCAGTCGTATGAATGTCAGGCATGCCCCTCTTATTGATGCTGCAATGGAGGTCAAACTTGAGGCCACTAATGCCTATCTGAAGTTTGACCAGGTTATGCGAGATGGGCAGGATGAGCATATGAAGGAGGTTATTAAGCATATGATGCAGGCGGAGTGGTATGCAGAGGCAATGCTTAATGGAGGGGCGAATTTGGAGGGCACCTTTATACCTCTGGACGATGAAGCCATGAGGCGCGATATTACGCAGGTGCAGGAAAAACTGCTGCAGTTCCGGCAGATTATAATGGAGCAATTTACCGAGGGGGCAGGTAAAGCTGACAGCGCACGGTACAATCATATATTTACTGATCTTGTCTTTCAGGCCGATCAGGTGGAGACCCGGCTGCAGCAGATTATGAAGAATGATCTGCATAACTTCCGGGATAATCAGATAATGCTGATCATTGTAATTGTGATCCTTTTTGTATTTGCAGATGTGGTGTTTATTCAGTATAACAGGAGTCAGGCGAGCAGTTATCTTATGCTTTTTAAGACCCGGAAGGCTCTGGAGGAGGAGATGATTGAGCGCAAACGTGTCGAGGCTGAGCTCAAAGAATTGACCGTTAAGGATGACCTGACAGGTCTGTATAACAGGCGTGGTTTTTTTATGCTCGGGGAGCATACGCTCAGTATGAAGTCACGAGAGAGGGATGGACTGTTCATGCTTTATACGGATCTGGATGATTTTAAATGGATTAATGATACATTGGGGCATCAGGCCGGGGATAATGCCCTTAAGGATTTTGCATCTGTCCTGCGGGATACGTACAGGGAATCAGATGTTATAGCCCGTCTTGTAGGTGATGAATTTGTTGTTCTTCCGGTAGGTGCTGACGGGGATTCGGCAACGCTTGTAAGTGAGAGGCTTATAGCCAATCTGGAGAAGTTTAATACAGAAAATAATCGTCCATATAACATCATATCTAGTGTTGGAATTATTAAGTATGAAGTGGGATCAAAGGAAACACTCGACGAATTGATAAGTAATGCTGACAAAATGATGTATGAACACAAACGGGCCCGCAAGCAGGCCCGTTTGAAATAGGAAAATTCCTGATTAAGCTTTTAATAATTTCTGGGAGCGATCTTTATTTCTACCCTGCGGTTTAACTGGCGGCCTGCTTCAGTATCATTAGTGGCAATGGGCATGGTTTCTCCGTAAGTCACGGTCTCAATTCTATTCTGGTTTATGCCCTTGTTGGCGATAAGGTCTTTGACTGCACCTGCTCTCCTTGCCCCGAGATCAAGATTATATTCCTCAGATCCTTTGCTGTCCGTATGACCTTCTACTCTGATGAGAGTGTCCGGATAGTTGCTCATTACATCACTGATGCGGCTGATCTCAGAATACATTCCAGGTCTGACGGATGCAGAGTTGGTGTCAAAGGTGACATCTCCTCGCAGGGTTATGGCCAGAAGATTTCCCTCACGTCTGACTGCGGCGGCCTCTGATGCAGCCAGTGCCTGCCTCATTTCAGCTTCCTGTTTATCCATCATATTTCCGATTCCAGCACCCGTTGCCCCGCCTGCCGCTGCACCCACAGCAGCGCCTATGAGAGTAGATTCGGTGTTCTTTCCGATAAGCTGCCCGATTATTGCACCGGCTATTGCTCCGCCTCCAGCTCCGTACATTCCACCCTTCTCCATTTTATTTTTAGGTGCACATGATGAAAGCAGAAAAATGCTTAATATTAAAGTCACAAAAGCCCCGCTGACAGTACTCGTGATGGTTTTATTTGTTTTGGATAGCGTTTTCAAAATAATAATCCTCCGATAATTATGAATTTAAGATAATCATAGTGTACAAGTGTTTGGTAAGTCAATAAATGATTTATATCATATTTATATATATTGTTTTTATCTGCAGATAATGGAAATGTGTTTTGTCTATATGAGATGGATCTGATATACTCGAATGAATAAAATCTTACGGATAGCGTATGAAGGAGTGTTTATGTTTGTTTTTAGCCGTTATAGTGTTGTAATCGTAACTTTTTTAGTGGCTATTCTGGTTTCATCAGTTTCGATTGTCGCGGCTCCCGGTCCCCCGGTCGCTGAAGAAGAGCAATCAGCCGAGTGGTATTACTCAAAAGGGACTTATAAAAGTAGTCATGGTGAATTTGAGGAAGCGGTAGTGCTGCTGAAAAAGGCAGTGAGTCTGCGGCCGGGTTTTGCATATGCTTACAATGATCTTGGGGCTGCATATTATGAACTTCGTCAGCTGAAGCCGGCAGAAGAGGCCCTGAAAAAGGCTATTGCGATAAATCCCGCCTTTGCCGCAGCCTATAAGAATCTTGCAATGACCTATGGTGCGTTAGAAAATCTTGAAATGGAGATAGAGACGTATAAAAAGGTAGTAAAGCTGAATGCCGCTGATATCGATGCCTATTATAATATTGGCGTGGCCTATAGCAGGTCCTCTAAATATAAAGAAGCAGCGGCCGCCTATAGCGAGGTGGTTCGGCTTTCGCCTCATGATGCGGATGCTTTTTTTAACCTGGGGGTTACTTATGAGAAGTTGGAAAAGCCGGATAAGGCGGCATCTGCCTATCTAAGCGTTCTGGAAATAAATCCGGGGGCAACAGATGCCCGGTATAATCTGGGTGTGCTGTATTACAGGATAGGCAAGGAAAAAGAGGGACTGCAGCAGTATGAGATATTAAATAAACAGGATCCTGCCCTGGCCGTAAGGCTGAAGCTTAAACAAAAGAGTATGTAAATGGCCTGAAATGTGCTGCATGGAGCAGGTTTTTTTGTTATGAGGCTTCTTCTAAAAATACCTGTTATTGATATAATTATAGTTGACCAAAATTGTATGAGGAGGTAATAATGAAAAAAAATCTGTTTGTCGTATCGATTTTTGCTGTGGTGCTGATGTTCGGCATGGCAGAGGCAGTGCCTACAAAGGTTGTTGTCAAGGCCAGATCAAAAGATGCAAAATTTATTGGTTCTTCCATGGGAGGGGCAGCAATAGTATTGCGTGACAGTGTGAGCGGAAAGGTACTCGCAGAGGGACTGACCTCCGGAGGTACCGGTGATACCAAAAAAATTATGCTGGCTCCAAAGGGTCGTTATGATCTTATTGGAGAGGGTGCTGCGCAGTTTGAGACAATCCTTGATATATCAGATCCAACACTTGTGACTGTTGAAGTTGAGGCCCCCATGTCAAGCAGGCCTGACACTGTAAAGAGTTCTGTCCAGGTCTGGATCATCCCCGGAAGGGACATGCTGAAGGACAGCATAGTAGTGGAGGTGCCTGGCTTCACGATAGAATCGAATACCCCGCTTTCAGTGCAGCGCATTGATTTTAAGGCGGAGATCCCTGTTAAGGCCAGAATAGTTATGATATGAGGATGCCCCTTGACCCCGGGTGGGTTGTGGGATTCCAATAAAATTGAGATCAAGGCAATTGTGAAACTGAAGGGTGAGGTGATTGATACTGTACCACTTGAATTCTCCGGGACACCAAGCGTTTTTAATGGTAGGGCTCATGTGAAAAAAATGGGTAATTATGATGTTTTTATTTATGCATATGATAAGCAAACTGGTAACACAGGAGTCAGTAAAGCGGTTGTCAGTGTAAGGTAAAATAAGCGGGTTACGAAGAGGTTATTTCCCTGACCAGCCAGTCATAGATCTTCAGGAGCTGGTTCAGGGATTTTTCATTAGTCAATATTGAGATGGCTAACCCCGGTCTTTCGGATATGTTTTGATCGGCAATGGATATTCCTTCAATCCGGTTAAGTTTTTGCAGCAGTTCAAGCCGTTTTTCAACGGAATCAAAAGGCGGAGAAAACTGGTGCCAGTAAAAATAAAGCTCCATCATGCCGCTGGTATGCAGGGCAAAAATTTTGTGGGGCAGGCCCTTATGGGTAATGACCGGGATAAACGATCCGGTACCATCGGACTCAGTCCACTCGATCTTGTTAGTGGTTGAGTTTGCCCACGCAAGCAGTTTGCTCGCGACCTTAAGCTCTTCAATGCCCCGATTTTTTTCAAGCTCCTGGAAAAATGACATATTATCCCAGCAGGTAACCTCTTTTTTTACGGGTCTATGCTCAATGATTTTCTCCACACCTCCGCTGACAAGCGGCAGCACGTTTTCTACACTGAAAAAAACCAGGTGCCTGGGCCCTCTGGCCTTGTCTTCTTCCGGTGTGGGGTTGCCGCCGATCATCTCTTCAATGATAGGCGAGTCATCAACCTCACGGAGTTTTTTAAGATGCAGACGGATACCCTTGTATCTGCCTCCCTCCTCAATGAAAAGATATGCTGCATAGGGATTAGACTGCAGCTGGTGATGGATCAGGCGCTCCCTCATTAAAAAGGCAATGCTTCCGTCATCGGCTACATGAGGTCTGGAAAATATGGCGGAATTTACATGGCCTTCTGCATCAGCGGTTGATATAATCCCGGTTCCTGTGGTGGATGAAAAATATTTATTCAGATCTATTGGCTTCATTTAAAACATAATGCAGGATTGCCCTCTGCTAAATCAAGTTTTAAGTTCTTATGACCGATGATGTATACAGTTAGGAAACATGATTCAGGAATAAAAAAATGTGGCTTTCGGATCTCTTTGATTATATATTGAAACTGCTCGGCATCAGGTCTGAACCCAAGACCTATAAACTGGTTATAGAGGGTGATCGTAAAAGACGGAAACCCAGAGTGGACCGGCAATTAAAAAAACAGCTATGGGCAATAGGCGGCGGTAAGGGCGGGGTAGGTAAAAGCCTGACCAGTGTGATGCTAGGCGCCTCCTTGGCGAAATGGGGTAAAAAGGTCATACTGGTAGATGCGGACCTCGGTGGAGGTAATCTCAATACGTTGACCGGCATTAAGTATCCCCGTTATACACTTGCGGATTTTATCAATGGTAATATTACCAATATACAGGATATAGCGCTTGATACGGCGGTGGAAAATATGAAGGTCATCTGCGGTGCTGATGCAATCCTGGATATAGCCAATCCTCAAAATGCTCAGAAGATACGCCTCTTTAATAATCTGAAAAAATTAGAAGCGGACATAATAATGCTTGACCTGGGAGCTGGTACATCTTATACGACAATGGATTTTTTCCTGTTTGCCAAAAACAAAATAATAGTGGTTTCGCCTGAGACCACCTCGATTCAAAATGGCTATGGCTTTGTCAAGTCATGTCTCTTTCGTAAACTTACCAGAGAATTCAGGAAAGACAAAGAATGTATGGGATTGATAGAGCGCTGTATGCAGGGTGAGGATGAGGGAAAGATAGAGAGTATAGCAGATCTTCGGGAGAAGTTTACTGGACTCGGGGAGGAGCAGTCAGTGCGTCTTGATGGGTGCCTTGAGGACATGAATATGGGACTGATCCTTAATATGGTAAAGAGTAAAGAGGCGGTCAATGTAGGAAAGTCTTTGATCACTACTACAGGAAAATACCTTTCTGTCACACCTGATTATCTCGGTGCAATTGATTACAATCCCAAGCTGGAGACTGCTGTAAATAATATGACGGATTTCCTTCGAAAGGATTCAGCCGCGATAACGGGTATGGGGTTTTATGATCTCGGGGCGAAGGTTCTCAAACAGATGTTCAGGGAATCCAAAAACATGAATGATTAGATGATATGAATCTGCCAGAAGGGCATGACCAGTCATGACGGCGGTCTGCTTTTTCCGTTTTCGCTCAATGAAAAAACCTGGGCAGGTTACAGGAATGAACTGGAAGGATGAGAGATGATAAGGCAAAAGTGCGGGAAATGAAGACCTTTGCGGACAACCAATATCGCGAGTCAGATACGTTGATAAACAGATTGAGTGTATATGCCAGTGAAAATTCAGTACCGTTAGAGTGGAGGTAGTAATAAGCGTTCAAACCGTTTAAGTTGTTCAAACCGCTTGAACCATTTGAACCTCTTGAACCCCTAACCCCCTAACCCCTTGAACCGTTTTTTATAAAACCCCTGTAACCCTGACCAGTTCATCCACCGTAGTTACTCCTTGAAGCAGTTTGTCTATGGCCCCCTGTCTCAGTGTCCTCATCTTATCTTGCAGCGCAATCTGCCGTATGTTGTCCGGCGTACTGTTTTGTTCAATGGCCTTTTTCATTGTATCGGATATTCCCATGACCTCAAATATGCCTGTCCTGCCGAGATAACCGGTTCCTCTGCACTGAGTACAGCCTGCCCCGATTGATACGGTGCTGGCGTCTTCATGGGCTATATCGAGCATTCTGCACTCATCTTCAGATAGCGGGAAGGTTTCGGCGCAGTGGTGGCATACCCGGCGTACAAGGCGCTGGGCTATAACACCGGTCAGTACAGAGTTAATAAGGAATGGCTTAATCCCCAGATCGATCAGTCTCGTGACCGTACTTGCAGCATCGTTTGTATGAAGGGTCGAGAGGACCAGGTGTCCCGTAAGCGCCGCCTGGATTGCATTTTCTGCTGTCTCGTAGTCTCTTATCTCACCGACCATGATAATATCAGGATCCTGCCGCAGTATCGTCCTGAGACTGCTGGCGAAGGTGGTGCCGAGCTGAGGCTGAATTGAAATCTGGTTGAAATCTTCATAAACCATCTCTACCGGATCCTCGATCGTCGTCACATTTACATCTGTTGTTGATAGGGTTTTCAGCGCTGAGTAAAGGGTAGTAGTCTTGCCGCTTCCTGTCGGGCCGGTGACCAGTATCAGACCGTAAGGCGCTGCGATGAATGAGTTGAACTTGCTGAGTTCTGTCTCGGAAAACCCCAGTCCCTCGATATCCTGCATCAGTATGCCGGGATCGAAAATCCTCATAACAATCTTCTCTCCAAAGGCCACTGGCAGGGTTGAGACACGCAGCTCGATTTCTTTGCCGTTCTGCACAGTCTTGATCCTGCCGTCCTGAGGTCTGCGCTTCTCTGCAATATCCATGCGCGCCAGGGTCTTTACACGGGAGGCCAGGGCAGGGAATATGGCCTTGGGCATCTTGTGAATGACGTGCAGAACTCCGTCAATTCTGAACCTGACAAGGCATTGTTCCCGCTTGGGTTCAATATGAATATCCGAGGCCCGCTGAGCATAGGCATAGTGCAGGAGATATTCCACGGCATTGATTATATGCTGGTCGTTAGCAGCCAGTTCCGTGATAGATTTCAGCTTCACATACTGCTCCAGATTTCCAAGGTCTATTGCCGAGGAAAGTTCGTTCTTGGCAGATGATATAGAATGCTGAAACCCGTAAAACTCTGTGATTATCTTCATGATGTCCGTCATGGGAGAGATGACTATCTCGATCTCATATTCATTGGACTGCCTGATGCTGTCGATTCCTTCACGCTCAAACGGGTTTGATGTGGCAATAGTAAGTCTGCTGCCTGATAACCTGACAGGTATGAGCTGGTGTTTGATAGCATAGGGCTTTGATATAATATTGGTCACTATTTCGGAATCGAGTCTGACAGGATCAATCTTCTCAAAGGGATAATTGAAGTGCTCGGCAATGCTTCTCATTATGAGATCTTCGCTCAGGTGCAGTCCTCCGTCAGGAGTGCTGAGTTTCATGGCCTCAATTATATCTATGATCGATACATCAGACTGACGTTTCATCCCCTGCGGTATACTGGAACCTTTGGTCTCCCGTGATTTATATATCTTGTTGCGATATATTTTTTCCTTGGAGTTGATATCTCTGACCTGGGACTCTGTCAGGAGCCCTGCCTTTGTGAGTATATTTAAGATGCTCTCATTTGTTTTATTGTTCATAGTGTGAATATTATGCCCTTATTCTAAGTAAAAGTTAAGTTTGTACGGTTTTGTATCAATTGGTTGTGGTTTATGTGTGATCTTCCCCCGATTCCTCGGACACATAGTTAAGTTAGGCCCCCAAAGCCAGCATCTCATATGATACCGGGGAAAGATACCCCAGTGCTGAATGCCGTCTTTGACGATTATAGAATATTTCTATATATTCAAAAATAC
>JADHUV010000077.1 GCA_016784355.1 Nitrospira sp. | reverse complement strand
CGATGAACTTGTCATGATCGACACTTCGTACGGACTTTATTATGACGAGGTCAAAAGAATGCTAAGGGAAAATGACCTCGATCCCGCACTCGTCGGTAGGATATACCTTACGCATGCCGATGCTGACCACGCAGGGTTAAGCGGTTATTTTTCTGAAGAGTTTGGTAGCAAAGTATATATGCATAAAGACGCTCGAGGTATAATTGAGCATGAAAACCGGGCATGGGGAAGCGGATCCCCCCTTCTTGAGCTGAATTATTTATTTACTGTCCTCGTGAATGAATTTACCAAGTTCAGTGTTCCCGGAAACTGGACACCCTATCCGAATAAAGATGGTAGTACGGAAGACCCTTTTAAGCTCATCGGGGAATTCAGGATCGGAGGCCAAACATATAAGGTCCTCGAAAGTCTGGGTGGACATGTCCCGGGGCAGGTTTTCATTTACAGCTACGACTCAGGGTTGATCTTTACGGGTGATTACCTGCTCATGCTTGAAAGCATAACTCCCGAGGAAAAATATATCTTGAATTACCCCAAGTTCATGATGACCAGCACTAACGTAAAAAGCACTCTTTTTCGAGCTGAAATGAATATGCTGAAGGAATTTATCGGCAATTTTCAATCAAAATTGATCAAGTCCGGGAAAGAAGCCATCGTAGTTCCGGGGCATGGCGATTATTATTCATTTAAATCTTAGAGTGCTTGGTCAAATACAGGGCTGAAAGATATGAACAATGACTTTGGAGAGACTAGCAGGATCACAAAAGAAATGTAATGAATATAAGGAACACCGAGACGGAATTAGTACTGAATGTATGCAAACTCTTTAGTTTCCAAAAACATAATCCCAGATCGTTACTACTCCGTTGTTGATCCTCATGGTACCGTTAAATGTAGTGGTTCCTGTGATTCCCGAATAATCGCAGTTGTATCCACCATCAAATCCCACCGATATATCGCGGTCCGCAGTAACGTCATTAGTGAAAACCGCAACACGGGTCTGGATAATATCTCCCTCAACCGCATTGTCATAAGCTTCCTGGAGAGAATAATAATATACCGGCGGTTCGCCGGCAATTCTTATTGGCTGCGAACATGGCTGGAAATTTGCTGTTATAGTTTTTTCACTGTCACTTGTCTCGGTGCAAACATTGTTGGATGGTGAGCCGCAGTTAGTCCAGTAATCAAAGTAATACTCACTGTTCTCTTCTGCTGTTAGAATAACTATTGTCCCGGTCTCATAAGTGCAGCCTTCAGAACAGTCAGGACTTACACTTCCACTATCAGGAGGACTTACGGAAGTCGTCAGCATATACACAACCAGAGTTGGATTCCCGCTTGCGGTGGCACCTGAAGAAATATTACCGACAGCATCAATGGCGCATACGCGGTAATAATATGTTAGCCCATTGGTGAGACCCGAGTGCTGATAGCTTGTCTCTGTTGTTATAGCTGTAATTTCCGTGCCGCCAACACAATAAGAACCCGGGAAATCTTCAGTGGAGTATACAAGTTTGTACGTGTCGATAGTGTCCAGACCGCTTCCGCTGTCGCTGAACCCACTCCAGGCAAGGTCAATCAGAGAGCTTCCAGGGGTTGGCGTCAGTGAGCCGTCCGCCGGTATTTTAAGGTCCTGACGTACCAGGCTACTTGTCTTTAGTGTTTCATTGTTACCGACATTATCATCAGAAAAATACCTTACATATTGCAGGCAGTCAAGGCCATCTTCACAGCTCACATTCAGGGAAGTCCCTGATGTGTCGGGAGTACAGCTGCCCGCTGTATCAACACAATATTCTGTTGATGCAACACCGGAACCTCCTACATCATCCACATCCAGTAAAACGGACACCGGACTCGCGGAGGTCCAGGCAGATGATGAGTTATCAGAAGTCGTCGGCGACATTGAATCAACTGTCATGGTTACAGCCAATCCTTCACCTGATCCGCCCCCGTTTGCTGCCCTCATGTTTAGTGTCAGTGTCTGTCCGTTAGTCCCGGTTATTCCTGTTTCAGTGCATGTCCATGTAGGACTTGAGCCTGTCAAGGTTGCTGCTGCCCACTCTGTGTCACATGTCCCGTCAGTTGAAGCACAATACTCACAGGAGGTAATAGTGTTTTCGTTGTCCGTAAAATCAGTTGCAAGGTCAAAGGGACTATCAACAAAAGTATTGTACTGGGTATTTGACGGCGTTACAGTGCCGGGGATCGGTATGGACGGGGGATTTGAAGTAATGTATATATCATCAAATGCAAAGCCGTCATACATGATCGGATAGTTATCATATTGCTGGAACTTAATTTTAAAGGTACTGTTATAGCTTATCCCTGCGGCTGATATTGCCGCGTCAAGGTCTGCCTCGAACATTGTGTAAGACCAGTTAGTTCCGGTAATTCCCAGGTCAACAACTCTGTACCATGCAATTCCATCAGCGCTTATGGCAACTCCGTCGCTGTTATTGGAATTCGTAAAGGATGTCGGCATCGAATGATTTTCATCTCCAATTTCCATCTGGAAGAAAGAAAGGTTTACTCCTGTTTTCCCGGTCAGATCCAGGGTAAGGATCAGTTCATTTAATGAATAGGCCGAAGCGTCAACAGTATCATCCATTGTGACATGAAATTTACCACTGTTCGGATAGTTGTCTCGTGTTACCAGGATCCGGCCTTCATTAGTACTATTAGTGCTCCACTCAGGGCCGAGGGCCCCCAACTCAAAGGAATCGTCAAATACTGTAATCCTCGGGGCAATAAGTCTTGCAGTCATGGTCTCAGCCAGGACGCTTATATCAGTAATGCTCACACTGCTTGATGTATTGTCATAGAGGTCGCTGCTGGGTGTGGATAAAGCATCAAAAGCGTCTTGAGTCCCTGGATACCACAGATCAGTATTGTCACCTCTGTTATAATTATTTTCAAGGTCCCAGTCGCCGTCAGCCTGAATAAGAGAAACCATAAAGTGGGTAGAAGAACAATCATTGGGCGAAAAACATTCCTCCGTATTATTTACCTTATTCTTGTCTATATGCCATATTGCGAGTCCTCCTGCCCCAGCGCCCAGCCAGCGTTCAAGGCCCGCATCATACCCTACCAGTTGTCTGTTCTCTACCCAGAAATACTCATTGTATGAATCTGTAATAAGTCTGTAAGCAGCATTGGAACTATTCGCTGAAGACGAACCTGCTGCAACTATAGAAACTGTGCCACTGGTGCTTTCAGTACCGTCAATCCATCCAAGATTGTATCTGGACCAGGCGCAGGGCAGAACGGGGGTCTCACCTGAATATGTGTCCGAAGACGCCTTCCCCCATGAACCAGCGCCCATAACACCGTATGCACCTATGCCCTCAGAAGATTGGTCTGTATCATAGAGGTCCGGCAAGCCGAAAATAAGGTGTCCCAGTTCGTGGACCATAATGCCCATAGTAGCCTGATGATTGCTGTGAACCTCTCCGAATTGAGCATAACCACCTCTACTGCCGTGATAATTACCGACAATTACACCATCTACCGTAGGGGGGCTTCCAAGAGACCACCTGTGTCCCCAGACATTCGGGCTGTTTACACTATACGCCCTTTCATAGCCTGCGACTATAACTACTATTGCCAATTCATCCGCATCTACATAACCGTCACCGTCTTCATCATATGATGAAAAATCCACATAAGGATCTGCCTTTAATATTGCATTCATGGTTAATGTCTGATTTCTTGTATCAGTGCTACTGCCTGTATTGGGGTGATTATATTCAAGATCGACCCAGCCGACAACACCGTTGTTATGGGTCCCGAAGATTTCATCTGCGGGTGACAGGGTAACTTTGCCATAGGATGCCTTGCTGAAGTAATCACTAATATTGTTAGTAATAAATGAAGCAAAACTCGCTTCTGAATATGTCCCCTTTTTATCTGTGAATTCAGCAAGAATAAACAGTATGCTTCCGTTGAACGTCCCAAACGTGGGGCTTTCCTCTACAGGAGGAGATGAACCTTCTCCTGAATCACCAGAGGAGGATGCGAAGCTGTTCTGGCTCATAGCATCGTTACGGCGGTTCTTTTTCTTTTGTTTCCGGAGGTGTTTACTGAGTCCTCTTGGGGGGTTTTGGTGCGCATCGGTTTCACTTAAAATAGGTTTATTGTTTTCAAAGCCGGTAATATATTTCCAATATCCATTATTGTCTATTTCGATAGCATAACCGTCTTTTGTTTCTATACTATTATCCCATTCATCGCCTCTTATTCTTGCCTTAATAACATTATTGTCCACCTGTTTGATTTCGATAATATCGGGGGATGCTTTCACTGCAAAAGAAGAATTCGTCAGGGCAAATATTAAGATCAGGAGTAAAAACATTGAAAATGTTATTGATTTACCCCTCATTGTGCTCTCTCCTGGTCTATTGCTTCGATATTACTTATCCAGAGAGTTCCGCCTCTTTCATCACCCTTGTATCTTGCCTTCACTTTTACTTTCCTTCCGAATAACTCAGGAGATAGTTTTTTCTTTGAAAGAAGACTGATGCCTTGCCCGGTCATATCGGAGAGATAATCTGGTCCTTCCCCGATATTACGGGAAGAGGTTACGATTATTGTTAGTCTATAAAGTGTCTGTGCTGGCTTAATATCAACCAGGTCTGATGTAATGATCGCATATTCAGAGACAACCCCCTCAATTAAAGATTCATTAGAGATAGCGGGCACAGCATTGCTTACATCTCCAACAGCAAATATGTATGATGCGGTCAAACCCAATGTAACAAAAAGTAAAATTAATTTATTTCTCATTTCACATACCATTAATTGACTAACTTAATACAAATCAATTCTTGAAATCCTCAGTCCACCTTGCATACCGAATGTCGCATAGAGTGTTAAATTTATCGACACCCTCTCTCAAACTTATGAGAATTCAATCACTTATTACTATATATAGTAGTATTTTATCGGTAATTATGTAAACTTTCTTAACGAGGATGTTTCTGCGGATGTTCCGGTCAGATAATTATAATAAATTCAATGCCTTAGCGATTTGCTCAAATATTCCACTGGTACTTCTATCAGAAGGGCTCTTGATATATGGGACGATCCCCAATACAGGCACATTGCCAAGCTTCTCAATCACTTCGGGATTTGTCTTTTCGGACATGTGTTTTCTTGCCTTTTCAGAACATTTAATTACAATTCCCGCAACATCCAGCCCTCTGTTCCTTGCAGCATCTATTGTGAGAAGAGTATGGTTAATGGTACCAAGGCCCGGCCTTGATACGATCAGTAGCGGCAATCCAAGGTCAACGGCAAGATCAAGAAAGAGATATTTTTTATAAAGAGGCACCATGATCCCCCCTGCCCCCTCGACAATCGTCAGATCATATTTACTCGAAAGACGGTTGAAACCGGAAATGATCTTCCTTTTATCTATCTTTATACCTTCGATCTCAGCTGCCACCGAAGGGGCGAGGGGGCTGCGAAGTCTATACGGGTTAACGGCGTCAAGCTTTTCGTCCGCGCCTGAGGCCTTAAGAAGGGTGAACGCATCATTAGGAAAGAGGACTCCTTTTTTCAGTCTACAGCCGGATTCAACCGGCTTCATGGGACAGACACTCAGGCCCTGTGACTTTATGGCTTTGATGAGCCCCGTAGCGACAACTGTCTTGCCGATACCGGTATCCGTCCCTGTTATAAAAAGCCCTGGCTTCATACTAAATTATCCTCGAGTCAAGATTAAAAATCTGGGCTGTTAATCCTTTTCTCCCTGTAAGGTAACATATAAATTCAGCAACGCTGCCCGGGTCAGAGTATTCTTTGATAATACTATCTTTCATTGCCTGTTCTTTGCCCATACCGCTCGAACCAATCCCCATATCAGTAAGCATATAACCGGGAAGTACAGCATTGACCATGATATTATAACGTGACAGTTCCTTTGCGGAGCTCATTGTCATGCCAATAAGCCCGGCCTTTGCAGCTGAATATGCAGAAAGGCCTTCCTTGCCCTTCAATCCGGCGTAAGAAGAGATATTTATAATATGCCCACTTTTCTGTTTCACCATATAACGTGCTGAAGCGCGGATGAAATTGAACGGCCCCTTCAGGTCGGTATCTATAACTTCATCGAAATCCTCTTCCGAGGTCTTAAGCAGGAGCGACTCCTTTGTGATGCCGGCATTGTTGACCAAAAGATCGATCCTGCCCCATTTCTCAATGACCTTCTCAACGCAGGCTTCCACCTCCTCTGGCTTCCTGACATCTGCCCGTACTATAAGAGGATC
>JADHUV010000076.1 GCA_016784355.1 Nitrospira sp. | reverse complement strand
TCCTTAAAAAAATTTGATCATGCCATGTTTTAAAAATTCTTTAGATCAAATGTTGAACCATGGTGTTGCCCATACATTTCTAACATTCAATACCAGTCTCAAAAATACCTTAACCGGTATAAAGTACATAACAAGAAGGTGTATCATTATGATCGAGTATCGGAGAAAACCTTTGGCCCTGAGATATTTGCTGGTGAACCAGGGGATTATAAAACCCGCTAAAAAATATATAGCAAGAAACGCAGGCCCCCATGCAGGCTGGAACACCAGAGACTCTTCAACGCTCTTGTGCACTGCCCATGATTCCCAGGGCCAGTAAAAGCTCCAGTTCGGGCCCCGCAAGAAAGTTCCGATGAATATCAGAACCCACCAGAGGATAAAACCAAAAAGAAAGTTATATGCTGCAAACTTTCTCAAGCTTAAAGCATATTCTCCGACGCCTTTAGTATTCGTGTCAATATAGGGCATGACAATTAAGCCGGTCACTATAAATGTAGGCAGGATCACACCCGCTATCCAAGGATCAAAATATACCAGGAGTTCCTGTAGTCCAAGAAAGTACCATGGGGCCTTAGCAGGATTTTCAGTTATCCCGGGATTGGCCATCTCCCCCAGAGGGGCATTTATCAGGAACGACCATAATAAAAGAATGAGCAGGACCGCTATGGCCGCAATATACTCTTTAAACACGAGATCAGGCCATACATAATCCATCTCCTCTTTCTGTGCCGCCACTTTTTTGGGCTCTTTCTTTTCTTCAGTTTCCATATTCATTCTATATACCCCTCCCCCTGACCCTCTCCCGTAAGGAGAGAGGGAATTACAAGGAAGTTAAAGCGGTCTTGATATACCGCCGTCTTTTCTTATCCTCCAAAAATGAAGTCCCATTAAAATGATTGCCACTAGTGGAAGCAATAATATGTGCAGAACATAGAATCGTAGAAGCGCGCTTGCTCCGACATCGGTTCCGCCCAACAAAGCAAAACGAACGTCATTGTACTTATCAACTAACGCAAAGGGCCCTTCGTGCCCAAGCATAGGTGTTGCCCTTGCCATATTCGTGCCTACCGTAATAGCCCAGTATGCGAGCTGGTCCCAGGGAAGTAGATAACCTGTAAAGCTCAACAGGAGCGTCAGGACAAGCAATATAACCCCGACAACCCAGTTCAGCTCCCTCGGCGGTTTGTACGAACCGGTCATGAACACCCGCAGCATATGGATCATAACAGTTGCTACCATGGCGTGCGCTCCCCATCTGTGAAGGTTTCTCAGTAAGATACCGAATGGGACATCGAATTCAAGGAACTTCATATCAAGATACGCATACTCTGTAACAGGGCGGTAATAGAACATCAGCAGCAGTCCGGTAACAACTTCTATCAGAAATAGAAAGAATGTTATTCCTCCCATACACCATGTAAAGCGGAACTTGAAGGCATGTTTGGGTAATTTAAATGGATGCAGGTGAAGAAAGATATTTGAGCGTATCTGGAGCATCTTGTTTCTTGGTACATCTTCATAACTATGGCGAAATATTGATTTCCAGACCTGAGACTCTGTTATTTTTTTTATGAAACCTTTCATCTTCATCCCTTCTTGTCTTATATCTCTATGTAGGAACTTGGGTTATCAAATTCCTTGGAGCTGTACATTTTGCTCTTGTCAACTACTATCTGTCCATCATCGGACACCATGACCGCAAACCTGTCAAGCGGCCTCGGTGCCGGGCCCGCGAAGTTCACACCATTACTGTAATACTGGCTCCCGTGACAGGGACATTTGAATATCCCGTCCTCAGGGAACCAGTTCGGGGTGCATCCCAGGTGGGTACATCTGGTGAACATTGCATATATCCTGTCTTCCTCCCTGACAATCCATACTCTTTGGCTGTCTTTCCATCGTTCATCGATAAAAAGCACACTATGTTTATCAGCAGATTCAGTAGATTTAAAATTTTCGGGGAGACCGATCTTAAAGGTCAATGGAGGTTCAAACAGTACCCTGGGAAAAAGAAACCGCAGTGTCGCTATAAGTGATACAGAAATTGTTGTGATCAACGCCCCCCAGGCTGCCAGGCTCAGGAACTTGCGTCTGTTCATTCCACAAGAGCAGGCTTCAGGTTCGGTTTGAATTGTTTTTTGATCTTCCATTTAAAACTCTTCAGGTTTATACTGGCTCTTAATTGGTTATATAAAAAAAGTAATGATTAAAAAATGATGATCATTAAAATCCATTGCATTGCCGTGACTGAGATTGAAACTATTGAAGGGATTTGCAACATTCATGCCAAACTGATTACTACGCAATATCGCTAAAAAATCATCCGCTTAATCATATAATTGAATATAGGATCTTTGAAGTGGTAGGAAATTTACCAGCTGGGATGGTAATTAATTTACCAGTCATGGGGGGTCAGTCTTCTGAAATAGAGTACTTCTTTAGCTTCTCTCTAAGGGTCAAGCGGCAGATACCGAGGTGTTTGGCAGCAATGCTTTTGTTTCCTTTTGTCTGCTGCATTACTTTCAGAATATGGCGCCTTTCAACTTCTTCAATTGTGGCGTTGATATCCAAGGACTCTTTATCTGAATATTCTGCTTTTGCTGCCTGAGACAGGAGTTCATGCGGTAGGTGCTCAGGCAGTATCTTCCCTGAACTGGCAAGGATAACTGCTCTCTCGAGGATGTTTTTGAGTTCCCTTACATTGCCGGGCCAACTGTATTTATAAAGTTCTTTATTACATTCTTTGGAGAGGCCTCGAACATTTTTTCTGAGATGTTTATTATGGATATGAATGAAATGTTCCGCCAGCGGAATGATATCTTCCATCCTTTCCCTCAGAGGCGGAAGGTCAATTACCATGACCTTAAGGCGGTAATAAAGATCCCCCCTGAATTTTCTTTCCCTGACCATTTCTTCTATGTTCTGATTCGTTGCAGTAATGATCCGTACATCAACCTGAATATCCCTTGTGCCGCCCAGCTTTCGAAAGTTCCGGTTCTCAAGTACCTGAAGTATTTTTGGCTGAAGGTTTAAGTCCATGTCCCCAATCTCATCCAGAAACAGGGTCCCGCCGTCCGCTATTTCAAAAAGCCCTTTTTTGCTCTGTCTCGCGTCTGTAAACGCCCCTTTTTCATATCCGAACAATTCACTCTCTAAAAGGCTGGCAGGGATAGCGCTGCAATTTACCTTGATGAACGGTTCATTTCTTCTTTCGCTATGATTGTGGATGGCGCTTGCAACCAGCTCCTTGCCGGTCCCGGTTGCCCCCAGAATGAGGACAGAGGTGTTTGGGGTCTCTGACGTGATTCCAATAAGTTTTTTGACCTCTTTGATCTTCTGTCCGTCTCCGATGATCTCACCAAAAGATTTACCTTCCGCCTGGTAGCGTAGGCGTTCCACTTCAGACCTCAGGGTGATGGTCTCAACAGATTTTTCTACAATAAGTTTCAGTTCGTCCAGCTCAAAGGGCTTATTGATATAATCATTAGCGCCTGCCTTCATTGCTGAAATAGCGGTCTTAATGTCTGGATAGGCGGTCATAACTATGACCGTAATAGTCTCATCCAGTTCGCGCAAGCCCTCAAGGACAGCTAATCCGTTCATGTCAGGGAGCTTCAGATCCAGAAGGGCAAGGTCAATTCTATTTGATTTAGCCAACGCCAGTGCCTCTGCCCCGGATGCGGCAGAAAGGACATGAAACCCCTTCCTGGAAAACACCTCTGATAGTGTCTTCAGAAGGACATCATCATCTTCTACAACCAAAAGAGTGAAATTCATTTCTAACTGTTTCATGCAATACCTGTGCCACTCTTAACAGACGGAAGCAGTACCTCAAAAGTAGTGCCATTGCCGTCATTAGTCTTAACATTTATATCACCTTGATGTTCCTTAATGATCTTCTGCACAATAGAAAGTCCCAGCCCCGTTCCTTTTGGCTTAGTAGTAAAAAACGGATCAAATAACTTTTCAATGTTCTCTTCAGGTATACCTGGACCAGTATCCGAGATAGCGATCACTACATAATCATTTCTTTCTTCTATGTCACATTTCAGGGAATATCCAACTTTTATCTTACCCCCTTCAGGCATGGACTGGATCGCATTGACAAATAGGTTGATCAAGACCTGTTTTAAATGATCAGACCCTATTAGTACCTCGGGGACATCTTTATTCTCGCCGAGTTCAATAGTAATATCATGCTTTACCGCCTCTTTTCGAACAAAAAAGACAACATCGTCCAGGGTCTGGTCAACCCTGCATCTGGTGGAGAAGCCGACGGCCGGATGGGCAAATGCCGAAAATGTCCTTATGAAAAGAGTGAGCCTGTCGACCTCCTTCAATATCCTCTTCATATATTTGCTTTGTTCTCCCACAAGCGGCGACTCATCCTCCATTACCTGAATGACCGTTTTTATGGCAGCAAGAGGATTGCCTATTTCGTGTGCTATGCCCGCAGACAGCTCACCAACAGACGCAAGTTTATCGGCATGCAGTAACTGTCTTTCCATCTCCATTCTTTCTTCAACAAGTTTCTGTCTTTCCGTAACATCTCTGATGACCATCATGGAACCGACCCTGTGGCCGCCCGAACTTATCGTTGCAACACTCAACTCTAATTGCCCTGCACCAAAGTCAACCATTATATTGGGAATTATTTGATTTTCACCGCTTAAAAAATCACTGATCCTTTCCGGATCCCGGTGGTAATCGTGAATAGGTTTGCCTATCAGGTCATTATGGTCTTTCCCTAGTATCTTCTCAGCCGCTGGATTCATGATAATTACTTTATCATCTTCATCAGCCACAATAATACCTTCGCTGGCGCACATCAGAATATTCTCTAGTTTGTTCTTCTCTATCTCGAGTTCTTTGGTTCTTTCCTCAACTTCTTTCATGAGTAGCTCGTTCCAGTCGAGCATCTTTTCTCTGGATGCTCTGAGTTTATCAACCATATCATTGAACCTGTGGGCAAGGCCTTCTATCTCATCTCCTGTTTGTATATCAAGATGATGATCAAGATTTCCCTTTGCAATATATATGGCCCCCTGATGGAGATCAAGTATAGGTTTTGTGACCCGTTTTGCTATCCATATGCCTAACATGGAGGCTGCAAATATTGAAAGGAGTCCAATGGAAATATACACAATCTTAAGATTGAAGAGTGATAAAAATATTGCCTTTTTGGGATAAACAATTCCCAGGATCCAGTATTCATTAGAGATGATATCGCCGCTGAATATCGGGTTGTATGAAACGACCTCCGAGTCTACCTTGATCGTCCCGGCTTTACCTGAGAGGATTTTATTCAGCACATCGGAAGGATAATATTTTCTCATGTTTTCAGCAGAGTCAAGGGTGAAAACCATCTCATCTCCCTCCCTACTGTCAGATAAGGACAAATAGATGCCTTCTTTGTTAACCAAAAAGGTCGTCCCGTTCTTTGCAATGCTCAGTTTCTGTATCTGCTGAAGCAGATGGTTGACATTCAGGTTAATTATGATTATACCTCGCCTTTTGCCTATACTATTGAATACAGGCGATGCTATCCTGAGCACCGGCTTATGAGGGATCTCTACTTTGCCCTGTTCAATATTCAAGTCCATCGGAGAAACATAACGGGCCCCCTCCGGATACTGCATACTTGCGATAAAGTAATACCTGTCTCCTTTATTCTGCAGCTTATCAAATGGTACATGTATCGCATTTTCCCCGTCATTGTCAATTCTTACGATCTCTCTACCCTTCTCGTCAAGATATCTTATCTGGTAATAATACGGATGGATCTGGGCGATTATGCGGGCTGACCGTCCCAGCCCCTCTCTTAGTTGCTGAAATTCCTTTGAATCTTCAGGTAATGCCGAATCTGCGATCTCTTCCATGGTGTCTGTCTTGCTTAAGAAAACTACATCCCTGTGAATAGTTTGTAAAAATTTTTCTATATCATTTGACTTGGAGGATAGTTCGTATTCGAAATTCCGGAGAATAGTATTTTCAAGGACTATTGTGGAGTAATAAACAGCATATATGCCTGCAACGGATAACGGGATCAATGCAACTACAATAAGGGTAAGGATAAGCTTGCCCCTGATGCCGACAGGTATGGTAGAAAATATCTTTAAAAACATTTTTTAGTATAACATGCTGATTTCTTGCAAAAAAACATATATTTGCACTAATGCTGCATATGATCCGCTTTTATTGCAGGCAATTCTTCGATTGCTATGCTATATTGCCGATGAAGAGGAGGGCAGGGCAGAGCAGAGGTTAAATATTTGG
>JADHUV010000075.1 GCA_016784355.1 Nitrospira sp. | reverse complement strand
TTTTAATGATTGTAGTCGGATATCTGCTGGCTAAGCCCTGGATACCTATGATTTTTGGGGATAAATATATAGAGAGTGTGTTGGTGTTTCAGATATTAATAGTATCGGTAGCCGCGTTTATGATGAGGACGGTATTTGTACAGAGTGCATTGGCATGCGATAGGCAGTCTGTATATATGAAGGGAACATCTATCGGCATGGTGGTTAATATAGTTTTCAATTTATTATTGATACCGCTATATGATGCTGCAGGTGCAGCGGTTGCAACAGTGGTAAGTGATATAGTGCTTATGATTTATCTTGTATGGACATTTGATCTGTTTAGCCGTAGATATGCACTGTCATACATCATTAAACCATTGATCGCTGCTTCGGGAATGGTATTCACTGCTGTTATTCTCAGTCACTTAAATGTATATATAGTTATAACAGTCGCAACGAGTCTTTATTTTATAGTGCTTATTCTATTAAGGTATTTATCAATGGATGACATATATTTTATCAAACGCAATTTTGCAAATAAGAAGTAGTGAATGGAGCTGTTTTCGTGTTTCGATCGTTTTTATATGGATATAAAAATTTACTTTGTAATGATTTTGCTATTTTAGTAATATTCTTGCACCGCGTTAGAAATAGCAAGGGATATATTTAATATGAATGCCAAGAGTATACTACAGTTATTCATCGTTTTGATTGCATCATATGTAATCAGCAAGCTTTTTGTCAGATCAGACACTCTGATGTTTTTTAAGTTGTTTATTGCTGTGGTGGCTATTCTGATTTTCTTCAAAGTAGCGCTGAGCTCTCCACTGGAAAAATTGCTGGTATTGATAGTTCTGTCCATACCATTTCCGGTTTTTCCAAATATTGGCGGAAAGGATATGGATTCAACAACTACAATGCTTATTTTTGTAGTATTTTTTGCATATGCATCAAATATGATATTTGAGCGAAAGCCAATATTGCCGGAAAGACCATTTTTTCTGCCAGTCATGCTGATCGTCATTGCTTATATGCTTTCATTTACGAATCTTCCTGCTGCGGCACTTTCTAATGGTATCAGGAACATGATGGTGCTTTTATCGTGTGTGTTGTTTTTTTACATGGTAATAAATACATGCAAGGATGAAAAAACCTTGATGAAAATGCTTGATTTGATCACTATTATCTGTTTTTTGGAAGTGCTTGTTGTCCTGGTGCAGATTTTTTTTACGGAGCATTCTTCGGTTCTGCATATTTTTGCGTCGAAGGCTGTGAATCTTGCAGAGAAGTATGAGGGTAGGGCGCACATCAGGGTGTCAGGAACATTTGGTTTTGATTACGAGATGGCTGCAGAATTTTTTGCTATAAACGGGCTTATTCAGTATTTTCGTATTCAGCTTCTAAAACATTCCCTGAAACGCGTACTTTATATATTGTGTTTTGTATTGACTCTTTTCGCCCTTATTTCAACCGGTACAAGAGGTGGCGTTGTATCCATGTTTGCAGGTATTTTTATCGTCATGTTTATAGCACATAAGCATGTAAATGCCGGTAAAAATCTAGTTATCTTTGCTTTTTTAGGTGTCTTTTTCTTTGCGTTGTTATTGCTGCTGAAGGATTATCTGCCGCTTTTCGGTGTGCTTTATGATCGCTTTGCAGGAACAAAAATTGAGGGTGGTGTTCCGGACACGAGGAGTCGCGTGTGGTCTCAGATTATTCCTGGCATAATGAACAAACCTTTTATTGGCCATGGGCCATATTCTATTGGAAAGTTACGCATATTCATGGACCCGCACAGTATGTACTTATATTATTTGTTTAATGTTGGAATAGTAGGTTTCATAGCTGCAATGTCATTTTTTATACAATTAATTGTCAGTGGATATAAAGCACTGAAAGAGAGCAAGTCTCCGATTGTTTCTCATGCTTTGATTATGCTGTTCGGCGCTACTGTGGTTTTCTTGATAGATGAAATTAAGATACCCTGGCAGAGGTATTCAAATTTTCAGCAATTTATATGGTTTATCTTTGCATTATTAGTATCAGCAGTGCAATTGGTTAAAAAACAACAAAAAACAGACCTGTAACTGTTAAAATAAATATCAAACCTAAATATAGTAAATGAGATTTGTCAGTTAAAGTTGTTTTGATGAACTGTCGAGTAAATATGAAATATGAAAATTTTACTGGTTAATAATTTCTATTACAATCGCGGTGGCGACTGCACGTATATGTTTGCGCTTAAGGATGCTCTTGAGAGCAGGGGGCATGAGGTCGTGCAATTTGCAATGCATCATCCAAAAAACTTTGATTCTGAATACTCAGAATACTTTGTGAGTTATATAAATTATGTGGAAGAGGTTGCCCGGAAAAATATTTCATCAGGACTGAAGGTGCTCAACAGAGCAGTGTACTCCTCTGAATCGAGGCAAAAAATTGAGGAGCTTATTTTAGCAGAAAAGCCCGATGTGGCACACCTGCAGAATATACATCACCATATTACCCCGTCTATTTTTTATGCATTGAAAAAACACGGGATACCTATTGTATGGACTTTGCATGACTACACCTTGATTTGTCCGAATACGTCGTTCATCAGTAACGGTAAGATTTGTGAAAAGTGCAAGAAAAGAAAGTATTATTGGCCTTTCCTCTCTAGATGCAAGAAAAATTCTGTTGCTGCCAGTGCGATGGCCGCTATGGAAACGATATCGCATAGATTGCTTGGTGTAAATGATTTAGTAGATATGTTTTTGACTCCCAGTGAATTTTTGAGACAGAAACTTATTGAGTATGGTTTTGATGCCGATAGAATTAAATGCTTAAACAATTTTACCAGTGTAGGTGTTATTGCTGAATCTGCTGGCAACTCTAATTATTATCTATATGTCGGACGATTAGCTGAGGAAAAGGGGATCAGGACTTTGATAGATGCAGCCATTTTGTCAAAATCCGGCCGCTTAAAGATTCTTGGAGATGGTGAGCTAAAGCAGGAAATGGAGGATTATGTTGATGCTGAAAACGGGCGGGAGTGGGTGGAGTTCCTGGGGCATATCAGCCATGAAGAAGTAATAAATCTAATTGAAAACTGCAGTTTTGTTGTGCTGCCGTCTGAGTGGTATGAAAATTTTCCCTATGCTCTGCTTGAGGCATTTGCCTGCGGTAAGACAGTGGTTGCTTCACGAATAGGCGGTATCCCTGAAATTGTGAAGAACTGGGATACCGGACTTCTTTATAAACCCGGGGATGTTGAAAATCTTGCACTGAAAATCAGGTTTCTTGTCAATCATCCGGAGAAGGCACAAGAGATGGGCAGGAAGGCCAGGGAGATTGTGAAAGAAAATCTTTCTCCTGATAGACACTGTGAGATGCTCATGGAAATATACGAAACCGTAATTGCAAAGAGTGCGAAGGTCAATAAGTGAAAATACTCCTGCTTAATAATTTTTACTATGACAGGGGCGGGGACTGTATTTATACGTTTGCGCTTAAAAATTTACTGGAAAAGCATGGTCATAAGGTAATTGTATTTTCCATGCATCATCCTCGGAATTTTGATACACCTGACTCAAAATATTTTGTCAGTTATATCAATTATGATGAAGAAGTGAAACATATTACGCTTTATTCGGGTATGAAGGTGATAAGTAGAACGATTTATTCCTTTGAAGCAAAAAGGCGCCTTGAAGAACTGATAAAACAGGAAAAACCTGATCTTGCTCACTTGCAGAATATTCACCATCACATTACTCCTTCGGTCTTTCATACGCTTAATAGTCAAAAGGTACCCATAGTCTGGACTCTCCATGATTACACTCTTATATGTCCTAATACCTCTTTTATGAGTAACGGCAGAATTTGTGAAAAATGTAAGAAAAACAGGTATTACTGGCCACCTCTTGAACGATGCAAGAAGAATTCTTTTGCTGCAAGCACCATGGCCGCGATAGAGACAACCGTCCACAGGCTCTCAAGGGTCAACAGTCTTATTGATTCGTTTATTGCACCGAGTGTCTTTCTCAAGGATAAACTAATTGAATATGGATTTCCTGGAGAAAAAATTTCTCATATTTCTAATTATACGGATTTAGGAGTTCAGCCAGCGCAGGTAGAGCCTGAAGACTACTATCTTTATGTAGGCAGGTTGTCGAGTGAGAAAGGTGTGGAGACTTTAATTAATGCTGCTATCAAGAGCGGCGTGTCTACGCTTAAAATTGCAGGGGGCGGACCTTTAAAGGAACAATTTATATCTTATGTCAAGTCGCGGGGAGCTGAAGACAGGATTCAGTTTTTGGGCCATGTCACTCATGATGAGGTGGTTAACCTTATCAATCGGTCATTATTTATTGTGTTTCCTTCAGAGTGTTATGAAACTTTCGGGCTTGCAATACTGGAGGCATTTGCTTGTCATAAGACGGTTATCGGTACTGATCTCGGGCCTATCCCGGAGTTGATCAAGGATACAGAGACAGGCTTGCTGTTTCAGCGGGGGGATGTTGAGGAGCTAAGCTCAGAAATAACTTTTTTGGTTAATAATCCGGATATTGCAAAAGAGATGGGTGATAAAGCTTATGAATTTTATAAGGAATCTATGAGTGAAGCTGTTCACTATGAAAAATTAATTGATCTGTACTCCAACATTGTTTCTGTAAAAAAATAATTTATTGATTATTAATTGCCTGTTTTCATGTAACTAATTTTAATAACATGATGATGTCGAATAAAAGAGAAGACGTTTCTTAGCTGAAACTTTATGATGGACAGTACTATGGAAAAAACAGAAAGTTATACTTCATATATGAGATCAGTGCTTCTGGGATTCTTGATTTTTGTCCCTTTTTTTAATCTTATTGAGATGGGTTTACCCGCTGGATGGTCCAAAATAATCCGTTACCTCGATGAAGTGATTATTTTACTATTACTGCCTCTGGCGGCAACGCAGCTTTTAAAAAATCGAAGCAGTCTTGATCAAGTTCACTGGATTATCACTATTCCTTTTGTTCTTCTGATTATAAGCGGTATGGTTTCCGGGTTTGTAAACGGAAATCCTTTATTCAATACTGTGATAGGTCTTTTTGACCACGTAAAGAACTTTATTGTTATTTATCTTTTTGCAGCTTTTTTTACTGAGCAGGTTTACATTAAGAAGGTGATAAGGGCCTTGTTTGTTATTGGTGTTATCATTGCCGCAGTTGCTGTTTTGCAGGAAGTATGGGCGCTTTTTTCTGTTTATATATTAAATAGGGATATGCTTGATGTTGACAATTATTTGTGGCGTAAACTTCCCATGAAACACAATGCTGCATACTTCAGCGTTATGTGGAGATGCGGGCTTTACAGGGCGTCCGGATTGACTATTCATCCTAATGTCATGGGGGTGTATAGTCTGTTGATTTTGACAGTATATCTTTCTTATAAAAAGAAGGCTTCCCCTTTGGCAGTTATTGCACTTATTGGAGGTGTATTTACCAGTGTTTCAAGAATTGTTTATGTTGCATTTGTTTTTCTTGCTGGTGTTTGGGGTGTCTGGAAAAGAAAGTGGTTTCATGTGTTGATAGCCGTACCTTTTATTATTATGATGTTCTGTTTTCAGCATGAGCCTGATGCAGATGTAACGGAGATGCCTGTAAAAAATCAGCAGGGTGAGTATAACCCGTACAGTGTGCATTACAGGATATACGCAAAAGAAAGAGCGCTTACGGTTTGGAAGGATCATGTAATAGTTGGCGCCGGTCCAGGCATGTTCGGAGGACCTGTTGCAAAGACTTTTGATTCTCCTTTGTACGAAAAGTATAATTTCACGCCAAATCGTGCGACAACGGATACCTTAGATCAGTTTTGGCCGTACTCTCTTGCAGAACTTGGAGTAGTTGGAACACTATTTATGGCCGCTCTTCTCTCATGTATTTCTATTCTGTTTATACTAAGGGGACTTAAATCAAGTGATATTGAGTTAAGAAATTTATGGCTTGGGCTGTCTTCGTTTATTTTTGTTGTATTTATATATACAATGGGCAATGGACTCAACATAGCTGGCTCGATGTTTACGTATTGCGCTCTTGCTGGTATATGTCTGGGAAGCCGGAGTAAGAGTGGTTAGATATATTATTCTGATTCTAATATGCATGTCAGCTTTTCTTGCTTTGCCGGTCGATGTTAAAGCTGAGGATAGTATTATTAATGTTTACTACAATGAAATTGAAGGCGTAGTCAATAAAAAGGTGTTTGGTAATAATTTTCTTGGTTATGATGAAGCTTCATATCGTACGAACGTTCCTCACTCATATGTTTTGATGGATTATGGTGCAGGAGCCTGGGACCCGATAAAAAAAGAGCCGGTTAAGGAGATAATTCAGCTTGCAAAGGATGCAGGTGTTTCCGTATTAAGGTTTCCCGGTGGAGATGGTAC
>JADHUV010000032.1 GCA_016784355.1 Nitrospira sp. | reverse complement strand
AGCGAGGTATAACTCATCAACTGGCCGGACTGTCTGGCCAACAACCTTCCGAGAATATAAAGCTGATCAATTTCCTGAACCCTGGAAAGGTCCCTGATGTCATCTTTGAAAAGCTGATCTAGACGCAGACGGATCCATTTATTATAAAACGCCCTGGTACCCTTTATATACGGCTCCGGAAATCCCCCAAATTCCAGAAGATTTGATAAGGTCAGCGTATCGGTTTTTATCGGGAGAAACAGCTCTCTATCCGAATCTTCAGGGTACAGTTTACTGGTCTTTGTTTCTCTTAATGTAATGGGGTGCATTCGGTACGTAAAGTATCTGCCCATAAGACTGTCCCCGCCGCGCCGATAAGTGTCCATACTTGAACTGCCAGTTACCGCGATATTGCATTTATCTTTATAGGTATCATAAAACCCTTTAAGAAAAACCTGCCATTTCGAATACTTATGAATTTCATCGAATACTAGCATAGGAGGATGGGCTCTTAAAAGTGCAAGGTTAACTGATTCCGATATCGCCTTCGGACCCTTAAGGATCAGCTCTCTGTCATCCAGATTATCCCAGTTAAGATAATAAATCTCTTTTTTTAGAGAGCATGAGGTTGTAGTTTTCCCCACCTGACGAGGTCCGACAATAAAGGCTATCTGATTATTATTCTTGAAATGATCTTCAAACACTAGATCATATATACGTTTCATATCTGTAATTTATACGATATATCGTAAATTAGTCAAGACTAAAATAATGTATATCGTAAATTGGTCAAAATGAAGGATGGAACAAGTTGCAACCTGTAGGGGCTCGGCCCTGCCGCGCCCTGCCTTTCAAAACCCGTCAGAAACCTTCAGTGTAGAGAAGGAGACCGCAGGGTTAAATATTAATTCGTGTTTGAGCGTAGCGAGTTTGAATTAATATACCGGAGGTTGACTGAACGGAACGTCTCGGAAGGATTCGTAGGGCGGCCTTTGCTGGTTACTGATTTGGCCGAGCAAATGAGTAACTCGCCGTTTGGGGGCGAGTCCCCATACTCAATAACCGTCTTTTTTCAATATAGAATGATCTATTTACATACGGGGACTCGCCCCCGAGCGGCGAATTTTTAAACACATCCTGAAGGATGGTTTAAATGAAAGGAGTATTTACTTAATTGGATAGCTTACTGACAAGACAGTAAGCAGCATTCGCTTGCATGCCCAAGAAGGAATCAAAGAAGGGCACCCCGCGGTAGACTTCCGAGACGGATTATCATTCAGGAAAAAGGGAAATGATTAAACTCAGCCGTCCGGGCCTCAGACAGTAATCATTTCTCTTTCCTTTTTCCTGAATGAAAATCCTGAAGTCTACAGGGGGGACTATGTTGAACAAGTTGACAGCGATCTAATATTCCATAATCTTGAATTCAAGTAGAAAGATGACTGTTGTACTGTATTGAACAGGTTTAAATTTGTAGGGGCAGGTCCCTGTGCCTGCCCAAACCTTTAAAACCCGTCAGAAACCTTCAGTGGAGAGCAATGAACCCTGATTCAGCCAGTTGTCATCCTGAATTTAGTTCAGGATCCCAAGTTATAACAGGGGATTCCGGATCGAGCCCGGAATGACAGGCATATTAGCCAAAGGGCAGAATATTCATTCACCATCTGTCATCTTCCCACAACTCATTGGATGACGGTTGTATTATGTTGAACAAATTAGAACTGTAGGGACTCGGCTCTGCAGTTTAGTCAACTCGACCGCCCTGACATTCATAGTGAAGTGTCCCTACTTAATAACGCTTTGACACATCTCAACCTATATGGTAAATTGAATTATTAACGAATGCATTGATCGGAGAAACTTGTGAAATTACATATAATCATAGAAAAAGACGAAGCAGGGTATTATACGGCTGAGGTTCCTGCACTCCCGGGATGCCTCTCACAGGGTACATCCCGTGATGATGCACTTGCTAATATCAGGGAAGCCATCGAAGGATGGCTGGAAGTTATGGAATCAAAATCTACTGTTGATCCCGCCAATTTTATTGAAATCGCCATCTAATGGGTGATCAGCTAAAGCTGTGTTCCGGCGCTGAAGCCGTTCGTATATTTCAAAAAATTGGTTGGACAGTATCCCGACAGAAGGGGTCTCATGTAATGATGACCAAGCCTGACTATCATTGGACATTATCCATTCCCCAGCACAAAGAACTTGGCCCGGGACTCCTCAGAAAACTTATCCGTCAAGCAGGGATTTCCGTCGAAGAGTTTAATTCCTTACTGTAGGGTCTCGGCGCTGGAGTTTAGTCGACTCGACCGCCCTACCCTGTGCCCTGCCCTTCTAAACAATCACCTGAACACCTCAATAAAATCAATATACGCCGATGAACTCTCCCCCGTATTATCAGAATCACTCATAATAGCCAGGCTGGCAACAGCAGGAGGATCCTCTTTAAATGCCTCATGATAATCCTCTATGATATTAACTTCATGCTCAAACCACTTACCGGCACCTTCATCCCCTGACTGCATAACTCTCATCATGGCTGCTGAAGTATAGGTATTCGGGAGATATTTCTTATCATGCTCTTTGTTAGCCCATATATAATTCAGACTGCTGTCCGGGGGATATTCACCATAAATAGCCTTAGCAATACCGTACCTGATTCTTTTGCCGAGCGAGGCCTTATCAGGATTGTACTTAAAGATGATATAAATACGAATTGGATAATCATCACCCTTTTTACTGGTCGCGTCTCCAGTCTTAAAGACATGCTCTATTTTCCAGCGCCACTTGACTTTTGAAAACTCAAACACATCAAATTCTTTTTTAAATATCAATCCTGAAGCAGAGGAAGAACTTTCAGCCTTCAGTACATTTCCATTCACTTCCTTTTCGATTAAATATTTTGTATGGGCTTCAATCTTGGGAAAATGAAGAGGTTTCCAGTTTTCAAGATCATCAAATTCCTCCCGAAAAAAAGTCGCACTGTTTTCAGCGGGCAGATTCATTGCAGCAAACAAAACAATCAACAAAGTGAGTGATAAAATATATTTATTCATTTCAAATCTCCATAAAAATCAAACAGCCAATGTTACTTATTAAGATTCCAGTCATAATATAGATATTCTACATCTATCCTGCCAGCACTTTTAGCAAGGAATTCTTTTTTGTCATCATCGAGAATATATTTTTCTATAAAACCCAGAACACCCTCGTGTCCACCAAAATCAATTTCATACCACTTGAACATTTCTGAAACAGAGACCCTGTTTTCCTCAGGACTGAGAATAACCTCAGAACTGTTTATAAAGTTTTGAGCGGCCAGTTCCAATTCTTCATCAATCCCCTCCGCAGTATAATATCTAATAGGTGCACATGACCGGGAGCCGCATACTAAAGCAAAATGCACCCTGGGGTCTACCCTATGGAGTGCAAATTTTTTCTTTTCGCTGCCTATTCCGAAATGCCGGAATACGTGACCGTGTTTGCGGCTGTTCGCCCTTAAAATCCCGTGTTCTATATCATCGGGTGAAAAGTGATAGCCGCCTACATCGTATTTTACCTTTGAGAAAAAGCCGACTGCCTCTCTGATAGATTCCTTTACTCCGGTCTCGATAATCCCATCCACCACAATGGTGTTATACAGATTAATCCAGAATGCCAGCCGTTCATTTTCCGTTATCAGTAACGCAGGGTCAAAATTTCTCAAACTGGCGGCAATCACTTTATACTCTTTATATGAATCAGAATGCTTTATCGATTCATAGTCCACATTACCCTCGGCTGTGTAGTATTCTGCCTTTATATTTCTGATCGCCTTGAGCATCTCCTGAGATATCTCAATACCAGTGATATCCCCTGGCTTCTCCCGTCCATTAATTACCATTTCCTTCAGCATAATAGCCCTCTTCATCGCAGCACCTCCTGCACCGATTTTTATATATGTCTCATACACTGTATCAATATATAGCGCGGCTGACCAGGAAAAATTTTCAGACCCGTATCCGCGTCCGTCCAGTGAATCAAAGTACTCATAAAAGCCGAACCTCATAGGAAGTTCCATAATATTGCGTGCCAGTGAATCAGCCCGCTGATGAAACCCATATCTCCTTAGGCCCTGCATCAGCATCCAGTTAATATTTATCCAGACAGGGCCGCGCCAGTAATTCTCCCGGCGGAAATCAGGCTTCTGCGTATCATAACTCGGGATCGTAAAACAGTTACCCTGATGAAGTGCACAAAAACTTTTAGAGTTCAGGTATTCATATATTCTTGCAGCCTGAGTGGAAGATGCAGCTCCCCCGAAAAGGGGAGTAAAGCCGGCAGCGGTATCCAGATTTATCAGAGCATTCGCATGAATATTCAATGCATCAAATATCCCGCGTTCACTGTTGTACAATTTATCTCGCACAGAACCTGCAGTCAGGCTGTACCATTCCTCTATCTCCTTATAAGGCTCGTGCAGGATCTCACTTAATTTAATCAATGCCTCGTTTGAGGCGCATAATATTGCATTAAACAACGGACCGCAAACCATAAATGGGCAATCCTCAGCTATTGTTTTTTCATCGTAACGTGCCATTTTAAAGAGTTCCAGCAAATAAACAAAATAGTCATAATACTCTTTGGTCGGCCTCATCTCAGCAGAGACAGAGCTTTCAGTATCCTTTCGCTTATAGTCAGGAAGTTTGATTGCTGAAAAATCCAGTCCCTCCATAACCGCATCCCATGAAGGCGCATTGTCCATCCCAGACTCCCAAGGATGGCGGATATATATCAGCCCTGATTCATTATAGTTTCTCTCTCGGTAGAGAAACCTGTGAGACTCAAGCAACTTCGGATATATCAATCTCAAAAAAGGCATGACATCCTGCGGGTTATGGGCATTTTCATATATTCTCAATACAGAAACGGCGTGAATCGGGGGCATGGTAATGCCGGAAGTCAGATGGTTTGCCGGGGCATGCGGGGATAATTCGGTCTTCCAGAAGTCCGGTTCGGGAAAATATTGTCCGAGCTTTTTCCTGTTAAACACGATCTGGGGAATCATTCCGTTTGCCCATTGTGCATCAAAGAGGCTGCTGATTTCCCTTATAGCCCGTTTGGTATCGTAATGAGAATAACCAATAGCAATAAAGCCGGAATCCCAATTCCACTGATGGGGATAAAGTGCTCCAGAAGGAAGCGTATACGTTCCTGTCCAATTTTCACCAAGAATCTTCTTTGCTTTGGAGAGATGTTTTTTGACAATATCCAGCATAGGGTTATTGTATCAGATAAAAAAAATAGCTCTCAATATATTCACTAACAACAGGCCCCGCCGCTGTCGCTGCCTTCATCCTTTTTTGAATATGCAGGCGCACAATTAAAAGGTCCGTAATGCACAGACCTGTCACCTGAGACCCTGAAATGAGGGGCATATCTGGTCTCCTGCAGCATAGAAGCCGTATTGCCGCATACAAGCATGGGTTTACCCGTAATGAGGCGGTGATGGTCATCAAGATCAAAGTAATGAGGATAACCGCGAATGGTCCCTCTATAAACCGCTACCTGACCATAATCCTCACAAATATCCTCCAGCGTTTCGAGCTTAAATGCCCTGACTGTAATGGAATAAAAATCAATCATACCTAACTTTGCTTCTATAACGGCATTACCGGGCCTGATCCTCTTCTGCGCAACTATCCGAAAATCCATGCAGCCTAAATTCCGCATCAGCCTGCGAAAATCCTCGGTGTACATCGCCCCGCCCAGACACTCACTGTGCAGCAGATGATCATCAGAAATCTCTTTTGGTATCCGTCTTCCTGAAAACACATCAGAAAAATATAATTCCCCTCCTGGCTTCAGCACCCGGAACACTTCTTTTAGTGCCTTTTCCTTGTCTTGCGAAAGGTTAAAGACACAATTAGATATAACAACATCTATAGAATTATCCTCTAAACCAAGCACACTGAGATCTTCAATATAACCCTTTATAAACTTAACATTAGGCTTATCATAACCAAACGTCTTCATTTGACCGGCAAGATGTCTGTCTGCAACCTCAAGCTGTTCCTCTGTCATATCTACACCAATCGCAAAGCCCTCGGGTCCTGCAAGTCTTGCAGCTATATACACATCCTTACCCGTACCGCAACCGAGATCCAGAATGGTGGCACCTTCCAAGGCGGGAGGTATCGGGGAACCGCAGCCGTAATATTTTGCCAGAACCTCATCATTAATCTCAGCAGATATTTCCTTTATGAGCGGATGCAGCAGATCATCACTACAGCAGCAGGCGCTAGTCTGCAGATCATCCGTACGCTGAAGAGTTTCACCATAATATTTCTTTATAAACTCCTCTTTTTCCGTTATCTTACTCATCGATATTTCCTCCACTTAACCCTGTGTCCATCATGACCTCTAACATGCCCTTCCCTTAAAATGAAAGAAAAACTTAAGTGTCTTCTGAACCTTTTCTGAAAATATCTTACCTGAGTAATAATTACCTACGACTTTTTTATTGATCTCTGACAAACTCGGATATGGATGCACTGCCGAGGCAATAGTGGAAAGCTTTATTCCCCCGTTCATTACAGCCACCCATTCACTGATCAACTCGCCTGCATGAGGTCCGAGAATCTGCATCCCTATCGGATTACCCTTACCATCAAGCAGCATCTTTATCTTTCCATTCTCTTCGCCTTCGGCAAGACTCCTATCATTGTTTCTAAATTCCTCCGTCCAGACCTTGTACTCAATACCAGCCTCTATTGCTCTCTTTTCATTCATTCCAATACTTGCCAGTTCAGGATCTGAATAAGTACACCACGGCAGATTTGTATAATTGGCTTTCTTAGGAAGGTGCAGTATTGCATTACTTAGCGCGACCCCGCCCTCATATCCCGCAGCATGTGTAAACTGGTACATCCCGGTCACATCACCAGCTGCATAAATATGTTTATGATTTGTGCGCATTTTTTCATCAACCTTAATGCCCTTGCGATCATAATCCAGCGATATCGCCTCAAGACCCATTCCCTCAACATTAACCTGTCTCCCAAGGGCCACAAGGATCTGCTCAGCCTTCAAACTAAGCGTACTGCCGTCCTTTTTCTTAATAACCACTTCCTTTTCTTTACCATGATCTACAGTTTTTTCAATGGCTGCCTCAAGATAAAACTCTATCCCCTCTGCTGCCATTACATGCATTGCTATGTCAGCCAGGTCTTTATCCTCTTTACTGAGAATCTGACCGCTTCGTTGAATAACTGATACTTTTGATCCAAGCCTGCAGAAAGACTGGGCCATCTCAATTGCGATAGGACCGGCCCCTATAACAATTAATGACTTAGGAAGACTGTCCAGAGAGAATATTTCCTTATTGGTCAGATATGGAGTCTTATCCAGTCCCTCAACAGGAGGCACAGAAGGGGATGAACCCGTTGCAATCACCCATTTATTAGCAGTATAAGATTTCCCGTTTACATCTGCAGTATGCTCATCAGTAAAGACCGCATCCCCAAACTCTACCTTTACCCCGAGTTTACAAAACCGCTCCTCAGAGTCATGCTTTTGGATCTCATCAATTACGCCCTGAATTCTTGCGGCCACTGCCCGAAAATCCACCGGCTTTAAATCATGAGCAGGCAGGCCGTATTTCGCTGCATTCCTCATCTGATGATAGACATGAGCCGTCTTGATAAGGGTCTTACTAGGCACACAGCCAAAGTGCAGACAATCACCTCCGAGTGCTTTTTCCTTCTCTATCAAAATAGTCTTAGCACCGAACTGACTCGCTCCCGAAGCCACTGTAAGCCCTGCAGCGCCGCCGCCAAGTACTCCTATATCGTAATCATAATCAGACATGCATAGCCCCCTTCATATTTTTTGCGTGGTTAAGATATGCCCTTCTTTTTTTTATACAAGGTCATCAGTTTTTTTGTCACTATGGGAAATAGTCCAAGCAGCACAAATGAGAGTAGTAATGCAGGTGAAAGAATACCGGAGAGGGAATCAATCTTCCCCAGTTCCTTACCGGCATTTACAAATACAATAGTGCCGGCAAACATGCCGACCTGCGATACCCAGTAAAACGTCTTAAGAGGCATTTTTGTAAGCCCCATCCCAAGATTTATCAGCCAGAACGGAAATACAGGAATCAGCCTTAAGGTGAAGAGATATAATGCCCCCTCCCGCTCAACGCCTTCATTGACCGTTTTCAACTTATCACCAAGCTTCCCCTGCACCCAGTCACGCAATATAAACCGGGCCGCAAAACAGGCCAGTGTCGCCCCTATCGTACTTGCAAAAGAAACAATGAGCGTACCTGCAGCAAGTCCGAACAAGGCACCGCCTGCCAGGGTCATAACCGCAGCGCCGGGAAGGGACAGCGCTGTCACAACAATATATATACCCATGTATGCAGCAATGACCATACCGCTGTTTGCAGCATACATCTCCTGGAATCTTAGCTGTGATTCCTTGATATACGACAGAGAAAAATAATCACCAAGGCCCAGCAATTTAAAGGCCGTAATGATTCCAATTATTACTAAGACTATGATAATTTTATTAAGATTAGATTTATTCATTTAACTGTCAGTACTTTATCATCACACACTGCAAAGCAATATGACCGGTATCATATCACATGACCAGTATCACAGCACATTACACAATAACATGAGTGTATAATAACGCATGAACTCATTTTATATACCGCTAAAATAGAAACTATGAAAACAGAAATGATATCCATCATCATGCCGGTTTTCAACGAGGCTGCAATCCTCCAAAGCACACTTGACAGCCTCTCCTTAAGTGAAAATGAAGAACTCATCATTGTCGATGGAGGCAGTACAGACAACTCTGCAGAGATCGCACGGCTATATACTGATAACTTTTTCACCACTCTAAGCGGCCGTGCAAGCGTTATGAACTACGGTACAGAACAGGCGAGCGGAACTATATTACTATTTCTGCATGCGGACTGTATCCTGCCTGAGCGGGCATACAGCCTTATTCGTACTACTCTTGCGAAAAGCTCCGTTGCAGCCGGTGGTTTTTACCTCGGCATTAAGCATACCGGGCGCTTTTACAGACTGGTAGAGTTCATGGCCAATATACGGGCGCAACTTACGGGAATGATTTACGGCGATCAGGGAATGTTTCTCAGAAAGACCACCTTTGAGGATATTGGAGGGTTTGCGAATATTCCATTGATGGAGGATATTGAGATATCACGCAAGCTCAGAAAAAAAGGGGAAATCGTATTCATCAGTCCCTCCATATCAGCTTCACCACGGAGGTGGCTGAAAGAAGGCCCGATATACACTACACTGCGTGACTGGGTAATAGCTTTCCTCTATAGCTTTATAAAAGTTGACCCCGCAAAGCTCATCCGCCATTACAGGGATACGAGATAAAAATTACACACCACATCCTTTTATCCATGTATAATATTGCCAATGTCTAAAAATGCCCTCATCATAATCGCCAAGTACCCGGAGTCTGACAATGTCAAAACAAGGCTCAAGGGAGTTATGTCCGATAATGCCAGGCTTCAGTTATACATTAAATTGCTCTACAGCACAATTGAGAGACTTTCATCAATTCCCGGAATTGATACATTCATAGCATTCGCTCCAGCAGAATCAGATCATTATTTCCTGAGGTTCAACCTTGACCTTATACCTCTGCATCATAGAGGTCTGGGTGAGGGCATGCTTGAAGCCTTTATGCACGTATATAGCTCCGGTTATGAAAGGGCGACTCTCGTAGGTGCAGATATACCGGGCCTGACACCCGAAATCATCACAGACTCTTTCAATAAATTAACTAAGAATGACCTTGTATTCGGACCGGCTGAGGATGGTGGTTACTATCTCGTAGGAATGAATAAACTGATATGCGAGGTTTTTAAGGATGTGACATGGTCTTCTAATCAGACACTTTCTGAAAGTCTCAGGCAGGCGGAGAAGTATGGATACACCTATGACCTGACACATACACTATTTGATATAGATACTATTGAGGATGTAAAAAGAGCAGGCCTTATGCCCTGACCGGCTTGCCAGCGTTCTTAAACTTTGATACAATTCCCTACTGAGAGCAAGATGCACATATTATTTATAAACTTATCTGTATAAAAATGGAGGAATCGTTATGCAGCAATATATTAAATCTGCTTTATTCGCAATATTCCTGATAACCTTAATACCGGGTTATACTGCCGCAGCAGAATACGTCAGTGCAAAAAAATGTAAGACCTGTCATATAAAGCAGTATAAGTCCTGGTTAGAGACCGGAATGGCAGAAAGCTTCGAAAACCTTAAGGCAGGAATCAAGGGAGAGGAAAAAATAAAGGCAGGACTCGACCCGGCAAAAGACTACACCTCAGACCCCGCATGCCTGAAATGCCACACTACCGGATACGGAAAACCCGGCGGCTTTGTAAGTCTGGAGCAGACTCCAGAATTAATTAATGTTCAATGCGAAGGATGTCACGGTCCAGGGGGTGATTTCAGAGTAATCATGAAAAAGAATAAGAAATTCACTCTGGCGGAGGTAGAGGCAGCAGGTCTGATCCTCCCAAGTGAGACAAATAATAACTGCCTTGAATGTCATGGCGAAGAAAGCCCCTTCAATGAAAAGCTTGATCCAAAGTATAAATTTGATTTTAAGGAAAGAGTTAAAAATACACATGAACACTTTCCGCTTAAATACAAACACTGATACCAGATATAAGTGTTATCTACACAGGAGCTAATCTACATGAGTCATTACAATAAAATTGTAGTCGCATGCGATGGTTCAGATGCTGGCACTCAGGCCCTTAACCAGGCACTAAAACTGGTTCAAGACTACAGCAGTTCACTTGTAATAGTCACTGTTACGCCTCCTCCACAAGCAGACTTTCACGAAAGCGTGACTACTGATCTTGTCGCTCTTGTAAAAAAGCAGGGAGAAACCTTTCTAAAAACTGCTGGAGAGATTGCAAAGCAGGAAAATATTGAACCGCTTTTATGTCTGGAGGAGGGGGAGATTCACGAGCAGATAATAGCCGTTGCGGAACGGGAAAACTCTGACCTTATTGTTATGGGAAGACGCGGCATGACAGGACTCGAGCGAATTTTAATGGGTAGTGAGACAAATAATATCATCGGTCATTTCAATGGCAAGGTACTGGTTATTCCCAAAGAAGGTGAAATAAAATGGGAGACAATTGTAATAGCAACAGATGGATCCGCATTCAGCGATGCAGCCATTGATGAGGCGATCAAACTGGCGAAGGACCACGGAAGCGTCCTTAAGGTTTTGAGTGTCTCCGATGTATCAGAAGAATATGAAGCCCAGGCCACGGGCCTTACGGGCAGGATGATAGATAAGACCTCATTATATCTTGAGACACTGAAAGACGAGATAGAAAAAGAAGGCGTTCAGGCAGAGATATTTGTAAAAAGCGGACAGCCCTACGAGGAGATAATCGATTTTGCGGAAGAAAACAAAGCAGGACTGATAGTCATGGGCAGCCACGGCAGAACCGGACTGAAACGTCTTTTTATGGGCAGTGTAACATCAAGGGTTATCGGACACACCAAATGCCCTGTAATGGTTGTTAAGGTGGGTTAGTACAGCATTCAATCTGCTATCAACTCCTCCTCGCCGACCATAATCAGTCCCTGCCAGTGAACTTCCTTCTGCTGTTGCATTTCCCTGATTCTATCAACCGGAATATCATACTGCGCAGCGAGATTTTCTATCGTTACAAGACTGGATGCTCTGCGTTTGCTCTTTTTCCCAAAAGCGACATAATTATAGAATGCCCATAAACGTAGAATCAGAAATACGGTCAATATAATCCATCCCATTTTTTGAATGAGATGCAAAAACTCAGAATAGTTAACCTGTTCAAAAATACTCATACTAAGAACATTGATACCAAGTATCCATAAAATGATATTAACCACTGGCATCAACAGGTATAACCATATCCCCCAGACGAAACCCGTAAATGTCATTTCTGTAACATTTCTGAAAAAACTTCTAAATTTGGGATTGTCTCTGATCTCTATTTCCGGCATAGCTTAATGCTCCTTTAAACGTTGAAGAGTCTCTATACCCCTATCTGGACTAGTCCAGATAGCCCTGGTTCCCTTTTTCTTCAATAATGCTTTCGGTACGGCAATCACCACGGCAAAGGCATTTATCATCCAGTAAACAAAGGGGTACCAGATAACCCAGAAAAGATACCTGAATATTCGTTTGTCATAATGACTGTCAATATACAGGCTGAGTGCAAATTGCATAAGACATACAAATGCCAGAATCGAACCACTCCATAAAGGCGGAGCAGGCGGCATCAGGCGTATCGGCAATGGCACATTTAAAACGGCCTGTTCAAACCATAAAATGATAAGGGTCCAGAACGCAAGCACCCAGAGAATACTGCATGCATACTCGGTATACACCAGCCATAATCGGCGCTGTTTCCAGTTCATTATTATGTCATTATGTTTCTTCAGTACCTCGACTCCCCCCTGAGCCCAGCGGACACGCTGCTTCCATAACCCATTGATAGTTTCAGGAACAAGGATCCAGCAAATCGCACGCGGTTCAAAACGGATATCCCAGAAATGTTTCTCAAGCTTCCATGTTATATCGATGTCCTCAGTTATCATATCGGTATCCCAGAATCCGACCGATGCAACAGCCTCCTTACGAAAAGCAGCCACTACCCCGGAAACGGTCAGGACCTTGCCCAGGATACGCTGTGCCCGTTTTATAAAGCCTATAATGGTGGCATACTCCCCGGTCTGAATTTTACCAAGAAGAGTTGTCCGGTTTAAAACCCTCGGGTTACCTGTTATGGCTCCTACGCGCGGGTTCTGAATAAACTGCAGAGCCATCCACTTCAGACATTCCTTATCCAGCAAGGCATCGGCATCTATTGTGAGAAGTAAATCACCTTTGGAAACCAGACAGCCTGCATTCAGCGCAGTGGCTTTACCCTGGTTCTGTTTCAGGTAAACTCCCCTGACCCGATCATGCTGTTTACAAAATCCATGTATATGCTCTGCTGTATCGTCAGTGCTGCCGTCATCTATCAGGATAATCTCATAATTTGGATAATTCAACTCTACCAGATGAGCGACAGTATCACTTAACTGATCCTGTTCGTTATGGCACGGCACAAGCACAGAGAAGAAAGGATGCTCCTGTAATTCCGGCAGGGTCTTATTGTTTCTCTCCAGCCTGAAATAAAATATGAGCGCCCCTATCATCCAGACAAAGCTCATGAAGAGCGGATAGAGATAGACAAAGTCACAAACGGCCTGAATTGCTGATATGAATATTTCTTTCATGGCAGGAAAGGATATGTTTTGGTCGACATCTCAAGCTTGATCGTATCCAGCGCCGGTTTGTTTTCAAAAACATTGTCCGGGTAATACGCAAGATGTCTGCCTCCAGAGGAAAGTATCGCCCTTAATTCCCTGAGAAGCTCTCCATCATCTATCCACACCTCCTTTTTCCAGTTATATGCCTGTATCTTAAATACGGTCTTATTCCGCCCGTCCTTTAATCTCCCTGATATTTCTGTCAATTTTTTTAACCATTTCAGCGGATTGACTGCTTCTTCCATGCCTGGATAGGCCATAACAACCACATAATCGTAACTATTCAGAAATGCTTCATAATTCTGCGCATACCACAGCTCTGAATGGGGATTTCCCATGACCTCAGCATAGAGGTTACGGGCAAAAAGAGCGTTCGGCCTGTATTTTTGCACCCTGCCCTTAAGGACATCTGTAAAATCTATTATCACCTGCGTCTTATACCTGGACCACTCTTTTGCGATATCAGACTCTTCACCGGCCAGGGACTTCACAGCACCCCCAAATTGCTTATCATAACGGGCCACGGCATCAGGGTGGAAATCCTCAAAGTCATTGAGGTAGGCATCATCCTGAAAGAGTATGCCCGCAACCTGTGCATGAGACGCAAGATCCTCATACAGAGTTCCCATAATATCAGCGACCCTCGGGCTGAAAGGACTGAGACGCCCATACCACGAAGAAGACGGTTCAGACTCACCGCCTTTAAATTCACGCACTCTCAGTCGTTCATTCTGTGCCTTGTCAGGCAGGACAATACTCATTGTCGGCATCCAGGCATAGACCGCCATATCACGGATCTTTATCTGGTGGGCAGCCCAGCCGAATATATCAGCACGGACCGGAAGGACCCTATTCGGAAAATAGACAGCATCAACATCTCCGTCACCATCGGGATCTGCAAAGGCCTGAAGGATGACTGTATTAACCTTCATAGCCACGAGCCGGTCAATCAACTTTCCGAGGTTTACATCAGTTTCTGCAGGATCATCAGGATTTACGATCAGGTCAAGGTCGATCTGCACCGCCCTCACCGGATACTGTTCTCCCTGCGGGTTTCTAACATTCCGGATAAATTCCTGTATCTTTGTGTTCTCAACAAGCACACGGTTTAACCGGTCAAGGCGATTAATATGCGCATATCCTGCCTGCAGGGTAAATGTAGAAAATATTCCATGCTGCTTCGCTATATCCAGACTAACCTCGTTGAATGCCCCATAAGGCCAGACCATTACATCCGGAGAAAAGCCCAGTTCTTTTTTAAAGATCTCATCCTGTCTCTCAAAATCCAGATTCAGCCTGCTCCGGTAATCAGCTTCTGTCTCATATACATTCGATACCGGATCATAGGCAAGTATATTCACGGCCGCAGCAATATTTCCCTGAGACGTATACTGAATCGCACGGTGAAGGTCATGACTGTGTGAGACTACCTCTACCAGCTTCTTTTTACTTACCGCCCTTATCTGCTCCCATCTCATTATTGGCTCCGGCAATTCTTTCGGAGGATACCCGACAAAGTTTCCTACAACTGCCAAAACTGAGGGGTAACCCAGTTCCTCAAGAACAGGGACAACAAAGTCATGATATGAAATATACCCGTCATCAAAGGTCAGCAGCACAGGTTTTTCCGGAAGCGCCTTTACGCCCTCCCGTGCATCCAGTATCTGTTTAAAGGATACCGGGTTATATCCGTGAGTCCTCAAATACTCCATCTGCTCGACAAACATCTTCTGCGAGATACTGTAGTTATCTCCCGGAGCAGGCTTCAAAGGGACCGCATGATAGCAGAGCACAAGGAATTCACCGGGCTTCATTGCCGTAGCAGAGGAAGTAGCGGCATTGGCAGGAATCACCATACACAGCAGCATTATCATAATTCTTATTATCATCAGAACAGCAGCCTCCAGTTAAGATACAGAGTATAGCCGGTCACCGAATCACCGTCGTAGGCCTGACTACCTATACTTGCACCGTAAAGCAGTGAGTGTGTATCGGATATCTCAAAGTCATGTTCATACCTCAGAGAAGCAATCGGCTCCAGGGAAAAACCATCCTGTTTATAACCACCGGCAGTGAGATAAATCCTGTACATAAAGGCCCTTCTGTATATACGTCTGACCGTGTGCTCGGTCATATGGGTGACCGAGAATGAGAAATCACTGTCAGGATTAAAGTACGGGGCATCGCTGCGGCTGTTTTCTGATATCCCCAGATCCAGAAATATCCTTTCCCGCCAGTTATCTCTCGTCCAGAGTCCCTGCTCATAACCAAACAATGCCCTGAGTCTCTCATTACCGTCTGAGAATTCCTCTCTTGAAAGCGATAGGCTGTAAGTTCGCCAGTCACTCTCAACATAGGCCAGATCAAGGTTCAGCATATCCGCTTCTATATCAAACACACGGGCCCGAAGCGGGACGTCCGTACTGAATGAGTCATAGGACAGAAGGATCTCCCAGTAATCATCTGGAGTATAAAAGATCTCGCTGTAGGAGCCGAACTCACTGCCCGTATTAAAATCAAATGAAAACATCTGCTTAAAGCGAAGGTAACTATTCAGGGTATGCTCAACCCCTGCGCCTGCCCTCTGGAAACGATTGCGCAGTTCTTCTGTCTCTGCAGTATTCCAGAGCATGTATGCCTTTAAGTTTGTATGAAGGGTAACCGGTTCGGTAAGGGTTATCTTGCTGCTTATCCCCTGAAAGCCATCATCATCTCCACCGAACACAAACTCTGCCTCCAGCATTGTCATCTCTTCCAGCTCAAGCTGCCTGACCAGTGACTGCACATGCTTGTCTTTGGGATATCGTTTCAGCAGGGCATCTGCCTGCTTACGTGCCTCATCCCTGTACGCAAGTTGATTAAGGGTGTGAATTTTGCCAACCTGTGCCTCACGGTCTTTAGGGTCAAGATTCTCGATAATCAGAAACTCCTCAAGTGCCTTCCTCGGCCAGCCTCTCCACAAATATGTATGTGCGGCCCCGGAACGTATATTGGTGTTTTCTGGAGCCATCTCATGCAGTCCCTCAAAATGGGGCTGTCCTTCTTTTAACCGGTCTTCATAGGTAAGGAGCCAACCCTTTGCAAGGGCGATTTCCATCTTTCTCCAGTTCGGGACTCTGTTCCGACCTCTCTGAAAAAACTCCGGCTCTTCCTGATCAACCTCCTCCAGCAATGCCCGCGCCTCATCCCAGCGGCGTAATTCCTGAAGTACATAAAACCTGCCCATGCGTGCGTTATAGGACCATGGATCAGTTTCCAGCACCCTTTCATATAGTTCAAGTGCCTTGTGCGGTTTTTCCAAATACAGGTAGGCTGATGCAGAGCTTTCCATCACCCACTGAGGAGTCACAAGCTTTTCCTCTACAAGTGCCTCGTACTGATTGACCGCTTCCTGCATATCATAGTTTTCAACCAGGGCAACAATATAGTCATACCTTGCCCGGAGATTCTTCTTCTCAACCGGCGTTTTCAACATTGCAATTGCCACCGGAAATTCCTTCCATATAATTCGGTCAGCAGCCATGTCACCCTGGAATGTTTCGCGAAGCAGTTTATTATCCTGAATGTTCTTCAGAGCAAGGTCATCTGCATGAGTGGTAGCCCCTAAATCAGAGAGAGCCATGAATCTGAGCCTCTGAGCGGAAATGTTCCCCGGTGCCAGTTTCAGTAAAAGGTCATATTCTTCTACAGCATCCCAGAACATGCCTGCCTGTTCAAAGGCATATGCCCTTGCAAACCTGACATTCAGAATACTGCGGTTTTCCGCTACCATCCTGTCCAGTATTTCAAAGGCCTCATCTTTCTTCTGCAGTTTTGCGAAGCAGTAAGCAAGCCCAACCTGCGCTTCATCCATTTCCGGGGTCTCAGCCACTATATCGCGGTATATCTTCTCAGCCCTTTCAGTGTTGCCGAATTTAAAATGAGCCCATGCTATCCGTGCCTGTATATCAGGGACATACATTTTCGCGTTCTCATCAGCAACATCGATTATGGTCTCGTAATCCCTGTTCAGAGAAAGTGAATAAAGGTAATCCCCGATATCTTCCAGATCACCTTCGCAATGCTGCTCGGAAAGTGCATATGTCAGGGTCTTACGATCCTCATCGGAAAGTGAGTCTACAAGCCCTCTGCGCAGCCTGCGTACCTTATCATCCTCTGCCCTGTTCTGAACCGGAACATCACGATACTGAGCCAGGGCATCTGCATACTGTCCCTGCAACTGCAGCAGTTCAGCCCTCGCAATGCCAAGCTCGACAGAACCGGGGTTTCCGGCAATAAACTTCTCGACCGCTACAAGTCCGTCCTCATACCTGCCCAGTCTTAGAAGGCTGTAAACAATACCTTTCTGCACTTCCCCGTCTGAAGGCATTTCCTTGTGAGCATCCTGATATCCGGCTAATGATTTTTCAAAATCCCGAAGCTCATAATATGCCTTCGATATATTTTTTATCAGATAAACCCGTTTCGTAAAAGAGACAGGAAGTCCCTCGTACATCTTTACCGCATCGCTGAATCTCTCCTGCCAGACAAGTCCGACAATATAATCTGAAACCGCAACGGGGTACTTTAAATGATCAGCAGTGTATTTCTGCAGCAGACCAAGTGCATCATCTATAGCACCGCTCCGCAGCCTTTCCTTCGCCTTCATGACCACTTCTTCATAATCGTACTCGATATCAGGAGCTTCGTCAGAGCGATCACTTTCATAAAGCGCAACCACTCTTTCCACTTTTATATAAGCCTCAGTGATGGATGCACCTTGGATCGCGTCCCTGACAGAGGCAAGGCCTTCCCGCGCATCGTCATAACGCTCAAAACGCCCAAGCCTGATTGTGTAATAATCTCCAATTTTTTCGATCCTGAGAAGATCACGATCCTCCTTGTTTATTGCCTGCCCGATACTCTTAAAATATTTCCCGGCATCTTTTGGCCCTGCATAACTGGCAGCCTGAATCGTATATACCAGTTCAGTATCCTTTAACCGCAGATCAGGCACATTAATACGGGGAACTTTCGCTTCTCCGTGGACCTGCACGAGCCGTTCATACTTGATGTAAGCCTCCATAACAAAGGCAGAGGGCAAAACACCCTGCACATTTTCAAGCAGCTTAACGGCACCGGCATAGCGCTCAAAAGCTCCAAGCCTGACCGCATAATACCTGCCGATATTCTCAACCCTGAGATAGTTAAGGTCTGGCTCATCAAGAAGGTCGATGATATCCCTATAGGCTTTGTGCGCATCACTTTTATCCTCAAAGCTGGCTGTCTGTACTGTATAAAGCAGCTCTGAGGCTTGAGCATAGTGTGAGGTCAGGCAAAGCAGGAATATAGCCAGAACGAGTGGTCTGCAACACACCTGCTTCAGCTGTATTAATGTAAGTACTCGGTAAAATTTCACTATTTAAACCACACTTTTTAAAAATGCATCGTAATTTCAGGCTGTTCCACGGGGGATAGCCTGAGATTACTAAATGCTGATTACTTATAAATATCGGCTTTTATGATAATTTCTTTAAGTAGTGGGGGATGGAGAGGGTGGGATTGTTGAGATTCTGAAATGGAATCAAGATTTACAATTAAGACAGCAAGAATGGCAGCAACTCCTGTTATTATCCATGAAGCAAAGTCCTCCATTAGACCAGATGCTGACAAGCAACCTACATAAATAACTCTTAGGAATTTATCCTTAGGTTTAAAAGCTGGGAAATGTCAAGATGGTCAATGACCAAGGAATGTCGAATGATGAAGTGAACAGCTATTAAAATATAATGGACAATGCCAAGGAATAATAATTATCGCAAAAGGAAATATAGTTGACGTTTTACAGCCTGCGATCCTTTTCATAGAATAGCTCAATATCCTCAAAAATATCCGCCCGTAGTTGCTTCATTGTTTCTGTAATTGCTCTCAGGTCGCTCTTTCTCTGTTCGGAATGACTTCTTTGACTGAAGACTCCTTGGAGTACATATCCTTGCGGTTCCACCAAACGATTAGGGATGCGGCAACGAGCTGAGCATTTTCTCCATAGAGTCGGCACGGCCTCGTTTGAGTCCGATAGCCATAACGGCACCTATGACTGCACCGCAGACGGCCCCTGTGTTACCAAGCCCCCGGCGAAGCCTACAGCCATCCTGCAAAGGATATCCTTCTCTATATCAATCTCAAATTCCTGGCACACGGCCTGGAGTACAGCCTCTGATCAAGCGTAGCCTTGCGACATTATTTCTGTTGCACGGTTTTTCTCCATAGTTACTTCTCCATTATAATTGATGCTACCAGTTGAATTTCTTACTTAATGTACATTCTTCTATTCGTATATATGATTATATCAATAACATTTATTTTGTGAGATAACCCCGCATCAGTGATGCAGGCCATGAAACTTATAAACATGCTTAAAACTGATTTGCACTTCTTACAACATTGCCAGCAAAAAAGAGCACCGCTGGTACTCGTTCAACCTCCAACGCCTTGTAAGGTTCAGTTCAGAAAATCAGAGAATTATAATTGACTTTCAATCGTCTAAAGGAACTGCCTTGTTATATCTTCATGATTTCTTTTCAATGAGTCGCCCGGATATAAACTTATGCAATATACTGGACATCAACGTTTGATAAGGCAATCCCTCTTCTACTGCCCTTTTCTGAATACCAACCAAGTCTTTCTCAGATATCCTTATATTTACTCTCCTATCTTTGCGAAATGTCGCCTTGGCATATTCCTGATATTTATTTATTTTCCCTTTTGCTCCACGAACTGATTTCCACTCGCCTTTCTCTACGGAATCCTGTATTGTTTTATCTTCTTTATTCATTCTCACCTCCCAAATATTTTTTAGTCATTTTACGACTTGGGATGATGGTTTTCAAAAATACAATTTCATCATCCTTGACAAATGGCACTAAACAAACACAATCATCAATATTGACGATAAATATATTTTGATTGAGATATTTAGATTTGTTTGGATGTTCAATAATATCAAGCAACCCATCATGCATAATACAGAATACTACTTCTTCAAACGATATCCCTCGCTGCTTTAATAATTCATCGTTCTTATCAATATTCCAGTCAAAATGCTTCATATTATTATTCTGGTACATTGTGTGCCTATTGTCAACGAAATCTCTGGGTCAGGACTAGACAGGCAGTCCTTTTCTGTTTTTTAGCCACAGATTATCCTCCTTCCTTTAATAGTTGGAGAAATACAATAACCTTTTAATTGTCGTTGAGAATCAACTCTTTATTGAATATCCCATTTCTATGAACAATCGATCACTTAAACTGGGATTTATCGGTCAACCTATGTGGGATTGCCCGGTCACGATAAATGGGATTTACTGGTCACTTAGAATGAGACTAAGCGGTCACTTGCGGTGGGATTATGCACTGAGATAACCAATTGCTGAATGCCGCTAACCTTGCTATAGAATTAATGTATTCAAAAATACTCACCCTATCTACATCGGCTACTGTTCTGTCCGGTAAGTCCGAAAGCTATTACAGCTTCCTTACGAAATAATTCCGGGTACGACTTTGCTTTTCTTTTTGCCATGGTAACACCTCACTTCTTTAGTTTACCTAACTATAAAGTGTGCCTATCTTTCGTGGGTAACACTGACCTATAACGCAAACAGGGCAAGCAATATTATTGGAGTAGGATCGATAGATACAAAAATTCCATGAACTTTGATTTCAAACAATATGGAGGGAGAAACCCATTAGATTTAAAAAAAATGGTCGGGGCGAGAGGATTTGAACCTCCGACTTCACGATCCCGAACCGTGCGCGCTACCAGGCTGCGCTACGCCCCGTGTTGAAAATCATACCATATTTATAACATTAAATTCTAAGCTTTTCCCGATTCGAAAATTATATTTCTGAGCGTTTGCACTCGATAGCTAGGATACCTCAAACGCATCCCTTATCAGTTCGCAATCAGGCACCCCGTTGTCATAATACACACTCACGATATCAAACCTGCACTGAGGCAATTGATCAAACTTCTTAAGATAAATAAGCGCCACATTCGCTATCTTTTTCCGCTTACGCCTATTAACCGCCTCAAAAGGATGACCATACTGAATGCTCTCTCTCGTCTTCACCTCAACAAAGACAAGCACTGACCCGTCACCCGCAATGATATCAATCTCACCTATGGCATTTTTATAATTTTTTTCGATAATACGATAGCCCTGCGTCAGCAAAAACTTCACAGCAAACTCTTCCCCTTTTTGCCCAAGTCTCATAATTACCCTTTTCCTTGTCATTCCGGACTACGATCCGGAATCCCCTGTTAAACTGGGGATCCTGAATCAAGTTCAGGATGACAGGCATTGGTCTTATCCCCTATCCCCTTTCTTTATCTCCCTATAAAAACAAGTCCTGTTCCCCGTATGACATGCTCCCTTCCCCACCTGCTCCACCTTGATCAGCAGCGTATCTTCATCACAGTCATAAAGAATTTCCTTTACCTTCTGAACATTGCCGGAAGTCTCTCCCTTTACCCAGAATTTCTGACGTGAACGACTCCAGAAACAGGTCTTTCCAATCTCTACTGTCTTTTCAAGAGAGGCCTCATTCATCCATGCCATCATAAGAACTTCACCTGTGGCAGCCTCCTGCACGATCGCCGGGATCAAACCCTGGTCATTATATTTCAGTTTCGGTATCATTTATTCCTCCAGATATAAAATTGTAATAAGTTTAGCACATTCCAGTACACTGTAGTGACGGACCCGCGTGACCGTCCCTGGCGCACACACAGGTGCGCCCCTACATGTTGATCCCTATCCCATAACCCCCAACCCCTATGTTATAATCAAGTCAAAATTATTTCTTCACATAACAACAGGTTTATGAAAAAACACAATTTTTGTCTTTTCCTCTTTTTTTCCTTCTTCATTAATGTCGCCTCAGTACAAGCGGCAACCCCGGATATTACCGGGCTTATGACTACTGTGAATAACAACATTATTATCGACCTTGCGATTTCAGATTTTTCTGAACTTGAAGGAAATATCAAAACCGGGATCGCGCAGGAAATTCTTTATACTGTTGAACTCATAAGGGAATGGAGATTCTGGCCTGATGAGTTCGTGGTATCCCGTCAGATACGCAGGAGTGTTAAATATGACAACCTGCGTGAGCAGTACTGGGCTGTTTCATCTGACGGTATAAAAAACCTGAAGCTGCAGTTTAAGGACTTTAAAGCGCTCTCATCCTGGATCTTTAATGTAACGGCCATTAATCTTGCCAATATCCGTGAACTTGAGAAAGGCCGCTATTATGTCCGCATAGTCGTTGAGACAAAGATCAATGAAGATATCCCTATTGCGGGCTTCCTGATGCACTTTATACCTGAAATCGGTATGAGTTTTGCCAAGGAATCCGAGCCTTTCCCGATTGGAGATGAGAAATGAAGAATCTCAGGGCTCTACTAGGACTCTTTACGATCAGCTTCCTAGCGGTTATTATCACGGGGCTTGTACTAAATTTTCTAGGAATAGAACACGGTTCGCTGTTAGTAAAAGTCGGCTTCATCTTTATAATTGTAAATATCGTTTTATATCTTCTTATTCTGATTTTCTTTGTTATAAAAAATCTTTTCCAGGTCTATTCAGAAAAGAAACGCAAGGCCATCGGTTCCAAGTTCAGAACCAAGCTGATAGCCTCTTTTTTAGGACTTGTGCTGACACCCTCGATTCTGCTTTTCATTCTTTCGCATCAGCTTATTAACAACTCGATAGATACATGGCTCTCCCTTGAAATACAGAAGCCAATATATGACTCCATGGATATCGCCAGAATACTTTACTTCAAAGAGAGACAGCATGCCGAAGATTACGCCGAATTACTTGCCGCTGCCTCTAACCTTTCAGAAGAAACTCTGCAGGAAATCACAGCTAACAGCCATTATAAAAGTTATTTTCTCAGGCTCCCTGATGCCTCACTCCTTATAATTCAGGCTTTCCAGGGAATAGCGGGTACTGACGTGCTTGCAGGAAAAGAAGGCGATACGATCAAGGCCGCCACCCCGGTAATCCGAAACAACAAGATTATTGGTGTCATTGTTGTAGAGTCATTTATGCCGGCTGATATTGTCTCAAAGATGGAAGCTATTCAAAAGGCCTTCAATGACTATGTGCAGATCAAGACCCAGCAGCAGCCTATTCGATTCCTGTATTTTCTAATGCTTACACTTGCAACTTTACTGATAATCTTCCTGGCCCTCTGGATATCTCTTCGAATCGCAAAGGGCATTACGGTACCGATTCAGTCACTTGCCGAGGCAACTAATGCTGTGGCTCATGGAAACCTTGATATTAGACTTCAATTGCAGCGAGATGATGAAATCGGTCTTCTGATCACTTCCTTTAATAATATGCTTGATGATATCCAGCAGGGTAAACAGTCCCTTGAAAAGGCCTATATAGAATCCGACCGCAGACGACTCAGCATGGAGATGATTCTTGAAAGCATAACTACGGGGGTAATTTTCTTTGACCGTACGGGCCGTGTAACAACTATGAATAATGCGGCCTGCTTTATGCTTGATATAGAAAGAGAAGACATTGAAGGGGAAAGCCACAAAAAACTCCTGCAGCGGCTGCAATCAGATGGACTGAGTTCAATGGTAAAGAGGCTGACTGCCAAAGGCTTTGGCTCGGTAGAGAGCGAGTTACACCTCTATATAAGCGGCAGGCCTATGGATCTTCGTGTATATATGGCTGCAATCATGGATGCCTCGCAAAAATTTGTAGGAACTCTTGTAGTATTTGATAACCTTACAGAGATCATAATGGCTCAGCGTGCGCTGGCATGGCAGGAAGTCGCAAAAAGGATCGCTCATGAAATTAAAAACCCGCTAACCCCGATCCGTCTTTCAGCAGAACGGCTACTGAAGAAGTGGCGGGAAAATGCACAGGATTTTGATGTTGTAATAGAGCGCGCTACCAAGACAATTGTTAAGGAGGTCGACAGCCTGAGAGACCTTGTAGATGAATTTTCACGCTTCGGAAAGATGCCGAAAATCAAGCTTGAGACTACCTCTATCAAATATATTATCGATGAAATATGCGAACTATATAGAGACCTGAAGGACGTTAAAATCATATCGGACATAGGTGATCTTCCCAATATAGATATTGATAAAAAGCAGATACGAATGGCCTTGATAAACCTCATTGACAATGCGGTTCAGGCTCATACAAAGACAATCTGGATCAACGCAATACATAATTCTTCACTGGATTTGATACGCATAGAGATCCGGGACAACGGCACCGGTATACCGGAAGAGGACAAAAACAAACTTTTCTTCCCTTACTTTTCTACCAAAAAAGAAGGTACGGGTCTGGGACTGGCAATCGTAAACAGCATTATTTCAAAGCACAGAGGATATATACGTGTACAGGACAATTTACCAGCGGGAACAACATTTGTAATAGAGCTGCCTATAGTTAATAAGTAGTATGTTAATGTTATTCCTGTCTCTCAACTTGCGCAGGATTATAAAAATCATGTATGCTGAAGCATTGTAACTTAGAGGAATTATTGAAGATATGTCCAAGATAGAAGCAGCAACCATATTAGTTGTAGATGATGAGCCAAGTATCGTAGAAACGCTATCCGGTATTCTTGAAGATGAGGGCTACAATGTCGTTACGGCAGCCTCCGGCGAAGAGGCCGTGGAGCGGTTTGTTGCCACTGCTCCAGATCTTGTCATACTCGATGTATGGCTTCCCGGTATGGATGGCGGGGAAACCCTCAGCGTACTAAGAGAAAAAAATATAGATGCCTGCGTCATCATGATATCAGGGCACAGCAGTATTGAGTATGCAGTTGAGGCCATAAAGCTCGGCGCATATGACTTTCTCGAAAAGCCGCTTGAGTTAGACAGGGTGCTTATCATAGTCAACAGGGCCCTTGAAAAAAGCAGACTTGAGAAGGAAAATCTCGAACTTAAAAATAGTCTCTCAGGGCCATGGGAAATAATCGGGGAAAGCCCGAATATGGTCGAAATAAAAGAGCAGATAGCAATGGCAGCCATGTCTCAGGGGCGCGTACTTATAAACGGAGAGAGCGGGACAGGAAAAGAACTGGTCGCGCGTTCCCTTCATTATCAGAGTGACAGAAAGAATAAAAACTTCGTTGAGGTTAACTGCGCTGCAATACCTCATGAACTTATAGAAAGCGAACTCTTCGGACATGAAAAGGGCTCCTTTACCGGTGCCTTTGAAAGCAAAAAAGGGAAATTCGAACTTGCACACCAGGGCACGCTTTTCATGGATGAGATTGGCGATATGTCCCTGACCACACAGGCCAAGGTCCTGAGGATCATTGAGACACAGGAGTTTCAAAAGGTCGGTGGGAACAAGACTATAAAGGTTGATGTAAGGATTATATCGGCGACAAATAAAAACTTGCTGGACGAAATTAAAAGTAATAACTTCCGCGAGGATCTATATTTCAGGCTCGCTGTAATTCCCATGACAGTACCTCCTTTGAGAGAAAGATACAATGATATAGATCTCCTGGTAGAGCACTTTCTAAAACTTTTCGCCTTGCAGTACAGGCAGAAACCCAAGCAAATCAGTACAACCACAATTGCGGCGCTCAAGGGTCATGACTGGCCGGGAAATGTGAGGGAACTGAAAAATACTATCGAGCGTTTTGTAATCATGAATCCCACTGATACAATCAATGTCAAAGATATCTATCCTGCCAAAAGTGTTAAGTCAGACTATGCATCCTTTAAGACTCTCAGGGAGGCACGCGAGCAATTTGAAAAAGATTTCATACATAAGAAGCTGCAGGAAAATAACTGGAATGTATCAAAAACGGCGGAAGACCTTGAGATAGAAAGAAGTAACCTGCACCGAAAAATAAAGGCGCTGGGAATCCAGACACCGTAACTACACCTACTGTTGCAACTGCCGCACCTGCTCGTCTATCTCTCTGAGTTTTTCCTCATCCATTATAGGCGCTTCAGCTTGCCCCCCCGGGTTTATATCCCCGTTCTGCATTTGCTGCTGATTCCGCTGAACCGGCCGGCGGCGTGAAGGCCTTTGCCTGGGTCTCCTCGGTATCTGACTCGGCTGTATCCTGTTTACCGGTTGATTAATGACTGACGGCCTGCTGGGACTTATCCCTTTATCATCTCTGAGCCTTACCTCAACCCTCTCAGAATTCCAGACAAGCACGACCATATTTTCAGTTATATCGGTAATTGTATAGCCCCCGACAGTGTCATTAATCCCATAGATCTTGGTAGTTTTTGTACCGGGATCCTCAAGAATGGCTGTTTTTTTATCATTCAATATAATCGTACCGAATAATTTAGGCTGATTTTTTGGAGGGGGAGTTTCTGCCTTCTTTTCTTCAACGATAACTGCCGGAGGTTTCCTGTCCGGCCTGAAGAGGTCTTTTTGGGCTATAGCATCAAATAGAGTGTACTGCAGCGCCTCTGACTTCTCCGCTGCCGATGCTGCCTTATTTTTATCTTGAATATCGGGAACATCCAACGATATTTCAATATCATTTGCCAGTATCGAGTATAGCTGATAGACCCCGAACATCAGTAGAAGCAGAAGAATCGTATTTACTAAGAAGTAATTACGTAACATTTGCGCCTTCCTTTTTCTCTTCGTCTTTATCCTGATTATTTCTTATAAATCCGGTAACTACAAGTGTCACATTTATATCTTCAGGCTTACTGATATTTTTAACCCTGACCTTTAGTTCTGATACATTAAGCTGGTATGGAGATTGTCTGATTTTAATCAGAAGATCCTTTAGCTTGCCTGTGGTTGAAATGAAGCCTATCTCTATTGGTACAGTTCTATAATACATTGTCTCTGAGGAGTTCAGGGCACGCTCTACCGTTACATTAACAGAAAGGGTATTGGCCATATCCTTGAGAATGCGCTGCAGATTAGCAGCCGCAACCGGCTGCTTGTTTCCCTTTAGAAATAATTTTTCAAATTTCGTTATTTCAGCCATTATTTCATCGGCATGTCGCTGTATACTGTCCTTTTCCTGAATCTTACTGAGCTGTTTTTGCAGCATAAAGGTCTTTTCGCTCCTGTAGTTAAAAGCGGTATCCTTCAGTTCGCTATAATAACTAAACAGATGATATGCGATTATCAGTACCGCTGCCAGTACGCCAATAATCAGAAACTTCTTTTCTCTCTCATTTATCGTCAAGATTTATATTCTCCATCTGTCCGCTATCTACTTGATCTAAGGGCTCCGTCCTCTGAATTTCGAAAGCCTTATCATCTGCCATGCGTATCATTGCCTTGAGTTTAAAACCTTCCCTATCCTTTGTCTTTTTTATAGGGCCTACAAACTCTACCTTTTCAAAGTATTTCGAGTCCTCAAGAATCGGCAATAGAACAGATGAGGACTCAGCAAAACCGCTGATGATTATTTCAGCTCCCTCATTTTTTTCATCCCAAACCTTTAACCCCTTATAATGCAGGTTTGTTATCCAGGCCGTGTCCGGAATTATCCCGGCAAGTTCAGTCATTACCTCAAGCAGGATCTCACTTTCACTGATTGCCTTTATATCCTTCTTACGAACCTCAAAAGTTTTAATTCCTTTCAACAGTTTTTCTATAGATGATATTTCAGGTTTATTCTCCAGCAGCGCCTGATCTATTTTTTCTATCAGTTTTTTATTTTTACTAAAGCCGGCATATCCCATTCCAAGCAATACGACCATAAGCATTAAGATAATAATCATCGTCATGACCGGCACCTTATTGCCGACCCGATGCTCTTTTCTATTGGAGAGCAGATTGATATTTAACATACCGTTATCAATTCCCATCAATACAGACCCGACTGCCGGGACAAGATTCCGGGCTTCGTTTTCATTAAGCTGCCCGAAAATACCCGAGAGATCCTCCGCAATCACTACCTTCATTCCGGTTACATCCTGTAGTTTTTCCAATATTTGTTTATTCTTACCCTGTTGCCCTGCGAGCACGAGCTTATCAAACGTCTCCTTATGGAGCCCGATTTTTTCATCATTGACATGCCGGGCTATGTACTCAAGCCAATCATCTTGAGTCTGTCCGTCCTCAATGTAAAATGACTTAATATTCTTATACATTCCATCACAAAGAACCGCCAGAATAGTATATTTTTCCTCCATGTAAAGCATTGCCGTTGCTGTACCCCTGCCCCCGAAGATTATGGATTTCCTGATAAAACCAACTGCATGCTGCCAGCCTCCTGCAGACATTCCGCTAAGTTCAATTGCATTAAGCACGGCAAAAGACATTGTTGTTACTAACTGAGGTTTAAGCTCCAGCTTATCAATTATCTCTCTGATCTCGTCAATTCTTGTTTTTTGAATTGCGGCAAACAGGACCTCATACTCTCCTTTAACCTCTTCAATAGCCTGAAAGTCGTAAATGATATTTTCCAGATCAAACGGGACATGACGCTCCATCTCAAAACTCATTAACTGATCAATAGCGCCCCTGCCCTTAGCTGCAGGCAGTGTAATAAATTTACTCATAACCCACCTGTCGGGAATACATATGCAGATGCCGTTTAGCCCCCTGCCATGCTGTTTCAGATACTCCCTGACTACGACAAGATCTTCATCTTTTCCGCTCAGGGGGAAAATGGACGAGGAAATAACAGTAAGACCCGAGAATCCATTGTTCAGATACACCAGAACAATAGTATCTTCCCGGAACTCGACACCCAGATAAATGCCGAAATCCTTACCCAATGACATTATCATTCCAGTAAACGTGTTTCAATTTACCGCCTTTTTTATTCACTATTGTTTTAACCGTCCTTTTTATAGAGCCGTCCTGATTTTCCCCTATAGAGATAATCGAAAAATATGCGGATGTAAGTTTCCCGCCCCTTACAGCTGCAGTAACAGGACCGGTCTCTCTCTGCATTAATATATTATCAGCATCAGCAGGTCCGAGTACGGCCTCCAGAACCTCTCGACTGGCAGTATTCACATTGATACCGCGAGTACCAAACACAGTCAGTATATCTATAATTCCTCTTAATGTCTCTTCAGCATCCTCGACTTCAGTTTCATCAATACTTTCTGATTTTACGCCCAGCAGTATATCATTTGTCATTCCCTTAACCATGAGTAATTCTTCTACTGCCTGAAATAATCCGTCGCTGCTGCTGTATGGAAGATCGAGCGACCGGTAATAATCTTCCTCTGCGCCATTGAGTCTGTGCAGGTCATTGGTATCCCTCCAGTCCATAACTGAATCGACAATAACATCAAGTTCTTCTGACGGAACACCTGAGTCTTCCAGCACCTTGCTCAACTGAGTATCTGTAATAGAATTCAGGTTAAGCTTTCCTTCCTCATCCATTATAGTATAAGTAAACCTGCCTTTGTTAAGCTCGGTTGTTCTCTGAGGCTCTGTATTGTCAACACCGACAATCAAAACACCCTCTCCATTAACATAAACTTCATTCTCGTTCTGCACTGACAGAAGCTCCATCTTGGCCTGTTCTATTCCTCCGAGGGCCAGCTGATAGGCCTCCTCCTCTTCCTTGAAATTGCGTACAATATTTACTTCTGTTCTCATTGAATAAGTAAATTCTGTGACAAGGGCCGTTAAAATGACCATCATCCATATAACCAGAATAAGGGCCACACCACCTTGCCGACATGACAGGTATCCCGAGATCATCCTGCCTGATTTGATCATACCTGTGTATCCTCTTCGAGTTCAGCTGCAAGCGGAAGGCGGATCTGAAAAGGCTCAAAATATGATATCCTGACCCGGACTGCTCCCGGTACCCCGGAACCTGTTTCCCACGCTTCCTTCCATTCCTCATCCTCAGCATTATAATACTCAAATACTATTTCACCGATGGCTGTATCCATAATATCCAGCTCATTATTCGATGTCTCATCAAGAAACTTTTTATCGGGCAGTATCCCCTCGCCGTAAAAAAGTGTTTCATCTTTGTAAGAGTAGCGAACCCATTTAAAACCGCCGAACGGCAGATCTGTCATTGCAGTAACAAACATTATGGAGTTTTTTTCTCCCTCAAAAAGTACAATGTCCGCATTGTCTTCCTTTATCGTATACGGATATGCTGACTTAAGCTGCTGAGACAACCTTCCTGAGAGTATTCGCAGTCGCTGTGATTCTACCGTTTCATGATCACCTTTTTTCCATGAGTTCATCCCGATATGTATCCCCTGCCCGATAATCATGGTTATCATCGTGAGAATTGTGAGCGAGAGCAAAAGCTCAAGAAGGGTCACTCCACTGCTGCACTTAAGATCAGGCAGATGCTTCATCCTGACTGCAAAGCGCCTATGCCTTATATGAAAAGATAAAACCATTGATTTCCCCTACAGGCTTTGTTCATTTTCTACTGCCTTAAGACTCACCAGTTTCAAGGAATCAGCGCTATCTCCGCTGCCGCCCCATAAAATCCTGACCGATATTTTCATAAGCGTGTATTCTGACTCCGCGGACTCTCCAAATGGCTCCACAAGAGATTCCCAGCGATAACCGTCCTCAAATTCACCACTGTCAGATACAGGCTTCAGAGAAAGCTCTTCCATTCTGTCTTTTGCATGCACTACCGCTCTTGAGTAATCGCAGGATACACGACTTGAACGCAGGCCGGCTGAAAACTGCTGCATGACCAGCGTAAAACTTACAGCCAGGATGACCATTGCAACGATTACTTCCATCAAAGTAAAGCCATCCTGCTCATTTAAAAAAATAGATCGTCTCAGCACCGGCATATTCATGCTCACTCCTGAACCTTCAACACATCAACCTTGCCCGTTATACTGTTGACCGCAACGGATAGACCTGTTGACTCCCCAGACCCTATTTCAATAGAACCACCGCTAGAATTTCCCTGAGGATAAAATACAATCTGTATCGGCGCATCATCCCTGCCTCCGGTGGAAATGAGTATATTCTCAGGAATAGCCTTGCTTATAACCGGGGATATTTCTCCATCTTCTGAGGGATGCCCGGAATAT
>JADHUV010000031.1 GCA_016784355.1 Nitrospira sp. | reverse complement strand
TGGGGTTTTCACGCACTAGGTGCTGTTCTGTGTGCGCCGGTGAATATTCATCCTTTGAAGTTTATACCCCTGCTTAATCTGGTATCTTTTTTTGCTGTTATTTCTATGGGCTTCATAATTGCTCGTGAGATAAACTTCTCGGAAAAATATGCCTATTTAGTCCCAATGGCTATTATAGGGCTTATGCATGCGGATGCAGGCCTGATTTTTATTGCAAAAGCTGTATTAGGTAAGTTTGCCAGTTTAAGGGATATGCAGGAACTAAGGCCGGGAGAGCTTTACCAGATTCTTGGATGGTCTCAGTTTATGCCGGAAAGCTGGTTTGATATGAGGCTGCGATTTCTGCCAAAATTTTATAACGCAAATGCGATGCCACCTGCAATTGCCTTCTGCTTTGCCTACTTTATTTCTCTTTTAAAGGCATCTCGAGTTGATAATTACAGATGGTTGTACTTTGCCGGTAATGGTCTTTTATTTGCGGCCTGCGGGATTCTTTATCCCCCTCTTCTTTTTGTAATGATGCTTCATGCTCCTATGTGGATGATATATGTTGTTTTTCTTAGAAATAGAAGTATTAAACATCGGTTCTATGAAGTGATGGAACAGGCGATCCCACTTGGTATCGCAGGACTGATTATTCTGCCCTACCTGCTGTCTATTACGGGGGGCAGTTCAAAAGGGGGGGAGAGCGTAATTCAGATGGGAGTATATATACAGTCGTTTAGAAATATCATAGTTTTCTGGCTGACTCTTCCCTTTATTGTTGCAGGGATGTGGCTGTTTCTGAAGCGAAAAGCATTCAGTGAAGAGTTTTATCTGATTGTTTCGGGGGTGTTTGTATGCACTGTATTAGCTGCTTTTATGAAGCTGTCGGATGACAACAGTTATAAGTTTTCATATATATTGTGCTTATTTTTTGCCCTGTTTTTTGTGGAGGCAATTCAGCGTATTATGACCTTAACTAGCACTCATCTGATGCGTGTATTAATTTCATTAACTGTTATATTGCTACTAATTTCTAACCCGGTGCTTGTCGCTATTTCATATGCTTTTTCTCCGTGGCTCAAGGATGCATCGTACCGGTTCTCCGGGTCGCATGTGGAGTTTGCTAGTGATACTGAGAAAGGAGATGCTTTTGTATGGATTAGAGAAAATACACCGGTCGATGCGCTGGTTATGGTAACTGATGTTGGCCATCCTGATGATTGTTGTGGTGAAAACAGCACATATATGCCGGCTGTAATAACAGAGCGTAACCTGTATATTGTGAGTGACGGATTTACGATTGCTTCCCCGGAGTATAAAAAGAGAGTTGAAATAGTAAGACAGCTGCTTGAAAACCCTGGTGCACCTGAAATTGCGGGAGTACTGGAAAGCTTGAATAGGCAGATCTATATTGTAATTGAAAATGACATGAGTAAGGAAATAGATCTGCTGAATGAGCGGTATTTATCTGAATTCCAAAACAGAACTCATAGTATATACCAATTAACCGGTGGGGATAAATAAGAAATCGATATGAATAATTCAAAACAGATGAGTTGGTTGCAGAGTAAACAGATAAGAGCTTTGATAATTTTGTTGGTATTTGTGGCGGCCTTTGTAGTAAGACTACACAACATCAATAAACCTCCTCTTGATTTTGCTCCAATACGTCAGTATCAGGCAGCCCACCTTACTCGTTCTTATTTTTATGAAGACTTGGAGGCTATCCCGGTATGGAAGCGGGAGATGGCAAAAACAAATTATGAAATGATGACATTCACGCTTGAACCACAGATTATGGAAACGCTTGCTCTATATGGATTTCGTGCAACTGGAAAAGAAAATCTTAGCATCCCACGAGTGTTGTCAATTATCTTTTGGTTAACGGGAGGATTTTTCCTCTATTTGCTTGCGTTGAAATTAATGCATCGTGATGCAGCTTTGGTGTCAACTGTTCTGTTCCTCTTTATCCCTTATGGTATTTCAGCCAGTCGCAGTTTTCAGCCCGATGCGATGATGTTGATGATGATGCTTATAAGCCTGTACGGTATTTTTCTCTATCACGAGTCACCTTTAAAGAAAAGACTGCTTTTGGCTGCTACAGCTGCTGGAATAGCCATTTATATCAAACCATACTGCATTTTTATAATTTACGGTGCTTTCCTGCCAGTATGTATATATAGATACAGGTTTAAGAAAATGTTTTTGAATTTTGACTTCTGGTTATTCTCGCTTGCTGCAGGATGGTTGCCATTTCTTCACTATGGGATCGGTCTGTTAAGCGCTGGTGATATTTCGCTGCATATGCAGGGTAGTTTTCTGCCATACTTGTTGCTGAAACCATACTTCTGGATGGACTGGCTTAAGATGATTGGCAGAACATCGGGTTTATTTTTCTTTGCCTGTGCCCTATGGGGTTTGTTCACTCAATATAAGGGGTTTGGCAAGACGTTAATTGCCGGCTTGTGGATTGGATACTTTGCGTACGGAATTTTTGCAACCTTTCATATTCATACCCATGATTATTATCAGCTTATATTTCTTCCTGTGATGGTGCTATCTGCCGGCCCGTCTCTTTATTTAATTGTCGGGGCAGTGACTAGGCACAGGGTGATAAGCCTAATTATACTCACCGTATTGGGAATTACAGCTTCGGTAAGTATATCTATGTTTAATATGAAGGAGATTCTTCAGGAAAATAAAAATATTATATTGAATATTGCGGCGGTAGGCGGTATTAATCCGCAATTTAATGAGTTTATTACCAATAAATATGAAGATGATGTTCGCATGGCTGAGAAGATAGGTGATCTTGTTGGTCATAATAAAAAGAATCTCATGCTCACAGAATATTACGGCAGGTTTCTTACTTATTATGGTTTTATATCCGGTCTTCCGTGGTTTGATGATGACTCTTTGTCAGAAATGCGAAAAAGAGGCGTAGCGAAAATGTCTGCTGAAGATATTTTCACACCTTGTCATATAGTAGTGAGAACGCATAAAAAAACAAAGACAAGATACTTGGAGTATCAGCCTGATTATTTTATCATCACTAATTTTGAAGAATTTGAGCGGCAGCCGGATTTAAAGAAGTACCTCAATGATAATTTTCCGATATTTGATAAGCAGGAAAAATATCTCATATATGATACTGGTGCTGTTTTTAGTAAGTGTGAGCAGTTGATGTTTTAATGTAAGGGTTTACTGCTGCCCTTAATGTTGATCGTGCCATAATAATATTGACAAAAAAGCATATTTGTGTATAAAGTATATTAATAACCTGCAAAAAAAACTTACAGTGGAGGATGTTGTAATTATGAATACAAAACAAGGCTCAAAATCTATTATTTTAATGGTATTGATTGCTGTTGCAATGACTATACCGGCTAATGCTTTTGCTTATATTGATCCTAATACCGGCGGCTTCTTTTTTCAGACAGTCGCTCCATTTGTATATGGTATTCTTGGGGCTATCGTGGTTTTTTGGAAAAGAATTGTCGGCTTTTTTAAGGGACTGTTTGGCGGAAAGAAAGATTAGGACTAAGCTGTAGATTGATAATTAATTCAGAGTAATGAGCGGGTGTTTCAATATAATTGAGGCATTCGCTTTTTAATATCGACTGGCATATGCTTCGGCCGTATTCTATTTCAATGCATAAATGAGCGCATCAGTCATGCAACTTAAGGTATTTTACTAAATGTCCGAGCCTTAATTAGGTAACAGGTATTCATGCGGTTACTTTATAATGCAGGCTCTCAAGTTAAAGTTATTTATGAGAATTATTGTATAATTATAAACTTCACCAGATAAAATTCTAAAAAAAGCTTTATAAAATTATTTCATGATTCCTTTTAAAATTACGTACTGGAAAGTCTTTCGCCTTACTTTTGTAGTATTTTCTCTATATCTGCTTAAGGACGCCTTTTATCGCTGGGATGGTTTTAGCTTTTATGCAACACTGGCAGAATTTGTTCCTAGTGTGGCTCTGGTATCTATTTTCTGGAGTATCCTGGCTTTAGCGACTGCAGTAGTTGTATGGATGGGAGTTTATATTGTCCGCATAGCAGCACGTGCCATAAGTTTAGATATCAGTGCTGAGCAGGTTCTGGTGTGTATGCTTGTTTTATTTATAAGTGGTGTTAGCGTTTGGGGTTTAAAAAGATACATAGTTCCTGATTATCAAACATCCTTTGCCTTAAAGATTGCTGTCGCATTAATAGTTGTTGCGGTATCCTTTACTGTTACCTGGATAGCAAGGGGGAAGTCGGAAAGGTATATTAGTGCTCTGAATGATCGGATTACGCCCCTTGTGTGGATATTTGGTGCATTCATACTTTTTTCTGTTCCATATGTTGGATATGTTTTGCTAACGGCAGGACCGCCTGCACCTGAACAGTATATCCCCACTGCAGATATCGAAGAACGCCCGAATATCCTTCTTGTTACGTTTGATACGATGACTTCGAGGGATATGTCGCTTTATGGTTATGATCGCCCGACTACGCCTTTTATCAGCCGATGGGCGGAGGATGCTGCGGTGTTTACCAGAAATTATGCATCATGCAATATGACAACTCCTGCCGCAGCCAGTATGATGACGGGTAAGAGGGTATGGACCCATAATACATATCATATCAGGGGAACGAGGCCTAATAAGAGCGCTACTGAAAGTTTGCCGCTACAGCTGAAACAGCATGGGTATTATAATATTGCTTATATAGTAAATTATGTGGCCTCAGTTAATGAACTCGGAATATCAAATGCATTTGATGTAGCACCTCTTGCAACTGAATTTGCTGAACCTCAAGCGCTTTTTGGATGGAGGTTTGGCTATGCGGATATCATACTGTATAACCTGTTCAGTCAACATATCAGACTTCATGAGTGGATAGTAAGATTTGATTTTTTGCTGACGGATTTTGTGAACCTTTTTTCAAGGGATTTCTCAGAGTTATCTGTTCCAGCAGAAAAAGCCTTTGACATGTTTACAGAACTGGCTGGAAAAGGTATCCCAACGCCTTATTTTGCCTGGATTCATGTTTATCCTCCTCACTATCCGTATTTGCCTCCTGAGCCTTTTGCAGGGCTTTATTCAGCAACTCCTGAGTTGAGAACCTTTCGGTCACAGGAAAATGTATGGCGGTTGAACGTGGAGACCGAGCCGATTATTTATCAGCTGATGAGGGAAAGATATGATGAATTGATTAATTATTCTGATAATCGTTTTGAGAATTTTATTGCAGGGCTTGAAAAGTTGGGGGTGCTTAATAATACGGTGGTGATTCTTAGTGCTGACCATGGCGAAAGCTTTGAACATGATTACAGAGAACATGCCGGCCCTCATTTATATGAGCAGGTCACACATATTCCCCTGGTTATTAAGGAATATGATCGTAAACAGGGTCAGATAATAGATTCCCTGGTTGAGCAGATAGATCTTCCGGCTACTATTTTGGATCTTGCCGGGATTACTGTTCCCGATTGGATGGAGGGCCGATCTTTATTACCTCTTATGAGGGGTGAAAGTTTGTCGGAGCGCCCTGTGTTTTCTATGAATTTTGAAAATAACCGCAGCCTGGGCAGTCAGATTGATAATGGTTCAATCGCTGTGTGGGAGGGTGATTATAAGCTGATTCATTATCTTAATGAAAAAAGATCGCTTCTTTTTAATCTGAAAAAAGATCCGGATGAGCTTCATAATCTGTATGAAGAAGTACCGGAAATTGGTGAGCGGCTTTTGCAGATAATTGTGAAAAATCTTGATGCGGCAAATAGTAATATTGCTGCAAAAGGTAATCATTAATGTTATTCGAAACATGTGCTTTAATTGAACTTAAGATAAAGGTGTTTAATGGCTTCCACTTATAATAATTTATGGGGAATTTTTCGAATCTTATTCGTAATGTTTTCTCTATACCTTCTTAAAGACGTTTTTTTCAGGTGGGACGGATTCAGTTATTACGGCACCATTGGGGAGTTTATCCCTGGAGTTGCACTGATTACCATTATATGGACTCTTTTAGCCTTTGCAGTCTCTTTTTTGACCTTGGCAGGCATAAAGGTCGTAAGGTGGTTAAGTATTCGTGCCGGCAGAGAGGTTCAGTTTGAGCATGTACTGATCTGGATAATCTTATTTGTTTCGCTGTTTTCAGCTGCATGGGTTATGAAAAGAAAGATGTTTCCTTTTCTGACTACCACTATCGAAATTAAGTTGGTCACGGTGTTTGTGGTAGTGACGGCATCTGCACTCATTACTAGGGCGTTCAGCCGGTCTGCCGTCAGTATCTGTGATGTTCTGCATGCAAGGATAACACCTTTGGTATGGCTGTTCGGGATATCATTCTTATTGTCTGTACCGCTCGTTGCTTTAAATGCGAGATGGCAGATGAGTGATGAGCCCAGTCCTGGTGAGGTGAAAATAATTACGGGGCAGCAGGCCAGACCGAATATATTGCTGGTGGTCTTTGATACGCTGACAGCCCGAGATATGTCTCTTTACGGTTATGAAAGACCGACGACACCCTTTCTGCAGAAATGGGCAAGTAAGGCCACTGTTTTTCAACAGCTTGAGGCTGAAAATAATTATACAACCCCAACGATGGCAAGTATGATGACGGGGAAACGCCTCTGGACTCATAGGGCATTCCATGTACACGGTGCCGGGCCAGTTAATGGCGCTGTGGAGAGTCTGCCGGCGGTGCTGAAGGCAAATGGCTATTTTAATATGTCGTTTGTAGCTAATGCTGCAGCCTCAGCCAGCAGACTAGGTATGGAGAAGAGTTTTGATATTGCTCCGGTTTCAAGTGAATTTAGTCGCCCGGCTTCATTTGTAGGATGGAATTTCGGGGTGTTGGACAATTTTCTGAAGAGATTTTTTCTTGATAGGATCGAATTGTATGACTGGATTGTGAAGGAGGACTTTATTCTGGATAAGCTGATTGATTTGTTTTCCCGTAATTTATCCGAAACGACCGTAGCTCCTGATATCACATTCAGAAAATTTTTTGATGTGCTGGATAAAAATCCCCCCGGACCCTTCTTTGCCTGGATACAGGTTTTCCCGCCGCATTATCCATACCTTGCACCTGCCCCTTACCGGCAGATGTTTGATAGTAGTGACGAGATGATTACGTTTAAACAGCAGAAAGAGGCGTTGTATGGAATTTTTGAATATATCGGGATGGAAGATTTCCCGCCTGATGTACAGGCTGCAGCCGATGTACTGCGCTCCAGATATGATGAGTTTATCAGATATTCCGATGCTCAATTTGAGAACTTTATTGCTGAATTTATGAAGACGAGTCAGAGTAAAGATACTATCATTGTTTTCACTTCAGACCATGGTGAGAGTTTTGAGCATGGGTATATTGAGCATGGTGGGGAACACCTTTACGAACAGGTCACCCATCTGCCGCTTATAATAAAGCACCCAGGGCAGGCTGTGGGCAGTGTAATAAACGGAGTTGTTGAGCAAATTGATCTTCCCGCGACTATTCTTGATATGGCAGGAATAGAGGCTCCGGAGTGGATGGAAGGTCGTTCTTTATATGGCCTCATGAAGGGAGAGTCACGCCCCTCGAGACCAGCCTTTTCCATGGCTTTGGAAAATAACCGGAGGGGGACGGATATTACAAAGGGAACTGTTGCTGTTTGGGAAAATGATTATAAGTTGATATATTATTTAGAGTTAGACCTGTCGCTGCTGTTTAATATTAAGTCGGATCCTGATGAGTCAGTGAATCTGATTGAAACATATCCTGCGGTTGCAGAACGATTGAAAGGCTTGATCATGGAAAATGTGAAAAATATAAACATGTCTTACAACATTGATTAGAGATATGGAAATGAAAAAAGGAATGAAAATTGAAAAAAGGAAATAAACTGAGATACAGCAGTATATTCAGGATCATTTTTGTTTGCTTTATGCTGTACCTGTTAAAGGATGCATTTTTCAGATGGGACGGGTTTAGGTTTTATGCTACAATTACAGATTTTTTACCTAACCTTTCGCTTGTTACTTTGATCTGGGCCATTACCGCGCTTGCCGGCTCACTAGCAGTCTGGCTCCCGCTGCGGATTATGCAGGTCATCTCCAGGAAGATTGACAGTCCCTTGTCTCCTGAACAGCTGATTATGTTTGCTATTAACTTTGTAATTATTGGCTATGGCGTATGGATGTTGAAAAGGCTTGTAGGTGTTGATATTCAGACTACTCTTGCTCTGAAAATAGGTGTTTTTACCGGAGTGGCAGTTTTATGCGCTTTAATTGTGAAAAAATTTCCGCTCATGGCTGCCAGTACAGTTAAGTTTATACAGGACAGGCTTACTCCTTTAGTGTGGATTGCCGGAATATGGCTGGTTGTTTCTATAGTATTTACCGGGTATAACCTTACGATCAGCAATGAACATCGCGTTGATCATAACGGGGATGTATCACGCGTATCCTCTACTGGGACCAGGCCTAATATTATCCTGATTTTATTTGATACCCTGACTGCCAGAGACATGTCTCTTTATGGCTATGAGAGGGATACAACCCCCTTTTTAAAGGAGTGGGGTCGGCAGGCCACCGTATTTTCAAGGCATGAAGCAGAAAGTAATCTTACAACACCAGCTGTTGCAAGTCTGATGACTGGTAAGCGACTATGGACGCATCAGACCTATCACATACGCGGAGCTATTCCAAAGGATAGTGAGGATAGAAATCTCCCCCGACTGCTGAGAGAGAATGGATATAGTACCAGGGCCTATATAGCAAATGATGCTGCCTCAATCAAAATTCTTGGATTGGGAGATGAGTTTGATATTATTCCCAATCCCATGGAATTCGGACGATCTCAATCAATCAGGGATAGTATCAGATTTGCTTTATATAGTATGTTTGGTGAAAATCTGCGGATGTATAACTGGATATTCAAGGGAGACACTTTTTTCACTCAGATAATGGGAAAGATATCACAGGATTTTAAAAATACGCGATTCCCTGCAGAAAGTGTTTTTGAGGTTTTCTTCTCCGATCTTAAGAAAAAAAGTGATGCGCCTTATTTCGCATATGTTCACCTATTCCCGCCTCATGCATATTACCTGTCCCCTGAGCCTTATATGGGTATGTTTGATCCGTCTGATGAAATGAGGACATTTAATGAACAGAAAATCGGACTATCCATGATAGCTGAATTTCTTAACAGGGATAAGGAAAAACATGTTGCGCAAAAAATAGATCTGCTGAGAGCGCGCTATGATGAGTTTATAAGATATTGTGATGATCAGTTTAAAAATTTTATCAATGAACTTGATCAAAGAGGTGAGCTAGATAACACTATTATTATCTTTACTTCAGATCACGGGGAGAGTTTTGAGCATAATTATATAACTCATGCCGGCAAGCACATGTACGAACAGGTGACACATGTGCCTCTTATTATAAAGGAACCTGGTCAGGTTGATGGGAAGATCGTCAATGACATTGTTGAGCAAATGGATATTCCAGCAACAATATTGGAGTTTGCCGGAATTACTGTTCCCACCTGGATGGAGGCACGTTCTGTGGTGCCACTGATCAGGGGTGAAAGTCTTCCGTCACGCCCGGCTTTTGCCATGAACCTCGAGAAGAACATGAGTCGGGATCATAAGGTTGAGAATGGTACAATAGCTGTCTGGGATGGTGATTATAAACTTATTCACTTTCTGGAAGAAGATAAATCCATGCTTTTCAATCTTGCGGAAGACCCGGGAGAAGTGGTTGAGCTTTCTGAGAAAGAGCCTGAAGTCAGACAGAAACTATACTCATTAATAATGCAGGCCCTTAACGAGGTAAATGAAAATCGACTTTCTGCGAAATAACTGGGATATTCAGTGTGTAGCAATCAGATGATTGTCCGGATTATTTCGCTATTTAATTGAAGGAGGACTATTTAATGACATCAGCACTGTCATATTGGCGCCTGTTTCGCATCGTATACGTAGTTTTTTGCTGCTATTTGATGGGAGACGCATTTTATAGATGGGACGGGTTTAGCTATTATGCATCTTTTCAGGATTTCATTCCTGCAGTTGCGTTGGTAACCATTATCTGGACAGCGGTCTCTGCAATTGTTACGTTCCTGTTATGGGGATTAATAATACTGAGTACAAGACTTCTGAACCTGATGGGCTTAAAAATTGCGCCTGATCATATACTGGTTATGTTCGGTAGTTTTATTATATTGACACTGGCTTTGTGGGCAGGTAGAAACTATCAGCCGGTGAATCTGGATAAGCTTCATGCGTATAAACAGTATATCGTACTTGTAATTGCACTGATTTCTTTTTTGTTTGCGTATATTTTAAGGAACAGGGGAGCTCAACTGCTTAAGGGTCTTAATGAAAGTCTTAGCCCGGCAGTATGGCTGTTTGGGTTTATCTTTGTAATTTCATTCCCAGTTGTTATTTATCAGAACTGGCTGAATGTTTCTCCTGGTATTCCTGTTGTTTCAGAAGAGAAGGTGCAGTCAATAGGAAACAAAGACAGGCCGAATATTATTCTGGTCACATTTGATGCGCTTACATCTAAAGATATGTCTGTATATGGCTATGATAGAGACACCACGCCGTTTTTAAAGGAGTGGTCTGAAAATGCCACCTTGTTTAAACATATGGTTTCAGAGAGTAACTATACATCCCCAACAACGGCCAGTCTAATGACTGGTAAGAAATTATGGACACATCAGTTGTATCATCCGCACGGCTCAAAACCAGACAAAGCAGCGACTGAGAATCTTCCTCTTATGCTGAAAAAAAGTGGATACTATACCTTGGCGCTTGTTGCCAATAACTTTGCTGCAGTTGATAATCTGGGCATATCAGATGGTTATGATATCGCTCCTCTGGTTACAAAATTCAGTATGACGAACTCCCTGTTTAAGAAAATAGATGTTTTTCTTTACGATATGTTTGCAAAGAATATACTGCTTTATGACTGGATTATCAGGGAGGACTTTATTACTTATAAGCTGGTTAATGCAGTATCAAAAAATATAACAGATACTCAGGTGCCTGCGGAAAAAACCTTGAATAGTTTTTTGTCTTTTTTAGATTCTGGATTGCCGGAGCCTTATTTTGCCTGGATTCATTTGTATCCTCCTCATGAGCCATATCTGGCGTCAGAGCCGTTTATGGGTATGTATGATTCCTCGCCTGAGCTCAGGACATTTCAAAGTCAGCTCCGTGCCAGACTTGGTTCGTACGGGTATATAAAACAAGGCAAGTATCCTGATGATGTGCAGCAGGATGTCGACAGGTTAAGGGCCAGGTATGATGAATTTATCAGATACTGCGATGACAGGTTTGAAAAGTTTATCGGGGAGCTGGAAAAGCGCGGAGCCGATGACAATACATTTATTATGCTTTCCTCAGATCATGGTGAGAGTTTTGAACATGTGAAAATAGGCCATGGTGCAACTCTTTATGAGCCTGAGGTTCACATACCAATGATCATTAAAGCCCCAGGGCAGAAGCAGGGATTGATTGTGCACAACCACGTAGAGCAGGTGGACATTACTTCAACAATTGCCGATCTTGCAGGTATCGAAATTCCGGAATGGATGGAAGGTCAGTCACTGTCTCCATTCATGAGAGGTGAGGCAGTTGAGCCGCGTTCTGTTATTTCGATGGCACTTGAAGCAAATCGCGGGAGAGGTTATCAGATTACAAAGGGCAAGATAGCCGTCTGGGAGGGTGAGTACAAATTGATTTACTATGTTTCTCAGGATCGTTCGGAGCTTTTTAATCTTAATATTGATCCTGATGAGATGAATGATATTTCTGGCGAGGATGAAGTGACTACCGGCAGATTGCTCAGTGTGATTAAAAAACAACTGGCTGAGGCTAATAAGCGCATTGCTTTTGAAGCGGGTTTAAAAAATAATAAATAGTCACGGCGTGGCATCAGGTGACAAGAAAGCATTAGGAATTGTAAATTTATGAATAAAGAATTATATGAAGACGGATCGATTAAGAAGACGAGCTTGTTGCTATCGATATTTCAGATAGTTTTTACTTTTATATGCCTTTATTGTCTGAGAGAAGTATTTCATCGCTGGGACGGTTTCAGCATGTATGCATCTTTTATGGATTTTCTGCCAACCGTTGCGCTTGTATCTCTGTTGTGGGCCTTGGTAGCCATGATTATATCAGTGCTTGTTTGGTTTCCAATTGCAGCAGTCAGGGTAATTGCAGGGAAATTAGTACGAGGTATAAGTAATGATAATATTATAGGTTTTTATATTGTATTTATTGTGCTGTCATTTGTTGTTTTATATATTAAAAGACACTTTTTTGATATGCCGGCAACTCCTCTTGCTGTAAAGGCTGCAATGCTGTTTGCGGTATTTACAGTGTCCATTGTTTTTTCCTTCCTTCTCAGGACTGTATTATGTAAGCTGGTACAGTTAATATCGAGTTCGATTTCCCCATTATTGTGGATATTCGGGATCTGGATAATTATCGCAGTGCCCTTAGTAGGCTTTTATACCTGGTTGCAGCCTGAGCCTGTTAAAATTATTGCTGATTCTAATGTGTCTGATGCAGAGAGACCGAATATTATTTTGTTGACATTTGATACCTTAACGGCAAGAGATATGTCTTTATATGGATATGCTCGTGATACTACGCCGTTTATGAAAAAATGGGCCGAGAATGCATCCGTCTTTACACGGGCCCAGGCAGCCAGCAATTATACAACACCTACTACGGCCAGCATAGTTACGGGTAAGCGTGTATGGTCACACCGTATGTATCATATTAGGGCGACGAATCCTTATAAAAGCAGTACTGAAAGTATGCCGCTTATTCTCAAAAAAAATGGATATTATAATATGGCCTTTGTTGTAAATTCGCTGGCATCAGTCAAAAAACTTGGGGTTTCAAATAGTTTTGATTATGATCCTAATGCCGCAGAATTTGTTGAGCCCAGATCTTTTTTTGGATGGAATAACTCTAAGTTTGGAAAGCTTGATCTCATGCTATACAGTATGTTCGGAGATCGTATAAATTTTCAGGACTGGATTATTAAGACAGATACATTTATTGTCAGAAGAATGAAGCAAATGATTAGTGATTTTAATTATACATCTGTGCCTGTTGAAAAGACTTTTGCGAAGTTTATCGAGGTTATGGATAAGGGGGTTCCAGGGCCTTTTTTTGCATGGATTCATGTATTCCCTCCTCATGATCCATACCTTCCGCCAAAGCCGTTTCTCGGCAGTTTAGATGCAGATGGGAAGTACTCAACATTTAAAAGTCAGCAAACTGCTTTTAATGAAATTTTTGAAGCGCTTGAAAAGAAAGGGAAATTTACTCCTAAAGTGCAACCAATTGTAGAAAGCCTGCGGTACAGATATGATGAGTTTATAAAATATACCGATGCCCAGTTTGAAATATTTATATCAGAATTATCCCGCCGCAAGATTCTTGACAATACCGTTATTATAATATCCGCAGATCATGGCGAAAGTTTTGAACATGATTACATAATGCATGGTGGAGAGAAGATGTATGAACAGGTCACAAATATCCCGCTCATAATAAAGGAACCAGGTCAGACTCGAGGGGTTGTTATTGATACGCTGGTCGAACAGATTGATATACCTGCCACGATAGTAAGCATTGCCGGAACTGAAGTGCCGGAATGGATGGAGGGCGTTTCACTTCAACCTCTTTTAAGGGGAGATTCAATCAACAGGCAAGGCGGGGTTTTTGCAATGAACCTGGAAAGAAGTTCGAGTCGAATTGGAGACCCTGTTACCCGGGGAACTATAGCATTATGGGAGGGGGATTATAAATTGATCTATTTTCTTGATAAAAAAGAGTCTATTCTTTTTAATCTTGCAGATGATCCTGATGAAATGAAAGATCTTTTTCATAGTGATCAGGAGACCGGGCAGCGTATGTTGTCTATTATTCAGGCTAATCTGACAAATGCAAATGAGCGCATATTGCACACTGACTGATGACCGGTTGATTCTGCTGCCGGGGTAATTATATCTCTATTTGAATTTGTCAGTCCTCTTTTTTCTTACTATATGAATACACTTAAAATTGAAAATTTTTTACTTTTGTCATTAAAGCTTCTGCTTTTTATGATTCCTTTGCTTCCATTATATGTCGAAAACTCACTGCTGTTTCCGTATGTGTCCGGGAAAAACTTTGCCTTTCGAATAATTATTGAAATTGCCCTGGTGCCATGGGTAATGCTAATGACAATTAACAGGAAGTATAGACCCGATGTAAGTCCGGTAGTTATAGCACTGCTTTGTTTTGTATTTATTACAGGGATAGCTAATTTAAACGGTGTTGATCCCTATAAAAGTTTTTGGTCAAATTTTGAGCGTATGGAAGGGTATATTACTATTATTCATTTAATGTTTTTTTTCTTTATGGTGAAATCAGCATTTATGAGTAGAAAGGTTTGGAATGTTTATTTTGCTTTTATAGTTGCAGTAGCCCTGATGGAGTGTTTTTATGCTGTTTTCCTTCAGAAGACCGGCATGGAGGCGAGGGTTTTCAGGCAAGAATTTGGCGATCGTATATATGGTGATCTGGGTAATCCGTCTTTTTTTGCGTCTTACCTGCTGATGGCCGTTATCATCTGCATTATTTTATGGTCTCATTTAAGGAATGCAGCATTGAAATACCTGGTAGGTGCCGGATTAGCTTCAATGATTATAGTAATTTATATGACTGGCAATCGTGCTGCAATAATAGGCATTGCCGCTGGTTTTTGTTTTTTAGGGCTTCTTAGTCTGCCGAAGGTTCTGGAACATATAGGGAGTCGACTCAGGAATTATGCGGCTATTTTTCTCGTAGTTGTCATAGCAGCAGGGTTGCTTTTCTCTGTATCTGACATGGCTGAGGACGTGCTGGAGCATGAGACGGTGCAGCGTTTTAGCCGTATGCTTAATAATCCTTCTGAAGATACTGCGATTGCCGGGAGGTTAAGCGGGTGGAAGTTGTCCTGGGATGCAGTGAAGGTCAGACCATTATTAGGGTGGGGACAGGATAATTTTGTTGCAGTGCATTCTGTGGCATATCTGCCGGCCGAATCAGACCCGCAATGGAGGATGGACCGGGCGCATAATATTATGCTTGAATGGGCGCTTAGTGCCGGTGTATTTGGAGTATTGGGATATTTTGCTGTGCTGTTTACCGCTATCGCTGCCGCATACAGGGCTTTTAGAGATGGGAAAATAAGAAAGTTAGAATATCATCTTATCCTCTCAGGACTGATTGCTTATATAATTCATAACATGTTTAGCTTTGATACGATTAATACATATTTGCCGTTGATTGCATTGCTGGCATATACTGATACTGTCGGTAATTTTGCGGAGATTTCGGATTCTGAAGGCCGGGAATCCGGGGAGAAGGGCTTAAATTCAGCAGGGACTAAATCTGTATTGGCAGTCATGGTAATGTTGATTAGTGTACTGAGTCTTTATTACTTCAATTATAAGCCAATAGTTGCTGCACGCATGTTGAATAAGCTTAATGCTTCTAACCTGGATGACCCTTCATTTCCTACACTTCAGGAGTACTTTCGAGAGATGTTGTCGTATAATACTTTTGCTAATAGTGCGATCAGGCGTAACATGGGCGATGTAAGCAATTCGGTCATTAGTAATAAGGCATTTGAGCTGGAGGGAGCAGTTAAGTTTGTTGAGTTTTCTGCGAAAGAATTGCAGGTAGAAGTTGGGCAAAGTTCATACGACCTTGAACGGCTGCAATTTGCAATTAATTTTTATATTAATATTGCAAGGTTTGAGCCTTCTGTTATTCCTTTATTGGAGACATTGATTCAAAGAGGGCTTCAGATTAATCCTCGGTTTGAAAAATTATACCTGATGCAGGCCGATGTTCATATATTAAAAAAAGAATATGATAAGGCCTATGATATCGTTACACGTCTTGTTTCGCCTGACGATAGTAATGATGCTATGCAGTTCAAAAAGGCATTAGCATCTATATTTACCGGTAGAAACGCGGAAGTAGTTGCTACGCTTGAGAAGGTTGTTGAGATTCGCAGCAATACAGATCCTGAGATTGCTTCCGGGAAAAAACCGTCGATTACAATTGATGAATTGATTTTATTGGCGCACTCATATATGCAGGTTAATAGCTATCTTGAAGCTGTTAATTATTATGAAAAGGCTCTTGTTGTGATGTTGTCGGAAGATACGCACAAAGGAAAGATTCGTGATAGAGCATGGCTGCATTTTCAGATCGCAAAAAGCTATGCCGGGGCAGGGCTTATCTCAAGAGCTAGAGACGAGGCAGCTACAGCAGCAAAACTCAATCCCGATGAATATGAAGATGAATATGAGGAATTACTTAAGTTAGCCAAGTGAGCTTGACAGAGTTTTGGATGATTTCGTATAATTTCATATCATTCCCTTTTGGAAATTTCGCGGAATAACTATATATAAAGACTTAGGAGGCAAGATTAATGAAAAGATATGCTCAGGTGAAAAATAGATTATCCATATTGCTTGCGGTGGCGATATTAATGGTGGTCGGGATTTTTGTCCTTGTCAGTTGCGGTGTAGGACCTCAGTTGAAAGTTACTGATCCTGAAACTGGTCAGTTTGCTCTTGATTTCAGTCTTACCAATAACGGCTTACGAGGTGCTGTACTTACTGAAAATACTAATATAGTTACCGGAATTCATGCTGCAAAAACATACAGCTTAACGGATAAAGAACTAACACTTGAGGCATGGGTTAAAAGCAAGTCGACGTCAACTTCGGGCGGAATAATTGGTCGCATGGATAGCAGAGGTGCTGCATTATTTATTAAAGGCAGCGTACCAAAATTTGGTGTAAGGTATAAGTCTGTTACAAGTTCGGTCACCAGTACTCCGCCGGGTTGCACTCGGTTAAGTGCTTCATCAACAGAGTGCATCGTTCCCGGCACTGCAACCTTGGTGCAGAATGTTTGGACACATATAGCCGGGGTACTTGTAAATGAGGTACATTCACATGCTGTTACTTCAAATTGTACCACTGCAGTAATGGCACAGACACCTCATTTGGATATTTATATAGATGGTAGTTTCAATAACTGTTCGACGACATTGTCAAAGTTTGCAGAAAATACGTCGGTAAGTCAGGTTGTTACAGTTGGCACGATTGGTGAATCAGGAACTCCTCCTATGGATACGACTGTATTAATCAGTACTCCGCTGGATGCTGTTATTGATGAGGCACGATTCTGGACAACTGCTCGCACAGTTTCTGAGATAAACGCTTGTATGAATCGAGAGCTTAGCAATGATACTAGTACCTGCGGCGGTGATAGTGCAGATCTTCTTAATTATTTCAGATTTAATGAGGGTTCCGGTAATGGTGTTGTCGACTGGGCAGGTTTTGGAGCAGGTGAATTAAGTTCTAATATGTCCAGTGGTTGGGTTGCTGGTCCAAATATTACATTGTATCCTCTCCTTGATTAAGAGATAGGTTGTTTATTAAAAAAAAGAGGCGCTAGTGCGCCTCTTTTTTTATGTCTTCTGCATGGCGTAGTATTTAAAAGATATATGTCCTTGCCAGGTAGAAAACTACTAGACTGTGACTGATTGGCAGTGAATTGAGATATAGTATAGATAGGTGAGAGCTGTAAGAGCATCAATTTGGAAATCCTTCCTGTTACATGATTCTTTCATCGGGTGGTGTGAGAGGCTAAATATGGCGCCTTTTTGGTCTGCTGGATTGCTTGCAAGTTTGAGTCTTGAAACTATTGGATATCATCCAGCATGACTAACTTTATAAGCTCATTATCATTTGCGAGTATTTCAGGAATAATTACGGAGACCCCATAATTATTATCTCTCAATTGCAGCTCTGAATAGAAGTCTTTATATGACATAAATAACGGCGATGCAATTTCTATCCTGCCTTGTTTGAGATATTTTATAATTTCAGAAATATGATTCATTCCAATTGTGAGCAGGGCCTGTTTATTGCTGATACTCCCTCGCTTTAATTCTTTATCCAGAATATCAGGTATTTGCTGAAGCATATTAGCGGTTCTTCTATTCTGAAGGTATGTAAGCTCTGAGATTATAAATTGGGACTCAATTAAATCATTCCGGGATATTTTAAGTTCTTTCATCTTTGCCGAGACGGCCTGATACATGTTTAAGTCTTCAATCTGCCTGCTCAATATGCCATATTTTTCTCTCAGCAGCATTTCAGCATTTGTAAATACAGATTCGTCTGTAAGTCTTTCCTGCAGTATCTCAATATTAAGAGGTGAATTTTTTGAGCGATCGATCGGTGCAGTATGTCTTTGCGAACTGGAAAAGTAACCTTCCGGCAGGATCATGGAGATTCCCTTGTTTTGGATCAGCCATTCTGCTATTCTGAAGGTTTCAATTTGGGATTGTACAGTGTTGCTGCTATTTTTAAGGTGAATTGAGTCTCGGTGACTGATACCGATAATATAAAGCTGGTTTGGACTATTGTGGTTTGTGCTGTATATTACCCGACCGTATTTGTGAGGGATATTAAGAGCGTTGCTCTGAGCGGAATCTGAATAAGTGTTGCTTGCCGCTAGGATCAGAATTGTTGCTGTAAATATAAAAGTGCGCATAAACATCATATAGTTCTACTCGGGTAATGGTGTAAAGTCCTTAAATATAATGGGAATTATAATTTAATGGTGATGTAACCTGCTGTTATTATAACGAATTTCGGTGATAAATTTATGCAGGACATAATTGTCAGGTGGTTGCTGAGCTTGCAAGCGATTCGGGAATTTGTTCAATTTGCTCCATCCAGGCTGCAAATCACTAAAATCATATTATTTCGTGTATTAAGCGAAAGGTATTTGAATTAGAAATATAATAGTGTCGGGGCGCAGCAGACTACGCCCCGGCAATGTAATCTTACGCCTTGCTTAATGCCTTGATAGCCTTCTTATCATTGGCAGTCTTAAATACACTGGTAGCAGTCTTTCCTGAGCTGGTGGTAGCATAAAAATAATAAATTGCAATCCCGGCCTTGGCAATAATACTTGAAACCTCTTCAAGCGCGCCCGGCTGGTTTTCTGTCTCAACAAGGATTACTGATTGATCCTGTATGTTATCCGCCCCGATCTTGTAGAGGGCCTTCTCTGCTTTTTCCAGATCATCAACGATCAGGGTAAAGGTTGCCATGCGGCGAAATCCGCTCGCTGAGTAGCCAGTGCCGGCCAGTATGTTTACGTTTTCCGCTGCCAGGGTTGAGGCGACCTTGGCCGTGAGTCCTACTCCATCAAGGAAGGTTGCTGTGATTTCCTTTTCTGTTCTTGCGGTAAAAGCGGCCTTCCTGCTTTCCTTTATTGTAGTCTTCTTTTTTACCGTAGTCTTTTTAGTGGTACTAGCCATGATATTTATATCCTCCTTAAATTATTAGATAACAAACATACCAACAAAATCAGTTACTGCCATATCTTCGAGCATTTTCTGGTCAAGGCATACACTTAGTATTATATCCTGCTGTTTTTGAGGAAATCGTCGTGCAAGATTAGTCTTAAATTTTTTAACAAGTTCAGGTATCCCTTCATTTCTGCGCCGCCTGTGTCCGATTGGATACTCTACCTCGATCTGCTCACTTTTAGAGCCATCTTCAAAAAATATCTGCATAGAATTGGCGATTGAACGTTTATTCGGATCAAGATAGTCTTGTGTATAGACAGGGTTTTCATTGCATATGATCTTCTCTCTCAAGCGATCAATACGCGGATCAGCAGCGATATCATTTTCGTAATGAGCAGAGGTGAGTTCTCCGAATATCAGGCCGATTGCAACCATATACTGTATGCAGTGATCGCGGTCAGCCGGATTATCTAGAGGGCCTTTCTTATCAATGATTCTGATAGCTGATTCATGGGTTGAGATCTCAATTTTCCTGATCGCATCAAGACGGTCTTTAACAGATGGATGAAACTGTATAGCGCATTCTACCGCTGTCTGTGAGTGAAATTCTGCTGGAAATGATATCTTAAACAGAATCTGTTCCATTACATAAGATCCGTAAGGCCGCTGAAATTTAAACTCCTCGCCTTTAAACAGCACATCATAAAAACCCCAGGTCTTCGCTGTTAGTGCAGAAGGGTACCCCATCTCTCCCTGCATGGTCATCATCGAGAGTCTTACGCCTCTAGAGGTCGCATCTCCTGCTGCCCAGGATTTTCTTGGTCCGGTGTTCGGGGAATGGCGATATGTCCTGAGGGACTGGCCATCGATCCAGGCATTGGATACGGCATCTATTATCTGACTTTTTGATCCTCCCAGCATCCTGGTAATAACTGCTGTTGTAGCAACCTTAACCAAAACCACGTGATCCAGTCCAATGCGATTAAATGAGTTTTCCAGTGCAATAACACCCTGTATCTCATGCGCCTTAATCATGGCTATAAGCACATCTCTCATCTTCAGCGGGGCCTTTCCCTCTGATACGGCCTTGCGGCTAAGGTGATCGGCTACACTGAGAATTCCGCCGATATTATCTGACGGATGCCCCCACTCCGCTGCGAGCCAGGTGTCATTGAAGTCAAGCCAGCGTATCATTGCCCCGAGATCAAACGCTGCTTTAATCGGATCAAGTTCAAAGTTTGTGCCCGGCACCCGTGCTCCGTTTGGAACCGTCGATCCCTCAATAACCGGTCCAAGCAGTTTTGTGCAGGCTGGATAATCCAGTGCCTCAAATCCGCAGCCTAGGGAATCTATGAGGCAGTTTCTGGCAGTATCGAAGGCCTCGTCAGAGGTGATTTCATAATCACATATGTAATCGGCGATATCCGACAGAACGCTGTCAGGTTCAGGTCTTACATTAGATATATGTGAACTCATATGTTATTTCCTGTCCTTTATAGGCACGTACTTCCTGTCATCTTCACCTATGTAATTAGCCGACGGCCTGATTATCTTGTTGTCCAGTCTCTGTTCTATAATATGTGCGCCCCATCCAGTTGTACGGGAGATAACAAATATCGGTGTGAACATTGCTGTAGGTACGCCCATCATGTGATAGGAAACAGCAGAGTACCAGTCCAGGTTTGCAAACATATTTTTTTCCCGCTTCATTACGGTTTCGATACGGGCTGCTACATCAAAGAGGCCGATATTGTCGCCGTCTTTGCATAGATTTTTTGCAAGATCCTTGATAATCGGGTTTCTCGGGTCACTTACGGTATAAACGGGATGTCCGAAACCGATGATAATTTCCTTGGCTGCAACGCGGGCCATTATATCTGCCTCAGCAGCATCTGCATTCTTATAGCGGCGCTGTATCTCATGGGCCGCCTCATTGGCTCCACCATGCTTCGGACCTCTCAATGCACCTATTGCTCCGGTGATCCCTGAGTGAACATCGGAGAGAGTTCCGGTGATTACACGGGCCGCAAATGTTGATGCCGTGTACTCATGCTCGGCATAAAGAATGAGTGATTGATCCAGTGCTTTCTCATGCAGTTTTGAAGTTTTTTTCCCATGAAGCAGGTTCAGAAAATGTCCGGCAACAGTGTCATCATCTGTCTCAACCTCTATCTCTCTGCCATTGTGACTGTAGTGCCACCAGTATAGAAGCATCGAACCGAAGGAGGCTATGAGTCTGTCTATAATATCTCTGGCACCCTCGACATTCTGATCATCTTTTTCAGGAATTACAGTCCCCATTACTGAACACCCGGTCCTGAGGACATCCATAGGATGGGCTGCTGCAGGAATGTGCTTTAGTGCGGCCTTTACCTCTGCCGGCAGTCCCCGCAGACTTTTCAGCTTTCTCATATAGTCTTTGAGTATCCCCTTACTCGGCAGGTCGCCGTGAATCAACAGATATGCCACTTCTTCAAATGTGGACTTTTGTGCAAGCTCTACAATGTCATACCCTCTGTAATGCAGGTCATTACCGGAACGTCCTACTGTACAGATCGCTGTATTTCCTGCCTGGATTCCTGAAAGTGCAACTGACTTTTTAACCTTCTTTGTCTCAACTATTATATCGCTGCTCATTGTCTTTCCTCCTTTTGAAAGATAGTATCAAGTTTCTGCTCAAATAAAGGTAATCAGGGAAGCTGCATATACCTTCCCGAGTCTGCAACATATTTATAACGTGTGTCTGAGAGACTTCCCTTTATAGCATAATACATTATAAAAGCTGACTTGCCCATAGCACGAAATGCTGACAAGGGATAGATAACCATAGACACTCCTGTATCGCGGCATTTTGAACCTGCTGATTCAATTGTATTTTCTTTTATGTTTATAGGAGAAGTAATCATTATGAAAGTATATCGCAAATTTGCTGCCCGAGAAAAGAACTTATATATTTTAATAGGTTATGGGGAAGTCCCAGTCATATGTAGTATTTATATGCAATATAATGCATGCATCATTATGCATTAATGCAATATAGTGCATAACAATAGCATTGCTATGATGCTAAAAAAGAAGAACACTACAGCCTGGATGGAGATAATCTATTGCGTGGTTTTATTGCGGATGAGCCCCGGGCCAGATCTTTAGCAGTGAGATATTTCTCACGGCGAAAAATCTGACCCTGCGCACTTTTAATTACTTTATTGCCAGAAGTTCAACATCAAATATAAGAGCAGAGTTAGGTCCGATCATCTTTCCAGCTCCACGTTCACCGTATGCGAGGTCTGAGGGGATAAAGAGTTGCCATTTGGCACCTGGCTTCATTAGCTGAAGGGCTTCTGTCCATCCGGGTATTACACGATTGACAGGAAATTCTGCCGGCTCACCTCTGCCGTATGAACTGTCAAACTCTGTGCCGTCAATGAGAGTGCCTTTGTAGTGAACTGAAACTGTATCAGTTGCCTTAGGTGAGTCTCCTGAACCTTCGCTGACGATTATATACTGAAGGCCGCTGGGAAGTTCAACTACTCCATCTTTGGTCTTATTTTCGGAGAGGAAAGTCTCCCCTTCCTTAGCATTATTACCAGATGCTGCCTGCTGCAGCTCGGCCTGTTTTGCCATCATTTTTTTCTGGAAATTGGTCATTGCTTCTGAGAATTCTTCCTGAGTCAGTTTGGTGTTCTCTCCCTTAAATGTATCTACAAGACCTTGTGCCAGAATTTCGGGATCTATATCGATTCCCTGGCTTTTCAAATTGCCGCCTATATCCATACCTATGCTATAGCTAACTCTATCCTTCTCTGTTTTCAAATCATTGCCTCCTTCTGCATTTATTGCACCAGCCAATAAAAAAATGCTCATAATGGTAATTGGTAATTTCATTTATCCTCCATGAATAGTTAGTGTTTATGATCAGGGAATATTATAAATGCATTGTTATTAAATGTCGACCTTCTTCAGAGCAATCGAAAGTATCATATCTGAGATCAAATCTACAACTCCTGCAATGTCTAAAAAGTCAGTTTGGGTTTTGGCAGTTTCATTGCCTTGCGGCGATAACTTAAATTAATAGCAGCCCTGTATATAAGATTTTTAGGGCTTCTGAGAATTCGTTTTAACATATTGGGATAGGAATAAAACTCTCTATAGATCCAGTAATACCCCTCCTGAAGTTCCTCAGGTGTCATGAGCGCGGGTTTAAATACGGCAGCGCCTGTATGATATTTCGCCCAGTTGCGGTCAATAATTCTACCATCATTTTCAAGTTTGTCATATAACTTTGTTCCGGGCAAAGGAGTCAGCACATGAAACATTACACAATCTATCCCGCTTTTTATCAGGAAATTCAGCATCTTTCTGAAAGATGACTTGTCATCCTGATCCAGTCCCAGAATAAAACTTCCGATAATATCTATTCCTGCATCATGGATTTTATTTATAGCCTTTTCATAGTTTTCAATCGTATTCCAGCTTTTCTGGACATCGTCGAGGTTCTCTGCAGAAATACTCTCGAAACCAATAAAGATATATTGCCCGCCGCTTTGTGCGTAAAGAGAGAGGAGTTCATCATCCTTTGCTATGGTAATGGATCCCTGACTTCCCCATTTTATTTTCAGGGGGATCAGGGCCTTCATTAATTCTTTGGCATACTTTGGTTTGCCTACTATATTGTCATCAAGGAATACTACGTTGCTGTCCGACAGGCCTTTCACCTCATTTACCACATCCTCTACAGGTCGCTGCCGGTATGTGTTGCCAAAGAAGGTTGTCACGGTACAGAAATCGCACTTAAATGGACAGCCTCTCGTTGCCTGCAGGGTGCTGAAGGATGTATACATATCCCTGTTAAGCAAAGATCGCCTCGGAGCAGCAATAGTATTCATATCGATGAAATCATCTGCCTTATATATCTTTTTGAGATACCCCTGCCTGAAATCCTCTATAAGATCTTTCCACACAAGTTCGGCTTCTCCGACGACTACACTGTCTGCATGCAAGAGGGCCTCATCAGGTAAGGCTGAGACATGAACCCCGCCCATTACAACCTTTGTCCCCCTGCTTCTGAATCCATCGGCCATTTCATAGGCATTAGGTATTTCAGAGGTCAACCCTGTAATGCCCACCAGATCGACGGAGGCATTATAATCAACCTCTTCTACTCTGGCATCAAGTATTCTAACGTCAATATTTTCAGGAGTGACGGCGGCCAGCGCCGTAAGGCTCAGGCGTGCAAAGCCGGCCTTTCCGCTGCTAGAGACGCCTCCTAAAAATCCACCGGCATGTTTTGGTAATATAAGCAGTATTTTCATTTAGTTACATAGCTCACTGTCTGAATTAATCTTCCACTGTTATAACGGGTGCAACGAAAGAATAGATACAATATAACCTTTATTATGTGTGCGATGCAAAACAGGAGTTCAAAGGAGGGTGTTCGATAAGTATTTTGAGAAAGAAGCAGTGCCTTTGTAAAGCGTCTGTTGGGTTTCTCACAAGTCATAAATATTAAGGGGCGTTTTAATAATGATAAATATATATTCCAGATCAGAGGTTTTGTGTTCACCACTGTATTAGTCAGCTTGAAAAAGACAGGACAGATATAATTAAATGAAAGGATAGCTATAATTGAAATCAAGGTAAAATTAAATGGCAGTCAAGGCCGGGAATTATGACAAGATATATATATTAGAAGCGATAATTTTAAGCCGTCTCCGGGAGAAGATGCAGAAACTAATCCGGGAATATATGGCAAGAAGTTAGTGGTTTGCCTTGAACGTGAATTATCGACATTAAGAGATATTTAGGGGTTAGAAATGTTGATGGTACTGAAAATGAATAGCTGTTGTCTATTACTGTAAAAGAAAAATTATTGAATAAGATTTTCAAAAAAGTGCAGCTTAATACAAAAGATATAGAAGAGCTTACGGAATGTATAGGGACTGTTTTGGTAAATGAGGAAAGCATAAGAGATATGGACCTTCAATATCAACTATAAATAATCACATCGAAGAGTGTAGATGACAAAAAATAAGATTGATAATCTGAAGATAGGTGAGTTTGAAATCTCATGGCTTAATGGCGGTAATTTTGCACTAGATGGCGGAGCAATGTTTGGTGTGGTCCCGAAGGTTTTATGGGAGAAGAAATATCCCTGCGATCCAAACAACTATGTTCCTCTGGCCGCAAGACCTATGCTTCTCAGGACCCCTAAAAATAATATACTTATAGAGACCGGTATCGGCAATAAACTTACGGATAAGCAGAAGAAGATCTTTCGTGTTAATGCTGAATGGGATCTGGTTAATGATCTAAATTCTCTTGGTCTTGCTCCTGAAGATATAGATTATGTCGTTTTGACTCATTATGACTTTGACCATGCCGGGGGCGTTGTCTCTAAGGATAATGAAGGTCATCTCGGTCTTACCTTTAACAATGCACTGCATCTCTTGCAAAAGAGTGAGTGGGAGGATGTTTTGAGACCGAATATACGTTCAGTTAATACCTTCTGGCCGGAGAATAATGAAATCCTCAGGGATAGTTCCAATCTGCAATTAATAGATGGAGATATAAAGGTCTGCGAAGGAGTTGAGCTGATAGTTACAGGCGGACATAATCGCGGGCATCAGATTATCAGATTCCATTCAGAAGGCGAGGTGGCTTATCACCTTGGAGATCTGCTTCCGACACATGCACATTATAATCCATTGTGGATCATGGCATATGATAACTTCCCGCTTGAGGCGATAGAGCAAAAGGAGTTATTTGAGGGACGGGCACGCAAAGAGGATGCGTGGCTGCTTTTTTATCATGATCCTTTTTATGCGGCCTGTAAGTTTGATCAGAAGGGGAGTGTTTTGCAGAGTATTGGTACCGGGGTATTGTAATTGTTTATCCCACCTCTTGAAGAATATTATAGAATTCGATATACTCAACTTGTTTAAGGGACAGGGCTGGCAGGCCTCACTAAATTTATCAGGATCACAATTTATAAACATCATACATGCTGAATGTATTGCATGACCGCTTATGCTTTTTTAATAGGTCTTAATACATATCTACAGCGCCACGGTCTTGCTTTCTGTCTCTAATAAATGAAAGGAGAGATAAAAATGTATGCGTGAAATACTGATGAATAAATCATAATTTTAAAATTGCAAAGGGGACAAAATGCAAAAGAGAAACAGGGCAGGGCTTTTAGTAATACTTATGATGGTGCTTGTAGCAGGTTTACTGACAAGTGAATTTGCAATGGCTCAGAAGAGTTCAAGTATTACGGCCGTAGAGCAAGACAGGGTATTGATCAATATTAATGAGGCAGGTATTAAAGAACTCTCTGCTCTTGATGGTATTGGTAAAAAGAAGGCCGAGACTATTATTGCCTACAGGGAGTCAAAAGGATTGTTTAAGAGCATTGATGATCTTAAACAAGTAGATGGTATAGGTAAAAAGACGATCGAGAAAATCAGGGGGCGGCTAGTCCTGCAGTAGTTTGAAAAAAAGAGGCCCGCCCTGATATAAGGGCGGGCCTCTCTATTATTTGTATGCTACTTGATTAGCGTGTGCCTGTAGTTTCTTCCTCAAACTCTGCTTCTACTGTATCTCCATCTTTATGTTCAGGCTGAGCAGTTCCGCAGCCGCCTCCACCACAGCCGGATGCACCTGCATCATGATCCTTGTACATATGCTCGGCCAGTTTATGGGCAGCAGTAGTAAGGGCTGTAGCTGCTGTACGTATTTCTTCCGGATTTTCTGAGGTATCCTTCAAAGCCTTCAAACTTCCAAGGGCTGATTCAATGGCACTCTTGTCATCTGCCTCTACCTTATCACTGTTTTCGGACAGGGTTTTTTCAACGGTATAGATCAGGCTGTCCGCTTCATTGCGTGCTTCTATCAGTGCTCTTTTCTTACTGTCTTCATCTGAATGGGCCTCTGCCTCATTTACCATCCTGTTAACTTCATCCTCGGAAAGTCCGCTTGATGAGGTGATTCGGATGGACTGCTCTTTGCCTGTACCCTTGTCTTTGGCAGATACATGCAGGATGCCGTTTGCATCGATATCAAAGGTTACCTCGATCTGAGGCATACCCCTTGGTGCTGGCGGAAGTCCTACCAGCTCAAAGTTTCCGAGCAGTTTATTGTCAGAGGCCATCTCACGTTCACCCTGGAAGATCCTTACGCTTACAGCCGGCTGGTTATCCTCAGCGGTAGAGAAGGTCTGGCTCTTCTTGGTTGGAATCGTTGTGTTTCTTTCGATTACTTTTGTAAGGACTCCGCCCAGAGTCTCGATACCCATAGAAAGAGGAGTTACATCCAGAAGCAGTACGTCTTTGACCTCACCCTTAATAACGGCGGCCTGTATTGCAGCGCCCATGGCTACCGCCTCATCGGGGTTAACACTCTTGTTAGGTTCTTTATTGAAAAACTTTTTTACCTCTTCGGCAACCCTGGGGCTTCTGGTCTGTCCGCCGACTAACAGGATTTCATCGATATCAGAGGCGTTGAGACCTGCATCTTTCAGTGCTTTTTTGCATGGCTCAAGAGAACGGGTGACCAGGCTGTTAGTAAGCAGCTCAAATTTTGCTCTGGTAAGCTTCATGACAAAATGCTTGGGGCCTGATGCATCCGCTGTTATAAAGGGAAGGTTGATCTCAGTCTCTGCTGCAGTTGAGAGTTCGACCTTTGCTTTTTCTGCTGCCTCTTTCAACCTCTGCAGCGCCATCTTATCATTTTTAAGATTTATACCCTGTTCTTTATTAAATTCATCTATCAGCCAGTCAATAATCTGCAGGTCAAAGTCATCACCGCCAAGGAAGGTATCGCCGTTAGTGGATTTCACCTCAGTAACTCCATCACCTATCTCGAGAATAGAGACATCGAAAGTCCCGCCTCCCAGGTCATAGACCGCGATTTTTTCATCTTTCTTTGAATCTGATCCATAGGCAAGAGCTGCTGCTGTTGGCTCATTGATAATTCTAAGTACGTTCAGTCCGGCAATTTTGCCGGCATCTTTTGTGGCCTGCCTCTGACTATCATCAAAGTATGCGGGTACTGTTATAACCGCCTCTGTTACCTTATCGCCGAGGTAGTCTTCCGCCGCCAGTTTAAGCTTCTGAAGAATCATAGCAGAGATCTCAGGAGGTGAGTAACTTTTCCCCTTAATCTCTACATGTGCGTCACCATTAGCTGCTGCTACGATCTTGTAAGGGAGTTTGCTGATCGCATCTTTAACCTCGGCTGAATCAAATTTACGTCCCATAAGTCTCTTTATTGAAAATACGGTATTTTCAGGGTTTGTGACTGCCTGCCTTTTTGCTACCTGTCCAGCAAGTCTTTCCCCCTTATCTGTAAATGCGACTACCGATGGTGTTGTCCTATTGCCTTCCTGGTTGGGAATAACCACCCTTTCACCGTTATGCACTACAGATACTGCTGAGTTAGTTGTTCCTAGATCAATTCCAATAGCTTTTGACATCGCTTCTTACTCCTCCTTTTTATTATTAGGCTTGTGCCTCTGTTGTATAGATTATCGGTAACTTCTCAATGTCTTCACTTGTTGCAAGTAACAGTCCCATAAGATTGGTCTGAGTACTGTAAACAAGTGCTTCAAACACTGCTGATTCCTTTTTCTCACTGTTTTCTTCATTTTCATCTATCATGGTCATATAATCACTGGAGACGCTTGACATAGTCTTACCTCCCTTAGTTAAGTTGACTGCGTATACTTGATGGTATAATGCAATTGCTATGCCAGTATAAAAAAGCCTGTTTTTATAAGGTGTTATGATTTTTGATTGTTTTAGGGCGGACAATAAGGCCTGTGAATGGTGGGACATGTAGTCCTGTAGGATATTGTGACCGCCCTAGTTTTTTATTTTAGTGGTTATTAATAAAGGGCTTAAGGTAAGTATATTCGTAATAAGTGTGAACTTCCCACCGAATTTTTGGGCTCTCAGTTAGATCAGGTTACTATAGCCTTAAGTTCAAAAAACTGCCTATCGTACTTCCTCTTGTGATTGTAATAACCTTGCTCATTGCAGTCTCCTTATATACTTATTATATATTTCTGAATACTATGACTTAAATCATATCATTTGCTCTGACATGATCCTCACATGTCTTTATTATTGCTTTGCCGTTTACTAGGGAAGGAAAGGAGGTAGTGCTGAACATGTATGGAAAATCAGCCTATCGTAGTGAAAAGCACAGGTAGATATGTCCATGTCAAGTATATATTATCGCAAAGCATGTAGTAATGCGGGCAGAAAAGAGTGTCCCTGCATATTTCCGTGCAGTTATAAGGAGTATTGAAATGAAAAAAATACTTACATATGCTCTCTGTACAATCTTAATTATGGCAGGAACCCTGGTCCCTGGCATCGCTTTTACTGCGGAAATGATGGTAGGTGAGGAACTTTTGCCGCCCAATGCAAAGCCGGGTGAGTGTTATGCCAGATTGTTTGTAGCTCCTACTTATCGGACAGTTACTGAGATGGTATTATTGAAGGAGGCGGCAAATCAGCTTCATACAACAGCTCCAAAGTTCGAGTTTGTCGATGAGAAAGAGACTGGTGTCTGAAGCCATGGCCTCCAGCAGACCGATGGAACCAAAATATCAGACTATTTCAAGAAGAGAAAAAATATCTGAACTAGGAGTGTCCCATGATTCAGATAAATAAGATTCTTCCCGGTTCACCGGCAGAAGGACTCCTGAAACGAGGGGATGTGCTTCTTGCAATAAATGGTCACTTGATAGGAGATGACAGTACGGTTGAATTTAGGCCGCTTGAAAGGACACATTACCGTTAAGATCTGAGATTTTGTTTTATGTTGCTATCAGGATCATGCAGTCTGATATGAGCGATTTATGATAGTATTAATAACGGGGCTAGTGCATCGTATCTTACCTGTACAGATGTTAAGATTGTTCTGAGAAAATAAGGCCTTATTAAGTGATGATCCATACGGATATGGAGAACTATAAACAGGGTTTATAATGAGTATGGTATTTAAAGATTACTTTTCTGACGTATCAAAAAACTATAAAATATTTCGTCCTGAATATCCTGCAGAGCTATTTGAGTACATAGTATCTCTGGTTGAGAATAATGAGATCGTTTGGGACTGCGCAACCGGAACAGGGCAGACCGCCAAGCGACTGGTAAAATATTTTCAAAAGATTATTGCTTCAGATCCAAGCAGTTCACAAATTTCCAATGCTGAGAGGGCGGACGGTATTGAATATTTTGTAGCAACTGCTGAGCAGAGCAATCTGGGAAGCGCGACTATGGACTTGATAACTGTCTCGCAGGCGCTTCACTGGTTTTGTATTAATGATTTTTTCAAAGAGGCCGAACGTATATTGAAGCCAGGCGGTATACTTGCTGTCTGGTCCTATAATCTCCTTTATATGACTCCTGCAATTGATGAATTAATTCAGACTTTTTACTACAGGACTCTCGGAGATTACTGGCCGAAAGAAAGACTGCTTGTTGCAAATGCATATAGTGATATAGAGTTTCCGCTTCAGGAGATCACAGTTCCTGTGTTTCAGATGAAGGCTGAGTGGAACTTAAATGAGTTGCTCGGGTATATATCTACCTGGTCTGCAATAAAGAAGTTTGAGTCAGTGAATAAGGTGTCTCCAATGAATGACCTGCACACTCGGATGAGTAAGGTATGGGGTAATCCGGCAGAAAAAGTGCCGGTGAACTGGCCGTTAACTCTGCAGATAAGAAGGAAATAGTTAGCCTATTGTAAGCCCCAGTTGTAAATTGCTTAACAGCCCAAATGACATATTCTATGACTCATATGGCGATATCACCAGATAATTCTGGAAAATCGCTATATCAAGCTTAAAACTTACTGTTTTTTCAGGCAATTTCTATTAGATTTCGTGGTATGTTTATTGCTTATTCATAGACAGGGAATATCTTGTGAAAGGCATTAGTGAACTGATATGAGGAGGCTAATGATAATGCTGATTTTAATTGCAGCAGTGTTCTTTTTAATCAGTATGTCTTTTGCACTTGATAGAAGGCAGGAGCACGCGACCGCTTTATTCAGATCTATTTCTCCGGATACAAATATACACTTCAGTGCTGATTACTGTATGGAATGTCATGAGGGGGCACTCAATAATATCGGTAAATCTGCATTACGTTTTGCCTCTGATTATCAAAGGCTGTGCGATTGTCATAATTATTCTAATGAAAATTATATACATCCTGTCGATATTGTTCCCTCAGATGAAAAAAAAGAAAATATACCCTCTTTCATGCCTCTTAGAAAAGGTTCCATTTCATGTGGTACGTGCCATGATCTATATATTCAATGTGGAGAAAATATTGAGTCACAGCTAAGTAATAAAAGGTTTCTCAGGGGAGGACCGTATCAAAAAAGAACGGATATCTGTTTTCACTGTCATGACGAGGAAAAATATAAGAAGCTCAATCCTCACACGCAGCTTGATGAAAACGGTGAGATTATAGCCGCAAGATGTCTATATTGTCATGCCGGGGTACCAGACCAGTCTATAGCTGGTTTTCAAGATGTACAGCTTATAGGTGATCTGACTATGGTATGCCAGAGATGTCATCGCAAGATCGTTAAACATCCTGCAGATGCTGATCATCATGTTGTGCCGTCTTATAAAATACGTGGAAAAATGAAATATACAGAGAGTCAGTTTGGAATCGTATTGCCGCTGGATTATGAGGGAATGATTTTTTGTGCGACTTGTCATAATCCGCATGAAAAGGGCGTGATCCCTGCCGCAAGGCTTGGATCAAAAGGCGCTGGAGCTGAAGCTAAGCACAGACTGCCGGATAAGATTTGCATGGCATGCCACTGAATATCAGGGGGAGCAATGACAGAGCGTCTGGACATAATGCTTATAAAATCTGCTGCAATTATCTTTGCACTGGCGGTTGCCTTGATGACCTCGGAAGCAGATGCTGCTGATACAGAGAACTGCCTGATGTGTCATAAATACCGCCAGTTAGGTCGTATTGATGAGTCAGGTATGAAACGGAGTTACTTTGTAAGCGAGAGCAAGTATGCCGCAAGTGTGCATCGAAATGTTCCGTGTCGGGATTGTCATACTTCTATTACGAAACTCCCGCATGATCCTGTCACTGAGGAGGTTAATTGTGCAAATGAGTGTCATGTGAAACCCCCTTTTGCAACTGAAAACTTCTCGCATAAAAAAATCATGCAGCTCTATGATTCAAGCGTGCACGGCGTCAGTACTGAGGACTCCCCGGAGATGTCAGAGGCAAAGCCGACCTGCAAATACTGTCATCTAAATCCGCTGTTCAGTGATGTTGAGCTAAAGGTTGTTTCGGATGCATCATTGCAGAGATGTATGAACTGTCATGAAGAAAAAGGTGTCTCTCAGGCGTATATGCATATTACTCATCGCTTGCGTCACAAAACTTCACGCTCACCAAAGGAAATAGTTCAGATGTGCTCTCTTAATTGTCATGGAGACACAGAGTATATGAAGTCTCTTGATCCCTCAAAAAAACGGCTTGAGGCTGTTGCCACTTATGAAAGCTCAATTCATGGAAAGTCTGTTTCCCTCGGTTCTGAGAAAGCAGCGGATTGTATAAGCTGTCATGCCACAAACGGGATTCATGATATTTACAGTAAAGAGGATATTAGATCTACGTTGAATACGGTAAACAGGAGTGAGACCTGCAGACAGTGTCATCTGCAGGTGACTG
>JADHUV010000030.1 GCA_016784355.1 Nitrospira sp. | reverse complement strand
CATTGGCATTACCGCTGTTTATAAGCACGGCTCTGCCTTTGCCCGACTGAATGGATTCCATTGCCAGCTTCACCGGCGCTGCCTTGATACTGTTTGTTGTAAATACCCCTGCGGTAACGGCGAGTGAATCAGAATATATCAGGGCAAGATCGGGATTTCCTGAAATCTTTATACCCGCTGAGACTCCGGAAAAACTGAAGCCGGGTACAAGCCCTGAGGATTTATCTTTTTTCATCAAGGAAAATGGGGAGCCAGGGTCAATCCTGAATTTTCCTGAAAACCATACATAATATTCATATTATGCACGGCCTGACCAGAGGAACCCTTAAGCAGATTATCAATAGCACTGACGATTATGAGCATCTGACCTTTATCAGCCCTGCTATCAAGAAAGATAGATAAATCACAGTGGTTGCTGCCCCTTACGCCCTTTGTGGATGGATAGACACCATCTTTCATGACCCGTACAAAAGGTTCATCAGCGTAAAAGTCATCATATATTTTTCGGAGCGCAGAAATATTTGTCTTCTTCTTGAGCCGTATATATGCGGTAGTAAGGATTCCGCGATCCATTGGAATAAGATGTGGGGTAAATATGAGCTTTACGTCTTTTTTGGCTAAGGTTCCAAGCTCCTGCTCAATCTCGGGAGTATGCCGGTGCACGGTCACAGAATAAGCCTTGACCGAATCATTGACCTCACAGAACATAAAAGGCTGCGCCGGACCTCTGCCAGCCCCTGAGGTGCCGGATTTAGAATCGATAATGATCGAACTGGAATCAGCCATTGCACTGCCAACTATCGGAGCAAGTGCCAGTATAGCACTGGTCGGATAACATCCGGGATTAGCTACAATATCAGCCTTTCTAATCTTGTTTCTGTTGAGCTCTGGAAGGCCGTAAACCGCCTTTTTAAGCAGTGGGGCAAACATATGCTTTGTGTTGTACCATTCATGATATACCATGGCACTCTTCAGTCTGAAATCGGCAGAAAGATCAATAACCTTTTTACCAGAGTTGTACAAAAAAGCAACGGTTTCCTGCGAAGCCTTATGAGGCAGGCAGAGGAAAAAAAGGTCTGCTTTTTTAGCGAGTTTTTTTACATCCATGGCCTCAAACTTAAGGTCGGTATTTCTAATACTATGGAAGACATCCGATACATACATACCGGCTGATCGCTCTGAGGTTATAGCAGTGACTTGAACTTCCGGATGGGCCAGCAAAAGCCTCAACAGTTCACATCCGGTATATCCGCTTCCACCTAATACAGCTACTTTTAACATAGATTGTAATAATTGAAGGTATGATTCTGAAGTATTAACATTTATACACCTGTCAGCAGGTCAAATTGTTAAATTTAGAGTGAAAACCTGAGGTGCCTGAAAACCAGGCACCCAGGAAAAATTTTATCTCTTTGAGAACTGGAAACGCGCTCTTGCGCCCTTCTGACCGTATTTTTTACGCTCAACAGTACGAGGATCTCTTGTTAGAAATCCCTCTTTTTTCAGCTTTCCTCTATAGTCAGCATCAATCAAAAGCAGAGCCCTGGATATACCGTGCCTTATGGCACCGGCCTGTCCGGTTATACCGCCGCCCTTTACCCTGATATTGATATCGTACTTACCCATAACAGCTACAACATTAAGAGGCTGCTCTATAATCATCTTCATTGTATCGTAGGGGAAGTACACATCTAGAGGTTTTTTATTAACTACTATAGTGCCTGTTCCCGGCTTCATAAAAACCTGAGCGATGGAGGATTTCCTCCTGCCGGTTGCATTGTATTCTATATCTACCATATTAACGGCTCCTTAACTTTTTGTTAGAATCAGTTTTTCAGGGTTCTGCGACTGGTGCGGATGATCAGGGCCGCCATAGACCTTCAGCTTGCTAAACAGCTGCCTTCCAAGTTTATTCTTTGGAAGCATACCGCGTACCGCAGACTCAATAACTCTCTCCGGCTTATCTTTCAAGATATCCTTGACCATTTCCTTCCTGATGCCGCCCGGATACCCGGTGTGATGATAGTAGGCCTTCTGCTGCATTTTATTGCCCGTCAACCTCACCCTGCCTGCGTTTACAATGACTATAAAATCGCCTGTATCTGTATGAGGAGTAAACGTTGCCTTGTGCTTGCCCCTCAATACGGTCGCAACCTGTGATGCAAGTCTGCCGAGAACCTGGTCATCAGCATCCACAACATACCATTTTCTATCTACATCTGTTTTCTTTGCAAATAATGTCTTCATTATATATCTCCGCCTTAAATCATTTTAAAAACATTGAATCTTACTTGAAAAGACATAAAATTGTCAATGTCTATCTATAATTAACTATGCTCTGTTACAGGATCTATGGGAGAGTTTCTCCCAGGAACTTGCATCCATCTCATCCATATACTCTTCTACAGAATAGCTCTTGCTGCACTCCAGACAGCGTAATTCTACGCTTTTTCAACCAATTACAAGCTTCAGCTTGCCTTCACAACTACGACACTTCATGTCTATCCCGTCCTTTCGTATATCAATTACTATTTCTTTGAGAAGCATATACTTTACACTAACTACGGACAAACAGTAAAGATACTCGTCTTCTTTAATGAAGAAAAACCTGCGGCCTGCCAATGACCGCGAGCCCGCCCTTCTTTATACATTAACCCAGCCGGTTCTTAAACTCCTGCAGCTGAACCCTGAGTCTTTCGGGAAGACGGTCTCCAAAAATAGCAAAGTGCTTTTCTATATCAGGAAGCTCCTGCCTCCAGGCATCCGTATCCACACGCAGCAGTTCCTTCATATCATCAGAGGAGAGATCAAGCCCATCAGTATCAAGACCATCTTCCTGCGGCAGTATCCCTATCGGGGTTTCTACAGCAGCGGCTGTCCCGTCAACACGCTCACACATCCATTTTAAGATACGGCTGTTATCACTGAAGCCAGGCCAGAGAAACTTGCCGTCAGAATCCTTTCTAAACCAGTTCACATAAAACATTTTAGGGGCCTTATCTGCAAGCTTATCACCCATATCCAGCCAATGCTGAAAATAGTCACCCATGTTATAGCCGCAGAAGGGCTTCATCGCAAAGGGGTCGCGCCTGAGATTTCCAACCGAGCCAATATTGGCAGCTGTAGTTTCAGATGCCGCAGTAGAACCCAGGAAAACACCATGGTCCCAGCTTAAGGCCTCACTTACGAGCGGGACTACAGTGCTTCTTCTACCGCCGAATATAAAAATATCAATAGGCACGCCCTCGGGTTTTTCCCAATCATCACATATCACGGGACACTGAGATGCCGGTGCCGTGAAACGTGCATTGGGATGTGCTGCATCCGTTGTGCTTGCGAGGGTCCAGTCCTTTTCCTTCCAGTCAATCGCGTGCACAGGAGGCTCACCATCCATGCCTTCCCACCAGACCTCACCAGCATCAGTAATTGCACAATTGGTAAATATTGAATTTTCCTTTATAGAATCCATTGCCATTGGATTAGTTTCATAAGACGTGCCGGGCGCAACACCGAAGAAACCGTTTTCAGGATTAATGGCATAAAGCCTGCCGTCCGGACCGATCTTCATCCATGCTATATCATCACCTACACACTCGCATTTCCATCCGGGTATAGAGGGCTGCATCATTGCAAGATTAGTCTTTCCGCAGGCCGAGGGAAATGCGGCAGCTATGTGATATTGCTTGCCCTCAGGATTGGTAAGCCTCAGGATAAGCATATGCTCAGCCATCCAGCCTTCCCTTCGTGCAATGGCAGAAGCAATTCTCAAGGCAAGACATTTTTTACCGAGTAAGGCATTTCCACCATAACCGGAACCATAGGACCAGATAAGATTTTCTTCAGGAAAGTGACTGATATACTTGTCTTCAATCGGCGCACAGGGCCATTTCACATCCTTCTGCCCCTCCTGCAAAGGAGCCCCGATGGAATGCAGGCACGGAATAAAATCTCCGTCACTGCCAAGAAGCTCAAGGACTCTGGGACTCATCCTTGTCATAATATGCATATTGACAACAACATAAGGACTGTCAGAAATTTCAATACCAATTTTCGATATCGGGGAACCAATCGGGCCCATAGAAAAAGGTATTACATACATCACACGGCCCTTCATGCAGCCTTTGTAAAATCCTTTCATGATATTTTTCAGCTCATCAGGTGTCATCCAGTTATTAGTCGGGCCGGCATCATCCTGAGATGTGGTACTGATATAAGTACGGTCCTCGACCCTTGCAACATCACTGGGATCAGACCTGAAGTGAAAACTATTAGGGCGATTTGCCAATGGAAGAGCGCTGCCGTTTGCAAGCATTATTCCCATCAGGCGGTCATACTCTTCTTTAGAGCCGTCACAAATATAAATATCCTCAGGCTGACATAAGGCGGAAACTTCTTTAATCCAACTGTTTAGCTTGGCGTTATTCACTGTAACATTCATATTTAATCCCTCTTAATATTTTTCATTATCAGTCTATCTAACCGAATTACTATCTTCATGGACAAATAAGCATCATTTCAGATATTATTTGCCCCCTTATGCAAACATTATAATATTACTGACCTGAAAGTTCCAGTCTATCCAGTCTGACCTCCGCTGTCTGCAATATTAAACAAAATTAAGGTACAATATCATGTTTATTATGGATGCAAGCACTATACAAAAACTAATTGTCTCAATACCGCCTCTTGTTATGGCCATCACTCTTCATGAAGTATCTCATGGTTATGTGGCCAACAGGCTCGGCGACCCTACGGCAAGACTCATGGGGAGACTAACGCTGAATCCGATCAAGCATATTGATCCGATTGGCACAGTACTTCTGCCTCTAATCCTTACAATGCTTGGGGGAATCATATTTGGATATGCAAAACCGGTACCCATAAACCCCTCAAATTTCAGCAACCCCAGAAAGGGAATGGCAATCTCCTCTGCGGCAGGTCCTATAACTAATATAGTCCTGGCAATGATCAGCTCGATTGTTTTGGCATTGATTATTTTTCCACTTTCAAACCTGCTGCAAGGTGACCTGGCAAATGCCTTCTTTACTCCACTTGCACAAATGCTTCAGATAAGCATACAGATAAACCTGTTTCTTGCTGCTCTGAATCTAATACCCATACTGCCGCTTGACGGCGGAAGGGTTCTGGAAGGCCTGCTTCCGCACAAACAGTCTGTCGCATACAGTAAAATAGAGCCGTACGGTCTTTATATTCTGTATGCCCTGATTTTGACGGGTATAGCTAAATACTTCATCATACCGTTATATCTTCTCCTAAAAGAATTCATTCCTTTTTATGATAAAATTTTCCCCTACTAATTAAGGAGTCATTACATTGTCGAAAAAAACAGTACTTAGCGGAATTCAGCCAAGCGGTAAACTGCATATCGGAAACTATGTCGGAGCCCTGCAGAACTGGGTCAGGCTGCAGGAAGATTATGAATGTTACTATTTCGTGGCGGACTGGCATGCCCTGACCTCACAATATGCGGATACATCTCAGCTGCAGGAATATGTCCGAGATGTTGTTGTCAATTGTCTGGCTGCCGGACTGGATCCCGAAAAGGCCACACTGTTTCTGCAATCACTGGTTCCGGAGCACGGGGAACTACAGGTGCTGCTTTCTATGATCACTCCGCTAAGCTGGCTGGAACGGGTACCTAGTTACAAAGATAAACAGCTTGAGGTTAAGGACAAAGACTTAAGTACGTACGGTTTCCTTGGCTATCCCCTTCTTCAGACCGCTGATATATTAATGTACAGGGCTAACTATGTACCGGTCGGGATAGACCAGCTGCCTCACCTTGAGATTACCCGTGAGATAGGCAGGCGCTTCAACAATTTCTATGGCGAGATATTTCCCGAGCCAGAGGGGCTGCTGACTGAAAATCCCAAGGTCCCTGGAGTAGACGGCCGTAAGATGAGCAAGACCTACGGCAACTGCATATTTCTTGCGGATACGCCTGAAGAGGTCGATAAAAAAATCAGGACAATGACCACGGATACCCAGAGAGTAAGACGCACCGACCCGGGTGATCCTGAGCTTTCGCCAGTGTTTCAGCTGCACAAAATATTTTCCTCAGAGGAAGAGAGAAGCGAGATCGTAAAGGGCTGCACTACTGCAGGAATAGGCTGTCTTGACTGTAAAAAGATTCTCATAAAAAATGTCTTTACTGTTTTAGAACCTCTCTGGGAAAAACGCGCTGAATACATGCAGAAGCCTGACCTTATAAAGGATATCCTGCATACAGGCTCTAAAAAAGCACGGAAGACCGCTATAGAGACCATGGAGAAAGTTCGCGAAGCCATGAATCTTAAGTAACTCCTGAGGCAGATGCGTCAGATCAAACTTACTATAACCTACCAGGGCACCCACTACTCAGGCTGGCAACTGCAGGCAAGCGGCAGGACGGTACAGGGAGAGCTGGAAAAGGCAATAAAAAAAATGACCGGCGCCCACAGCAGGATATACGGGGCCGGCAGAACAGATGCCGGAGTACACGCCCTTGCACAGGTCGCAGCATTTAAGACCGCAGCCTTACATGCACCGGATGTATTTATCAGGGCATTAAATGCCAACCTTCCTGCAGATATCAGAATCGTTGCTGCGGAAGAAACAAAGCCGGGATTCAGCCCGCGCTTTCATGCCAAAGAGAAGACCTATTGCTACTATATCTGCAAACGGGATACAAACTCAGCATTTCTCAGTGATTACACCTGGAGCGCACCGTATAGTATCAATATAGAACCAATGCAGCAGGCAGCCGAATATCTTATAGGCAAGCATGACTTCACCTCCTTTCAGGCCGCGGGATGCGGCGCTAAGCATGCGATACGCAAAATCAAAGAAATTAATATAAAAGAAATGCCGGCAACCGAATTCTTGGGATTCACTTTCAATATTCCCCTTATAAGTATCCGTATAACAGCTGATGCCTTTCTTCGCCATATGGTCAGAAATATAGTCGGCACCCTCGCAGCAGTAGGCAATGGAAAGTACCCACCGGAAAGGATCATCGATATACTGCAAGCACGAGACAGACAGGAGGCAGGAGTAACAGCACCGTCCAGCGGGTTATTTCTTGAAAGTATTACGTATTGATATTAACGGACCAATATTAATATTACCTTAACATTAATCTATTCAATATTACTTAAACACTGTAAACATCTCTCATCATCTTGAATAAAACTTAATATCAATTATATATAAAGCATCTTATATGGTTGATTTATTGTAATTTATAGTATTTGCAACAACATTGAACTATTTAGAAACAATTCAGGAATTTCGGGATTATCCTACAACGTTAAGATGTCTGACTCTCAGCTCTACACCAATATCAGCTGCAAGTTTATAGCACTTTTCAAGATCGATCGGGGGCATTTTAACGACCGTGACCTTGACTTCAGGAAGCTCTGCTTTAGCTCTTTTTACAAACTCTAGCATCCCTTCAAAGGCATTCTCGATTGAAGGCTTACACACAATTTTATACTTAGCCTCATTCTCAGCATCAAGACTGACAGAAACGCTGTCTACCAGACCCTTTAACTCCGGAACAATGTCTCTGCCATGGATAATATTGCCGTGACCATTGGTATTGATACGCACCCTGCCGCCCTGCTCTTTTACCCATTTACTCACCTCTTTTATGACATCCAGCCTTAAAAGAGGCTCACCTATACCGCAAAATACTATTTCTTTATATGCCTTCGGGTCCTTTATGGCACCTATAAGCTGAGGCACAGTCGGCTCCGACTCAAGCCTTAAGTTATGGCCCTTTACATAGCTGGTACGATTACGAATACAAAACCCGCACTTGTTTGTACAGCGGTTAGTAATATTTAAATACAGGGAATCCCTTATTTTATATGCGATCTTCCCACTCTCGGCCTCATCCTCAAGCTTAAAAAACCTCTTTGCATTAAGTGTCGTTATACGGGCTAGATCATCTACATTAACACCCCTGATATCCGCTATAGCCCATGCCGTATGCCTTAGATATGCAGGTTCGTTCCTCTTGCCGCGCTTCGGCACAGGGCTCAAATACGGGGCATCAGTCTCAAGCAGCAGGAATTCATCCGGTACAAATCTGGCCACATCACGGAGATCATTGGCATTCTTGAAGGTAACCGGCCCGGCCAGAGATATATAAAACCCGAGCTCCATGACCTTTTTGGCCATATCAATATCACCGGAAAAACAGTGAAAAACACCCGGAGTATCAATTTCCGCCTCTCTTAGTATTCTGAGGGTATCATTTTTCGCCTCTCTGCTATGAACTACTATCGGGAGTTTTTTAGAATTGGCTAGATCTATCTGCCTCTTAAAGGCTTCTATCTGAACACCTTTAGGGGAATGCAGATAATGGTAATCCAATCCAATCTCTCCAATAGCCACTACCTTCGGATTATCAGCCCACGCCTTAATTTCACTTAACAGCTTATCATCCAGGCTATCCGCATTGTGAGGATGGATTCCAACAGTAGCATATATATAAGGATACTTATCAGCCAATTCCAGCGAGCGAACATTCCCCTCTCTGTCAGAAGCGGCATTAATGATAAACTGCACACCTGCCTCTGCAGCCCGAGCAATAACCTCAGCCCGATCTTCATCAAACTGCTTCATGTCTAAATGACAATGCGTATCTATCAATACGGGTTCCAAATGTCTGCTCCCTTAGCGTATCTTAATGATTTTAAATGCCTGCATATTCAGGAAATGTCTGCATGAAGTAATATTCTATCTAGATATGAAAACTCAATACTTTTTTATGTTAGTTAATTTATGAGGATTTGTCAAAAGAGCAATCTTGTAATTTTCACCGAAATATGGTAATTTTTCAGTCTATCATTAAGAGGGAGGTTCTATATGGAAGACGAAGACGTAATAGAAGCGCTCAGAGAACAGAGCGAGGAATACCGCAAAATAGAGAATGATCACAAAAAGCTGAACCGTACGCTTGATGCTATTAATAAAAAGAAGTTTCTGACCACAGAAGAAGATGTTCAGAAAAAAAAGCTGCAGAAACAGAAGCTGCAACTGAAAGACCGGCTTGCCGAGCTGAAGAGAGACTTCGAGCAGGATGCCAATTAATAACCTAATCTTCTACTGGTAACTGCGCGCACTATATGAAAAGCGATATAATCAAAAAAGGCATTGAAAGAGTACCTCACAGAGCGCTCCTTTACGCAACAGGAATTCCTGAAACAGAGATAAAAAAACCATTCATCGGGGTTGCTACCAGCTTTACGGACATCATCCCCGGACATACCGGGATGCGAGACCTTGAACGTTATATTGAAAAAGGTGTGCATACGGGAGGAGGCTATCCCTTCTTTTTCGGTATCCCTGGAATATGTGACGGCATCGCTATGGGACACCGGGGCATGCATTACAGCCTTGCTTCCCGGGAACTGATCGCTGACATGGTAGAGACCGTTGCAGAAGCCCACCAGCTTGATGGTCTTGTGTTGCTGACAAATTGCGACAAGATTACCCCGGGAATGCTTATGGCAGCAGCCCGTGTTAATGTTCCCACAATTGTAGTTACAGCAGGCCCTATGATGTCAGGCCATCTCAGAGGCAAACGTCTCTCTCTGGTAAATGATGCCTTTGAGGCAGTCGGTAAATTTAAACAGGGTAAAATTACGGCTAAGGAAGTAGCAGAACTTGAAATATGCTCCTGCCCCGGAACAGGATCCTGCCAGGGAATGTACACAGCCAATACTATGGCATGTGTGACAGAAGCCCTTGGAATGAGCCTGCCCGGCTGCGCAACTGCGCTGGCGGTATCAGCAAAAAAACGCAGAATAGCATTTCATAGCGGAAGCCGCATTGTTGAAATGGTAAAGAAAAAAATCACACCCAGAAAGATCATGAACCTCAAGGCCTTTGAAAATGCGATAAGAGTAGATATGGCACTGGGCGGTTCAACCAATACCGTCCTTCATATTCCGGCTATGGCGCATGAAGCAAAGGTTGCTCTGCCTCTTGAGCTTTTCGATAAGATCAGCAAAAAAACACCGCACGTAGCAAACATGCTGCCCGGTGGTGAGCACTATATGGAAGACCTTGATTATGCAGGCGGCATTCCGGCTGTGCTTAAAAATCTGAAAGCGAGCATGAATGACGTTATGACAGTTTCCGGCAAAAAGATATTTGCTATCGCAGACGGCGCGGAAATTTCAGACCGTGACGTAATCAGACCAATAAAAAAAGCCTACCATAAAGAAGGCGGCATAGCTGTTCTTTATGGTAATATCGCCCCTGACGGCTGTGTTGTAAAGCAGACCGCTGTAAACAGTGAGATGATGCAGTTTAAAGGAACGGCTAAGGTATTTAATTCCGAGGAAGACGGTATGAAGGCCATTCTTGCCGGCAAGATAAAGTCCGGTGATGTGGTTGTAATACGTTATGAAGGCCCTAAAGGCGGTCCGGGTATGAGAGAGATGCTCAGCCCCACATCCGCGATTGCAGGAATGGGACTGCAGAAATCTGTTGCGCTGATCACTGACGGACGCTTTTCAGGCGGCACACGCGGTCCTTGCATTGGACATATTTCCCCCGAAGCAATGGAGGGAGGTCCCATAGCAATCATAAAAGACGGCGATATTATTGATATTGATATAACCCGTAGAAAGATCAACCTGATGGTTGATGATGCGGAAATTAAAAAAAGGTTGAGCAAACACCGTCCACTGAAACCAAAAATCAGAAGCGGCTGGCTCGCCCGGTACTCGGCTCAGGTTACCTCAGCAAGTACCGGTGCTATTATGAAACCGAACCTGTAAACAGACAGCAATTACATGCACTGACGCGAGATGATCAATCCCGCATCAGACTTAAGGAGTTCTCATGAAGATTAGCGGTGCCAAGATATTGTTAGAGTGTCTGAAAAAAGAAAAGGTTAAACATATTTTCGGTTACCCCGGCGGCGTGGTGCTGAATATTTTCGATGAGCTTTATGATGAAAAAAGCTTAGAGCTTATTCTTACCAGACACGAGCAGGGAGCGATACACTCAGCAGACGGCTATGCCCGCGCAAGCGGCAAAGTCGGCGTAGCAATCGTCACATCCGGTCCGGGAGCAACAAATACTGTCACCGGTATAGCGACTGCCTCAATGGACTCCATTCCGATGGTAATTTTTTCAGGCCAGGTGCCTACAATGCTTATAGGTAATGATGCCTTTCAGGAAGCCGACATTGTCGGAATCACCAGGCCCTGCACCAAGCACAATTATCTGGTAAAGGATGTAAAGGACCTTGCTCAAACTATTAAAGAGGCCTTTCATATAGCCTCAACAGGAAGACCCGGCCCGGTGCTGATCGACCTGCCACGTGATGTATCAGCAGGAATGGCAGAGTTTGAGTATCCTAAAGAGGTCAACATTAGAAGCTATAACCCGACCTATCACGGCAACAAATGGATGACAAAAAAGGTCACTCAGATGATAGCCGAGGCAGAAAGGCCTGTTATAATGGCTGGCGGCGGAGTAATACTATCCGAGGCGGCAAAGGAGTTAACGCAGTTTGCAAAGCTTATAAACGCTCCTGTCACAACTACCCTTATGGGTCTTGGAGGATTCCCCGGTTCAGATGATCTTGCGCTTGGAATGCTTGGAATGCACGGGACATACTTTGCTAATAAAGCAGTGCAGAATGCCGACCTTTTAATTGGAATCGGCGTCAGGTTCGACGACAGAGTAACAGGCAGGACGGCCGATTTTGCACCTAAGGCAAAGATCATTCAGATTGATATAGATCCTACCTCTATCAGGAAAAACGTGCGCGTAGACCTGCCGGTTGTCGGTGATATAAAGCATGTCCTGAAGGACGTTATAAAATCGATCAAGGAACAGAAACTTAAATTTGCCAAGAGCAGTCCATGGCTCACGCAGGTCAATGAATGGAAAACAGAACACCCCCTTTCTTACAAAAAGGACAGTGATATCATTCAGCCTGAGTTCGTGGTAGAAAAAATATATGAGCTTACCAAAGGCGATGCAATTATATGCACAGAAGTCGGGCAGAATCAGATGTGGTCTGCACAGTTTTACAAATATGACAAACCGAGGCAGTGGCTCTCATCCGGAGGACTCGGAACAATGGGTTACGGTTTTCCAGCGGCAATTGGCGCCCAATTTGCGTGTCCTGATAAACTGGTCATCGATATAGCAGGCGACGGAAGTATACAGATGAACATCCAGGAACTTGCCACCGCAGTGCTTAATAAGCTTCCTGTTAAGGTTGCTATACTGAACAACGGCTTTTTAGGTATGGTTCGTCAGTGGCAGGAACTGTTTTTCAAGGAGCGCTACTCACATACTGACCTTGACGGCGGGCCTGATTTTGTAAAGGTGGCAGAGGCATACGGTGCGGTAGGACTGCGTGCCACAAAGCCTTCTGAAGTAGAAGCGGTTCTTAAGGAGTCATTTAAGATCAAGGACAGGCCGGTATTCATGGACTTTGCATGTGACTGGCGGGCAAAGGTATTTCCGATGGTCCCTGCGGGTGCAGCGATAGATGAGATGATACTCGCGGAACACGTCTCAGAGCCCAAAAAACATAAAAACCGGAAATAGCAGTGCAGACGTGCAAACAGTTTAAACATTATTCTAAGGGAGTAAGATGAGGCATACAATATCAGTACTGGTGGAAAACAGGTTTGGAGTACTCTCACGGGTTTCCGGCCTCTTCAGCGGAAGGGGCTACAACATAGAAAGCATCTCCGTCGGAGAAACGATTGATAGCGCCATTTCCCTGATGACTATAGTAACAAGCGGTGATGACCAGATCATCGAGCAGATAACAAAACAGTTGAACAAACTGATCGATGTCATAAAGGTCGTGGACTTAGTGGACGTAGAGCATGTCGAGCGCGAGATGGTTCTTATAAAGGCCGCGCCTAAAAAGGGCGACAAGACAGAATTCCTGAAACTGGCCGAGATATTCCGGGCTCGGGTTATTGACTCGGGTGCTTCAACCTTTACTGTTGAAATAACGGGCGATGAAAAAAAGATTGCGGCCTTCATAGAATTGATTAAGCCCTTTGGCATAAAGGAATTCGCTCGCACCGGCAAAGTAGGTATGGCACGAGAAGGACTCAAGAATACCTGATAAGTCCCTGACTGTCATTATTAAATATTTCCTATAATAATGACAGCATCCTGATGACATATTACACAAACAAACTACCTAGAATATAAAAGGAGAACTTAAATGAATATTTCTTACGATAAAGACATTAAAAAGAATGAACTAAAAGGCAAGACCGTATGTATCATGGGATACGGAAGCCAGGGTCATGCCCATGCCAACAACCTGCAGGACAGCGGCGTAGACGTAATTATAGGGGTAAGAAAAGGCGGAAGCTTTGACAAGGCTAAAAAGGCCGGCTTCAAGGTATTTACCCCTGCGGATGCAACAAAAAAAGCCGATGTAATCATGATCCTCCTTCCTGATGAAGATCAGGGTGATATCTACAACAATGAAATTGCGCCAAACATTAAGAAAGGTGCATTTATCGCCTTCGCCCATGGTTTTAGCATTCACTTTAACCAGATCGTACCCAGAGAAGATGTCAATGTATTTATGTGCGCGCCTAAAGGCCCGGGACACCTCGTACGCTCTGAGTACACCAAAGGAAGCGGCGTACCTTGTCTTATAGCACTGCATCAGGATCCATCCAAAAAGACAAAGAACATCGCTCTGTCATATGCATCTGCTGTAGGCGGCGGAAGAGCCGGAATCATCGAGACATCTTTTAGAGAAGAAACAGAAACCGACCTCTTTGGAGAGCAGGCAGTACTCTGCGGCGGAGTGACATCCCTGATCACTGCAGGCTATGAAACACTCGTAGAAGCAGGTTATGCTCCTGAGATGGCATACTTTGAGTGCCTGCATGAGGTCAAATTGATCGTAGACCTTTTATATGAAGGCGGCATCTCCAACATGCGTTACTCTATCAGCAACACTGCCCAGTACGGCGACCTTATGATCGGGCCTAGAATTATCACAGATGAAACGAAAAAAGAAATGAAAAAAGTACTTGATGAAATCCAGTCAGGCCGTTTTGCACGCGACTGGATACTGGAGTGCAAAGCTAACAAACCCGTTTTCAATGCCCTAACCAAAAAAGGCGAACGCCATTCCATTGAGGAAGTCGGCGGAAAACTCCGGGCCATGATGCCTTGGCTGAAAAAAGGCAAGCTAGTAGATAAGTCCAAGGCATGAGGATAACAGCAGCCAACAATCAGCATTCAGAGGTCATCGGAAAAGCGACTTCTGAAGGTGAGGTTCTATAATGAAATTCGCCAAAGAAGGATACCCTTTCATAGGTTTTTTCCTGACACTTACAGTTATATCAGCATTCTCCGGGCCCTACTGGGCAACCGGACTTGCTGTGGTGCTGACCCTGTTCATGTTCTATTTTTTCCGGGATCCGGACAGGCTTATACCTATTGATGAGAGTGCCTTTATCTCTCCTGCTGATGGTAAGATCATACGCATTACCGAGGCGGTAGAAGACGAAGTGCTGAAGACCATGTGCAAAAAAATCAGTATATTCATGTCTCCTCTGAATGTTCATGTCAACAGGTCCCCGGCCTACGGCATCGTACGGGAGGTTCAGCACCACTCTGGAAAATTCTACTCAGCCTTCACAGATGATGCCTCTATCTTAAATGAGCATATAACTATGATGCTTGAGACTGCACACGGTCCTATTGTAGTAAAGCAGATAGCAGGATCTGTTGCACGCAGATGCGTCTGCAGAGTAGCACCCGGTGCTAAACTTCAACCGGGACAGAGATATGGGGTGATTAAGTTCAGCTCTCGTGCCGATGTTTTTCTACCCATGGATTCAGAGATTAGTGTACAGATTGGTGATAAAGTACTTGCGGGTGAGACTATTTTGGCGACAAGACAGGGCGCGGACAGTTCAAAAATCAAGAGTGAACCCTGCAGCGCAGCAATACATGCATCAAAAGCTACAGAAAAATGAAAAAAGGCATTTACATACTCCCTAACTCACTGACGATGTGCGGGCTGTTTTGTGGATTCTACGCTATCCTCATGGCACTGAAAGGTAATTACGTTCATAGTGCCTGGGGAATATTAATAGCCAATATTTTTGACGGACTGGACGGATGGGTCGCAAGACTCACAAACAGTACTACAAAATTCGGTATAGAGCTGGACTCTCTTTCAGACCTTGTGGCATTCGGTGCTGCTCCTGCCGTTCTTGTTTACAGCTGGGCGCTAGAGCCCTTTGGCCGTCTGGGAGTCGGGGCTTCTTTTCTTTTGGTAATGTGCGGTGCCCTCAGACTTGCACGCTACAACGTACAAATGGGCACAACTGAAAGCAAGGCCTTTTCCGGCATCCCTATCCCGGGCTCAGGTACGGTAATAGCCTCTCTCGTACTCTTTCATTTTGAGTGGTTCGGCGGAGATCCAGGGAGGAATTATTTCATAATAATACTTGCCGTACTTCTTGCAGTCCTTATGGTAAGTACAATCAAGTTTCACGGCCTTAAAGAGTTCGACCTTAAAAAGAGAAAGCCCTTTGGTATACTTGTAGCCATAGGGGTAGCAATTGTTCTTATATTTATGTATCCTGAAACTATAATATTTGTATTTTCAATTAGCTATGTGTTTTCCGGTCTGATTGAAAGTATATACACCCTTAGACGCAAAAAAATTAAAGGGAACGAAGCATGAGAAACATCAAAATATTCGATACAACTCTTCGCGATGGGGAACAGTCACCGGGCGCATCCATGAATGTGCAGGAAAAGCTGCAGGTAGCCAAACAACTCGCCAAGCTCGGGGTAGATATCATAGAGGCAGGTTTTGCTATCGCCTCACCAGGTGATTTTGAGGCCATAAAGATGATCGGCTCAGAGGTCGAAGGCCCTATAATATGCAGCCTTGCCAGAGCCAAAGAAGAAGATATCAAGAGGTCCTGGGAAGCTCTTCAGGATGCTCCAAAAAAACGCATCCATACCTTCCACTCTACCTCAGAGATTCACCTGAAGTATCAATTTAAGATAGATCAGAAGGAAGCCCTTAAGCGCTCGGTTGAAATGGTTCAGCTCGCAAAGAGCTATCTGGATGATGTTGAATTTTCGCCAATGGATGCCACACGTACAGAGATCGGATACCTATGTGATGTGATAGAGGCTGTAATAGAAGCAGGTGCTGTCACAGTTAATATCCCGGATACTGTCGGCTACAGCATACCGGAAGAGTTCGGGGCAATGATAAAAGAGATTCGCAGACGCGTTAAAAACATTGATCAGGCCGTAATAGCCGTTCATTGCCACAATGACCTCGGCCTGGCAGCGGCTAACTCTCTTGCTGCCATTATAAATGGTGCAGGGCAGATCGAATGTACCATAAACGGCATAGGCGAACGAGCAGGCAACTGCTCTATGGAAGAGGTCGTTATGGCGCTTCGTACGCGTCGGGATTTATATAAGGCTGATACTGGCATAACTACTGAAGAGATAATGCGCAGCAGCAGGCTTATAACGAAAATTACAGGAATGAGCGTACAACCCAACAAAGCGATAGTCGGAGCCAATGCTTTTGCACACGAATCAGGAATCCATCAGGACGGCCTGCTTAAAAACAAGTCAACCTACGAGATCATCACGCCTGAGACTATAGGTTTGCACAAAACACAGTTTGTTCTTGGCAAGCACTCAGGAAGACATGCATTCAGAACAAGACTACAGGAACTCGGCTATGAGCTGAACGATGATAAAATCAATAACGCCTTCGAGCGTTTCAAAAAACTCGCAGACCAGAAAAAAGATATATTCGATGAAGACCTTGAGGCACTGGTATCAGAAGAGTTCACCTCGGTTCCCGAGACCTATGCCCTTGTTGACCTGCAGATAAGCTCAGGGATAAACAAAAAACCCACTGCCATAATAAAGCTCAAAGTCGGCGATAAAGAGATTGAAAAATCAGGTAACGGAGATGGCCCGATCGATGCCATATTCCATGCAATCATCGCTATCACTGAGACAAAGAGTAAGTTACTGAAGTATGAGGTAAAGGCTATAACAGGCGGCACAGATGCCCTGGGCGAAGTGGTCTGTTCCCTTGAAGAAGATGATAAATCAGTAAGCGGACATGGTGCCGATACAGATATAATAGTCGCCTCTGCCAAAGCCTACATTAATGCTCTGAATAAACTGGAAGCTGCAAAGAGGTAGTATACCCTACCCCTCTGGCTCACGAGCTTTCTGCTCAAAGCTTATGAAGCATAAGAAAAGCCCATAACCCGAAGAGCATTTACATTGATAATATGTAAATATAAAACTCCAGTTCTTAACCTGCCATAATACCACTCTGAAAGCTACTAAATAATGATGGAATGATACCTGTCAGATTTGACAGGTATCATTTGGTATATGGCATTGTATATATTAAATTTCTTCAAACGGCTCGAAATTATTTTCTTTATTTCTCAGTAACAATATCAGGAGGGGCAAATGGGCAAACTTGTAAAGCTACTTTCATTGTGCGCACTTTTTTTAGTTCATGGCTGTGCAACTGTTAAACAGCCTGAAGTAAGAATTATTGATGACAAACTCCCACAGATAAGCAAAGCAGTTGCAATTGAGGAAAAGTCCAGTAAAACAGGACTAAAAAGGAAGGTTGCTATTGCCAGATTCAGCAATGAAACAAAATATGGCCAAAGCTTTTTCCTTGATAAAGACAATGACCGCATAGGCAAACAGGCCGTTGATATTCTATCATCAAAACTATTAGAAACAGATAAATTCATCCTTCTTGAACGAGCCGATCTTGAAAAAATAAATAAAGAGCTAAGCATGGAAAATTATTCTCCGTTGAAAAATATGGCTGATTACCTGATCATTGGTTCCGTAACAGAATTTGGAAGAAAAGATACAGGTGAAGTAGGTATCTTTAGCAGAACAAAAAAACAAACTGCATCAGCTAAAGTAACTGTACGCTTAGTAGACGTATACAACGGACAGATTATTTACTCTGAAGAAGGGCAAGGAGAGGCCTTTTCTGAGGTAGGAACCGTGTTCGGCGCAGGAGCACAGGCCGGATATGATACCACCTTAAATGACAAAGCCCTTGGGGCGGCAATCACCAACCTATCATCTAATATTATTGAAAACCTTCTTAATAAACCATGGCGCGGCTTCATACTTGCTCACGAAGACAATTCGCTCATTATCTCTGGCGGCACGTCACAGAATATTAATCCCGGTGATATGTTTGATGTTATTCAGAACGGAAAGAAAATAAAAAATCCACAAACAAATATGTATATAACACTTCCAGGAAAGAAAGTAGCCATCATAAAGGCAATATCTTCAACAGGAGATAACCCTGCAAACGAAGTTACTTTCTGTGAAATTCTTGATGGTGATCTATCCACTTATATAGCTGAGGGCAATTTTACCAATTTACATATTCGTGAAATTCAATAGGAGGTAGTTAATGCGAAATATCACACAGCTTTGTTTAATATTCTGTTGCATACTGATTTTCACTGCATGCAGCTATAAAGAAGGAATTGTCCAGTCATCTTCCGAGAGTTATCTTCATTTTACGGGGAATACAGAAAATGTTCTTATTACCATTGATATGGCTGATCCGCTCCCAATTGCATCGGCAAGTGAAAGCGGGAAGCCAATTCACTACCAAGTATCACCGGGTAAGCACAAAATCAAAGTTACCAGAGACAACATCATTATAGTAAACCGTGAAATTTTAATAGGTGAGGGAATGACAAAGGAGATAAATATAAAATGAGGAAATTACTTCTATTTATTACGTTACTTCTTAGCATATCTTTCATCGGATGCGCTCCAAAACAGATGTACTCATGGGGAAATTACTCAGACACATTATACGCTTACAAAAAAGATTCCAATGATGAAACTTTAATGAGACATCTACAGGAACTTAATAAGATTATAGAAGAATCTAAAAAACACGACCAGCGAGTTCCTCCTGGAGTGTATGGAGAATTAGGTTATCTTTCACTTAAGGGAAATAAACCGGAAAAAGCCATAGAGTATTTCAATGCTGAAAAGCAGTTATACCCTGAGTCGACAGTTCTTATGGACAGATTAATAAAAAAGTCTGAGCCGTCCATTGAAATCGCCGATGATGAATCACAATCAAATTCAAAGACCAACCAATTATAGCCAGTACAATATGGGGAACTTCATGAGAAAATACAAGGGCAGCATCAATTTACTAATAATACTTTGCACGACTGTAATGATATCGTCCTGCGCCCCTAAAATGTTGACAAAAAGCGAAATCTTCCCGCTGATATATGAAGAGGCTCCTCTATCCATTTTAGTCCTGCCTCCTATAAACCTTTCAACGGCAGCAAATGCAAAAGAATATTACTCGACTACTATTCAGGAACCGCTGTCTTTTAGTGGATATTATGTTTTACCGTATGAAGTCACCTCAGAAATACTTAAAATGGAAGGTATCTATGATGCAGAGCTCTTAACCAATATTCCACTCGCGAAATTCAGAGAATATTTTGGAGCTGATGCTGTGTTATATACCAGCATCAAACAGTGGGATTTAAGTTATCTTGTTATAGCATCCAATCTTACCATATCCATCGACTGCTTATTAAAATCAACTCATACTGATGAAATACTCTGGGAATATAATGGAACGATAGTCGTGGATCTGTCGGGTGGTTCTGGCGGTGGCGGGATTGAAGCATTAATTGCCAAAGCAATTATAACGGCTATCAACACAGCTGTAGTAGATTATGTACCTTATGCTCGTATAGCCAATTACAGGGCGCTGAACTCTATGCCTTTCGGTAAATACCATGATCAATTCAACAAAGATCGTGAGCAGCAAATTGTCGATCAAAGACCATCAGCTGAAAAAATGGGCAAAGTGACTCCGTAATGTCTTATGCATCAATATAACTTATTATTTAACGCTAATTGATGATGTCATTAAGTTATTATCCTCTATGGCCTCTAAAGATATAACTTAAAGAGAAAAGGCAGGAAGCACTACAAGATTACTCCTGCAAAAAACTCTGAAGAGAACTTACCTCTACAGAAATCACACCTGCTGCAGATTTCACAAGGCCGGTTTTCTGAAACTTACTCATCGTCCGAATACATGTCTCAACCGTTGTGCCGACCATCTCTGAGATTTCCTGACGGGTTAGAGGAAATGCTATAGTACGAAATCCATTTTCTTCAGACCCGGCTTTTTCCGAGAGTTTCAAAAGAAGTGATGCGATTCTACGCTCTACCCTTTCTGTTGCTATATTCTTCAGCATCTCGTGAGCATCTCGGAGTTTATCACTGAAGTACTTAACCATCTCAAGCTTCAGTATGGGATATTCTTCCATGATCTTCAGAAGATTCTGTCTGCGGATCCTTATGATCTTGGATGCCTTCATCGCCTGCGCGGATGCCGGGAAGGGTTTGTTATCAAGGACTGCAACTCCGCCAAATATATCACCGGGAGACATAATTTCCAGTATGATGTCTTTCCCCATAACGGTATGTTTCAGAACCTTAATATTCCCCTCAGCCAGCATATAAAATTTTTCAGACGGATCACCCTCTGAAAAAACAGTCTCATTATCTTCAAGACTTATCTCATCAAAATATTCAGTAAGACCTTCGATTTCGTTATCTTTCAGACAGGAAAAAACTTCACTTTTTTTCAGCGTTTCTTTAATCATCTATTACCATTATACCTTTTATTCCTAATCTACTATGATGCTCTTATATATATGATCACAACCGTGAAAATTATATCATATTTCAGAGCCTAATTATTTCTCTCTCATATGGATCACACTTTCATCAGTGCTCGTTTCAATTAAAGAGTCCATCGCCGGGTCAAGTGCCTTGACCGCATAAATAGTTATCGAGTGCTTTTTCCCCTTAACAACAACATTGCCCTTGCCCTGAATAAAAATATGCCCGAGTTTGCCATTCCTTATTAATTCCTCGATTTTACTATAGGTCATCTCAGTTATTAATATGTGAGTATCGTATTTTCGGGTCAATGACTCAACCCTCGCACCGATGTTCACCTGATCCCCTATTACAGTATAGTCCATTTTCTTTCCCTCTGCACCTATATTACCTACCAGAACCTCCCCGGTATTCAGGCCTACTCCCATTGATAATGGTGTCTTTCCCTCAGCGATCCACTTTGCGCGCAGTTGATCAAGTTTCTGCATCATATTTAAAGAGCACCGTACCGCAAGTTCAGCATGATTATTCTGCTGAAGCGGGGCACCCCAGAACGCTACTATTGCATCCCCGATAAACTTGTCCAGCGTGCCCTCCCAGCGAAATATAACATCCGTCATAGCGCCCAGATATTCATTCAGCATATCTACTACCTGTTCAGGGTCATGGTTTTCAGAGAATGTAGTAAAGCCGCTTATATCAGCAAATAGTACAGTTACTTCTCTTCTCTCACCGCCGAGTTTCGCCATCCCAGGGTGCTTTATAAGTTCATTGACAACCCGTTCCGTAACATAACTTGAGAACATCCTGCGTATATCCCTGGCTCGTCTTTCTTCTATAAAATACCGGTAACTTATCACTAGCGCTCCGGAGACCAGGATCGTTGCAAGTGGATATATCAGGTTCATTCTGTAATCGTAGAGAGTAAAAAACACAAAATTTGATATGCACAGTAATATCGTAAGGCCGCAGTAAATTATCAGTGAATGAGCAGCATCTTTCCGGAGTCCGATCAGCATAGCTATCAGACCGCAGAGAAAGACCACTGAGAGATTGACAAGAGGACCTGCCATCGTAATGAAGAAACCGTTTAAGACATTAGCCAGGACTGTAGCATTTTTCTCAACACCAGGCATATTAGCTGAAAAAGGAGTATTTTTAAGATCATATGTGGCGATCGCAGACGTGCCGATAATCACCACCATGTCTTTAAACATATCGGGCTTTATGGAGCCATCCAGCAGATCAGCCGCCGAGACATGGTTTATCAATCCCTCATGACCGTAGTAATTGATATGCATCCTGCCAAACTCATCGGCCGGTATCATAAGTTCTCCGAACTGCGCACCCCCGCCACCAATTAAATTCATTGGTCCGTGGGTATCAAAAAGAAGAACTTCCGCCATTTTTAGTGCAAGAGAAGGAAAATACTCATCTCCAAACTTTAAATAAAGATTATCCCAACGAAGCTTGCCGTCCCTGTCCGGCATGGAATATACATGCCCGAACAATGCAGCCCCTGCAATCGGATCCGGCGGCAGAAGCACCCTGAAGGCCTCAAAGGCCCTGAACTGGCTCAGGTTTTTCATCCTGGCAGCAGCACTGTCATACAGTACATCAGGAATATCATGCGAATAGCTTCTGCTCTTTTCTACCTCAAAGCCCGGGGCAGCAACAAGACGTCCGCGATGACGGCTGAATGTATCAGCAAGAACGGAATCAGCCGTGAACGATTCGACTTCCGGATAGAATATATCAATACCTACTACGGCCGGTTCGCCCTTAAACACCGTCTCCACAAGCTCAGCCTGCAGCTTCCTGCTCCAGGGCCAGCGGCCGTACTTTCTGAGGCTCTTTTCATCGATCAGGACTGTCATAACCCTGTCTGGAAGTTCAGGCGGGGCTATAATGTTTCTTACCTTAAAGCGATAATCTAATAACAGAGTCTCTATGTACTCATCTATGAATGCCGGATTAATCAGGACAACTGCACACATCAAAACTGTAACCATCAACGGGATAATTACAGAGACTGCACTGGATAGTTTTCTGTGAATATTAATTACAGGCAATATATTTCGGCCGCCTACTGAAAGAAACTGCCTTCTTTAATTTTATTAGATTCAATATGATGCACCTCTGATAAATCCCCCCTGCAGTCTCTGACAATAACCGCACTACTTCCCTGTTCTGTCTCCTGAAGACATTCTATATTACCATCTCTTCTTTTTCTGTATACACTTTGCTTACCCTCAAGCATCGGGAGATACCGCCCCTCAATGTCCTCATATAGATCGACTCTAAACTTCAAGATACCAAGCGCATCATCCACTACTTCCGAAAGCCTGAGCATATTATCCCTCTCATAGACGATAAAGCGGCCATTGCTGCTGCGATACCCGACATAGCTCTTGCCTTCTTCCTTATGATATATGTCTGCATTAAGAGAAAAGAGTTTGCCATCCACTACCTCAAATAATTCCTGATTCCTTACAATATAATTTTTTTCAGTCCTGCATAATGCCCACTCAGAGGTCATCCTGTCTGGACTATGGGTTAGAAGTGTCTTATCCTTTTTCAGTGTGGTATGTGACAATTTATCATAACCTGTATGAACCACACTGTCCCTGATCGAGACATCATGAACCACTACAGAATCATTAAATGCTGAAACTGCATCTGCATAACGCTCTTTGCTCCATGTGCGTTCAATGAATTCATTTATATCACCGCGAATGATCTGCCTGTCCGCAAACTCACCCTTCTCAGGATTATGAATCGGCGACCTTGCAATATCACAAAGATCTTTCCAGAGAACTGTATCATGAACCGTATCAGAGCTAAATACCAGGGTCTCATCCAGAGTCCTGAACCTGATGCCTATATTAGGTATTCCATGCCAGACCGGCGCCTTCAGTGCTTCAATCGTGAAGCCCTCAGGGTCTCTGAATATATTCTTATCTGACTTATAAAAAATATCCGAGGAGAATGAATAAAAACTCTCGGGCTCAACCCATTCATTATAATCAGGATCCTTAAAAAGCATTCTGGCCCTGCCGCTCAACTCGCTTATAACTATCCTGGCCCTGTCCGACCCGACCTCTCGTCCTTCCTCGTCAGTAATACAAAGCCTGTAGCGTCCTTCATCCTCATCTTTTTCAATAATCTTATATCGTGCCTCAGGCCCCAGTGTATTGTAATCAATATAGTCTCCGCACCTGATGTCAACAATCCGCCGGGAGTCATCTGAAAGCGTCCTGTCCAGCGCCGGCTTTGACATGCTGCAAAGTTCATTTCTGACATCCTCTGATGCAAAAAGTGGAATGCTCCCTGTGATGTCTCTGGCATATCGGTAGAAGATAGCCATGTCAGTAAACCACCGCTTGTGATCATCATGGCAATGAGTAATAATAAGACCTTGCAAATCCTTAAGCCCGTGCCCCCCTATCTGCTGAAAAAGTGCGGCCCCGCAATCAATCAGATAATGTGAACGGCCAATAGTGACAGAGTAACCAATACTCTTCCCCATCTTTGAAAATGGTCCTGCGTCGCCTAGAATACGTACTTTAATTCCTTTAATCATAGAAGGATATTTTAGCATACCTAACACCTCATACCGGGCTTCAATGTTGAATTAGTCATTAAGAAAAATGCAGATATGATATTTTCACAAATGCTGCACAGAACAGGCAAGGTAATTTTCACAATATCCTTGTCGCACCTATAATAAAACTGCAGAAAATCCGGATGCATAAATGAAGTGTGCTAGATCAAACTAAAGAAAAATTAATTATTGATTAAAGAGGAAGAGCAGAAACTGTAATGGGCAGAGGATACAGTCCCTCTCTGGCAGTGTCGGGCAGATAAATCTTATATGCTATTTTTTTAACCTGGTCATTTTCACTGCCCGGAGAGTACAGCTCCGTACATCCATAGGATGGCAGATCGATAACATCATGACCTACCCTCACAGTAATGGAGTCTATATTCTCTGTCGGCTGCCCGCAGAGGGCTATCATAAATCCGCGCGGGTCATTCGTCTTTACAGACATTAAAGCACCCTCATCGATTTCCTTATATCCCCTGGCAAGGTCTTCATTAGTAATATTAAGCGCTGATACGCTACGCATTACATTGTAATTTATATAAGGAAGCACCCTGACACTTACCCGCACCCTTGCGCTGGCACTTCCGCTGTATACATTTGAGGTAGATAGAACAATTAGCAGTACTGCTGCTATTAGTGTGGCCAATATTTTAAACCCTTTGTTCATGATTCATTTATCGGCCAGAAGTGTAAATTACTTTAACGATTAAGTGTAAATAATTTATATACTTTGTATTCTACTGAATTATTGTGATTTTTTATGAATATTGAAGCCCGAATCATGCCTTTGCGACAAACGTATACTGGTCTGCTTAGGTATATGTTTCACGGGAAAAAATGTGTGAAGGGTCCACATTTATGGTCGTTCTCCCTTCTTGCATTCTATGCTTTTCCTGCTAAAATCTGATTATGGGTATTCCAACAAGAAAACTAGGAAAGACCGGAATTGATGTGACCCTTCTCGGCCTTGGCGGAGAGGGGGTTTTGAGGACTTTCGGATACGATAAAGAGGCTTATGACCTGATTAATCGAGCTCTGGACCTCGGGATCAATTACTGTGAGTCCGCACGGGCATACTCAGGGAGTGAATCTTATTATGGTAAGGCGCTGCACGAAAGAAGGCGCGAAATCTTTCTAACAAGTAAGTCCCATGCCCGGGACCGTGAAGGAGCGCTGACCCACTTGCAGGAAACCCTGAAGATCATGAAGACCGACCACATCGATCTCTGGCAGGTGCATGACGTCAGGACAAAAGAAGACATCGAAGAAATCTTCGGTCCAGGGGGCGCAATAGAGGCCTTCGTGCAGGCTAAAGAAAAGGGTATGACAAGGTTTATAGGTGTTACCGGTCATGAAAATCCGGAAATCATTAGTCAGTGCATAACTCAGTTCGAGTTTGATACAGTGCTTGTGCCGGTAAATCCTGCAGAACCGGAACATATGAGTTTCCTTGAAGATGTAGTGCCCCTTGCAAACAAAAAGCATATGGGGGTGATCGGGATGAAGGTCTATCTCAGGGGATTGCCTCGGCAGCTTCCTTTCATTGGCACGATGAAGCCGTTTTATGAGTTCGCTCTTTCTCAGGCTGTCTCAACAGTCGTCATTGGCTGCGATGATATTAAGCAGCTTGAGGAAAACGTGCAATTCGCAAAATCATTTAAGCCGATGACTCCTATGGATCAAGAAGAATTCATATCATCGATTGCGCCCTATGCCCGGGAGCTTATGATGTATAAACTCTGACGGTGATTCACAGAGTGACATGGGTAAAGGTGACACTAATGACTAACCAGACAGTCCAACTCCTCCACATCGATAAACATCTCATCACTCTCCGGAATTTCAAACCCGAACTCACACTGCTGTTCGCCGTTATAGATGGTTGCCTCATACATACCAGCAGGAACATTTTCAAGATAAAACTCCCCATCTCTTCCTACCGGTGACTCTATCTTTAGATCACCCTTTTTGAGAACCAGATGCCAAAACTCAGCAGGTTCGCGCTGTCCTTTATCCACAACATGAATCGAGCCGAAGACAGATTGTATCTTTGCCACCTCAAACTTCAGCATAGTGCCGCTTCGAAACATTGGAGAGACAAACTGATCTGAGGTACTGAGACTATAATTAATCGGAATGTCTTTTTCATTTAATGAGATCTTGTTATCATAATTTGATATCAGATACGGTATCATTATCTCTCCCCTTCTATCAGTCCGGCCTGCTGACCTGTTACTATGAAGAACCTCTACACCCGGAAGACTCCCTACCTTCACGACCGCAAAACTATCATTTATCGGCTGACCAAGATGAAGAGCACCGTTTACATACCCAAGACTGCCTGAGGCCCTGAGTGTATGAGACTCATCCTTATTCGATTCTCTATACTTTCCGGTAAGCACTGCCTTACTGCCGTAATATGTAAGCTCCGCATCGTTAGAATGACTGAAGTCATCATTTACACTGCTCTGCTCTGCCACTACGCGATAGCCAATACCTGTCCTTGAAGGCGGTGTTCTCTGAACGGTAAGAGAACCACTATTTTCGTTTTTAGCCGTCCTTACAGATAAATTACCGGTCGTACTGTTGCCGAATAAGTACCGGATGGTCGCAAACACCTCATTTTCTGTATCATCAGATTCAGTATTAGAGGCAGAAATATCAAAGGAAAGATCCCGAGTCACCGCCTTTGAGTATCGAGCGGTAAGGCGCTTCACATCATCACTCAGGTAATTATCCGAAGATGTATAGAACAGGGATACACTCCCTGCCCTTGTACTGGCAAAACCAACTGATCCGACCAACTCAGTGCGCGCCCTGTCACGATCAGGCAGCAGGGTCAGATTACTGTATTTTCTCGTATGGCCGCGCATGGTAACTCTCCACCAAAGGCCCGCTTCCTTGCTGTTGTCTGAATACCCAAGTGAATAAGCAAACCCATTACTATGGTTAATACTTGCCGCGACTGCCGAATCCAGAAACCCCGCGCCCGGCACCGCAAAGCTTGCAGTCAGGCCGCCGCTTGAAAGATCTTCTCCAATCTCGGCCCGAAAACCGCCGGTCAGTTTATCCGATATTCCATACTTATGAGAGGCAATAAACACCGGGGCATCATAATTCCAGTCATCCTCACCAAAATTTTCTCTCACCACTCCGGCATTGTAGGTAAACTCGTGCAAGCCTTTTTTCAAAAGTGCAGATGAGAAATAAAAGGGCACGATAATTCGTTTTTCATCCCCATAAGAATCACGTATCACTACAATAGCCTCACCGGCACCTGTTGTGGCCGGAATATTCAGAAACTCAAACTTCCCCGGCTCTACCCTCTCCCTTTTCAGCAATGATCCATCCCGCCATATCTCGACATCCGAGGGGGAATAAATAAGACCTTCCAGGTTAATACCGGGATACCTTACAAAGTGCTGATTCAGTGAATAGTTCTTTGTTATACTGAATCCGGCTACTAATGCGCCTCCTCCTAACTCCCCGGAACTTGCGGTCAGATCCCCTGCGGTATAGCGCACAAGAGAGACCCTGTCGTCTCTGGTTACATTTGTCAAAAGCCGGGCAAATTCTTCATCCCCGCCGTCTTTATAACTGAATGAAAAGTTAGAAAATACAACATAATCTTTGTACCTGACTGAGGTCTCAAAAGGCACATTAAATTCCCTGAATGTAAACCCGTCATCCGCGAAGTAATTAACACTGTAATTTATAAAAGCAGAGTCATTTTGAGGGAAATCAATATCAGACGGTACTCTTGCACTGAAATCAAAAGTGGCTGTACCCAGTATGGCAGGATCAGCAGTAATCAAGAGCGTCAGAGTTTTTTCATTGAACTCAAAAACTATATCCGGTTTAAGAGAAAGAAGAGAAACGTAGGAACTGCCTTCTACTACAATTACACTGCCTTTAAGATCAATACCATTAACCTGAAGATCCTCTTTTGATATAAGAAAATCCCCGCCATCAGACATAAGCACAAAAAATTCACCCCTGGGCTGATCATTAAGAAGCAGGCTTACAAACATTGCTTCCTGTGCAGGGGATATCGTGATTAATATAAGAAGGAAGACAGCAGCAAGGCTAAATTTCGCACATACTCTTTTGAACATTTAATATTTTTTCAAAGACTTCATTATCGGTTTCTATCTGAACATGAAGATCCTTCAGTTCATTGCAGGCCCCTTCCGGAAGGTCAAATAAGTACTTGCGCGAGGTCCCCTTAAGAAGGTACCAGCCATGTTTATCCGGAAGGGGTAAAGACTCTCCGTTGCCCTTGTTCCCTGTGACTTTAATATTCTTCACAAAAAAGTAAGATGCTCCTGTATTACTGATACTTACGGATAAGCTATTGCCATTAAGTTCCAGTTTATCAATCTCTCCGGCCTTGGCAGGAGTTTTGCCGGATGCCAGAAAAACAGGCACACTCATTTTCAGAATCATTTTAAGAGCCGGCTGATTTGCTCCGGCACTGGTCTCAGGGATTTCCTCAATAAATATTCTGTAAGTTGTCTCTGCAGAGGAAGGCTGTTTCTGGTATCCCACCTTCACCATACGCTCTTCATTGCCTTCAATCGAAAATATTCTGGGAAAAAAAATCAGGTCTTTAGTCGGTTCATAAACATCCACACCTCTTTCATCCTGGTCCCACTTAACGGTCTTGATCTGGATCGTAACCTTCTCATCTGATTCATTCCTGATTCTCATCGTCTCCATACGATTATTCTGATCAAGAAAGACCTTTATGGGAAGTACACGAAATGAGCCGGCATGCGCAGCTTTATGCATTGCTGCGCAAATAAAAATGGTAATTAGAATTACGAAAACAAATTTAAATTTCAAGTATTTCTCCTGATCTTAATGCTGTAAGATTTTGATGCAATTAGTTTGATCGAAGCCCCGGATAATTGCAAGTTTAGCGAGATTGCAAACACAGTTCGTTCCCACACCTTCTATCTTGATTATATACATAAAACTATTACCATCCTACGGTGCAATTGATCTGATCACTATACTGACCCGGTACTGCCGACTGATCACTATTGACCTGAATGTATAGAGTCACAGGTCCATTACCTGAGCCTGATATAGTGTCCGCAATACCCAATTTACTCGAACAGTTCGGATCTTTACAGATGTCATAACGAAGATTATTAACGCCTGTTGCATCAACCATACACCTTGAACCGGCGGCACAACTTCCAAAGTTATTGCCTCCATCCATGCCTAGCGTGTACGAAACTCCTGCTGAGCAATCCATCTCCAGAGATATCGGCTTTATATCACCATCACCCTGTACATCACCAATCGAGACATCAATGGAAACCACGCTGCACTGGCCGACAAGATTAGCCGATATATTAACAGGCGCAGAAGCAGACTGAGTCTGTGCATGTGCGAAGGATGCGCTCAGCACTATAAGCACTAAAAAGATATATCGAAAAAAAACCATGTTATCATCTCCACTTTCAATTAAGTGCTGCTTAATTATCCAGTTAAAAGTTTATAGTTGCAGTTAAGGTATCATTAAATGTACCCGCAGCCTGATTCTGTCCAGCAGGAATTTTCCCATAATACGGGATAGCTGCCACTGCTCCTGTTCCAGTTCCATTGTGCCTGGTACCCATGGTATTGTTATCTCCCCAGGAATTATCATGAGTGGAATTATGATGCAGTTCATAGTTCAGTCTTGTATTATTTGCAGAATTTATCATCCGCCTGCTGGCTAAAGAATTTGCTCCATTACTAATCCCGATGGAATAAGGCATTCCACTGGTGCAATCTACTCTTATTTCACTCTCTGCTGTGGCTTCCTGTTTATTCACAACAGTTCCAAATGATATATCATCCACAGCTATCGAACATGCACCTACAATTTCTACACTTGATCCAAACTGTGCTGAATTATTAGCACCAAAAACAAGACCTCCGGAAAACACCAAAACTGCTGCTATTGACATAATTGTAAAAAATTGTCTCATCATGATTCTCCTGAAATTAATAATTAATAATTAATATTTACTGTTACCGTATCTGAATATGTACCCACTGTAAAACTCTGCCCCGCATTAATACTGCCGAATACATCAACAGTCTGACCTGTCCCGCTTCCAGTATCAGATGAACCCGAACCAATGGCCCACTGCGCGGTACAACTGGAATCACGACATAACTTGTAAGAAAGATATTCCTCGCCAGCAGGTGCAGTAGGATTAAACATCCTCCTTTCCTCGCTGAGTGCATTATCTCCGGCACTGAAAGAAACTTCATAGGAAAGTCCGCTGGTACAGGTCACAACTACTGAAGAAGCAGCTGCCGCATTGTCCGGACTTCCGGCCAACTCGCCAAAACGTAACGGGTTTGCAGAAACGCTGCATTCGCCCAGAATTGTTACATCAACCGGCATGCTGTCAGTAGCAGTACCCGCCCTGACATTACCGGCTGCAAAAATTACTGCAATTGATAAAATAATGAGTCCAATATATTTATTCATTTTTATTCCTCCTTATTACCAGCCGACCGTTATGGTAACTGTATCTGTATAATCACCTGAGGGAGGAGACTGGTTTGCAAATATCTGCCCATATACGCTCACGCTGTCCGCAGCACCTGTACCCTGCCCTTCATAGGCTGTACCGAACGAACTTCCATCACCCCAGGGGTTAGAGCATGCAGAGTCCTTACATAACTGATAATCAAGAAAGCTTCCTCCGGCTGCAGCTAAACGTCTGCTGTTTCCTGGATTTGCACCGCCATCAATAGCCACGGAATAAGGCAGACCCGTATTACAGTTTACGCTTAACTCACTGCTCTGGTTTACCGCACTTGCCGCTCCAATATCATACGGGGCAAACTGCACATCACTGGCCGTAACAATACATGAACCCTGCACTGTAACATTCAAAGCAAGCTGTCCGGTTGAGGACCTTTGAGCCTGTCCCTCTGTGAATCCACCGGCAAATACTACTATTAAAGCTGCTGCTAATACTGAAATTACACTCTTCATTTGCTGTCTCCTTGTTATTTATTGTTATCTATTAAAAAATAAAGCTGTTTTCAAATTAAAACTGAACCGTAACTGTCATTAAATCTGTATACCTTCCTGCCGGGAAATTACCCATTGCCCATAACCTTGCATACACAGTATTTTCCTGCGGTGTGCCACTTCCCACAACGGCCTTAACAGGGCCCATTTGGGTACCGTCACCCCAGAATGTCTGATAATTTGCATCCTGATGCACTGTATAGCCGATTCTCTCCACACCATCTTCCCTCTGCACAGAACGCATGGGGTGAATATAATGAAGGCCCTGATTCAGTGAAACCTCATATCCAAGTCCTTCTTCACACGTAACCGTTACACTGCCCTGTCCAGCAGCAGGCTGCGTCAGCGGAAGCCTGATGCTTCCAAACCTGAGAGGACTTACAGAAACAGAGCACCCTATGACCTGAGCGCTAACCTCTGCCGTATAAACAGTGAGTCCAGAAAATATCAAGATTACAATTATTGCTTTTACTACTGAAGCTCTGTTCATTTATTCCTTTTCCCCTTCATTGACAATCCTGCAGCTCAAAAGATCCTTCATCTGGCTTTCATCGATCCCCATCGGGATCACCGGTGCTGTATCCTGAGTTACTGATGTCGACTGCCCCGCAGTAAGGCTAACCACCCCCCGAACACCTGGATCACTGTTTTTAACCAGCAGTCCGCCCTCAAGCAGATATATTTTTGTAAGCAGCTTACCGGCCGCATCTCGTATCATCTCTACAAAAAAGTATGTCCCCCTGGCCGCGGCTACTGCAGTAGGGGTATGAATCTCAAACTCTGCCCTGCCGACCAGGGCCTTTAATTTACCCTCTGCTATCTTAAAAACAGACGATCCCTTTTTCTTTGCCGCATCATAAACATATTCCTGAATACTGAAGTTTGAAAACTCGAACACCGTTATGGCGGAATCATCAATAAAGTTCATCTTCACCCTTCCTGAATCTCCTGTCACAATAACATCACCAAGGTAAACCTTTTCATTTCGGGCCGGTTTCAGCGTATCCTTGCCGCGATATAATTCAACCTCACCCCTTACTGCCGCTATGACCCCTACCGCCTCCTGTGCTGATGCAGAAACAGCTGAAAAAATAAGAACCGCAAAGACAAGCATATACAGGCGTAAACCATTGCACCCTGATAATTTACAGGTGTATCCCGGTATTATCATCACCAGTTAACCGAAACTTCCACATTACCTGCCCTTATACCAGTGCCTGTCGGTGTCATTGCAGGTATCTGAGCGGCAGGCACTGCTCCGGGCTTTACGGGCATATCACTAAGTGAATCGCACTTCTCCACATTATATGTCCCGTCTTCTGTGATCTCAACATGAAAAAGCTCACCAAAGCCATCCTCAGTCACAACATTTTCATAGAGTTTACTGCTGTTTGCATGAAGCTCAACACTGTAAGGCACATCAAGACCGCACATAAAATTCATATCCGTCTGAGCACCGCCCGCTCCTGAAGAATACTCCGATATCTGCGTACGGGTCTCATTAGAAATAATACAATCTTCCACCACCGTCACCGAAAGCCTCATCGTTGAGGTAGATTCCGCAAGGACATCAAAGCTGCTAATGCACGCCATGATCAGCATTATACAAATGCATAATATTTTCTTTTCCAGATGCCTGCTCATTATAAAAATCCTACCAATTTTCAGTTTATAGGGGATACGATACATCACCTGCAATAGCAAGTCACGGTAATTTTC
>JADHUV010000074.1 GCA_016784355.1 Nitrospira sp. | reverse complement strand
ATTCTAATACCGCTGGTAATTGAAGCCGGCCGTTCATCATGAGGAATGGCATTCTTATTTACGGTAATGCCGGCCTTATCCAATGCCTCTTCCGCTTGCTTACCGGTAATACCCTTTTTATGAAGATCTATAAGCATAAGATGAGTGTCTGTTCCGCCGGAGAATATATCCAGTCCCTTTGCTATCAGGGCATCAGCCAACTCTCTTGCATTCTTAATAATCTGCAACTGGTAATCATGAAACTCATCAGACATTGCCTCTTTAAAAGCAACGGCCTTTGCCGCGATTACATGCACGAGCGGACCACCCTGCATTCCAGGAAACACTACTTTATCAATGGCCTTTGCATATTCCGTCTTACACATGATCATCCCGCCCCTCGGACCGCGAAGAGTTTTATGAGTAGTAGATGTAACAAAATCAGCATACGGTACTGGTGACGGATGATTGCCTGTTGCAATCAATCCTGCGATATGAGCGATATCTGCCATAAAGTATGAATTAACCTCTTTTGCAATTTCCGCAAAAGCCTTAAAATCAATTGTGCGGGAATATGCACTGGCCCCGGCAACAATAATCTTCGGTTTGCTCTTTTTGGCTAATTTCCTGACCTTATCATAATCTATAATTCCAGTCCCTTTTTCAACTCCATAGAAGGCAGTTTTATAAATAATACCGGAAAAATTCACAGGAACCCCATGAGACAAATGACCCCCATGGCTTAAGCTGAGTCCCATTATTTTATCTCCGGGCTTCAGCATTGCAAAGTATACAGCCATATTCGCCTGAGAACCTGAATGAACCTGAACATTCACATGTTCGGCCCCGAACAATTTCTTAGCCCTTTCAATAGCGAGGGTTTCAACAATATCAGCATATTCGCAACCACCGTAATAACGCTTCCCAGGATAACCTTCAGCATACTTATTAGTTAAGACCGAACCCTGTGCCTCGAGTACGGCCCTGCTGGCATAGTTTTCAGATGCAATCAATACGATCTTATCCTGCTCTCTCTTCATTTCGCCGGCAATGGCATCAAACACTTCAGGATCAACTTTTTTCAATTCTTCAAAACTCATATTTATTTATTCAGCCTCATTTCAATCTCTTTAATCTTATCCAGTCTCATCTGGTGTCTTCCGCCCTCAAATTCTGTATTAAACCACTTTATTACTATCTCTTTTGCGTCTGCAGGCTCGATAATTCTGCCGGGCAATACTAGCAGATTCGCATCATTATGCTGTCTGCTCATCTCGGCTGAATAAATCTCGCTCACCAAAGCTGCCCGTACACCGGGAAACTTGTTAGCAACGATAGACATGCCTATGCCCGAGCCGCACACTAAAATACCCCTGTCACTGCTGCCATTGGAAACGGCCTCAGAAACTTTCTCGCCAAAATCGGGATAGTCTACAGAGTCCGCAGTCTTCGTCCCGTAATCTTCCCATTCAATATTAAGATCTTCCAGAACAGGAATAATAGCATTTTTCATCTCTAGTCCCGCGTGATCACAGCCAATCACAACCTTCATGATTTCCTCTCAATATACTAAAATAGATGATTTACTGTAGCGCATAAATAATGGGCTAATGAGTAGATTATATTATCAACCTGCAAACTGTAAGTCAAGGATAGCAGGACATAAACTCTGCTATAATGCAATATGACAGCGATAGGCTTAACAGGCAACTTCGGGATGGGCAAAAGCACGGTACTGCATATAATGAAAGAAGCAGGGCTGCATGTATTCAGTGCGGATGTTATGGTTCACGATCTGCTGCTGACACCAAGTGTCATTAAACAGGTAAAAAACCTACTTGGCCCTGAAGTAATTAGCAAACATTCTGCAGTAGAAATACTTGATCATAAAGCTATAGCAGAATGCATATTTACCGATGCTAAAAAGAGAAAGGGACTTGAAGCGATTTTGCACCCTGAAGTTTTGAACCTTATCAAGACAACCACAGCCCGGCTATACAAAAAAAATCCACAAGCCATAGTGGTATATGAAGTACCCCTGCTGTTTGAGGCCGGATACGCCGATATATTTGATACTAAAATTGTGGTTTTCACTACGAAAAAGACGGCTCTCAGCAGACTACTGAAAAAGAAATTCACTGAAAGAGATTTCAATATCAGAACTCGTACGCAAATGCCTATAACCGCAAAAAAGAAACTGGCTGACTACTGTATAGATAATAATGGAGACCTTTTTTCCACAAAGAGAAGGGTTAACCGCGTATTGAAGCGTTTAAACCTGCTTTAAAAATATCAGGACATGCATCTTATCTGCCATATATTGTCTTTAGGAATATCGCAGTATTACGCTTTAGATAAAGGTGTCTATTTTCAACGATAAATGATTAGTCTTTTAACTATTTAATATGCCGATACAGTAATATATTCTTCTATGTACAATGAATACTTTGGTCTAAATGAATCTGCATTCTCCATAGCTCCTGATCCCAGGTTTCTGTATATGAGCCCCCAGCACCGTGAAGCACTTGCACATCTTGTGTACGGCTTCAACAGCGGCGGCGGGTTTGTGCTTCTGACGGGCGAGGTAGGAACTGGTAAAACTACTATATGCCGATGCCTTCTGGAACAGATTCCTGAAGATACGTTTACTGCGTTCATTCTTAATCCAAAACTTTCAGTGGAAGAACTCCTTGCATCTATATGTGATGAATTCGGCATTCAATATCCCGCTGGCAATACCAGCACCAAAATTTTTGTAGATCTTATTAACGCCTATCTTTTAGATGCCCACGAGCGCAGGAAAAAAGCAGTCATTATAATTGATGAAGCCCAAAATCTCACCACTGATGTTCTTGAACAACTGCGCCTGCTGACCAACCTTGAGACGAGCAAAACCAAACTACTTCAGATAATTTTAATTGGACAGCCAGAGCTTCGTGACAAACTTTCAATGCCGGAGTTAAGACAACTTTCCCAGCGAATAACCGCGCGTTATCATCTGGAATCACTTTCCAAAGAAGATGTATCAGCATATATTGCACACAGGCTCTCAGTTGCCGGCCTCAGTTCTCCTGTCTTCACCCCCGCATCAATAAATGCATTATACGCCCTGAGTCATGGAATTCCACGCATTATAAATCTCATATGCGACAGGGCGATGCTCGGGACCTTCGCGCTGGACAAAAAAAATATAGATAAAGCAATCATTTTTAAAGCCTCACATGAAGTTCTAGGCACAGCTAAAAGCCCAGCAGGATTTAAGAGTCTATGGATAACAATATGCATAATCTGCCTGATTCTTGCCAGCGTTGTCGCTGCATCTTATTACAACACCATAAAGGATGCTATCGTACCAGTGAATATAACAACCGATAACAATCCGGATATCAATGAACCTAGTCTAATACCCCGCGACCTTCCAGCGACTCTAAATGATTCAGACCAGCCCGAGAGCGTTATGTATGGGACCAGTTTTTCACTGTCAATGACAGACCTTGCCAGGCTTTGGGGAATTAATATTTCTGCACATGACAAAAAATCAGCATGCCGTGAGATCGAATTTTCAGGCCTTAAGTGCTTAAGCAGCAGTGGCTCGATAAACGTTCTACGACAATTTAACCGCCCTGTCATACTGCAAATAAGTGAAGGTGAAGACCCTTTATATGTAACTCTAAAAAGTATGGGGTCAGGGATAGCAACCATTGTTATAGAGGGTAAAGAGCACACCCTGCCGATAGAGAGACTTATTGAGTCCTGGCAAGGTGAATATCTTATATTGTGGAAAACCCCTCCCGGCTACAAGGGCGACCTTGTCCCGGGAACCTCTAATGCCCTGCTGCCCTGGATTGAGAAAAAAATCTCTGCTATCTCTGGCGTACCTGTTAGCTATGATAATGATAGTGAATACTTCTATTCTGATAGCCGCGCAGCTAGAGTTATAGCCTTTCAGAAAAGACAGAAACTACACGCCGACGGCATCATAGGCAGGCAGACATTGATTCGCATAAACACACTGACTGACTCAAGTGTACCCTTACTTGTAATCATAGAAGGAGAGTCCTGATGTCTTTCATACTGGATGCCCTGAAAAAAGTTGAAGAGAACCGTCAGAAAGGATCTGTCCCTGATATCACAACGGTCCATACCCCCGGAGATAAAAGCAGAAAGCGTCTCCTCTGGCCGGTTGCTTTAATACTGGTACTTATCTTTAATGTGCTATTGATCGGCTGGATATACGGCCTTAAAAAGACAGTAAATACTGATGCGAGAGAAGGTGAGATTATTCAGAAAATAGAACCTGCCCTGAATAATTCATTATTAAATACCAACCACAAATCCATGAGTGCACCTGAGACTATCATTACCAATATGCCTCCTCAACATATTGCCAACCCGGACATTATCCAGGACACTGCACTAGCGGATAATGATTTAATCCCTGATTCTAATGAGCCAGATGAGATAGAACCTCCCATTGATTTACTCGATGAACAGACACCATTACCTGCAAATATAATACAGGAGCAAGCCTTAACTGAAGCCGTTTACCAGCCCTCAATTATTGCGGATGATACCTCTATCAATAATCATTCAGACATCCCTGAACTCGAAGAAATGCCGGCAGACTTTCAAAAGTCTATCCCTAAGATAATCATAAATGGACATATATACTCCGATGACAGCTCTACAAGACTAGCCAACATCAATGGCAATATAGTAAAAGAAGGGAATCTGGCTGGCCCTAATTTGACTGTTCAGGAGATAACCGTTTCCGGTGTTTTATTTAAATATAAAGACCGCACATTTCATTTGAGGGCTTTTTAACCTATGAAAAAAATTAATATAAAACGTCTTATTGAACAAGGTAAATCAGGGCAGCAGGTTACAGTATACGGCTGGGTTAAATCAAAACGGGATTCTAAAGGGATAGTTTTCATAGCTGTAGGCGACGGCTCTACCTTTGAGCCTCTGCAGTTGATATTCACTGAAGACTCTATTGCCTTTCAGGCCACGGCTGAATGCCATACCGGAGCTGCAATACAGGCGTCCGGAACATTACAGGACTCACCTGGCAAAGGTCAGAAGTTTGAGGTCTCTGTCAAAGAACTCTTGATTCTTGGCAAGGCAGATCCAGATAAATATCCCCTTCAGAAGAAAAGACATTCTCTTGAATATTTGCGAGAGATAGGACACCTGAGGCCTCGCACTAATACCTTCGGCGCAGTGCTTAGAGTTCGCAATATTCTTTCCGCAGCTGTCCATGATTTTTTCCAGTCCAGGGATTTCATATGGGTACATACGCCTGTAATAACTGCAAGTGATTGCGAGGGTGCCGGAGACCTCTTTACAGTAACCGGGCTTAACATGGATAAGCCGCCACGCGATAGTGACGGCAATATTGATTTTTCAAAAGATTTTTTCGGTAAGCACTCATACCTGACCGTAAGTGGTCAACTGGAAGCCGAATTTCTGGCAATGTCTATGGGTAATGTATACACCTTCGGTCCGACCTTCAGAGCTGAAAATTCCAACACATCACGGCATCTCTCAGAATTCTGGATGATTGAGCCGGAGATGGCCTTTGCAGACCTCGACGACGATATTACCCTTGCACAGGATTTTATCCAGTTTCTTTGCACTCGTGTACTCGAGAAAGCAGGGGATGATATAGCTTTTTTTGAAAAATTTTATAAGGTTATGACAATAGATCAATTAAAGCGCATTTCAGAATCTCCTTTTACCCGGATTTCCTATACTGAAGCAATTAAGCTACTGCAAGACTCCGGATCAAAGTTCGAATTTCCTGTTAATTGGGGACTGGATCTGCAATCTGAGCATGAACGCTACCTTACAGAGCAAGTGTTTAAAGGACCTGTCATTGTCACCGATTATCCGAAAGATATTAAGGCTTTTTATATGAAGCTTAATCAGGATCAAACAACCGTAGCGGCTATGGATGTTCTGCTTCCGGGTATTGGAGAAATCATCGGAGGCAGTCAGCGCGAAGATAATCTTGATGTGCTTACTTCAAGAATGGCAGCGGCTAAAATTCCTCAGGAAGAAATGCAGTGGTATCTTGATCTTAGAAGATTTGGATCCGCTCCCCATGCCGGGTTCGGACTTGGCTTTGAGCGCCTGGTGCAGTATATAACCGGCATGTCAAATATAAGGGATGTCATCCCCTGCCCCCGCACACCCGGTACAATACGCTTTTAATCTATATCCGTTTATCCACCAAGTGCTGTTTTTCTGAAAGATAATCTTCAAGCCGGTGCAGTTTCCGGTGCAGAAAATCATTAATTTTTATGTAATTACCTCGAGAAGACGAGCCCAGGTTACGTTTACCTATGACATGTCCCTTAACCTCTGACAACAGTTTTATTTCCGGCGGAATATAGAAATGCAATAAGACCTTGGAGCCGACTGGTAGAGGATTATCAGTCTCTACAAAGAGCTTGCCAGTGGTTGTATTCAGCAAAAAATCAGCACATTCCAAAGGCACTTGATTGCCATACCTCAATGCAAGACAAAGTGGGAATTTTACATCTCTCTTATGGTTTGCACCCCTAATATTTATTTTGGCAGAACTTCGTCGATCTTCTATAAAATTGGCCATTGATCTGCTCCCAACTATTATTGTTTTTTTAAATATAATTTATTTCCCTCAATTCGTCAAGATTAATCTAGCTAATGTGTTTATTCCTTTACATATTATATTCACCTGATATAATAGACGTATAAAGGAAGTGGAAATAATGAAAAACAACGTCAAAGAATCAGAGAGAAGAACGAACACAAGAAAAGTTATCAGTATGAATGCAGAACTTATAGCCGGGGGACAAAGTTATAGTGGCATTATAGTGAATATGTCCG
>JADHUV010000005.1 GCA_016784355.1 Nitrospira sp. | reverse complement strand
TGATGTACGTGCTTGAAAATAAAAACCTTGAACTGGAAGAAGCGTATTCCAACCTGAAGCACTCACAGGCGCAGATGCTTCAAAGTGAGAAAATGGCCTCTATAGGTCAGCTTGCTGCCGGGGTCGCTCATGAGATTAACAACCCTGTTGGTTATGTGACGAGTAATCTGGGAAGTCTTAAGCAATATATAGAAATACTTTTTCAGTATATCGAAGCTCAGGAAAACGCTGTTAAGGGATTGCCGGACAACGTTGTTGAGAAGCTGCGCACACTGAAGCAGCAGCTGGATCTGGACTATGTTTTTGAGGATATTGCAGGTCTTATCCGGGAATCTCTTGAAGGTACAGAGAGGGTTGCAACAATTGTATGTAATTTGAAGACTTTTTCCAGAATAGATGAGGCGGCGTCTACTATGGAAGACCTCAATCTATGCCTGGATAACACTTTAAATGTTGTCTGGAATGAGCTTAAATATAAGGTTACACTGCAGAAGGATTATGCCGATCTCCCCCTGACGCTGTGTAATCCGCAACAGCTAAATCAGGTATTTGTGAACCTTTTTATAAATGCTTCTCATGCCATAGAAAAGCAGGGGGAAATAATAATAAAGACTTGGAGTGAGTCTGGGGAGATTCATGTTTCCATATCCGATACGGGCAGCGGCATGGATGAACAGACAATGAAAAATATATTTAATCCTTTTTTTACGACAAAAGAGGTTGGCAAGGGCACGGGTCTTGGTTTGAGTATTGCTTACGATATCGTAAAGAAACACGGAGGCAGATTGTCCGTAAAAAGTCAGCTGGGAAAAGGTACGACATTTATAATGACGATACCCTTACTGGAGACAGATTGAAGGCATCAAGCCTTTTTTTCATCATGCGTGGATTTTAAGTAAATAAGAGCTTTTCTTGACACAGCAATTCTATCTGATACACAATACTGCATGTCGCGTACCAAGTTACTTTATCAATGTCAGTCCTGCGGTTTTTCAAGTCCTAAATGGCTTGGCAAATGCCCGGATTGCGGTGAGTGGAACACTTTTACAGAAGAAGAGCAGGTAGTAAAGCTTAAGAGCCGTAAGGCGTCGGCGCCTGTTGTTCTTTCAGATATTACCCATTCAGATGGTCAGCGTTTTTCTACCGGAATATCAGAGCTGGACAGGACTCTGGGCGGCGGGGTAGTCATGGGTTCGGTAGTTTTATTGGGTGGTGATCCCGGTATTGGTAAGTCTACGCTCATACTTCAGTCACTTCCCGGGCTTACCGGTCTTGGAAGTGTTCTTTATGTGTCCGGTGAGGAATCGCCTGAACAGATAAAGATCAGGGCGGATCGTCTTAATATTACTTCGGACAAGATAATCCTTCTGCCGGAGACCTCGCTTGAGGGGATTATTTCGGTCGTGCAGAAAGAGCGGCCTTCAGTGATAATTATAGATTCTATTCAGACGATTTTTTCTCTTGAGCTTTCATCTGCACCAGGCTCTGTCAGTCAGATAAGGGATTGTTCGACCAAGCTGATGTTTCTTGCAAAAAAACATAATATACCTCTCTTTATTATAGGGCATGTTACGAAGGACGGGGCTATTGCCGGTCCTAAAATACTGGAACATATAGTGGATACGGTTTTATATTTTGAAGGTGATAAGGGAAATCCTTTCAGGATACTGCGGGCCGTTAAAAACAGGTTTGGCTCCACGAATGAAATAGGAGTGTTTGAGATGGTTGAGGCCGGCCTGCAGGAGGTAGCTAACCCTTCTGAACTTTTTTTATCGGAGAGGCCGGTTAATGTCCCGGGCTCAGTGGTGACGGTTAGCCTGGAGGGGACCAGGCCTCTGCTTATAGAGATGCAGGCGCTTGTTACATCATCAAGCTTTGGTGTGCCGCGCAGGACGGCCCTTGGTGTTGATTATAACAGGATCAGTTTGCTGTTGGCGGTACTTGATAAGAGACTCGGGATGAAATTTGGTTCTATGGATGTATATGTAAATGTAGTGGGTGGACTGAAGCTTAATGAAACTGCGGTTGATATGGGCATGGTGGCTTCTATTGTATCCTCATTTCGTAATAAGCCTGTCGATACGGGGATATTTACATTCGGGGAGATAGGGCTTTCAGGTGAGTTGCGGGCGGTCAGTCAGGCTGGTATCAGAATCAGGGAGGCCGCCAAGCTGGGATTTAAAAAGGGAATCATCCCCGCAGGCAATGCATCGAATGTCGAAGATCATGGGATTGAGCTTATAGGAGTGAAAAATGTTGAAGAAGCCGTTGAGATACTTATGTTTTAGTTTTTTTATATTGATTTCCGCATGTGCCCCTGCAAGGGTTGCGGTGAAGCCGCCGGAATATCCCGGCAAGACAGTGACAATGCAGGAAATTGTACTGCAGGCCGGCGGGGGCGTGGATGCGCTTAAGGCCATAACCGATGTCAGGATAGAAAGACTCGGGGAGCCCTATGACTTTCTGAATGCATCCATTCTTATCAGGAGGCCGGGGACAGTGCATACCCGGGTATATAAATTTGGGATACTGGTGAAGGATTTTGTGGTGACTGGAGGGGAGCTGTATATGCTTGCCGGGAAAGAGGCCAGCAGATTAAAGGAGTTCAGTAATGAGATGTATAATGCTGTGTTCTGGTGGGACGGGCTTGAAGAAAGCAGGCTTAGCCGGAGTCCTGATGAATTGCTCTATGTTATAGAGACCGGTGAGAAAAGGATATTTATTGATGAGGGCACCCTGCTTCCGGTCAGGCAGGAGCTTTTTGTGGCAGACACAAAGGTGGATATATATTACGGTAAGCCGGAACAGGGTGAGGACGGTTACTGGTATCAGTCGATGATTTATATAACTTTAGGGGAGTTCAGTTTTGAGGTGAAATTGAAAAAGCTGAAGAGAAATCCTTCCCTGACAGAGTATGATTTCAGGATTCCGGTAAAGGGTTAAGTGAAAGCCAGATTTTTTTTCTGATGGCCTTTACCACTCAATAACTATCAGCAGTATTATCTCAATAACGATCAGTATTATGATCCACAACTCCAGGATGTGTCCCTTATTAGTGGATATCTCATCACATATCATTTTATAGGCATCTGTAACCGTAGCTAATTTTCCCCGTATGCTGTCTTCCCATGCCTTGCCTTGAAAAAGTATCATAGCTGTCTTGTATATTTTTGCATAATATACATCTTCGGTTACTTTCAGGGCATTATCGACTTTTTCAGTGACGGCTGTCAGATCAGTAATTGTATAGATTATTTTTTTTGCGAGTTTTTCATAGTTTCTGAGTTTGAATATAGAGGCGCTTTTGTTTTTGGGTATTTCACTGTAGATCCATGCCATTTCTTTGTCCAGTACGTTGTCATAGTAACGCAGTTCCAATATCTGGGCGGTTGCGAATTCCAGCAGATCCGGTATGTCTAAGCTGCCGGATGGTTCCATTACAAGGGCATTGTCCAGGTGCACCACAACAAAGTCATCAGGGTAGTAGCTGAAACGGTGCTTTAGTGTCTCGGCCCTTGCATAGTGACTGACCTGCCTGGTTTCGTATAAAAGCAGTTTTGAGGGGTCATATTTTTTGAAAAATTCGAGGGCATCCATCTCCCTGTCAAGCTTTTCTATGTAAAAGATCATGTACTCTTCTTCAAACTCATCTTTAATATATGGATCTATTACTGCATCACCAAGGTCTTTGACCAGGTTGTGACAATATTCTCTGGCGATAATATGATTTAATTCATCCATGTCCAGTGAAATGGCTGCTGTTTCCAGTGCCTCGAAGCTTGTTCCATGGGGAATTGTTATATCAAAGGCGATTGAGATCACACCGAAATCATATGCCTTGGCAATGACACATACGGTAAGCTCTTTTCCAAACAACGGCATCGCAAATCCATCAAGCTCAAGCGAGACCGGAGGATCATTGAACTCAAGGGCCTCCATGTAAGTATGTTTTGATAAGCGCAGGCGTTTTACTCCCTTTCTGGCCCTGGATTCCATAGTGGCAAGATCTATTTCATGGGCGACATCAAAAAGTCTGTAAACCAGTATGCGGCCTTTGTCTATTGAGAGGGAATTCATATGCTTACAATATACATTGTTTTGCCCCATGCTTGCATTAAAAAAGTTAGCACTATTTATTTCAGCTGTTTGATGATATAATTTCATACCTGATACTGAGGTGGTTCAAGTTAAGTAAATGTATATTAATTAAGTTAAGCTGATTGACATGAATCGTATCAAGTGATATGATTAATTTGTAATAAATAGAGTGTGAGGAGAAGTAATTAAATGAGTGCAACAAATGATTATTACGAACTGCTTGGAGTTAAAAAAGGGGCAACTGCTGATGAGATTAAAAAGTCTTACAGAAAGCTGGCCCGCAAATATCATCCTGATCTTAACCCGGGCGATATAAGTTCTGAAAAGAAATTTAAAGAGATTAATGAGGCGTACGAGGTTCTGAGCGATTCAAAGCGCAAGCAGGAATACGATCAGTACGGGAAGGCGGCCTTTGAGGGCGGTCAGGGTTATGGCGGGGCTCAGCCGGGCGGATTTGGATTCGGTAATGACTCTGATATGTTCAGTGATCTGTTTGGTCAGTTCAGGCAGCAGCGCGGAGGTATGCGGGGAGATGATCTGTCTACGAGGGTCAGCATAACACTGGAAGAGGCTTACAGTGGTGTGACCAAGCCATTTTCTATCAGGAAAGAGTCAGCGTGCAGCAAATGCAGCGGTTCAGGCGCAGAGGTCTCCCAGACATGCTCTCAGTGTAAGGGAGCCGGGTCAGTGAAACAGAGCAGGGGAATGTTTAAGATTAATCAGCCGTGTCCATCATGCCGCGGGCAGGGTAAGGTGGTGTCGAAGCCCTGCACTGCATGCAGTGGAAGCGGCAGTGCAGTTGCGACAGATACGGTAAAGGTTAAGATTCCACCGGGTGCGAGTACCGGCAGTAAGGTTAAGATCCGGGGCATGGGAAGTGCCGGAATGTATGGTGGGCCGGCAGGGGATCTCTATATAGAAATAACTGTACAGACACATCCAGTTTACAGGCGGGAGGGGAATGACCTCTACGTTGATGTTCCAGTGACGATTAATGATGCGATACTTGGAAGCAAGATCAAGGTCCCTACTCTGGATGGAGACGTAAATATGACTCTTCCTGCCGGCACTGACAGCGGGAAGAAATTCAAGCTCAAGGGCAAGGGTATTCCGGCCCGTAAGTCTGCTCCGAGGGGGGATCAATATGCGGTAATAAAAATTATAGTGCCAAAAAATATTGACGACAAGGCACGCGAGGCACTGGAGGTGCTGGGACAGGCATATGAGAAGGGTGAAGATGGTCGATAAGTCGCAGCCCATGTTTATGATCGGGGTGGTGTGTGAGATGTTTCATATTCACCCGCAGACGCTCAGAATGTATGAACGCGACGGGTTATTATGCCCTAAAAGGGTGGGCGGCGCCCGATTATATTCTCCGGAGGATCTTGATCAGATCAGGGTGATTCTTAACTTGACCAAGGAACTGGGAGTCAATCGTGCTGGTGTTGATATTATTCTTAGAATGCGCCGTCGCTTTGAGGCGCTTCAGCACGAAATGGAGCAGATGATGGGTCACCTGGAGAGTGATCTTGAAAGGGAGTTCAGGGACCGGATAAAAGAGGCCTTTGAGGAAGATGATTGAGGCAGCATAGATTGAAGCACTATTAAGGGGGTTTATTATGAGAACAGACAAATTCACGATTAAGAGTCAGGAGGCCATTCAGAAGTCTCAGGAGATGGCCCAGCAGAGGGGGCAGCAGTCGGTTGATGCCGAACACCTTTTGCGGACACTCATTGAGGAGGGTGTAGCCAGAGAGATCCTGGAGGATCTAGGGGTTAATATTTCAGCTCTTGCAAAAGAGGTTGATTCTGCCATAGATCGTATGCCAAAAGTTCTGGGTGCCTCACCGGTCGGACAGCTCTATGTTACGCAGGAGCTGAAAAATATATTTGAGGCTGCCTTTAAGGAGTCGGAGGCTCTTAAGGATGAATATGTCAGCGTCGAGCATCTTCTGCTTGCACTTGTAAAGACGCAGAGCAGGGTTCGCAAGATCCTCAGCGGCTTAGGCGTAACAGCGGAAAAAGTTCTTGAGGCCATGCGTAAGATAAGGGGTTCTCAAAGGGTTACCGACCAGGACCCGGAAGAGAAGTATCAGGCACTTAAAAAATATGCGAGGGATCTGACCGAAGCCGCAAGGCTTGGAAAACTCGACCCGGTGATCGGACGTGATGAAGAGGTCCGGAGGGTGATACAGGTTCTCTCCCGCAGGACTAAAAATAATCCGGTAGTTATTGGTGAGCCTGGCGTAGGAAAAACTGCCCTGGCAGAGGGTCTGGCCCAGAGGATTACCTCTGGAGATGTACCTCAGAGCCTGAAGGATAAAAAAGTTGTCGCCCTTGATATGGGCGCTCTGGTTGCCGGCGCGAAGTTCAGGGGCGAGTTTGAGGACAGGCTTAAGGCCGTGCTGAAAGAGATAGAAGATGCTCAGGGCGGTATCATACTTTTTATAGATGAGCTGCATACGGTGGTTGGTGCCGGTTCTGCAGAGGGTTCAATAGATGCGTCTAATATGCTGAAGCCTGCGCTTGCAAGGGGCGAACTGAGGTGTATCGGGGCGACTACATTGGCAGAATACCGAAAGTATATAGAAAAAGATCCGGCGCTTGAAAGGCGGTTTCAGCCGGTTATGGTTCATGAACCTACGGTGGAGGACACCATATCTATACTGCGCGGCCTGAAGGAGCGGTATGAGGTGCATCATGGGGTCAGGATTACAGATTCTGCGATAGTTGCGGCAGCTGTTTTAAGCAACCGTTATATTACAGACCGCTTTCTGCCGGACAAGGCTATAGATCTTATTGATGAGTCTTCAGCGCGGCTGAAAATGGAAATAGACAGTATGCCGGCCGAGCTTGATGAGCTTGAGCGTAAGATCAGGCAGTACGAGATTGAACGTCAGGCGGTGATGAGGGAAACTGATGAGGCCTCCAGGGAGCGACTGGGGCGAATTGAAGGTGAGATAGAAAAACTTTCAGGGCAGAGAGATGAATTAAAGGCCCAGTGGTTATCCGAGAAAACGTCCATAGGAAGGGTCAGTGCTGTAAAGGAAGAGCTGGAAAAGAGCAGGCTGGAATCGGAAAAGGCGGAAAGAGACGGTGATCTTAATCGTGCGGCAGAGCTTCGGTACGGCAGGATTCTGGAGCTTGAAAAGGAGCTTGAGCAGGCGGATGCTGCTGTTCATGCAGGTGATGGCCCCGGAAGGATGCTTAAAGAAGAGGTCGATGAAGAGGATATTGCAGAGATTGTCTCAAAATGGACAGGTGTGCCCGTGAATAAGATGCTTGAGGGCGAGGTTGAAAAACTTCTGAAGATGGAAGAACGGCTTGCCAGAAGGGTGGTTGGTCAGGAAGAGGCTATAAGGGCTGTTTCTGATGCAGTGAGGAGGTCGCGTGCCGGCATACAGGATCCGGACAGACCCATTGGGTCGTTCATGTTTCTCGGGCCGACAGGTGTGGGAAAGACGGAGCTGGCCCGAGCTCTTGCAGAGTTCTTGTTTGATGCAGAAGACGCGATGATAAGGATAGATATGTCGGAGTATCAGGAAAGGCACACCGTATCCCGTCTTATCGGTGCCCCTCCCGGCTATGTCGGTTATGATGAGGGCGGCCAGTTGACAGAGGCGGTGCGCAGGCATCCGTATGCCGTCCTTCTCCTTGATGAGGTGGAAAAGGCTCATCCGGAGGTCTTTAATGTCCTGCTTCAACTACTTGATGACGGCAGGCTGACGGATGGACAAGGCCGGACGGTTGATTTTAGAAATACGGTTGTAATAATGACATCCAATATTGGCAGTCAGCACATACAGGAGATGATGACGGAGTGGACTGAGGACTCGCAGATAAATAAACTGGTAATGGAAGATCTGAAAGGCTTTTTTAAACCGGAGTTTTTAAACCGGGTAGATGAGATCATAACCTTCCATGCCCTGAGCAGGGAACTCTTAAAAGAGATAGTCGATATTCAGGTAAGCCGTATGAAACGTTACCTTAAGGATAAGCATGTTGATATCGAGCTTACTGATGCTGCCAAGGCCTTTCTCGCAGATATCGGGTATGACCCGCTTTATGGTGCAAGACCGCTTAAGCGGGCGATACAAAAAGAGATCTTAAATACTCTGGCAAAGAAGATACTGGATGGGACGTTCAGGAGCGGTGATCTGGTAGGAGTCGATATGCAGGATGGCGGGATCATATTTCAGAAAAAAAATATGTCTCAGACTGAAGCGGTTCAGGCCATGTAACCTATTAAAAAGTAAAGAATATGCAGGGGAGGCCATGCCTCCCCTTTTTTTGCCCTTATCTTACCACTATGCAACCTGGCAAAAATGGAGTAGTATGAATTTCATAGGCATAGAGGGTATGGCATAAAAAATTATTCACATGTTCCTCCTCTTGAAATACCATAATGATAGGAATAAAACGAGATAAGCCGGCATCAGTGTCATTTAATGAACTTAGGGCCCTGGCAGAAGAAAGCCTGAATCAGCTTGTAAATGATCCTGTAAATGATCTCCCGCCAGCGGGACTGCACGCGCTTGTGCGCGAATTACGCATAACTAATATTGCGTATCAGATGCGCAACAGGGAGCTTTGTGAGGAACGCGATGATGAATATGCCGAGTTGGCCAGATATTTAGAGCTTTATGACAATGCACCTGTTGGTTATTTCACTCTTGATGAGGGCGGGTGTATATCGGAAATGAATATCACAGGTGCCCGGCAATTGGGAGTTGAGCGTGAAGACTTGCTTCAAAGGAAGTTTGAAGCAATAGTCGATCCAGAATTTCTTGAGAGGTTTCGGCAGCACTGCCGTGATGTGTGTACGGATGACAGAGATGCATATATTGAAATTCTATTAATAAAAGTTGATGGATCGTCTTTTTTAGCCAGGCTTGACTGCCGCCCGGAAAAAATAGACGGGTCTGCCACAGGACGTGTCTGGATTGCGGTTATTGATATTGCTGAACGGGAAAAATCTCAGAGGGAACTGAGGGAGAGTGAGGAACGTTTTCGAACAATCTTTAACCGATCCTTTGCCGGCATTATAGTGGTTGATAGTGAGGGGAAACTGCTAAGGGTAAATCCTGCCTTTCAGAGAATGCTCGGGTATACGGAAAAGGAATTGAATATTGCACTGCAGTCTATAACCGCACCTGATGATATTGAAAAAAGTCAGAAGTATTTTCAGGAATTGATGCGAGGGAAGATCGACCATTTTGAGTTGGAGCAGCGTTTCTTGAAAAAGAATGGCGAAGTGCTCTGGGTTCACCTTTCCGTTGCTCCTGCCAGAGCTGATGATGGAGGTTTTCTTTATAGCCTTGCCATTGTAGAGGATATTACGAAACGTAAAAATGCTGTCTCTGCGCTTCAGGAATCTGAGCGAAAATATAAGGCCCTGATTGAGACAACTGACACCGGATTTGTAGTAATTGATGATGCCGGGAGGGTGCTGGATGCGAACAATAAATATATTAAGTTAACCGGCAGAAGCGGGCAGGCAGATGTTATAGGTAATTATGAGATGGAGTGGATTGTACAAAACGAAAGAACGATTTATCGTGAGAAGCTCAGGGAGTGTTCGCAGAAAGGGGTGATACGTAATTATGAGACAGAGTTTGTGTCCCCTGATAATGTTGTGATTCCGGTAGAGTTTAATATGACACTTATGACTACTGAACACGGCAAGAGATATATTGCCCTGGTGAGAAATATTACCCAGCGTAAGCATCTTGAGAAACAGCTCAGGGCCGCATCAATTACTGATGAAATGACGGGCCTTTTAAACCGTCGAGGCTTCTTTACGTTTATGCGGCAGCAGTGTATGTCTGCCCTGAGAACAAAAAACAGGATGGCCCTTCTGTATATTGACCTCGATAGTCTGAAGATTATAAATGACCGCCTTGGTCACAAGGAGGGGGATCGGGCTTTAAAGGATGTGGCTGATATCATAAAGGCGACTTTCAGGGCTTCGGACATTGTTTCCCGTTTAGGCGGCGACGAATTCGCTGTGCTGCTGACAGAAATAGTAGAGCCAGAAATAGAATACAGGATCATGAATCTCATAAAGTATAAACTGCAGGTCTTTAATGAGACCTCCGGCAGGGCATACAATCTGTCGGTATCCCTGGGTATTAGTTATTATAATCCTGAAAGTCCTGAATCAATCGATGACCTTATAAGTCTTGCTGATGCCGAGATGTACAAGGACAAGAGGGCTCATAAAAGAGACTGTCATGAGCCGGATACTATTAAGGAGCGGAGGACTCACGAGAGGATTAAGCCGGGAGTTAAATGCTTTGTTGAGGGTATTCATACGGCGGAACATTGTACTGTGCAGGATATCAGTGCCGGGGGTGTACTTGTGCGATCTTGCGGGCAACTGTCTACAGATCAGTTGGTAAAGGGCCTTAGTATCAGGGTTAATGAACACAGATATCTCACTGATGGAATTGTTGTAAGATCGGCAAGGCATATTAGTGCAGACGGTCAGACTTCAGGTCCGGAATATTATGCAACCGCAATCCGCTTTGTCGGACTGAATGATACGTGTCAGGCCTCTCTGTGCAAAATACTTGATACATTATCTATATGATTCAGTGTATTGGGATGTTAGCTTCAGATCAGTATATGCATATCTCAGTGTTGACCTAATTCATAGTTCTATCTACAATACAGTCATTTGACCCGTCGCACTTATGCACTTGGAGATGTATTGATGAAAAAGAAGATAGCGGCAGTTATACTGTTGCTTACGGACATAGGCATTATCTATATAATGCTCAGCAGCGCGATGTATATAAGGAAACATATACTCACGCTGTTTTTTCAGTTCCCGGAGTTTCCGCCTATAAATGTGTTCTTTTTTTGGTGGGTATTTCCTGTCTGGCTTTTTTTCTTTGCATACGAGGGCCTGTACTCCAGACGGTTTTCATACTGGGATGAAATTAAGGTGCTGTGGAAATCAGCTTTTTTCTCTACACTTGCCATGTTCTCCATACTTTTCCTCGGTAAGACGGGCGAGCATGTCTCAAGAACCGTGTTAGTGACCATGGCCCTAATCTCTCTTCCTATTCTTCCTGTAATCAGGCTTAATATGAAAAAGTTTCTGATCCGGACCGGTCTGCTCAGCAGCAAGGTCTTGATATTAGGGGCAGGCAAAACAGGGAAACTTATATTAAGCGCTTTTAAAAAAGATACTAATCTGGGACTTAAGGTAGTGGGTTTTATTGATGATGATCCTGAAAAGATCGGCGGGGAGGTTGATGGTATCAAGGTGCATGGCGGGGTTGATAAGGCACATAAATATATCGGCCGGTGCGGCATAGAGGATGTGGTGATAGCTATGCCTGGATGCGAAACGGTCAGGACTCTGGAATTGATTAATAAGCTTCAGCACAAAGCTCGTAATATATTGCTTATTCCTGATTTATTCGGAATTACTGTGCTTGGCACAAATCTGCAGCACTTTTTCCAGGAACAGGCCATAGGTCTGGAGGTTAGGAACAACCTTGCCAGACCTCTTAATGTATTTACCAAGAGGGTGTTTGACTGGGTGATGAGTATGTTGCTCCTGTTTGTCATGCTGCTTCCAATGCTGGTGATTGCCCTTATGATTAAACTTACATCAAAGGGTCCCGTGATATATTCCCAGTTGAGGTCCGGTAAAAAAGGCAGACCATTTAAATGCTATAAATTCAGGACCATGTATAATGATGCTGAACAGCGGCTCACGGATCTTCTGGGCTCTGATAAACAGGCTCAAGTGGAGTGGGAGAGGACCTGGAAGCTGTCTAAAGACCCGAGGATTACATGGGTGGGCAGACTGCTTCGAGAGACTTCCCTGGATGAACTGCCTCAGATATTTAATATACTAAGAGGCGAGATGAGTCTTGTCGGGCCCAGGCCGGTTACACAGGATGAAATTGATGAATATTATCGTGAGCAGGCGGCTTTGTGTTTTGGCGTGCCGCCTGGCCTGACAGGGTTATGGCAGGTAAGCGGAAGGAGCAACACCAGTTATGCCTATAGAATTGCTCTGGATTCATGGTATGTGCGTAATTGGAACTTGTGGCTCGATATCGTAATATTGTTTAAGACAATCCGGGCGGTACTGAAGCGTGAAGGGGCTGTTTGAGTTAATTTTTTCAGCGTTTGACGGTAGTTATAAAAATGATATAATTATTGAGGTCGACATATTGTGAGGATGTGAATTTTAACATTAAAATGGAGGATATTATGGACAAGTGGAAATGTGATGTATGTGGTTATGTATATGATCCAGCTCAGGGCGATTCTGATGGAGGGGTACCTGCTAACACCCCGTTTGAAGCTTTAGCAGATAGCTGGGTATGTCCTGTATGTGGGGCTTCAAAGGATCAGTTTTCCAAAGAGTAATAATTCGAAGGTATTTATGCTGGGCAAATGTTTAAGGGCAGACTGTGAAGTCTGCCCTTTTGTTGTTATTCGATATTAAAAGTTGCGACTTCTTTTTGCCCCGGGATGTATTCACCGACGGGAACAAGCTTCTTTCCGTCAGTAACACATCCTATAATTAACGACCATAGGGCATTAAGCTCTGTTTTTTCGCTGTCAGTCTCCGGCGTCATGTGGATGAGGCTGCCTTCCAGTTCAATTTTCATGATTGACCTCCTGTTTAGAAATTATTTTATACAGTATAGCATAAAATATTTTGAATTTATGGAGCGTTACAAGTCTGTTGTCGTTAGCGTACATGAGTGCTAAATGGCAGCGGGGTATTGCCTCTATAGGACAGGTCGGCACTTCCCAACTTAAGAATTCAGTTGTAAAGTCCGAGGTATCCGCAAGCAGTATGCAGTCTTGCACGTCAGGACTACTGTATGAAAACTTATAGCTTAATACATGATATAATAACCGCAATTCAGTCGCGTGTCTGGCCTTATGTGTTCAAGGACATTCAGGCAACAGCTGGTATGCAGAGCTTTTTAAAATTAAATTATACTGGGAGGTTTTAATGCCTGAACTTAGGAAAGATCCCATTTCTGGCAGATGGGTAATAATTTCTGTTGAGCGGGGGAAGCGGCCATCAGATTTCGCGGCAAGGATATCAGCAAAAAAGGGTGGTTTCTGTGCATTTTGTGAAGGTAATGAGCGTACGACTCCGCCTGAGATTATGGCCTTTCGGCCTGCGGGCATGTCATCTAATTCTGCCGGATGGTCTCTTAGAGTTGTGCCGAATAAATTTCCAGCATTGAGTATTGAGGGTAATGAAGACAGGGTTGGTGACGGGATATTTGACCAGATGAACGGTCTTGGCGCACACGAGGTAATTATAGAATGTCCTGATCATCATCATACTCTCTCAACCATGCCGCTTAAAAGCGTGGAAGATACTCTATGGGCGTTTCACCACAGGATTAATGATCTTAAGAAAGACAAACGTTTTAAGTATGTGCTTATTTTTAAAAATGAAGGGGAAGAGGCCGGTGCCTCTTTAGAGCACACCCATACTCAGTTGATAGCTCTGCCGATAGTGCCGCAGCTCGTTGAAGAGGAAATTTACCAGTCCAAACAGTATTACAGTTATAAAGAAAGATGTATTTTCTGCGATATAATTCGGCAGGAGTCTGCAAGCGGGAAGCGTGTGATATCTGAAAATGAACATTTTATTGCACTTGCGCCGTTTGCTCCCAGGTCTCCATTTGAGACGATTATTATGCCTAAAAATCATGAGTCAAGTTACATGCAGAACAATCATTACCCTCAGCTTGCCCATATTCTTCAGCATACGCTAAAACAGATTGACAAGGTATTGTATATGCCTCCATATAACCTGATGATACATACTTCTCCTTTTAAGGATGAGCAGAATGCCTATTACCACTGGCATATAGAAATTATTCCTAAATTGACTAAGATAGCAGGTTTTGAGTGGGGTTCCGGTTTTTATGTAAATCCTGTTCCTCCGGAGGAATCGGCACGCTTTATGAGGGAAGTAGAAGTTTAAGCTGCATATCCAGGGATATTTGATAAATGGCTGAAATCATTAACAGGGATCAGGACCGTCGTCAGCAACTGAATACGGATATACTCGCTGAGATTGCGGGTATTGCCAGTTCTACTCTTGAATTGCGGGTAGTGCTCGATACAATAGCTCATCGGGTAGCTGACAGGCTGGATAAAGACTTATGCTCAATCTGTCTTTTGAAACCTGATAACAAGGTGGTATGCATAGAAGCGGCCCGGGGGGGTGCAGCGGAGGATATTAACGTTTTTTGTATCAATGATGAAGAAGGGTCTATCTGTGGGTTGTTTGGTGAAGGTCGGCCGCTGGTTATCAAAGACATTGAAACAGATGAAATGGTGCGTAATGTTTTGCATCCTATTGTCAGGACAATGCGTTCGCTGCTTGCGGTGCCCATTATAATCCATAATAAGATGGCTGGTATACTTATCACACAAAGCGCTGACCCTCACGAGTATTCCCTTAATGAGCTCAATCTTATGACCATTATTTCTCATAACTTGAGTATTGCGGTACAGAATGCCGAGCTTTATCGCAATGTAAAATCTCAATTGGACGAACTTAAGGTCATACATGAGATAAGCAAGGCGATAACCTCTATACTGAATCTTGACGAGTTGCTGCCGTATATATGTCGGGAGGTATCCCGGGTATTCCATGTGACGGGCTGCGTACTAAGGCTGGTCGAAGGGGAGATGCTTCACATTAAGGCCTCACATGGATTGCCGGATCGTATTGTAGAGAGGATGACTCTGCGTCTGGGTGAGGGCATAGCCGGTCATGTGGCCCTGACTGGTAAGCCTATGCGTGTTGATGATCTGAAGAAAATGCCGGAAAATCTCAGGCTGCCCGGTGTTGAGGCAAAATCAGTTATCTGTGCACCGCTTGTCATTGGCGAACATATAATTGGCACGCTGGGTCTGTATGACAAGGAAGATGAGTGGGGTATTATATCGTTTGCGGAAAATGATCTGAATTCTCTTATAACATTTGCAGCAGCGTCAGCCATTGCCATAGAGAATGCTAGGCTTTATACTGCTGAAATTGAAAAAGAAAAAGAGGTAACCCAGACCAAGGATTATCTGAAAAGTCTTATTGATAATTCAGCTGACGCAATTGTAACATCAGACAGAGAGGGTCAGATAATCTCATGGAACAAGGGTGCTGAGATAATATATGGATACACTGAGAGTGAGGTGCTGGGCAGGTTTCTGCCGATGGTTCCGACATTTCTGGTAGAGGAAGAAAAAAAATATAGAGAAAAGATTAATGCTAAAGAGACACTTCGAAATATGGAGACTATCCGGCAGTTAAAGAGCGGCAGGCTGATTGAGGTTAGTCTGACGCTTTCCCCTATTCTTGACTCTGGCGGTAATGTTACAGGGATAAGCGGTATTTCCAGGGATATCTCGGAAAAGAAGATAGTTGAAAAGGAGCTGCTAAGGAAAAATCAGGAGCTCTCAAGATTATTTTTTATAAACTCTGTTGTTCGAAGTACATTGGATCTGGATAAACTGCTGAAAATGGTTTTAACCGTCATCACGATGGGGGATGGTCTGGGTTTTAACAGGGCAATCCTTTTTCTTGCTGATGAACAAGGCACGGAACTCAGGGGGACAATGGGGGTTGGTCCTGCCAGTCCGGAGGAAGCCAATGATATCTTGTTATCTATGGAAGGCAAGAGCCTTGGCGCAATGATAGAAGAAATTGAACGCGGCCCGTTTAATCTTGATTCTCATCTTGACAGGCTGAGTCAGCGACTTCAGGTAAGCCTTCAAGAGGATTCTATTATGAGGCGGTGCATTAGCGAAAAAAGGCCTTTTAATATACAGGATGCCAGAAATGAGCCGAGTGTGACCCCCTATCTTATACAGATGCTGGGTGCTGAGGCGTTTGCCATAGTTCCGCTAATCGTCAGGGATCGGGTTATCGGGGTTATCTGGGTAGATAATCTTTTTACCGGGAAGCCGATCAAATATGAAGATCTGCATTTTCTGAGCGGGTTTTCCAGTCACATAGCCTCGGCGATAGAAAATGCCAGACTGTTTGAAAGTGTTTCACTTGCAAGGGCTGAATTAAAGAATATTTTCGAGTCGGTAACGGACATGATATTCTTTACGGATGAACATTGTGTTATAAGGCGTGTCAATAATGCGGTTATTGATCGGACCGGTAAGACAGAGGAGGAGCTGGTCGGAAAAAAATGTTATGCGGTATTCCATGGTGGAAATGAGCCTAGAGATGATTGTCCGCATTATGAATCAATGCGGAAAAAAAAGCCGTTTATCGGGGAGATAGATGATGCTTATCTTGGTGGAACATTTGTAATATCAAATTCTCCGATATTTGATTCATCAGGGAACTTTGTGGGTACGGTTCACATTTCAAGGGATATTACGGAGCTGCGTACGCTCAGAGAGAGAGTAGCACACTCCGAGAGAATGGCGGCGCTGGGAGAATTGGCAGCGAGGGTTGCACATGAGATCCGCAATCCGCTTATTTCTATAGGAGGCTTTGCAAGAAGACTTGAGAAAAAACTTACCGATGACTCCCGGGAATACGCTAAAATCATTGTTACTGAGGTTAGCAGGCTTGAAAATATTTTAAAGGAGATACTCGGGTTTGTGAAGATATCCCGTGTAATGAAGCGAAGAGTTGATGTTAATGAGATGCTAACCAGCATAATAGTGTTTATGACTCCGGAAGTTAATGATAGAAACAATGTTATCATCAACAAACTTTCCGATACTCCGATTATGAGTATGATCGACCCGGACAGGATTCGGGAGGCGTTGCTGAATATGGTATCTAATGCATCACAGGCGACCGAAAATGGATGTCTTACGATCAAGACGTATGTCGAGGTTCAGGAGGTCGTTATTGAACTCCGGGATAATGGGTGCGGAATACGCTCAGAAGATATTAACAATATATTTAATCCGTTTTTTACAACTAAGTCCGAGGGTACCGGGCTTGGCCTGGCAGTTACTCATAAAATCATTGAGGAGCATGACGGTAAGATTAAGGTTGAGAGCGTACCTGGAGAGGGAACGATATTCAGAATTTATCTGCCGCTTGATAAATAGTTGGATGTAAGATATATAATCAAAGCTAAAATGAAATTATTAATTCTTGTGCGAAAGGAGAGAGTAATATGAAGCTTTTAATAGTAGACGATGACATAAATATTCAGCGTTTGTATCAGGAGGAGTTGGAAGAGGAAGGTTATGATGTCATAGTTGCGACAACAGGGAAAGATGCCCTTGAAATTTTTCAGAATGAAAATCCGGATATTGTAACACTTGATATTCTTATGCCTGACATAGACGGGATAAGCCTGCTTAGAAAGATGAAAGAGCAGAGGCCTGAGACACCTATAATAATGTCTACCGCATATGACTACAGGGATGATTTTGCTGTATGGGCCTCAGAGGCATACATTGTGAAATCCTCTGACTTAACTGAGTTGAAAAAAATGATCAAGAAGCTGACAGCTGATAAATAATTGGCTGAATTATCAGGGATGAACCTTCTGGCTCGGAAAGTACAGGCTTGCAGGTTTACAAAATCAATAGTAATTGAGTATATTGATAGGCATTGCCGGATATCAAACAGTAAATAATATGGAGAGATGGCCGAGTTGGCTGAAGGCGCTCGCCTGCTAAGCGAGTGTGCGATGAAAGTTGCACCGAGGGTTCGAATCCCTCTCTCTCCGCCATTTATACATACAACGGAGGAAGTCCGATGAAACAGAAATTTATAATTTTAGTAACAGTAATCTCTCTTTGCTCATTAGCTGCCTGTCAGAAAGCTGAGGAACCGAAACCCGAGGCAGAGCAGGGCATGCTTAAAGGACCGATTATTGATTATGCTGCAGATATGAAGGGCCCGAAGCATGAGCAGGCAGCAAAGCCCGTGTTGAAAATTATTGTTCCAGAGGACGTTCAAAAGACCTGGCAGGCGGTAAAGTTTAATGTGGAAGACAAAAAGGACAACACAACGAAGGAATACTCAGTTAATATTGGCGAAGCTTTTAATATTCCCGGATCAGATTTGGTGGTCAAGACGGGTGCTTTCCTGCCGGACTTTCAGATTAGTGGCCAGATCATTACATCCGGTTCAGCTGAGCCGGGTAATCCGGCTATTGGAGTTATTGTGCTTCAGAACAACGAAAAAATATTCCCTCCTTCCGGGGAGTGGGGTTGGATGTACTCAAAATTTCCCACCATTCATTCATTTGAGCATGAGAGGTTTGCTATCACTCTGGCTGAAGGGATAAGAAGTAAATAAGCTTAACTTGGGAGTAGGGAGGAGTCGCATGCGAATATTAGTTGTTGAGGATGATGTTACAAGCAGGAAAATTCTGCAGAAGTTTCTGTCTGAGTTTGGAGAAACTGACACAGGAGTTAATGGTGAGGAGGCTATCTCAGCATTTAAGACGGCGCATGCTGAAGGTAAGCCGTATGAGCTTATTTGTCTGGATATAATGATGCCGATTATGGATGGGCAGGAGGCGCTTCAGCAGATACGGGAGTTTGAGAAAGAAAATGGTATCGCTGCCAATGGCGAGGTCAAAATTATAATGACGACTGCACTAAATGACCCGAAGAATATTTTTGAGGCATTTTATACGGGTGGTGCGATTTCCTACCTTGTGAAACCAATAGATAAACAGAAGCTTCTGAGCGAGTTGAAACAATTGGGATGTGTTGTGTGATTTTGAAGTGTAATTAGCAAATCTGAAGGGGCGCATAACACGCCCCTTTTTTATACCTTGTTCCAGCACTCTGCCTGCTGAATAGACTCATCCAGTATCTTTGTCAGTTCTTCTTCTAATGAAGCATTTCTTTCCCTCAGGCCTTCAAGGAGTTTCCGGGGGATCTGTACAGTGCAGAGTTTATCATTTTTAATCAGTTGAAATTTGTATGCAATCTGCATAAAGATGTAAAAGATACGAAGAACTATGATTGAGCCGTCAATCTGTTTTATTTTATCTTCAACTATGTCATATGACGGAACATTTTTTTTTGATACTTGTCTGTCCATTTTATTAACCTCGTGGCTTAGTTTTTAGTAAAATTGTACTCTTACTGTTGTATGGCATCTGTAATATGTATACCGATCCACTTTGCATCCCACCAATAAAGAGGGGAGACTTCCTGGCCGTGTACCAGTATCCCGTAGTGCAAGTGGTCGCCGCCCGCCAGGCCTGTAGCACCTGACTTTGCTATTATATCTCCTTTTTCAACGGCCTGCCCCTCTACGACAAGTATCGTAGACAGATGTCCATATATGCTCATGAGTCCGATCCCGTGATCTATGATCACGGTGTTGCCGTATATGCTGAGATTATCAGCAAAGCGGACTATACCGCTGTTTGCGGCCTCCACAGGTGCATATGCATGGGACGCAAGGTCATATCCAAGGTGAAAGCTTGAACTGACGGGTTTGTTTTGGTACATATATGTTCTGTGGTCACCGTATTTCGCCATGACCTTACTGTTTTTCATCTGAAGAAATCTACCCTGCCAGAGCATCCTGTCAGCAGTGTTTTCTGATATTTCTTTTATTTTTTGAAGACTTTCCTTGCGTAAGTCCTCATTGACATGTCTGAAGGACTCTGCCGGATTAGTTATATTTATCTTATTTAAAAGCGGGGTAACTACCGTATCTATAAAATTATCGCTTATGGTGATTGAGGAGTCCTTGAAGCGTTTCTCTTTTATTCTGGGGGAGATGGTTCTGACCCGCTGGTTGCCGGCCTCATCCCTTGCCAATACGTAAAATACCGTACCGGGAGCAGTGTTTATAGGAACCGGAAAGAAGGCAAAATATTCAATCAGTTTGGATTTGCTCATCGAGGTGTCCAGATCTGAATCAGTTATCTTTGGAAAGGCTTTGTACTCTTCTTCCCCGTTTTTTATATAGACGGTTTCAGCCCCGCTGGCCTGCAGGACCGCAAAACCAGTCCCCCCCTGGGCGATTACCCTCGGAGAACTCATGATCATAAGGTCCGGGGGAGTGGTATCAATCTCAGTCTTGATTTCTATGCGCTGTTTCTTAAGGAGTCCTGATTTTAATTTTATTACAATGATTGCATCTCCGTCTTTTAACTGAAGTTCACGGGGTTTAACATGTAATTCATAAATCTTTTCTGAGGATTCCGGAGAATCCTTTAACAGTTCCTTGATAATGCCGTCCTGATATATGCTGATCTCTACAGATTCCAGATTTTCACCGCTCAGGGAGATGGTTTTATCCAGAGGCAGCAGTGTCAGCGCCTCTGTTCCTGAAAGAACGGGATCCGGTATAAAGAAAAGCTTGTAAACGATATAACCCGCTATGAGAATGATAAATGGCAGTGTCACTGTCAGGGCGATTCTGCTGAATCCGTTTGTATTTTTTTGTGTATAACGGTTCATCTTGACCTTTTATTGAAAGTTGCAGTTCAGTTTATTGATTTTGTTCATGCGTATCAGCCATATAATCTGCCTTAAACGGGTTGCAAAAAGCAAGGAAAATAAATAAGGGTAATTCCGCGGCTGTATTGTTTCAATATACCTGCCTGGATATCTGGATATTAAGAGAGGTATTTCGCAGAAGCTGGCTTGCATGCCTCAAGTTTTTCCCGTTTTATAACGAAAAGATACATAAGACAGCATTATCTGGACTGAAAGGGAGGAACTCTGATATGTTGAAAAAACCGGAAGTCGATTCAAATCATCCCTTGAGAGTCTTGTTCAGGCATGCAATTCACTACGGTTTCAAAGTAAATCCGCTGGAAAAAAAAGGAGTAGAGCATTATCTTGAAGAACAGATCCTCTGCGAGTTCATTTCCATGGAGAATCTCTATAAAATAAACAATGACAAGGGTGAAATCGTCAGCGATGTTGCTGATATGCTTGCAGAGGGCGATGTCATGATGAATGCTAACAGCTTTGACCGGGAGTTTGAGGTCCACAAGCATATAGGCGATTATACCTTGTTTATGCTAGGTATGTTTCCCGCCGCGCTAAATGAAAAGAATGGCAAGGAGTTCCTGCTCGGCAGAATATTGGTGCCGGATTCTCAATTATCAGAACAGTATGTGCTTCAGGGACGTAGATCTTACAGTATTGCATCGGAGTTTACTGATAGTGAGCTATTTGCTGAACTCTCTGAAAATTTTGTTTTGTACAGTAATGTCCTGAACATTGTCAGAATATATCTGGTCACCTGTGCGGAAAAAGAGATTATGAAGCGCAATAACAATATAGGCTGTACGGATTGATTTAGTCCCTATTCAGCGCGTACGCTTACATTCCCGCCCCGCTGCTTTGCATTGTTAAGAGCAAGTTCGGTTTTTTTTATGATTTCATCAACGCTTATTGTTTCTGGTGCATAACTGAAGAATGAGGTAACCCCTATGCTTACAGTGCTGGAGATTTTTATGCTGTCTTCACTATTGCGGGAGCTGATCTTGTAAGTCTTCGATGCAAAACTGCTTCGTACCCTCTCTGCAACAAGGTATGCGAGTGTTATATCTGTCTCCGGCAGTATAACGCAAAATTCTTCTTCCCCGTACCTGAACGCACGATCGAATTTCCGTATTTGTTTCTGTATCAACTTCCCGAGAGAGGACAGTATTCGATCTCCTGCACCTTGACCGTATTGAGTAATAGTGCTTTTGAAATCATCTATATTGATAATAAGTAGTGCAATGGGGTGACTGTATCTGTGGCAGCGGGCAAGTTCTTCATTCAGTATGCTGCTGAAATGATGTTTATTATACAGACCGGTCAGTTTGTCAGTGATCGTTATCTCTACAATGTCACGGTTTTTCTGATCCAGGTGGTCTGTGGCAGTGGCTATCTTTTCTTCCAGGTCTTTGATGGTTTTTATGGAGTCATTTAATTCTTCGTTCTGATGTTTAAGTAAAAAAAGCGAATTATTGAAATATTCACCGATTTCATCGGCCATGGTTGGACAGGATTCCTGAAAAACCCGGCACTTTGAGCATTCAGCCATTTTTTGCTGAAGTCCTCCCTGTGTTCGGCCTCCGCACTTGGTTCCCGTGACCTGCCAGCAGCGCACTGCCTTGCTTCCAGGTTTGTAAACGATGCATCCTGTTTCCCCGCACTCAAGGATCTTCCAGCACTTCAGCAGGTTGGGATTACGATAGTTATGGCCCTTTCCCTGAATACCATGTTTAAGATGGGGCAGGAGGTCTTCTTTTAGCTTTCTGATGTTTTCATCGTCTGGATTCACTTTTCTGGCGCACATTATATTGACTCCGGAGGTAATTGATTCAGTTTATAGATGATATGCAAATCTATGCCTCATCCAGATTTATCCTTGAGGTCCAGTATCCGTGTACATTACAGTAAGCTATAACCCTGAGCTTTCCTTCCCTGTCATTTACATGAAAGCTGCATGCAGGTTGAAGCTTGTTATAGGTGAAGGTTGTTCTGGCGATGTATTTTTTATTTATGTAAAGATCAACAAATTTGATTAAGTGCTCAGACTCCATGACATGCTCGGCATTGCCGATATTTATGTGTATTCCGGAGCAGTTGCTCTCTGAGGCGAAGGTGCAATCCCGGTTCACTTTAATCAGAGGTACGTGAGTCATCTCGGTTGGATTGAGATTTTGAGGGTCTGAGGGTTTCTGCAGCGCCTCCTTTAAGTCAAAGTTTTCTATTGCCATTCCACAGACGGGACAATCGACAGGGGCCTCGTCAAAGGCAACATGCTTACATATCTGGCAGATAAAAGTTTTCATTCCCCCTCCATGCATTAAAGAGATTAAATGCGGAAACCGGTCTATGCAAAATAGTATTTCAATACTATAACTTAAGCGGGGATGCAATTTCCTGTCAAGGAAGGCGAAGTGTTTGATCATCGGGTTTAGTTTATCTTATGATTGAAACTTTCCATCTTCTTAGAGTATTATTAGTGACTATGTTTCAGAGCTTTAATACAACAGGGATAGGAAGTCTGCCTCATTTGGATGCCAAAGAGGCCTGCAGGGTGGTGCTGGATTCGGTAGATATACCGTTTTGGCCGCAGCTGCCCCACAGGAGCTTTAAGGAGTCTATGGCTCCTCAGTATACAGAGGGTTTTCCTTTTGTTAAGGTGCAGGGTGAAAGCGTTGTTGTTGTGAAGCCCGAGGAAAGTGCACTGAATGAGTTTTATGAGGCCATTGCTGAAAAACGCGGCTTTCCGATCTCTGAAGAATTCTCGGCCGGGTTTTATGCATTTATCAATATGCTTCAGCAGAGAAACAGCAAGCTGGATGTCGTTAAAGGACATATTACCGGACCACTTACATTTGCCCTTTCTGTAACTGATGAACAGAAAAGGCCAATATATTTTAATGATGAACTCAGGGACCTTTCCATAGAACTCTTGAAGGGAAAGATACGGTGGCAGATAGAGGAGTTAAGCAAGTATGCTGATAAGGTCCTGATGTTTATAGATGAGCCGATCATGTCTGCTTTGGGAACCTCCACTTATCTCGGTGTAAGTACGGAAGATGCCCTTAATATTATCCGGGATATTCTTGAATATATTAATGAATGCGGGGCTATATCCGCCATTCACTGCTGCGGTAAGGCTGACTGGTCTTTCGCTCTTTCGGCCAAACCTGATGTCTTTAATTTTGATGCCTTTTCTTTTGCTGATACGCTTGGTCTGTATCCTCAGGAGATAACCTCATTTATGAATAATGGCGGATATATTGCATGGGGAATAGTGCCCACCACTGATGATATCCGTGATGCTGATTATGATGGTTTAAAGTCACGGCTTGAGTCCGGCTTTTCAACTTTGCAGAAGGCTGGCGTGCCGGACGCAAGTATCAGAAAACAGGTTTTGCTTTCCCCTTCGTGCGGTACTGGTTCTCTTGAGGTGAAGGATGCCCTTAAGGCATTTTCTCTTCTTAAGAAATTACGAAACAGCTATGTCGGGGGGTAATGGTTTTATCTCTTTTGAGGGCATTGAGGGTTCAGGTAAAAGCACTCAGAGCAGGGTGCTTGCAGAGTACCTGAGATCAAAAGGCAGACAAGTTGTAGAAACGGCCGAGCCCGGAGGCACTGATACGGGCAGTAAAATCAGAAAACTCCTTCTAGAGCCCGGAAATGTGATAGATCCGCTGGCAGAATTACTACTATACTATGCTTCAAGGGCTCAGCTTTTAAAAGAAGTCATATTGCCCGCACTGCAGAATAATCAGGTTGTTATTACGGACCGCTTTACAGATTCGACAGTGGCCTATCAGGGGTATGCCAGAGGTATCGACCTGAATGTTATTAATACCCTGAATAATCTGGTGGTACCTGACACAATGCCCCAACTGACAATATTGCTGGATTTTGATGTGGAGGAAGGGCTCAGCAGAAACAGGAAAGCGATGAAGGAAGATCGTTTTGAGCTGGAGGCTGTGGAGTTTCACAGACGCGTTCGTAATGGATTTCAGAAAATAGCAGAGCAGGAACCTGACAGGGTCAAGATAGTTGATGCATCGCAAAGCCCTGATGCGGTATCAAGAAGAATTATAGAAATAGTGGATGAGTTATGGCACTGAAAGACGTTATTGGTCAGGAAAAGGCCATTAACATATTAAAGGGGTGCATCGGAAAAAAGCGCATACCTCATGCGTTTCTCTTTGCCGGTGAGGATGGGATAGGTAAAAAGCTGACCGCGGTTAATTTTGCCAAGGCCCTTAATTGCGGCAGGAAAAAAGACAGCTCATTATTTAGTTTTGACGATGTTGCAGATGCTGGTCTTGAAACTGAGGCATGTGATATCTGTCCTTCATGCACGAAAATAGACAGTGGTAACCACCCGGACTTTTTTTTGATAGAGCCGGAGAGCGCTGGCAAGCAGATTACAGTTGCCTCTATAAGGCAGCTTGAAGAGTCTCTTTCGTACAGGCCTTATGAAGGGGAGTGGAAGATCGCGATCGTGGATCAGGCTGATATGTTGAATCCGTCAGCGGCCAATGCATTTTTAAAGACGCTTGAGGAGCCTTCCTCTCAGAGTATAATAATTCTGATCTCAGCAAGACCGGAGGTCATGCTCCCTACTATCCGATCAAGGTGTCAGAGGGTGAATTTTACTCCATTGCCGCCAGCACTTATGAGCGGAATACTTGAGTCGCGGCATGAGGGTGTCAGCAGGGATCTTCTGCAACTTCAGGGTCTCTTGTCGGGGGGGCGGCTTGGATATGCGATTAATGGAGATCTGATAGAGAGGCGCGACTGGTCTCTTAAAGTGCTTCAGGCGCTGCTTTCAGGGCCTGATGAGGAAGTATGGGATAGTCGGGAGTCTATGGAGGACTGGTTTAAATGGGTTGAAATGTGGCTGCGTGATCTTGCAGTATTGAAGGCGACTGGCGATCCGGGACTTCTGATAAACAGGGACAGGGCAGATGAACTCGGCCTTATAATAATAAATACGGAATTGAAGGATATTCTGAATCTGACAAGGGATATTAATAATATAAAGGTGAGGCTTGGTGTAAACCTTAATAAGCAGATAACGCTTAATTATGCCAGTCTTTTACTTAAGGAAACTTTGGGTAAATCAAATGCAAGACGATAATACAGTTGAATCTCATCAAGAGCCGGAAGAAGTCGCCAGTGTTTCTGTTGTAGGTGTACGTTTCAGGGCATGCGGCAAGATATATACATTTACGGTAGACAATTTGGAGCTTCCACTCGGCAAGAGTGTGGTAGTTGAGTCTGATATTGGTGTAAACCTGGCTTATGTGGCTGTGCCGGTGAAAATTATACAGAAGCCTGCTGACAGGATGAAGAAGGTCGTCAGGGTGGCTACTGATAAAGATATTGAAACGATGGAAAACAACCGGGCTCTTGAGAAAGAGGCCCGTAATACCTGTGCAGCAAAGGCTAAAGAGTATGGTCTGCAGATGAAGGTGGTCTCGACGGATGCGACCCTGGATAGAAAGCGGTTAACTTTTTATTTTACCTCTGACGGCAGGATAGATTTTCGGGAGCTGGTCAGGGAGCTAGCTTCTAAGTTTAAGACACGTATAGAAATGAGGCAGATAGGGGTCAGGGATGAGGTCAAGATTCTTGGTGGTATAGGAATCTGCGGACGTCAGACATGCTGTAACCTCTTTCTGACATCCTTTGCCCCGGTTACTATCAGAATGGCAAAGCAGCAGTCTCTTTCAATAAACCAGAGTAAGCTGTCCGGGATATGCGGCAGGCTGATGTGTTGTCTGTCTTATGAACATGGACAAAAAGTGCCGTCTCCAGTGAGGCGCAGCAAAAAAGATGACAAGCCTGCGCAGGTGGAGGTTCGGGAGGCTGAAGTAACAGCGAAAAAACAACCAGAAAAAAAGATTGAAGACAAGCCGCAGCGACGACTTTCGTACGCTTCCCCTAAGCTTATTGAAAAACAGGAAGGAAGCCAGACGGAACCCGCAACTACAGAGCCGGATGGTCAGACGGTAAAAAGAAAACGTAGAAGGAGGCGTAGCTCTCGTGGTCCGCTTCCGCCTGAGGCTGGCGCAGCACTGAAAACGACTGCTGCAGCTCCGTCCAGACCGAATCAGGAAACTAAAGAGGGCGGAAGGCCCAGAAGACGCAGAAGGCCTGGGAGGAATCCGAATGACACTGGAAAACAGCCGGAAAACTGATAGATTTTATATAACAACGCCTATTTATTATGTGAATGATGTTCCTCATATAGGGCATGCATATACGACCATAGCGGCCGATATTCTCGCACGGTATAACCGGATGAAGGGTAAAAAGGTTTTTTTTCTGACCGGTACAGATGAGCATGGTCAGAAGGTTGAAAAGGCCGCGGGTGAGAGGGGCATGAGCCCTAAGGAACATTCCGATGATATGGTCTCAAATTTCAGGACGCTCTGGAAAAAGCTTAATATATCAAATGATGCCTTTATCCGCACTACGGATAGCGAGCATGTTAAGACGGTGCAGGGTATCATTCAGATGCTCTGGGATGCAGGGGAGATAGAGAAGAGACAGTATTCAGGCTGGTACTGTACTCCTGATGAGAGGTTCTGGACCGAGAAGGAGATCATTGAGGGTAATTGTCCTGACTGCGGCAGAGCGGTTGAACAGATACAGGAGGAGAATTATTTTTTCCTCATGTCAAAGTATCAGGATCGACTTATAAAGCATATAGAGGACAACCCGGGCTTTATCCTGCCGCACACAAGAAGAAATGAGGTCTTGGGATTTCTTCGCAACAATGAACTTTCCGATCTATGTATTTCGCGTCCTAAAGCCCGGCTGTCCTGGGGTGTGCCTATCCCGTTTGATGAGGATTTCGTCACCTATGTCTGGTTTGATGCTCTTTTAAATTATTTTTCAGCTACACGTTACCTTGTGCCTGATGCAGAAAAGGCGGGGCTGGGGGATTTCTGGTGGCCGGCTGATCATCATCTGGTGGGCAAGGACATACTTACAACCCATGCAGTGTATTGGACTACGATGCTTATGGCCTTGAAATTTCCACTTCCGGAAAATATTTTTGCGCACGGGTGGTGGACGGTAGAGGGCCGGAAGATGTCTAAATCTCTGGGCAATGTGGTTGCTCCCGGAGATATGGTGGATGAATATGGGGTGGATGCGTTCCGTTATTTTATATTCAGGGAGGTCCCTTTCGGTCTTGATGGTGATTTCTCTGAAGAGGCCCTGGCAAGGAGGATTAATACAGACCTTGCAAATGATATCGGCAACCTTCTGAGCCGCACCTTAAAGATGATAGAGAAATATCGTGATGGGCGAGTACCTGAGCCGGTTGCGGAGAAGGACAGGGCGGGCCTCGAGCTTAAAATAAAATCATGGTTTGATCCTGAAAATGAGCATTGTATAGCAAAGAGTTTTGACCTGCATCTTGCCAGGCTTGATTATCATCATGCTCTTCAGGAGGTATGGAAAATAATAAGTGAGGCCAATGAGTATATTGCATCCTCAGAGCCGTGGAAGGAAAAGGATGAAGATATACTCTCAAATATCCTGTATACCCTGGCTGAGGTGCTGAGACTTCTTGCGATTTATATCTATCCCTTTATGCCTGACACTGCGCTTGCCATATGGAAGCATCTGGGCATTGAGGATGATATATCGAGCATTGATCTGAATGGGTCGGGCAAGTGGGGTGTTCTTAAAGTCGGATCACCTGTGCAAAAGGGCGAGGCTCTTTTTCCAAGAATAGATATTAATAAAAAGTTCAGCAAAAACCAGCCGGAAAAAAAGATAAAGGCTGATATAAAGAAGGTAGAGAAAAAGGAAGTTGAAATGGAGACATCAGGAGACAATCTGATAACAATAGGTGATTTTGCGAAGGTTCAGCTGAAGGTCGGCAAAATTATGGCGGTAGAGAGAGTTGCGAAATCTGATAAATTGCTGAAGCTTCAGATAAACACCGGTGAGGATCGGCAGATAGTGGCCGGTATTGGTAAAGCATATACACCGGAAGACTTGATCGGTAAGAGCGTGGTGGTAGTGACTAATCTTAAACCCGCAAAGCTCATGGGTGTTGAGTCTAATGGGATGCTTCTTGCAGCTACGGATAGTGAAGGGGTGCTTTCTGTTCTTACGCCTGAGAAGGACATTAAGAGTGGGGCATTGATAAGATAATGGGAAAAATAGTTTCAATAAATATAAGTGAAACAAAAGGTGTACGTAAAAAACCTGTGGACTCTGTTATTGTCAGGGAAGACTTCGGTATAGAGAATGATGCTCACGCCTCGGGTGAATGGCACAGGCAGGTCAGTCTTCTGGCGCTTGAGAGTATCAGGAAAATGCAGGAAAAAGGGCTGAAGGTAGGGCCTGGTGACTTTGCTGAAAATATAACTACCGAGGGAATTGATCTTGTCAGCCTTCCTCTTGGAACAAAGATTACAATAGGAAAAGACATAGAAGCAGAAGTCACTCAGATAGGTAAAGTTTGCCACAATCCCTGCGCCATATATCATCAGGCCGGCGATTGCGTAATGCCTAAAGAAGGTATATTTGTAAAGGTCATAAAAGGCGGCACAATGCAAAGCGGTGATGAGATAGTTGTTCTGTAGTGTGAAAGGTTGTTCATATTCGACTGAGTGCTGAGGGCATTTAATATGATTAAAGTAGCGATCCTTACATTAAGTGACAAGGGTGCAAGGGGCGAACGCGAGGATACCAGCGGACCGGTGATCGCAGATCTTGTCAAAACTATCGGTGCCGAAGTAATCAGTTCTGAAATACTGCCTGACGAACAATCCCTTATCAGCGAGCGGCTCATCTCCCTCTGCGCTTCTGCTGATCTTATTCTTACCACGGGCGGTACAGGTGTATCCCCAAGAGATGTAACCCCCGATGCAACCAAAGCAGTTATAGATAAAGAGATCCCCGGTATTGCCGAGACAATGAGATATGAGAGCATGAAAAAAACTTCACGTGCAATGATATCCCGTGCGGTTGCAGGTATCAGGGGGCAGACGCTTATAATAAATCTTCCAGGCAGTCCTAAGGCGGTGAGGGAAAACCTCGAGGTAATACTGCCGGTGCTGGAGCATTTAATTCAGAAAGTAAAGGGATCCGATGCGGATTGTGCTGAGTCATGATTTCAGAAAAAGACCTTAAATATCTCAAGCAAACCGGATGCTCGGAATCAGTGATCCGTCACTCGATAGCTGTGACCGAGGAGGCCCTCAAAATAGCGGCTAAAGTGAAATTTACAATAGATCTTGATCTCCTGAAGGCCGGGGCGATTAATCATGATATAGGCAGGTCCAGAACTCATGATCTGGATCACTTCGTGGCGGGTGCAGAAATTGCCAGGGAACTTGGCTTTGAAGAAAAAGTCATCAATATAATAGAGCGTCATATAGGCGCTGGGATACCAAGGGAGGAAGCTGTCACACTTGGCTTGCCTGACAGGGATTTTATCCCCGGGACACCTGAGGAGATTCTGGTCGCGTATGCGGACAACCTGGCCCGCGGTGATGTGATAGTGAGTTTTGAGGATGCGCTAGAGGGTTTCAGATCCAGGATCGGCAGGGATCATCCCGCGATTGACAGATTCACGGAAATGCATGAGAAGGTACAGTCGTGGCTGAGATGAATCTGACGGAGACTTTTAACTAGTCTGAGTAAGTTCTTTCAACTGCTGAATTACTGCCTCAGGGTCCGCGGCTACCATTGCCGGTCGCACTGCATCAAGATCCATATCAGCAAGTTCTGCCAGTGAGCCGCACTGCGGTATGGGGATTTCAGGGTAGTGGTGCTGGAAATCCGGAAATTTCGATGGCGATGCTGTCTCAAGTACGCATATGATGGACTTTTCGCTGTAGTATTGGCGGTACCTGAAAGAGGCGGCAACGCCTATTACTCCGTGGGGTTCCAGTACAATATTATTTCTGCGCCAAAATCTGAATATATGTGATTCCATATCTTCGTTTGAGATGATGTCTTCGCTGAAGACATCCTGCCTGAGGGCTTCAGCAACTTCAGGAGAAATGCTCTTTTTTTCCAAAAGTATATCGGGGATGTTTTCAGGATTTTCACCATAAAGAAATAATATACGCTCAAGATTGGATGGTATGGATATGTCCATGGAGTTAGCTAGTGTGTACCTGTTGCTTAAGCTTCCTAATGAGGAACCCTTGCCCACAATATTGGCAAACATGTTGTTAGCATTTGTTCCCGCAATAAACATTTTTACAGGCAGTCCCATTCTTTTTGCCAGCAGGCCGGCGGTCAGATTTCCGAGGTTGCCTGAGGGGACTGAAAATAGTATTTCCTTATCCGGATATCGCTTATTCAGCTCTGCCCATATATAGAAATAATAGATGGTCTGCGGCAGGAGCCTCCAAAGAGATATGGAGTTGGCTGAGGTAAGGTTGAATTCAGCCCGCACATCATCCCTGCTTAAAAGGGTCTTTGCCAGGCGTTGACAGTCATCAAAATTACCATCAATAGGGATAGCTCTGACATTACCGTGTATTGAGAGCATCTGTTTTTCCTGGACCTCAGATACTCGATGAGCCGGATAAAGTACCAGGACATGTGTATTCGGAAGATCGTAAAATGCTGTCTGAATTGCCGTTCCTGTGTCCCCTGAGGTTGCAACAAGAATAGTTGCATGCTGGCCGCTTTTGGTCAGATAATAGCTCATCAGTCTTGCAAGGAATCTTGCAGCAAAGTCTTTGAAACTGCAGGAAGGCCCTCTGTCGAGGCGGGCAATAACCAGGCCGTTGTCATCAAGGGCCTCCTCAAGTGGTATCTCTGTAGCACTGTAAGCCCCATAGCAGATGTCTGCCAGAATATCATCCGGTACATCATCCTGTGGCAAAAAGTTGCGCATAATTATCCATGCCGTTTCCGGATAGGAGAGGTCTTTAAGGGCGTCTATCGCCTTTTCACCAAAGACTGGTATAGTGGATGGCAGGAACAGTCCTAAATCACTTGAAAGTCCCATCTTAAGTGCATCATTCCACTCACAGTGAATCTTGTCTTCGCTGTCTCTTGTTGAAATGAAATGCGGCCTCGAAACAATATTTTCAGGTAGCAGATTGGTTAATTTTTTTGTGTCCATTTATACGAAACTCCCATGGGAATGTAACCCTCTAATTTTTAATACACGTTATTATAATTGATTTAAAGGTTTTTGGTGGATTAGTTGAAACTTTTTTATAATGCACTGTAACGGTAATGCACATATATACAGAAATATTGGCTTAATTAAGAAGAATTACTGTAAAATTAAGGCTGAATTTAATATATAGGGAGTCATAATAAATGTCAGAAATCGGATACATAACCGCTTTTTTAGGCGGGATACTTTCATTCTTATCACCCTGTGTGCTGCCGCTTATTCCCTCTTACGTCTCGTTCATCACGGGCGTATCTTTTGAGGATATAAGAAATCAGGACAGTGCCAGGATCAGAAGGCTAACGCTTACCAATTCGTCTTCCTTTGTACTAGGGTTTTCAACGGTATTTATTCTGCTCGGGGTCTTCTCCTCTTTTGTCGGTAAATTCCTGGCAGTATATTATGACCATATCAGGATAGTCGGCGGTATTATTATTATATTTATGGGTCTTTATGTGATGGGTTTATTTAAGCTTAACTTTCTGTCTTCTGACAAGAGGATACATCTGCAGGACAAACCTAAGGGCGCCTTTGGCTCATATATAGTCGGGCTGACATTCGGTGCCGGGTGGACTCCCTGCATTGGACCTATACTTGGCTCAATTTTAATGATCGCCAGCACGAGCGGTTCCGCCATGGTCGGATTTAAACTCCTGCTAGTGTATTCACTGGGGCTGGCCATACCCTTTCTGGCGACTTCTCTTGCAATTAATTCGTTTTTGAGTTATTTCAAATCCATTCAAAAGTATATGCGCCTGATAATGATACTCAGCGGTCTTCTGCTGATAGGTTTCGGTGTTATACTTCTGACAGACAAAGTCTATGTGCTTCTGAACATGGCTCCTGACTTCGGGGTTGAAGAGCTTATAACAAAGTAAGTTTCTGATCTAATCAACGGGGCGTATTGCAATGCGCCCCTACGCAGCAATATACTTTAATATCTCAACAACCTGTGCCGGCGTCTGCGCCCAGGCTTGAGCTGCAGCATCAATTTCTTTCAGCGGGTGGACAAGATCTTCGGAATGAAGCGTGATATAAGGCTTGTCAATTGCCGAGCAGTACCCTGCATCAAATGCCGCGTTCCACTGCCTGTACTTGTCTCCGAACTTGATAACGACAATATCGCTTTCATCAATCAATGCTCTTGTCCTGATCGCATTTACTTTTGCTGATTTGTGATCACGCCAGAACTGACTGCTCTCAGCACCTAATTGATCACCTGCGGCATCACTCGCCTCATGGTCCGTGACCGGTGCTGTAAACTCAATATATAAATCGTTCTTGCCTGCTTCTTCCATTAAGTCCTCGCGCCAGTCACTGTGAATCTCTCCTGCAAGATATACGGTTATGCTCATTAGATGTCTCCTTTATTGGTTTGCTGATTGGTACATTATAACTAAATGGGGAAAAGGCAGGGGGGTAATTGTGTGTGTCGACACGCAATGAAGCGGGAAATGTTGTCGTAGGGGCGGATCCATGTGTCCGCCTGCGCATGAAATGTATTCTGTTAAGCAGCCTGATTTTGTGGATGCTAAACGAAAGGGTTGTAAATGACATAGGCACAGGTCGGGCGTGGGAGCCGCACCTGCATGATTCCTTTAAATCTTCTCATTTCTAATTTCTTATTTCCTGCTTCCTGCTTCTAAAACAGGTAATCCCCATCAACCCCGCCAATGTCAAAACAATAGTAGAAGGCTCTGGAACCGGAGCAGTCGTAGTCTCAATTACTACATTATATCCCGCACCGTTGTCTGTGAATAAGCCGTCGTTATTAGCGAGGAAAAGGTAAATGAAACTTGCAGCATCAGGGGCTGTCAGTGAGGCGGCAGAACCGATAAAGAAAGCAGGGTTAGGGCCTCCGTCTACGGGTGAAATCAATGACTGCTCTGTGCTCCATACCCCGATCAGGGAATAAGCCGGGAGGTCTCTGAATATAAATGACATGCCATCCGGGCCAGTGCATGAAGTCCCAGCGTCAATTGCGCAGTCAGTAGCTGAAATATTAAGAATGTCACCAGGGCGAAATGTATGGGTTACTGCCAGAGGGTCAAGTCCCGGTTCTGTTGCACCGAACGGGTGTCCCCAGGAGTAATTGTATAAATTTGCCCTGCCATCGACAAAAGCGTTGATTGTACCAGCATTTGCATTACTGGTAATGAGCATTGCTAAAAGTACAGTCATTGAGACTGCGATGATTATTATTCTGGGCATTTTATTGTGCCTCCTTTACTATTAAGAGAAACCATTTAATTATTGCAATAATAGTGCCAAAGCTTAACTGGTTGAATCTTAATGATTGCTGATATTGTGAAAGAGTGATAGTGTAAAGAAATGCGACACATTGTGTAAAGTTTAATGATTTGTGATGGGCGGGTTATGATTTACTCTTATCTCTCTCGATCAGATTGAATGAGATCATCGCAAACAGGGCCCCGAGTCCATCGGCCAGCATGTCTTTTTGAGCATCCCAGATATCACCCTGAGATCCCAGGACTGCCAGTCCGGCACTTGGGTCTGCGGAAATGGCATATATCCACTCAAATATCTCATAGACACTTGCTACCGTAAATATCACACATACTGCGTAGATACTTACAGCTGCACGGTTGACTACAACTCCCCTTTTCAACAGAAACTCGGCAATAGGGTATGCATAAAATCCGACGCTGAAATGAGCTATCCGGTCATAGTGATTTCGTTCGAATCCGAATGTGTCTGTAATGAAATCAAAGGGGACCCGCTCAAAAGTATAATGGCCGCCTATAGTGTGTAGTAAAGGCAATGCAAACATGCAGAAATAGCTTATGTTTGAAAACCTGTAATGACGGGATGCAAAAGCAATAAATATAACGAGAATGACTATGGGCAGGTTTTCAGAGAACCAGACCGTCCGATCGTATGGTGATATAGCGCACAAGATAAAAAGGGTTATATAGGCGGCCAATAATAAGCGGTATATTTTCAATGGACTTATATGTTACTCAAATGGATGGATAAAAATACAGTGGACTCGAAGATGGACATGATGTTTGGATTGATAATTTTAAGTTGCGTAAAGTGTAATAGTCACTAAAAGAATTGCACTATCGCTGAACAGCAACTGAGTCCTTAATTTTAAGATGTTTAAAAGCATAATTTATGTCCCCCCAAATCATTCAATCAATAGCGTTAATTTAATTTATATACAGAACATATTATTGAAACTTTAATGTGTGAAAATTAATGCAGTCTCAGACTGATAGTGAAATGGTTTAAAGCCGAGTCTTTACCATCCGCCCGGAACGGGAATGCCCATTGTTTGTCTTAGAGTTATTAATTCAGAAATATGGTAGGCATTATGATCTGCTACTAAAAGTATCTGTCTGAATATGTTGTATTTTAATGCATGTGGTATTGGTGAAAAAAATTCTGTTTCCGGGTCATTCACAAGATCCTCAAACGATTTTAAATCCGAGCGAATAATCCGGAGTGTTTCATTCCACATGGCTTCATCAGCGATTTTGTCTTGAGGCGGCCAGAAATTCACAGGCCACTCGGGTGTGACATGTTCAGGGTCACGAATGAATTCCAGGATATCCCACTGGGCTATTCTGATGTGCTCAAGAAGGTGCCAGAAACTGTAAGGAATATGTGGCGGTTTTTTATTGACGAAATCAGTCGGGAAGCTCTTTACTGCGTCCTCAAATCCCATATGTGCATTGCCGCCCTGAAGCAGAGCGGTTAACTGCTCCCTGATTGTTGTAATTGGTTGTCCTGTCAGCTTCATTTGATCATATATTATAATGTGAGTAATGTTTCATATATCTTAGTGCATGCAGTTAGAAAATCTCTAGAGCTTTGTATCAGGTGTTTTAAGATTGGAAATGAGCAGGACCATGCTATAATTGAAATTGATCGAGAATTATAGGAGTGATATGAAAACTGGACTGGTTATTGAAGATAACGAAGACAATATGGTGCTGATTACCAGAATTCTGAAAAAATCGGGATATGGAATAGTCGAGGCGACAACGGGGCTGATGGGAGTTGATATAGCACTGCAGAAGCAAGTGGATTTTATTATTCTCGATATTCAGTTGCCTGACATTGACGGCACCGAGGTGCTGCATAGAATTCGGGAGGCTGAGGAGGGCAGGGGTGTCCGGATAATCGCAATGACCTCTTATGCAATGTCAGGGGATCGGGAAAAGCTTTTGGCTGCTGGTTGTGATGGTTACATTGAAAAACCAATAGACCCCGAACGTGTAATTTCTCAGATACAGGATATTATAGATATATAGCTTGATAGCAATATATGCGGGTATGGTCAGGATATCTGCGATCTGTACTGCGTATTAATACTTCAATGCAATGATAAGACTATTAATTTAAACAGCTATGCAAGTAATCTCTTTTAACTGAAAAGAACCTTCTTCCACCGTACACATTTTGGGCACTGTTCAAAAATCCATCGCCTGGAACTTTCCAGTTGTGTCCTTGCAAGATAAACGAGCTTGCCGGTTAGATCATCGCTGTCAGCAATAATTTTATTTGCACCAAAATGATACTCTCCAGCTTCATTTTTATTTAATTTTCCATAGGCAATAACTTTAGCGCCTGACGGTTGTTTGACACCAGTGTATATGACAGGTAAAGGCTTACTGTGGTTTTTACATTGTTTAATTAAAAACATCATCTCTCCATCATCTTGTACAGTTAATTCTCCGAGGATTCCAATAGATCCGGTAAATGTGCTGTAGCTGGAACGTAGTGAGTCAGCTGATATGATTTTTGGACATACAAGGAACAGTGTACAGAGGGACATTGAGATAAGGCTGAGAGATATTATACTTAATGTTATCACGCTCTTTTTTCTCTGCTGTATTATAAGTGCTCCAAGTGCAAATATTAAAAAAATACCTAAAAAACCTGATACCATGATATTAGATTTTATCTTACTCATAAATAGCTCCATGCATATTGAATTTCAGAAATGCGGACCGCCTGCAATGCAGTGGCTTAGAAATATATATCTTCATATCCCCTCAGATAAAAAATATGTTTTTAGTGCTGCTTAATATATTTGAAAATGATATTGATTAGAAATCATATCATATTAGATTATAATGTCAAGCAATATGCAGTTGATAAGTCATTGGTAGTTGTTTTCAGGTCTGAAATATTGCTGTAATACATTGATTTATTATAATTTTGTTTTTCTAAGCGCATTTCTTGAAGCTCGATCCACAAGCGTGAAAAGTCTGTCTATATAATCTTTTTGAATTGCTTTTCGATGGCCGCTCACTTTAATAAACTTACAGTTTACATTATCGATCATTCTGTAGAATTCCTGATACAGGTCATGATTCTTAAGGAGCCTGTCTTGTTTAGATCGGTAGTTATTTTGTTCCAGACGCTCCCGTCTTCCGGGTAAACTCATGATATTTTGAGAATCAGTATATACAGTAACCTTCATCCCTTCAGACTGTATATTGTTTAATGCCCATAATAAGGTCTGCAATTCTAATCTTGTTGAAGAGGTATGTTTAAAGCATTTGACTTGCACATATTGCTTTAACAAGTCCGGTGAAATGCCGGGTTCAGGTACAGCAAGATATGCCCCATATCCAATATTGGACTTCGTATCTACACTTCCATCGGTCAGAAGTATTAGTTCATGCATGGGAATCTTGCTTAAGCTGAATGGCAATATGCATGCTCATGCCAAAGTTATGTGATAATCTATAGTAGTATTAATAATTGGTGCGGGGTCCCATTGTTTCGCTCAGTCTTTTTCTGGGGTATTCTCTTTAGCCGAGAGTTTTTCAGATAGCTCATTAAAACTTTTTGCAGCTTCTGCTGCTTCGTCCTCAGAAATGATTGGAAGCAGTGTGCTGAAATCTCCTTTGGTGATGCGTCTGCAACCTTCAGTAAGGCCGGAAAGGGCCTGTACCGTCGCAGTTGCGCTAGCCGCTGCAAAATAAATGCCGATCAGAAATACTGCTATTGTACCGAGCAGGGCCTGCGTTTTTTTCTTTTTCAGTTTATCAGCCCTGTCTTTGAGAAGGCCTTGTACGGATTTGACAATCATTGCATGAAGGTCAAAGTTTGTGTCGATAGCGGTAGTGAATTTTTTAAAATACTCTTTCGGATCAATCTGAATTGAGTCCGTATAGATGACATTTCTGACAAGCATATCCATTGCAATATATGCTGAGGAAGCCGTGCCGTCCAAAGAAGTTTCCATTGTTTTAGCTAAATTCTGGTTTTTCTGAAAGGCCTTATTAAGGCTGGTCTCAGCCTCGGACATATTAGATCTGAATTGTGAGGCTAAAGAAGAGATATGTACTTTCTCTTGTGAGGAAAGGTTTCCGGCAGCGATTCCGCCTGCACCGAGTCCCCTTATCTGTCCTGCAAACTCTGCGGCGCGGGGCAGGCTTTCCATTGCGGTTAACAGGTAGGCAGAAGCGGCATGCGCGTCATGGTTCATGCCCGATGTATCGGCTATATGGCGCGTAAGTGAAATAATAGTATTAATTATGGCGGTGTGGGCATCAAACCCTTCTTTGGCCGGCATCTTCATATAGACAGCAAGCTGCTGTTGCCAGCGTTCCTTAATATCATTCCACCCGGCAGTTGTCTGAAGCAGTGTCCCATAGGTATTATCCAGGGTATTTATTGCTTCAATGTCATCATTCAGGGCGGCCTCTTTGCTTGCAAGCTCATCTTTGAATGATGTCACGCCGCTTTGATATGCATTGGCTATTCCGCGGTGCTGCTGCATGTCCTTTAATAAAGTGTTGAGCCGCTGGGAATATTCTACTCCGGCATTCTCCGCGGATATAGTATTAAGGCTGTCGTTGATTACATTGATATAATTGTAAAGAAGCATAACAGACGGCAGAGCAAAGATGAGTATGATAATTGCGGTCTTGCGCATAAATGTTAATGTGTTTATTGAATTTATGGCCGGTCTGAAAAACTCGCTCATTTTGAAGTGCTCCGCATTCTGGAAAGTTGATTAATAATATGCATATTGAAATTGTACCATAGATATATAGATTTATATAATTGTATTAAGCCGGTTTATAATTTGTGTCTTAGACTTTTAATTTTGATCAGGTAGACTATGACGACCCTGATAGTTCCAAATAATATATTGGTCATGGTAAGTCTGCATATATGTCATAGTCTTATTGTTTTAATAATCATGCCGCCTGCAAAGTTTAATATGTAATAAAACATGGCGGCATATAGCGGATAAATAGTTAAACCAGCTACAAGCACAAGAGTCCAGGGATTCAGAGAGACAAGTCTGTGCGGTTCAATTAGGCCTGCAGTCATCCCTGTGCAAATTGCAGCAATCGTCATGCTTGAAATGATATTGAAAAATTTCCATAATTTTTGTTTCACTTATTGATTCCTTTTTCTGAGATAATTGCTGGGGTGTTTGGGCGATATCAATAGCATTAAGGTGCAGTTATTTAATAAATGTACCCAGTTCATACTCCTTAAAAGCGATTCGTAATTCTTCATTTGTGTTCATTACTATAGGACCCTGCCATGCAACTGGTTCACCTATAGGCTTACCTGAAATCAGGAGGAATCTTGCATTGTGCTCTGCTGTAGCGATATTTATTTCATCACCATCATCGAATAGAACGATGGACTCGTTTCCGATGAAGTTAGCATTTTCAAGTTCAGAGTTGCGTTTATCGTCTTTAAAATTTCCCTGCCCGTCTATTATGTAAGCAAAGACCGTGTGCCCATGTTTGGTAGAATGTCTGAAATCGTAATTCGGTGGAAGCGTAATATCGAGATATTCAGGATCAATGATAATGTCCTGAACCGGCCCTTTGGTGCCGTTTACTACACCCGCTATCACTCTGATAATTACCCCGTTGTCCAGTGTTATTAAGGGTATCTGTCCGCTCTTGAGATCGCGATAACGGGGGGAGATCATTTTATCCTTTGCCGGCAGGTTGGCCCAGAGTTGAAAGCCGTTCATTTTACCCTTGCTATCGCCTTTAGGCATTTCCTGATGGATGATTCCGCTTCCGGCTGTCATCCACTGTATATCCCCTGAACTTATAGTTCCTTTGTTGCCCAGACTGTCGCCGTGTTTCACGTCGCCATCCAATACATAGGTAATGGTTTCAATCCCGCGATGAGGATGCCAGGGGAAGCCTTTAAGGTAGTGGTCGGGATTATCCGAGCGGAAGTCATCGAAAAGCAGGAATGGATCGAACAAGGGAACTTCGTTAAAGCCGAATCCCCGTTTCAGGTGAACTCCTGCACCCTCAAGCACTGGTTTGCTTTGAAGAACTTTTTTTATGTTTCTTATTTCTGGCATTTTGTATTGATATGCTATCCTGTCTCACTTGCATTAGTAACACATACATCCAGATCTTTTAAGATTCCATCTGCGATGTCATATATCCAGCCGTGTACTGTTAAGGTCTGCCCGTTTTTCCAGGCCCTCTGAACTATCGTGGTTTTGGAAACATTTTTCACCTGTTCTTTAACATTCAGTTCACATAGTAAATTTACTTTGTCATTATAATTCTGCAGCGCGTCTATCTCCGGCAGATGCCTTTGCTGAATATCCTTTATACCAAGAAGCCAGTTGTCTATAAACCCATGCTCCTGATTATCCATGGCCGTTTGAACCCCGCCGCATCCATAGTGTCCGCAGACAATAATATGTTTTACTTTTAAAACGTAGACGGCATATTGAATTACAGATAAACAATTCATGTCCGTATGAATAATCAGGTTTGCAATGTTGCGGTGCACAAATAATTGCCCCGGCAGCAGGTTAACAATTTCAGCTGCCGGTACGCGACTGTCAGAGCAGCCAATCCATAAATATTCAGGATGCTGCTGTTTGGACAGATTTTTAAAAAACTCGGGGTCAGACTTTTTAATGCCGTCTGCCCATTGTCTGTTCTGATCAAAAAGATGTTTTAAGACTCTCATATATATTTATATCTCCCGGTTATTTCATTTAACTGGAAATATCAGCCGTCAGTGAAACAGTACTTAATAATATCATATATTTCTTACGCATCTGGTTAATAATTTATCCAGCTGATTTGCAAAATCATTTCTGTTTTTTTGATTCAATGCAGGCGGGCCGCCGGTGTCTATTCCGCTACCTCTTAGAGTATCCATGAAATCTCTCATCTGCACACGCTCTCTGATAGTTTCCTCAGAATAAAGTTCTCCACGAGGACTCAGTGCATAACCTCCATTTTCAATTACTTCCGCTGCCAGGGGAATATCACCGGTTATGACAAGATCGCCAGTGCTAAGCCTCTTGATGATTTCTTTATCAGCGACATCCATTCCAGATGCCACGTGAAGCATTTCGATGAAACGCGACACTGGTATTTGCATCAGTTGATTAGCGACAAGCGTAAGCTGTACGCCGGTTTTTTCCGCCGCCTTAAACAGGATGCTTTTGATCACCACCGGGCAAGCATCTGCATCCACCCATATCTTCATTTTATTCCTTTTTTCCTTGCTGAGTTAATGTCATTTGTTAAGGTCTGATCCCTTATTCCATAAGGGGGTCAAGAGCTTCAGGAAAGCATTGCGCTTCCGGCCCGATGGCGGGCCCATTCAGGGCGTCTTTGGGCAAGTGCCTCTTTTGACGGCTGCTCATCGTATGGTTTTCTCAATACCTCAAGCAGTTCATTGACCATGGAGTTATCTCCCTGCTCTGCTTTATCTATAGCGAGTTGAGCAATATAGTTTCTGAATATATATTTTGGATTGATGCTGTTCATTTTCTCCCTGCGGATATTATCAGGTGTTTTGTCCTGAATCAGGCGCGCCCTGTATTGTTCTATCCATTTATTCAGTCTAATTTTATATTCCTCATTTATCTGCTCCTCTATATAGTAGGCATCGGAGAAATGATCGATTAGATTATGACTCGATGATTTATGCTTGGTATTGCTGCTAACCTCAAGCGATGCCAGTCTGCGGAAGAATATGGTCATGTCTGTTTCGAGATGCTGCAGCAGTTTAAGCATTTCATTTATAAGAGCATCATCACTGGTTTTATGGAAGTTAGCAAGCCCTAATTTATCAGCCATCATGTTCTGCCATTTATCCTGAAAATGATTTGAATAGTTCTGGATAGAGTCTTCTAAGGGCTTCGCATCTTCTATTAAAGGATAGATTGCATTTGCCAGTTGAAGAAGGTTCCATTGTGCGATCTCCGGCTGATTGCCAAAACAATATCTGCGACCCTCTGCATCGGTCGTGTTGGGTGTCCAGTTCGGATCATAATCTTCCAGCCATCCATAGGGACCATAATCGATAGTAAGGCCCAGAATAGACATGTTGTCCGTATTCATTACTCCATGCACAAAACCTGTACGCTGCCAGTGTACGATCATCTCTGCGGTTAATTTGCAGATTTCTTCAAACCATGCACAATACACTTCTTTCGAAGGCTCTCCCAGATGAGGAAAGTCTGTGCGTATGGTGTAATCGGTAAAGCGGCGCAGGAGATCCAGTTCTCCTCTGTAGGTGAAAAGCTGGAAATTTCCAAAGCGTGTAAAGGACGGGGCTACCCGGCAGACAATCGCTCCGGGCTCCGGCTCAGGGTGGCCATCATAAAACATATCCCTGATTACCTGATCTCCGGTGGTTACAAGGCTTAAGGCCCTGGTAGTCGGGATGCCGAGATGATACATGGCTTCGCTGCACAAAAACTCGCGGATCGAGGAGCGTAAGACCGCAAAGCCGTCCCCTCTTCTTGAATAGGGAGTAGGTCCGGCACCCTTTAGTTGAAGCACCCATCTGTTTCCTTCTTTATTTACAACCTCTCCCAGATTAATTGCCCGTCCATCTCCAAGCTGACCGGCCCAGCTTCCAAACTGGTGCCCGCCGTAGCAGGTGGCATAGGGATCCATGCCGGATAAAATCCTGGACCCGGAGAAAATCTGTACGAAATCCTCTGATTCACAAATCTTTGGGGAAAGACCTATTTCCCCGGCCATTTCTCTGGAATAAGCGACTAAATCAGGTGCACTTGCTTTTACCGGCAGGACTCTGGAGTAACAGGAGCTTGCAACGTGGCGCGTCTTATTTGCGGTTTCAGGGTCTGCCGGAAGTTCCCGTGTATATTTGTTGTCAAAGTTGAGGGCGCTCTCCAGATTTATGTTGTCTTGAAATTTCATAGTATTTATATGCTTTCCTGAGCAGGTTATTATTTTACACGTTAATTGCAGACGGTACAATTTTTGAAGGGATATGACCTGTTTTATAAATATCAATGAAGGTATGGGATCAGTTTAAGCTAACTTGCAGCAGGGGAATACAGACAGATAACCTGTTTCTCCCGCGCGCAAGTAAAGAGTCAGATGATGTAATGGTGTGCTACTTTTTTAAATCATCCAAAGATATTTCCATTTCTCTTGCAACTCCTGTCCCATAGGCCGGGTCTGCCTTCATGCAGTTTCCGGCATGTCTGACTTTGATCTCACGTGGGGCATCGCCCATTGCGCGTGCGGTGTTTTGACAGAGTGTCTTTTGCTGCTCTGCATTCATCCAGAAGATTTTACAGACAGGCTATCTGAAATATGTGTGCTTGACAGGCATATAATAATAGCATACAGTAAAAGCATATGGAGGTGCATATATGCGTACTACTCTGAATGTATCTGATGAACTGATAAAAGAACTGGAGAGTGTTTCTGAGGGCAAATCAAAGACGCAGGTTTTTACCGAGGCGCTTGAGGATTACATAGGGAAAAAGCGGCGTGAACGGCTGCTTTCCATGTCGGGCAGAATTGCTATTGATTATGACTGGCAGGCAGAAGAAGAAAAGGAGCTCATGGCTGTAAAAGAAGAGCAGGGGGAATATGGAAAAAAACGTTCTCGTTGATACCTGTATATGGATAGAGTTTTTCAGGGGTAGTCGGCAGGTAGTAAAAAAAATGCAGCCTCTTATTGAAAAAGCCACTGCCAGAACTGCGGGTATGGTTTTGTTCGAATTGTTCCAGGGGGTGAAGAGTACTAAAGAACGCGGTATTTTGCAGGATGTGATGAAAGGTATCCCTTATGCAGAGATGAGGCAGGAGACCTGGATGAATGCTGCGATGCTCTCTCAGAGTATCAGAAGTAAGGGCATTACATTGCCGCCGTCTGATATTCTTCTTGCACAAATTGCCATTGAAAATGATCTGGAGATATTTACAATAGATGAGCATTTCAAAAAGATCCCGGGATTAAAGCTGTTATAGGGTAAGCTTCAAAGATGGTTGGTAGACTAAACTGTACAAATCATGATTTGTCTTTACAGAAATTGTAAATACTATTCGTGAGCTGTTCTTAACAGAGTCATTCCCCGACTTGGAGACTGTGTCGTAATACAAAAGAACGTACTGTCATTCTGAATTTATTTCAGAATCTCGTTGTTCTGGGGATCCTGAATCAAGTTCAGGATGACAGGAAGTGCTTCAAATTAACACCTTATCAAAACATGCCATTCTGAATTCAGTTCAGAATATACTCGTTTACTACGACAGGCATGTACCAACTTGTCATTTTCTGTGTTGCGACACAGTCTCCAAGTCGGAGGATAAGAATTTTATATTCTAGTCACTACCGAATCATCGGTAAACCTGCAATGCTTAGAAAACAGGGGAAAGGTCTTTGTTTTTATGTTGTGCCGCTCATATACTGAACCGATAATGTCTCCGGCAATCGCGCCTGTCATTGAGGAGATTTGCAGGTAACCCGGTTTTTACCGTTTTCTTTGGATTGATAAAGGCAGGTATCAGCCTGGTGAATTAAGTCCTGCAGTTCTGATTCAAGGTTATCTGTCATAACGCCGGATGCCCCGCCGATGCTTACGGTCATTGGTATGCTTGTAGTGGTTTTTTCTATCTGATGTCTTATACGCTCGGCTATCTCCAGCAGTGAGTCATGCTCTATTGATGAAAGGTAAAGGATGAATTCCTCTCCTCCGTATCTTCCGAGAATATCAGACTCTCTCTTGGCGGATGACAGTATTTCGGCAATTTCCTTCTGGGCTTTGTCACCGGCCTGATGACCATGCTTATCGTTAAGTATTTTGAAGTTGTCTATATCTACCATAATGATAGCAACGGAAAAATTATTTCTCTCGGCGAGATAGTACAGGGGCTTAATAATATCAAAGAAACCCCTTCTGTTGAATATGCCTGTTAGAGGATCAAGCATGCTCTGCTGTGCAATATATCTGCTGTCAAGCCACAAGCGCTCCAGTGTTTTTCCAAGCAGTTCAGTCTCCAGCGAATCTTTTCCGAAGGTGTTGAGACCGGTGATAAAGTCTTTGATGTGATTTTCATACATGAATTCCGGGCTTGGTGTTACCAGTTTTGTGAATCCTGCAAAAGCAAACAGCTTTTCAAATGCAGGGTGAAGAAGAAAGTATTCTGCCTTGTACGCGATCAGAAACATCCTGGATATATCATGATTGGCCCCTTGATTTGTTTCTTCCATCAGTGTATGCACCTTAGAGCGTATATCTTCCAACTCAGATTTCACTATTTCACAGTCGTCGAATATCTGGGGAATTATTCCCTGCTGTGAAAAGACAAGCATTTTTTTCCAGAATTCTACATGTTCTTCCTCTTCCTTCATCATATCAAACCAGAATTTCTGTAGATTATCCGTTGAGGAAGAAGTATAGCGTTTATATAGCTGTACGGCCTGAATATCCAGTGCAAGACATATTAGTATGATTTCATGGATGCTGTTTTCATATGTATATATTATCAGTGTCTATGGTATATTGTGTGCAATTTTAATGTAGGCAGGCATAGAATAATGCAATCTAGTGAAAACATATATAGGTGAGTATATGCGCATGTCTTTGAATCTGTCTGATAAAAGAACAGGAGTGTGTTTAGGAGGATAAATCAAAGACACAGACTGCTAATGAAGCGCTTGTAGATGATAGGGGGATTTGTCAGAAGCATGAGGATGCTAAGTCCTTACGTGCAGTATAAACTCATGAATTTTTGAACAATATCTGCGAGCCGTGCATCAAGAATAGTGTGGATCTATTTTTCAATATCCTCAGTAACGCCACCATAAAAGGCCTGTGCAATTCTTCTAAAAATTTATGCAGTAAAAAGCAGAAACGATTAGGCTTTTAAACGTCTGCGCAAATAAGTAAACCCGATAATTCCACCTGCGGTCAGCAGCAGTGTCGAAGGTTCAGGGATCGGAGCGACATTTGCAGCGATCTCGACATTATCAATATTCAGCGAGCTGTCTCCATTAGCAAAGTTGATCTCAAAGAGTTCAAAAGTCGGTATTGCATAATTGAAATTATTCACAAAGGACGTTGAAAAATGTTCCCAGCTTCCGCCCTTGCTACTTGCGGTTATAGTTCCGTTTACATTGAAGTTTCCAGTGTGATCCATATCAAACAATGCGGCCTCTCCGTCAAAAGTAAGGGTCGTCAGATTGAAAGTGTTTATATCATTTATATAGTAAAGTGATGCAAAAAAGGTATCGAAAAAGGTGAACGGGTGGACTAAGGAGCTGGATGACATCTGGTTTAGAAAATCGAACTCAATTGTATAATTCCCTGCTGCAAGTGCCGCTCCCTGATAGAGGGCGGTGATACCATTGCTGTCATTGAGTATTGCTTCTCCAGAGGTTTCTGTAACATTGTTAATGATTGTCCATCCTGTCAGACCGGATGAAAAGTCTCCGTTCAGGATAAATGCTTTGGAATGCGAGACAGTTCCGACAAGTAATAGTACTGAAATAGATAGAGCCGCAAGTAATTTATTCATTTATATCCTGCCTTTTTAATGATAAGTTCTTCATGAAAATATCATTATAGTTTATTGCAAGAATCATGCTAAGTTGTAAGTAGCTGTTTTTTAATGAAATTATGATGTCTGCAATTAAACAAAGTGTAGGTGTACTTTACATGTGTGGAGTTGAAACTGTGCTGTTAATTATTTATCTTTTATAATTAATAGGTTACAGTAGGCGGTATCCTGAAGTAGTGTGTCAGTAAATCCGACATTTTCATTAAAGTAATTAAGTTTATAATCACCCCGGCTGGTACGGGATAGTTTTCATTGAATGAAATGCTAAAATATCCGGATGTCCGCCAGAAAACTAATAATAGAAGGTGCCAGGCAGAACAACCTGAAAAACCTGAGCCTTAAGCTTCCCCATAACAAGTTTATCGTAGTAACCGGAGTCTCTGGCTCCGGGAAGTCATCCCTGGCCTTTGATACAATTTTTGCCGAAGGTCAGTGGAGATTTATCGAGTCCCTCTCTACCTATGCCCGCATGTTTCTGGAAAAGCTTGACCGGCCTGAGGTGGATTCCATTCGCAATATCAGGCCCGCAATAGCCATTGAGCAGAAAAATCCGGTGAAGACCTCACGTTCTACGGTAGGTACCTCGACAGAGCTGTATGATTATCTGAGATTATTATTTGCAAGTATCGGCCGCCCTCATTGTACAGAATGTTCCCGTGAACTGAGGTCCTGGACCCCATCTTCTACGGTCAGGGAACTTGTCGAGAAGTATGCGGGTGAAAAGGCGATGATCATATTTGATACTGAACAGTCCCCGGAGGAGCTGCAAAAAAGGGGTTTCCAAAGGCTTCGGGAGAAGGCAGACGGCAGCAGGGAGGTCATACTGGACAGGCTTGTGATAAAGGATGACTCGCGTATATCTGATTCTGTTGAGACCGCCTGGGACTATGGGCATGGCAGTCTCCGAGTAGAGATAGTAAGGGGCGGGGAAGATAATCAGGTGCTTTCTTTTCAGTCTTCTCTTTTGTGTGATGAATGCGGAACCAGTATTGCAAAGCCGCAGCCGCTCCTGTTTTCTTTTAACCATCCGCTTGGCGCCTGTCCGGGGTGCAAGGGGTTTGGCAATATGCTGGAATATACAGAGGACTTAATAGTTCCTGACAAAGATCTTACCTTGAAACAGGGGGCTATTGATCCGTGGGATAAACCCTCGAGTAAGTGGTGGTACAAACAGTTTGCAAAGGCCGCCGGTAAATACGGTATAGATATAAATACCCCGTACAGGGATTTGTCCGAAGAGACAAAAAAACTCCTTTTCAAGGGGACGGATCATTTTTACGGTATTGATGATTTTTTCAGTGAACTTGAGGGGAAGAAATACAAGCTTCATGTGAGGGTATTTTTAAGCAGGTACAGAAAGGCAGTGCTCTGCACTCATTGCAAAGGAAGCAGGCTGAATCCTGAGGCGCTTGCCTTTACCATTGGCGGGCTGAACATCTCCGCTATGTGTGATATGGCGGTCCTGCGTTTAGCTGAATTTTTCAGTGCCTTGAATTTGACGGATCATGAGCGCGAGATATCTACAGAGATCCTTCGGCAGATTGAGCTGAAACTGAATTTCCTTACCCGTGTCGGGCTGGATTATTTATCGCTTAATCGTGAGGCCAGGACCTTGTCGGGGGGTGAGGCCCAGAGGATTAATCTTGCCAGTCAGCTTTCCTCAAGGCTGACCGGAACGATGTATGTGCTTGATGAACCCACGGTTGGTCTTCATCCATCTGATGTGCACAGGATATCTGAAATATTGGCGGAACTGACAGCGCTTGGTAATACCATAATCATTGTTGAACATGATAAAAAGATCATGGATACTGCGGACTGGATTGTCGAGCTTGGTCCCGGCGGCGGCAGTGGAGGAGGCGGGCTTGTGTTTTCCGGACCCCGTGAGGATTTCCTTTTGAAGGATACCCTGACATCCCGTTATCTGCGCGGTGCGGAGTTTATACCCGTCCCCCCCATACGCAGAAAGGGCAGTGGTAATGCGCTGAAGGTCAGGGGGGCCTGCGGCAATAACCTGAAAGACATTGATATGGAGGTTCCTCTTGGAACTCTGGCCTGCGTGACAGGTTTATCCGGCTCGGGAAAAAGCACGTTGGTCAAAGATACGATATACAGATCTCTGGCCATGTTCTTTAAGACAGAGTTTGAGGTCCCGGGGCCGTACCGAAAGATAGAAGGCTTTTCTCATCTGAAGGGCGTAAAAATAATCGATCAGCAGCCTATCGGCAAGAGTCCCCGCTCAAATCCTGTTACCTATGTGAAGGTATTCGACCATATAAGGAAACTCTTTGCCGCCCAGCCGCAGGCTAAACTTTCAGGCTATAGTGCCGGACATTTTTCCTTTAATACCGAGGGCGGCAGATGCGAGGCCTGCAGCGGTTCCGGCTCGCAGATGCTGGAGATGTATTTTTTTGAGGATCTGTACGTAAAGTGTGAAGAGTGCGGCGGTAAGAGATACAAGGCAGCAGTACTCGGGGTGGAGTATAACGGCAGGAATATTCATGAGGTGCTGGAGATGACTATTGATGAGGCGATTCTCTTTTTCAGCCGGACCGCACAACTGGTAAATAAGTTTCAGCTTATGTCTTCTGTAGGGCTTGGATATTTGCGGTTGGGGCAGTCTGCCACTACCTTGTCAGGGGGGGAGTCTCAAAGGTTGAAAATCTGCGCTGAGCTGGGTGTGCTGAATAGAAAGGATTACCTCTACATTCTGGATGAGCCCACAGTAGGACTTCATGTGCACGATGTGAAACAGTTGCTTGCTGTACTTAACGATCTTGTTGACAGCGGCAATACTGTGTTGCTGGTTGAGCATAATCTGGATGTTATTAAATGCTGTGATTATGTGATTGATATCGGCCCGGGAGGAGGGGAGAAGGGCGGGTGCTTAATGGCTGAGGGAACTCCCGAAGCGGTCTCAAAGACAAAGGAATCATTGACGGGATGGTATCTGAAAGATTGTCTGTAGAGCGATATAGTAGCAGCTTATTTGATTTTGTAGCCATTTAATATCTATAATTCAAAGATATGATTTCCATTGTCATCCCAACATACAACTCCGCAAGGTTCATGCCTGTCCTTATGGAATCAATTTTCAAACAGGCCGTCAAGGACATGGAAGTCATAATAGTTGATGACTGCTCTACGGATAATACAGTGGAACTTGTCAGTAAATATCCCACACGTGTAATTGTTATGGAACAAAACGGAGGCCCCTCGATATCCCGTAACAGGGGTGTTTCCGAGGCAAAGGGCGATATCATTTTCTTTCTTGACTCTGATACAGAACTGCTGGATGGGAGTATTCAGGAAGTTGAAAACTACTTTAAGGAAAAGCCGGATGAGGAGTGTGTAATAGGTATATGCTCTACTGAGGCATTAAATCCAGGCTTTGTGCCGAGATATATGGCCATGTTCGAATATATACATCTCATTGGCCAGCAGTATAAAAAGGTAAGCGTATTTGCCCCAAGGTGCGGTGCTATTAAAAAAGAACTCTTTCAGAGGGTCGGCGGCTATGATGAACTGTATAAGGGCGCTGATGTGGAAGATTTTGAACTGGCGCGGCGTATCAATAAGGTCAGCAGTATCATATTGAATCCAAAAATGATGGTAAAGCATGAGTTTGCGGATTTTGAGAGGGCGATAAAAATATATTTTAGCAGGACGGTCATGTGGCTGTATCTTTTTTTCAGGGAAAAACAGCTGGACAATGCAGGCCCTACTTCTCCAAGTAATGGCATCGCTGCCATGTGCGCTTTTTTCAGTTTCTTTTCGCTATTGATTTCGCCGGCGTTTGCTTTTGCAAAGCCGCTTTTCTGGGTGCTGCTGGCTGTTTATGTTTTTTCCAATCTTCACTGGTGGAACTTTATGCGTAAAGAAGCAGGGTTATTGTTTGCCCTGAAGTCGCTTGGCCTTAACTATTTTCTTGGTGTTGAGATAATGCTGTCTGCGGCATATGGACTTATAACTTATCCGTTTTCAAAAAAGAAAACTCAGGGTTAATAATATGAATAAAAATCTGATCGTTCTGGCTTATGCCAATGCAAGCCCTTTTCCCTATCATGCCTGGACCCCGCTGGCCATACTGTCTGTAGGCTCATACCTTGAGAAGCACGGCATGGAGGTCGAGTATTTTGATGCAAGGATTCACAAGATAGAACGGTTTAAGGAACTGGTCCGCAGAAAGCCCTTAATGATCGGGCTTTCCACCATGACTTGTTTTCAGATTAAAAATACCCTTACCCTGGCCAAGCTTGTCAGAAAAATGGATTCATCGATGCCCCTTGTCTGGGGTGGGACTCATCCTTCCATGATGGCCGGACAGACGCTTGAGTCGGATCTGGTGGATTTTGTTGTGAAGGGCGAAGGAGAACAGACCCTTCTGGAACTTGTGCAGGCCATGCAGCAGGGCAGAGACGAGTATTCTGATATTGCGGGACTGGGATGGAAGTCTAAGGGAAGAAATATACTTAATCCTGACAGGGATTTTCTCGATATAGAAGATCTTCCCTTTCCCTATGACGGTAAGGGTAAGGATATTCTGCTGGAGTATGTAAGGCGCTCGGGTGATACGCTGGAAAATATCGGGTATGAGTCATCAAGAGGCTGTCCCCATAAATGCGGTTTTTGTTATAACGTATTTTTTCATAAAAATGTATGCAGGGTAAAGAGCATCGAAAAGGTGAGAACCGAACTGTTGAAACTTAAGGCCTTGGGCGTTAATAAGATGACCTTCTATGACGATACATTTCTTGCCGGTCGTAAAGATGCCATGGAAGAGATTCTGCCTCTTCTTAAGGAAATTGATTTTAAATGGATCGCCAATGTGCGTATAAATACCTTTACTCCTGAACTTCTGAAAAAGTTTGAAGAAAGCGGCTGTGTATATATATTCTTTGGTGTTGAGTCGCCTGATGATGAAGTACTTAAGTATATTAAAAAGGGGCAGAACAGGCGCCTGATTGATGAAGGAATAAAGGTTATTTCTCAGGGTAATATTCCGACTCTATATTCTTTAATGATAGGACTTCCCGGCGAGACCGATGAAATGATGAACAGGACGCTCGATTTTGCTGATGAGATTCGCAGGCGGCATCCTGGAGCCGAGGTGCCCATACAGCCTTATGTACCACTGCCTGGCACATTGCTTTACGCTGAGGCCCTTAAGCTCGGGTTTAAACCCCCGACTCACCTTGAGGGATGGAAAAACTTTACCAATGATGAGGTGGAAAATCCCTGGATAAAAAATCCGAGGCTTCTTCATGCCATATATATCAACTCTTTCATGGCGTTTAGATATGACCGGTTTTTGAAAAATTTCTGGAGCAAGATTATCTTTGGACCACTGCATGCCTTATCCATGTGGAGATGGAAGAACAGAAACTATAAGTTTTTTGTTGAGATCTATCTGTATCTGATATATAAGCGAACCGGTGGTTTTTTTATAATGCTTGAGAAATTAATAAAGGGTTAAACATGCATTGACTTGTTCACTCGCTGACTAGCCGGCGAGTGAGCGGTTTTCTGGATTTTCCTGTCCGTTACTAGTATTATTCTGTATGTCCATAATATCCGTTCTTCCCGATCTTCTTATAAATAAAATTGCTGCCGGCGAGGTCATAGAACGCCCGGCTGCAGTTGTCCGTGAACTTATTGATAATGCCATTGATTCCGGCGCCACCAGGATAGATCTGGAGATACTCCATGGCGGAAAAAAATTAATAAAGGTCTCTGATAATGGCTCCGGCATGTCCCGTGATGACGCACTGCTCTCATTTGAACGTCATGCAACGAGTAAGATCGATTCAGAGGAGGACCTCTTTGAAATAAACACAATGGGCTTCCGCGGAGAGGCGCTTCCAGCCATTGCATCAGTTTCCAAGGTAACAATGCTGACAGCACAGAAGGACTCAAGCTGCGGCACAATGATAGAGATTGGCGCAGATCAGAGAAAAATTATCTCGGATGCTCCTCCGATAAAGGGCACCTCTGTTGAGATCAGGGATTTATTTTACAATACCCCCGCGAGGAAGAAATTTCTCAAGACAAATCCCACAGAGCTTTCTCACATTATAGAGACAGTAGTGCAGAAGGCCCTTGCGTTTCCCTTAATCGGCTTTACGCTTATCAATAACGGCAAAGAGACCTTAAACGCTCCTGCAACGGATAATCCAGGTGAACGCATTTCTCAGCTTTACGGCAGGGAGATCTCAGAGGGACTGATCAAGATAGAGCGTTCTTCAAAATCACTTCAGGTCTCAGGCTTCATTTCCAGGCCGGAAATGGCACGGGGGGCACGCAGTCAGCAGAAAATTTTTGTTAATAGTCGCCCTGTGAGAAATCCTACTGTAAATCATGCAGTGTACAGCGCATTTGCAGGCATGCTTTCGCGTGAGAAACATCCGGTCTATTTTTTATTTATTGAGGTTGCCCCGGACAATGTTGATGTGAATGTACATCCAGCGAAGCTTGAGGTGAGATTTGAACGTCCGGATGAGATCCACAGGTTTGTGCGGGCCGCCGCATATGAGGCCCTTAACCCCGGGGTAGAGGTTGATACGAGTAGTACCGATGAGAGTCCTGCCAGGCCTAGCGGAACTTATGGTGGTTTCAGCGGATATAGTCAGCCTCCCGGCAGTGCCCCTGAGGTGAGAGAATCAGCATTTGAAGCATCAGTTACGGTGCAGTCAGATTTTTTCAGCTCCGCACCCTCTGAGGAATTTACACAATATTTTTATATTGGCGAGGCCTTTCTTGCCAGTGCGGATAAGGCGGGTCTTATTATTATTGATCAGCATGCCGCTCATGAAAGGATCATGTACGAAAAATATCTTATCAAGGCCGAGATTAATCCTGAACCGCTGTTTCTGCCAATACGGGTGGAACTTCCTGTAAAGGAATATAATCTGCTTATCACGCGCAAAGATCTGCTTGCCGGACTTGGTCTTGATATAGAAGATTTCGGCGGCAACAGCATCCTAGTAAGAGCCCTGCCGCGGGAACTTGCCAGAGCGGATATGAAAGATCTTTTAATGGACGTGGCAGCGGGAATTATTGAGGAAGAGTCTCTTGGTATTGAAAGCGGGTTATCGGAAGATACCCTTATGAAAAGTATTGCTGCAAGACTGGCCTGTCACCAATCGGTCAGGGGAGGTCAGCAGCTTACTCAATCGGAGATAGTAAAAATGATGAAGGATCTTGATAATGCTGATGAACCTGAGAAATGTCCTCATGGCAGGCCGACCAGAATCAGGCTGTCTATGGATGATCTGAAAAAAATGTTTAAAAGAAAATGAAAGGACAGGGATTAGGGGTCAGGGGTCAGGGGGCAGGGAAGAAAACAGTCATAATACTGCTGGGGCCTACCGGTGTAGGGAAGACGGCCTGTTCTCTTATGCTGGCGCAGGCGCTTGATACGGAGATTATTAGTGCTGATTCAATGCTTGTTTATCGGGGTATGAATATAGGCACGGCAAAGCCCTCAACTGAAGAACTCAATGCAGTGCCTCATCATCTCATAGATATCCTTGAGCCTGATCAGTTATTCAGTGCCGGTATATTCAGAGAAAAGGCCTCGGCAATAATTTCAGATCTTCACGGCAGGGGCAGGGTGCCTCTTGTGGTGGGAGGCACCGGTCTGTATATCCGCTCGCTGACACAGGGCCTTTTTGATGGTCCTTCCGCTGATTGGGAGATGCGGGAGGCTCTGCTGAAAGAGGAGCAAGTACAGGGTAGGGGATATCTTCATGAACGCTTGATTAAACTTGATCCGGTATCTGCAGTGAGTATGGATCCAGGTGACACAAAGAAAGTTGTCAGGGCCCTTGAGGTGCTTATGCAGCAGGGAGAGCGGCTTTCCGAAAGTACACAGGCCTCAACTTTTCCTCTTGAATGTGAGTTTATCAAAATAGGCCTCACGCGTGAGAGGTCTGAATTATACCCCCGAATAGAGCAAAGGGTTCAGAAGATGGTGGAGGAAGGTCTTGAGGAGGAGGTGAGAAGTCTTCTTGCCCGCAACCCCGGAAGGACAGCGCTTCAGGCTATAGGGTATAAGGAAATGATCTCATTCATAAATGGTCTGGAGAGTTTTGATGAGACATTGCGAATAATAAAGAAGCGCTCCAAGATGTATGCAAAGAGGCAGTTTACATGGTTTAAAAAAGAACCGGATATATACTGGGTTGATATAACCGGTATTGATGATGCTCAAATGATATTTGAAAAAGTATTAAATGATGTTAGAATGCTAGATAATTACGGTTTAGCTTAATAACTGATTCAGCTTGCGGCTTGTAAAAATAAAGGAGATACCAGATGATAAACAAGGACCGAAAACTGCAGGATGTATTTCTCAATACGCTGCGGAAGGAAAAGGTGCCGGTAACTGTTTTCCTGGTAAATGGCGCGCGTATTAAGGGTACAATTAAAGGCTTTGATAATTTTGTGATAATGCTTCAGCAGAGCACTCAGCAGCTTGTCTATAAACATGCGGTCTCTACGATAGTGCCTGACAGAAATATTGCCATGAAGACTGAAGAAACCGAAGAACCTGTTTCCGAATAATGGTTTATACCCCTGAGACACCTCATATAACGGTTGATGCGATCATAGAAATAAATGGCGGGATTGTACTTATTAAAAGAAAGAATCCGCCCTACGGATGGGCTCTGCCCGGAGGTTTTGTAGATATAGGGGAAACTCTTGAAGAGGCTGTTATTCGTGAGATGAAAGAGGAAACCTGTCTTGATATAAATATACTCAGGCAGTTTCACACATACTCTGACCCGGCAAGGGATCCCAGACATCACACTGTGTCTACAATTTTTATAGCGACGGCAGAGGGCAAGCCTGAGGCGGCTGATGATGCGAAGGAAATAGGGGTATTTTCAAGAGACAGTCTGCCCGAGGATATTGCCTTTGATCACGGACAGATAATTGAAGATTATTACGGGAATGTCTACTGATGTCATTTAATTGGCTTCATATAATTGGCTTCATATTGTTCTGAACTGTTAATCTACAGTGCAGATTAGTAGTGTGGCATTAAATAACTAAGGAGGAACTGGATGCTATTAAGGTGGTGTAATAAATGAAAAAAGCGGTAAGGAAGCAGCATATGAAAAAACATTTACTGAATTTATTTGCTCTGACAATGCTCGGATTTGTTCTGATTTTTGTTCCGGGATGTAAAGGTGATGAACCGCAGGGAGAGTCCACTGTTATATCCGGGAGCATTGCAGAGTTGATAACCTCAACCGGTATGTATCAGCTTAAGGCCGGAACTGTCGCTCCGGATTTTCAGTTAAAGGCCGTGGACGGCAGAACGGTTTCGCTGAGCGATTACAGGGGTAAGGTTGTACTTTTGAGTTTCTGGACTACCTGGTGACCATGGTGCAGGAAGGAGTTGCCTTCCCTGGAGAAATTAAGTCGTCACTTTAAAGATGCCAAATTTGAGCTTGTCGGGATTGATATGGGAGAGGATCAGGCTACCGTTGGAAAATCTGTGAAAAAGCATGGCCTTTCTTATGCAAATCTTTTAGATGAAACCGGGCAGGTAAGCAGTATGTTCGGGATAAGATCTACTCCTGCCAAGATGCTTATTGATAAGCAGGGCAATGTTATTGCCTCGGCGCTTGGTTATAAAGATTGGGACAATGATGAATTTAAGGAGTTGATCCAGAAGCTTATTGATCAGTAAATGGTTTGATCGTTAATTTATAATTAACAACCCTTTTTAAATGTTTTTTTGTCTTTTAATCCTATCAGAAACCTTCAGTGTAAGGAAACCCTGATTACACCATATGTCATCCTGAATTTAGTTCAGGCTCCCCAGTTATAACAGGGGATTGCGGATCGAGTCCGGAATGACAGATTGATTTCTCAATTAATCGTAACGGCTCGGAAGGATTCGTAGGGCGGCCTTTGTTGGTCGAATCGACACGTCGTGTGGGGCCGTCACCCCCGCACGGCGAATTTTTAAACACATCCTGAAGTCTACAGGGGGGGACATGTTAACACCAGTTAAAAGGGTTATTTATAGTTAACTGAAAAAGCTGCTATAAATATCATTCTGAAAATATATAAAACGGGGATCTCAATTTGAGATCCCCGTACTTATTTATATAAATCATAGAGCACAAGCTGTATCCATTTCCACTCTGTGCCCCTACCTGCCGGCAGGCTTGTCCCTTTATGCCCTTGCCCCTTTCTTTACAAAATTAATTACCGAACTCTCTGTCAATTGCTTTTTTGATATCTGTAATCGACTTTCCTTCTTCTACTAATTGGGCGACCCTCAAGGCCTCCTTCTGGCAGAGTTGTCAACCGGCTCCGTGGTTATTCACGAAACAGCTCAGCAGTGTCTTATGATGAAACGGCGGCTGGTCACAGTAGCAATAACAGAATACTTCATTAAACGCATCGGGATATTTTTTGGCCGCAGCATATGACTGCCTGGTCTGTCCGGTGAATTGGGCAGCATCTATGACAGGTCTGGTTTCTTTACCTGTAAGATTAAATGACTTTCCTCCCTCCGCCTTGCTGCCGATAAATGGCAGGTTGCCGGATATGGCAAGAACTACCACCACAACAACTATGCCGGCAACAACCCATAGTGCTATGCCTTGCTTGCCTGTTTTTTCTGGCGGTTCAGCCGTTTTATTTTTACTTCCCATGATTCCCTCCTTGTTCAATTAGTAAATCGATTTTACCCGTCCTGTGCGGCGGTCAAAGATAATCCTGTCCACTACCTTGTCATTTTTCTTTACCTTTGCCCTTATAAACCTGCCCTTGTTGTTCTCAAGCTCAACATGCATACCCTTGTGATGATAATATTCTATCATGGCTTTTTTTGCCTCTTCATGTGTCATGTGCTTTTTGCAATTTCCGTAGTGGGAACAGTCACTCCCAAAGTCCCCGTATGGGGTTACCGGCTTTTTGTGGTGCTGGGCAAAGCCAGTAATAGACCAGGCTAGTATTAATAATATCAGGGTTGTCTGTAAAGCTGAATGTCTCATATTGATTTTGTCACCTTATAGACTAACTTAACAGTAAATAGTGAAGAAAATATGAAATGCTCGGTCCTGTTATTTGGGGCGGTACTCATAGAATGCATAAGCGAATTTATCATTAGGCGTAAAATCTAAGTTTAAATTTTGATCCCGTTCCCTCATGGCTGGAGACTTCGACCTCTCCACCTATGACCCTGACAAGTTCCTGTACAATTGAGAGGCCAAGTCCTTTGCCGTCGGAATCTTCGCCCTTGTGAAAGCGTTTAAAGATCTCCGGCAGACTAGCAGTTTCAATGCCCCTGCCAGTGTCCTCGATATCTATATAAAAGCCTTTAGTTTCAGTGCGTTCTATTGAATTCCAGTGAATTGTTATGCCTCCACTGTCGGTGAACTTGTAAGCATTGGAAAGCAGGTTTTTCAATATTATGTGCAGCTTATCAGGGTAGGTCTCGACATTTAATGATGGACCACTCGTTTTTATATATATATTTTTTCTTTCAGCGAGCTTTGTGAATGGGCTGACAGCGTCCTCAATAAAATGTTTCAGGTTTATGGTCTCAGGTTCTCCTCTTCGAAAAAAACTTGCCTCTGCCCGTGTAACATCCTCTATACCCTCGACAAGTTCTATTATCCTATGAATCTCTTGTCTGATTGTAGCCATGACTGTCTTTGTGTCGGTTATTATCCCGTCATCAACGGCCTCAAGATTGCCTTTTATTATAGTTAAGGGGGTGCGAAGTTCGTGAGCGATATTGGAAGTAAGGTGCTTGCGAAGCTCATCCTCTTTTCTGAGGGCCTCGGCCATATAATTAAAAGTGCTGGTCAGGCGGTCTATTTCATCACTCTTTTTTCTGGGCCTGACTGGCTGGCGTACAGAGAAATCTCCACCGGCAATCTTTTCAGCGGAGGCAGTGAGTCTGCGGATGGGTTTTGAGAGGTAGCTGGAAAAAAGGAAAGAAAGCGCAACAGCACCGCCTCCGGCAATAAGGAAAGAGATGGCGAGAAACTCTTTACCCCGCTGTCTGAATATCTCTTCCTTCAGCGCAACAGTGCCGAGTTTTTCAACTGGCCTTACATACAGTTTGCCCAGTTCTTCCCCCTGTGCAAATAACGGGTACCACGTAAATTCGCCTGTGATGGAGGTAAGGTTTAAAAGGGAACTCATTCTGGTGATCATGTTTGGATTCATCGTTGCCAGTACATCGGTTGAGGAGAGGACCTTTTCGCCGTACATATCCTCTATATATGTTTCAAACCCCAGCATCATGCTCCAGTGGACAGATTCTGCCAGCAGAGTCATATTCCATCCGCTGTCGCTGTGGCTTCCCTCGACAGAGGCCATTATCCAGTAAGTCCTGTCTTCCGCGGTTCCAAGAATGTAATTGTTAAAGTCCCGGATTATCAGTTTTTCAAAGACGACATTTGAGAGAAGTGCAAGCAGAATAACCGCAATGAATGAGCAGAAAAGTTTAGTCCGCATCAGCCTGTCCGGAAAATTTATATCCTATTCCATAGACTGTTTTAATATAGGAGGGGGACTTCTGGTTGTCCTCGATTTTATGGCGTATATTTTTTATGTGGGCATCAATGGTCCTGTCATAGCCCTCAAAGTCATAGCCCAGGATTACATTGACAAGCTGCAGTCTGGTAAAGACTTGTCCGGGATGTTCAGATAGACATTGCAGCAGTTTGAATTCTGTCGGGGTAAGTATAACAGTGATATCATTTTTTCTTACCTCGAATCTCAGCGGGTCTATGACCAGATCCCTGCTGTTGAAACTGGAAGTATCTTTTTTCCCTTTAACGCGTCGGAGGTGGGCCTTGACCCGTGCCACAAGCTCCCTGGGACTGAAGGGCTTGACCACATAATCGTCTGCCCCGATTCCAAGTCCGTGAATCCGGTCGTCTTCATCACTTTTTGCCGTAAGCATGATAATAGGTGTATCGGAGTCCTCTCTTACGACCTGGCAGATGTCCTCCCCGGACATATCAGGAAGCATGAGATCCAGTATAATCAGGTCATATCGTTCTTTCAGTAAAGAGATGGCTTTTTGCCCGGTAGGCGCTACAGTTGTTGTAAAGCCTTCTTTTTCCAGATATGCCTTCACGATATCAGAGATCTTGACTTCATCTTCAACTATAAGAATTTTCTTGTTTATCATCGTTCCATAATAGCATAAACCGTGCTTGAAGCAGAAGGTGATGGCCTCTTATTTCCTGACAAAACTAGTGCTATGTGCTGAATGCAGGCAGATGACTGTACCTTATACTTCTAGTGTGCTTAAGGTAATCCCTTAGGGAAATTAAAGGCTGAGTGCTGAAAATCCGATATAATAAGCATTATCGTAAGGAGTAAATGATTTTTTCCGGTACATTCAGGGGGCACACAAAGGTTATTATTATGGGTGAAAAAGACGGTCAAGAGTCATGCGTGCATAAGCAGGCAAAAAGATTTCAGAGATTGCTTCTAGGAATAGCAATATTTATTGCCTTTGCTGCTCACAATGTCCCACTGGTTGCCATCTGTTGTTTAATTATGTTTATCAGTGCGGTGGCAAGTCCGAAATATACCCCTTTCTTTTATATATTAAGCTTACAAAGCGGATTCCTTGTGCTGAGAATGAAGGATCCATTAGTGATTTAAATGGAAATGCTGATATTTTTGCCTGCGGACTTGGGGCTTTAATGTTAATGCTCAGCCTTATTTTTATTTCATTGGGTCAGTATTTTATAGCCTGGAATATTGTTTTTGCTGTAGGCACATTTGCCGTTTTAGCCGGAACTCTGAATATTTGTCTTGGTTCTGCGGTATATAACAAACTGAATAGATTTTTCCGGGCATAACGTTTTAGTTGCCTGCTGAAAACTATAAAATGTGATATTTATATGGCAATATGGATTAAAACTTAATACAGTTTATGGATTGTATGATTTTGAAAAATAGCTCAGATATTTTGATGGATGAAAAACTTGCCAAGTAATTTAATTTGTATCATACACAGATAGTAGGTATATCCTTAAGCTTTTTTATTAGCAATCCGATATATTTATTGAGATATTAATATCGTAACAGTGATAAAAATCTTTTAGCTTAATAAAGGAAAAGGAACAATGGCATTATGAATAAGGATAACAAAGAACTGCTTACGGAAATTGAGAGATTAATTAAAAGAAATGCAAAGCCGGTGAGTGCCTCAGGAGAGTGGACTGTGGCGATGAATAGTGTTAAGGAGTGCATTGTCCTTGCTGACAGCAAGGGGAAAATCAAAGAATATAATGGTGCTTTTGCCCGGCTTGTCGGAAAGTCGGAGGATCAACTTATCGGCGCGGATTGGGAACAGCTTTTATATGACAGCGATATGGAGGCGGATACTTTTTTTGCCGGCAGCGTGGAAATGCTTCATAAGCCTACTAGTAAGTGTTATGAGATTGTTACGCACCCCTATAAATCAGAGGGTACTGATGAGGAAGGTATAGTGGTGATGCTGCATGATACCACTCAGGTCAGGAGCATCGGCAAGGCCCTGGAGGTAAGGAATGTTGAGATTGGAGAGCATCGCAGGGAGTTTGAGCAGGCCCTTGATAAAGTATCTGAGCTGATCAGGAGTGTAATTGAAAACAGGAAATCCGGGGCCAGGTTTGATAATCCTCATCTGAAGGCATGTTATGAGGTTAAAGACTGCAAGAAGACGGATTGTGTCTGCCATGGCAAGGGAGCCATGAGATGCTGGCAGATGGCGGGTACTTTTTGCGGGGGAGAGGTCCAGGGTGCTTTTGCGCAGAAGTATGGCAATTGTTCCAAATGTAATGTTTTTCAGGATGCCATAGCAGGTCCTATATTTGAGATCGGGGAGCAGTTTAATAACATGATGCATATCCTGGAACTCCGAAACAAGGAGTTGAAGGCTATTAATGCGAAACAATGCAAAGCAGATGGGGATGATAAAGCTTGATAAGCTTCGGGGTTTGTTTATCTTTTCAAGGTTTTTGATGCTAAATCCGATGCATATAATATGAGGCAGGATCTTGCCATTTCAGGCTGCCCATCTCGTGGACAGGTTATTTTTTACAGGCGCAGCAGAAGTCATGAATTTCATAATATATAGCAAATAGAAAGTCATCTGAATGATGGGAAATTATATAAAAAATATTTCAAGCAAAACCTCACTAACGGTTAAATCTCTTTTAATAACGTTAATCGTCGGGATTGCCATTTGGACTATTCTGGATTATTTTCAGACCGCGAAATTGAGGGAAATTTTTCATCAGGAACTTGTAAGGGAGCTTGGGGTCGAAGCGGCTGACCGCGATGTCGAAATTGAGCGTTATATTGCAGTTCACTTCCAGTCCGCAGAAATTATATCTTCCAATGTCGGAATGCGTAATTATGTGGAAACAGTATCCTGGTCTGAGGGGGAGGATATCACCTATAAAGAATATCTGGAAAAACCTGAATGGCTGGCCGGAGCATCTGTTGTAAAGGATTTTTTAAATATTCGATCTGCCCTTTTATTGGACAGGCATTATCGTGTCAGGGAGATTTTCCATGAAGATACTGCAGTCCTGCCGCCTGAGATATTATCGCCTATGGCGGCTTTGGTAGAGGCCAGTCAGTTGAAAAGTCATATTGTTGAGGCCGGCGGTATCCCGTATATTATTGCTTCCCGAAAAGTGCCGGGACTGCTGAATGCTCCGGAAGCAATTCTGATGATTGTCGCCCCGCTTGATAACGATTTTCTGCTTGATGCACTCAGAGGTTATCGCTCTGATGTTATTGTTGCTCTAATAAATAGCGAAAAAATTATATCCAGCAGCAATGCCAGGGTGCTGCCGATGAATACAGATATTGGACGCATTGAAGAAAAATATCTTGTGTTCAAAGATGAAGTGCTGAGTCAAAGGGTCGCCAGGTTTGACATGTTTTTTGTGAATATAGTATCGAAGGCGAAATATGAATTGATGATTGGATCTGTGCTGAACGTGGAACGTCTAAACAGGGCGATAACGGCGGCAGCCCTGCTTCTGGTATTTTCAGGAATCATTTTTTTTATTACAAGAAAAGTACGTAAGGTAAGTACAATGATGGGCGCATTTGTTTCTGAGACGCTTAATACCAACCAGTCAGCACTGGACTCCGGGGATGAACTTTATATAATGGAGCGGCAATTTGATTTTCTGAAACGCCAGATATTGTCTTACAATAAGGCCATGTTCAAGACAGCTGCTACGCTATCATATGAACGCGACAGGACTCAGAACTATTTCGATGTTGCCGGTGTCATGATTATTGCTGTAAATACTGATTATGAAGTGACGCGTATAAACAGGATGGGCTGTGAGATAATGGGTTGTGATAAGTCTATGATTATCGGTAAAAACTGGCTCGATGAGTATGTGACTGCATCTGATAGGCGGCGTGTAAGAGAGATTTTTACCGGTTTAATTTCTGGCAGTTATGACGGAATTCAGACAGGTGAGTTTTTAGTTAACAGGTGTGACGGTCAGGAAAGAGTGATGTTATGGAATATGTCTGTTCTTCGGGAGGGTAAAAATGTTACCGGTGTACTTAGCTCTTGCGAGGACATAACGGATAGAAAAGCGGTGGAGCATAAGCTGCATAAGAGCAATATAGAGCTTGCTGTAAAAAATGATGAATTGAAGACTTTATTTAAGGAACTTGATGCCACCAATAAGGAGCGTCAGAAGATCATGGACTGTGTAGGAGATCTTATAATCCTGGCAGATAATGCAGGGAAGATTCAGAGGGTCAATGAGCCTGTATGCAGCTTTGCCGGTAAATTAAATGAGGACATATTGGGGATGGACTGGGAGATATTACTCTCAGAACTGGGGCTTATTGCCCAGACCTTTTATGCCGGGTCAATAGAACTTTATCATCAGGGTTCTGGACGCTGGTTTTCTATGACCTCATACGTGATTGAAGACACGGAGTTGGCACTTGCCGGTAATGTAATTACACTGCATGAAACCACGGAGATTAAAGCTATTACAGAAGAACTGGAGCATACCAGTGCAGAAATTGAGGCCAGTCGGGAGGCGATTAAAACGGCATTGGAGCAGATATCTAACCTGATTCAGAATGTCACTATGAATACTGATTATGAGATAGTGATTCATAACGATTACATGGCTAAGTGCTATGAGATGAAAAATTGCGGTAAGATAAATTGTCCATGTTACGGGATTGAACCGGAACGTTGCTGGCAGGTTGCCGGCACCTATTGCGGCGGTCAGGTTCAGGGCGAATTTGCGCAGAAATATGGCAACTGCTCCGAGTGTATTGTTTATAAAAAAGCAACTTCAAATCCTATCCTGGAGATAGGAGAACAATTTAACAATATGATGCATGTGCTAAAGACAAAAAATGAGTTATTGAAGGATGCCTATGAAAACATTAAGAATACCCAGTCGCAGATGCTGCAGGGTGAGAAAATGGCATCTATAGGCCAACTTGCCGCAGGGGTAGCACATGAGATTAATAATCCGATGGGCTTTATTTCCAGCAATCTCAGGACGCTTGATAAGTACATGATAAAGCTCCTGGAGTATATGAATGCCTCCAATGATTTTGTCGAAGCCGTAAAAGACAGTGATTCATCTGAAATGAAGGCATTGAAGAAAAAACTCAACATTGAATATATATTGGATGATGTTGCGGATCTTATCAAAGAATCTCTTGAGGGTGCTGACAGGGTAAAAGTCATCGTGCAGAATCTCAAGAGTTTTTCGCGAATAGATCAGGCAGAGCATAAGTTAGCTGATATTAATGAGTGCATTGAAAGCACTCTTAATATTGTCTGGAATGAGCTGAAGTACAAGGCCGAAGTCGCTCGTGATTTTGGTGAGATACCGGAAGTGTCGTGCTATCCGCAGCAGCTTAATCAGGTATTTATGAACATATTGGTTAATGCTGCTCAGGCAATAGAAAAGCAGGGAAGTATCGGGATTAAGACCTGGAGCAACGATGGTCATGTGTATATAGCTATTTCTGATACGGGACAGGGAATACCTGAAGACAAGGTGCAGAAGATATTTGATCCGTTCTTTACAACCAAGCCTGTAGGTAAGGGAACCGGTCTAGGCCTTAGCATTGTATATGATATCATTCAAAAGCATGACGGGAAGATTGATATTGAAAGTGTGCAGGGGCAGGGCAGTACATTTACGATTGAGCTTCCTGTGGGTAAGCAGCTTTAATCAGGGTAATGGTATGGGAATGTGCGGGTACTTTATAAATTATTCGGCTAAAGCAGCATATGCAAGCTTAAGATTGAAAGATCAAAATTATAGTCAGCAGCGAGGGATATCCTGTGAATGTTTGGAAAAATTTAATGTATATAGGTGATATTTGATGGGTGATGGCGCTAGTGAAGCAGTTAGAATACTGTGTGTAGATGATGAGCCTAATGTCCTGAAATCTCTCAGGAGGCTCTTTATCGAATGCGATTATGAGATCATTACTGCAGAGTCAGGTGCAGCAGGACTTGAGATAATTGAGGGCGATGAACCTGTACAGATCGTTATATCTGATTACAGGATGCCGCAGATGAACGGGGTCGATTTTCTCAAGGCAGTGCGGGAGAAAAGGCCTGAGGTGATCAGAATAGTCCTCTCAGGTTTTGCTGATACCTCGGCCATGGTGGAAGCTATTAATGAGGGGAAAATATATAAGTTTATCCCTAAGCCCTGGAATGATGATGAATTGAAGATTGAGATATCCAAGGCTCTGGAATATTTTTTTACAACGCAGAAAAATATACGGCTTACCGAGGCATTGGAAGAAAAAAATACTGAGCTCGTTGAGATTAACAATAGCCTTGAGAGGCTTGTCAGGGAGCGCACTGCAGACCTGGTTATGCAAAATAGGATATTGACAGCTTCTCAGAATATACTTGATTCGCTTCCTGTAGGGGTTGTGGGTGTGGACCCTGAGGGTCTTATAGTGCAGTGCAATCGAAAGGGGCTTGAGATGTTCAGTATGCCTGATGGTAATATCCTGGGGTTGGACCGGCAAGAATATTTTTCTGAAGGCCTCAATACCCTTATCGACAGTGTAACTGAACTCGGCAGTGTTGATGATTTGATATCTGTTAATGGCAACGCACTTTCTGTGATGGGAAGACGTATTAGTTGTGACAACGGTCAGGAAGGTATAATACTGGTTCTTCAGGCGGCTGGTGCTTAACAATGGCTACTTCTCAGTTTTCATCTTCTGATGTCCCGATGGAGATCCTCTTTGTGGATGATGAGAAAAATATTCTTTCGTCTCTGAAGAGGCTGTTTATGTATAAAGAATACATAATTAATCTAGCTAACTCAGGAGAAGAGGGGCTTGAGATACTTAAAAATAACCCCCATATAGGTATTGTTGTCTCGGATCAGCGGATGCCTTACATGTCCGGTGTGGATTTTTTGGAAAAGGTCAGGGAACTGGCTCCGGATACTCTAAGGATACTGTTAACGGGATATGCCGATATCGAGGCGGTGGCTGATGCCATTAACCGGGGTGGAGCGTACAGGTATATTGCAAAACCCTGGAAGGATGAGGAGATGGTTCAGGTCATTGCTGAGGCTGTCAAGCGCCACTCGCTGGTAAAAGAAAATAAGAATCTTCAGATTATTGTCGCCCGCCAGAATCAGGAGCTTAAAAAGTGGAATGCTGAACTGGAGATAGATGTGCAGCAGCAGTCAATGGAAATTCAAAATAAAAATGATAAGCTTCAGGAGCTTAACAGGAACTTACAGAAGAGCTTTAAACATACTATTATGGCCTTTGCAGGGCTGATCGACCTTAGGGATATAAGCACCGGTAATCATTCGCATAATGTTGCGGAGATAGCTGTTGCTATTGCAAGGCAGATGGAGTTGCCGGCCGGTGAAACAGAGGCAATCTCTATTGCTGCCCTTCTGCATGATATCGGCAAGATAGGGATGCCTGATAACCTGCTGAAAAAAAATCTGAGTGATATGAATGAGTATGAAAGAGCAGCGTATGAAAAACATTCTGTCCTGGGGCAAAATGTTGTAAAGGCGGTTGATCATCTTGCTCACTCAGGACTGTATATCAGAAATCATCACGAGCTATATGATGGTTCAGGATTTCCGGATAAGCTTCAGGGCGAGAGCATCCCTCAGGGTTCCAGGATTATAGCGTATGCTGATTATTACGAGAGGGCCGTGTACGGTCCCGGCAAGGGAAGGTCAATCGACTCTGTCCTGAAAATAATTAGTGCTGCCAGGGGCAGTCGCTTTGACCCCCTAATTTTCTCTGCCTTTAAGGAAGTGATCAGATCTTTGCCGTTAAAGGTATAAGCGGGGCTGGTTTTGGCACTTCATAAATTGACATTCTATGATTTTATCATGTATCTTTAATATCCTGCGATACAGTGATGCATTGTATTGTAAGTAGTATTTGATCTTTGATTATTTGATTTGCACCAGTTTTTGATTGTTTGACACGGCCTATAGCGCAGCTGGTTATAGTGGTCGACTCGACAGGGCAGTGGTTCAAGGTAATATTTAAGTAGTGCAGTATTGATCTTTGTAAAGTATAGAAGGGCCTATAGCTCAGCTGGTTAGAGCGCACGCCTGATAAGCGTGAGGTCAGTGGTTCAAATCCACTTAGGCCCACCATTTTCGGTGGTTTTTATTGGCATAATGCCTTTGCTTTTTTTTTGCGACTTTATATATAATAACTTCGCTTGTTGAGACGTTGGTAAGTGGTATGGGGGTGTAGCTCAGCTGGGAGAGCGCCTGGTTTGCAACCAGGAGGTCATCGGTTCGATCCCGTTCACCTCCACCATTTATTGCCTTAAAATTTTTTACTTGCATTAAGTTTTTCTTTGTGCTAATATTAGTTTCTGAATTTGAAAAAATTCCGGTGGTTATACCGGAGGGGCCACACCCGTTCCCATTCCGAACACGGAAGTTAAGACCTCCAGGGCTGATGATACTTGGGCCGCGAGGCCCTGGGAAAGTAAGTCATTGCCGGATTAAAATAAAAAAAGAGACATCTGAATAAGATGTCTCTTTTTTTGTTGTCTACAGTATTGCCGATTTAGTGATGAAAATTATATTGTAATAGGCTTGACTTGAAGGCAGTTACTGCATTATCATCAATGTCACTATTAATTAGAGGAAATTTATGCATGAATCGTTGTTGTTATTTCCGTTTAGTACACTAGTGGCAATGGGGATTCCCCCGTATGTCGTATTCTCCTGGCTTGCCACGGCTATAATACTTTGCACTGCTCTGGTGGTCAGAAGGTCGCTGAATATTATTCCTGTCGGAGTTCAGAACTTTGTAGAGGTTCTTGTAGAGTTTGGCACTAATCTGACAACTAGCGCGATGGGGGATAAGCATGGTATGTTTTTCTTTCCATTTGTTGCGACCCTGGGCATCTATATTCTTGTAGGTAATTTTCTCGGACTGATCCCCGGATTAGAGGCGCCTACAAGTAATGTTAACACTACCGTAGCGCTCGCCCTGCCGGTTTTCTTTGCCACTCATTATTACGGCATAAAAACTCATAAGCTATCATATATAAAACACTTTCTTGGGCCTATGAGATCTTTGCCGGCACTGCCGCTGATGATACTCATTTTTCTTATTGAGATTATCGGGCATATAGCTAGACCAATTACTCTGTCGGTAAGACTGTTTGGTAACATGATGGCCAAGCATATTCTTATCGGTGTCCTTCTTATGCTCACCCCGTGGGTAATTCCCGTGGCGGTGCTGGCGCTTGGTACGCTGGTCAGCCTGCTGCAGGCCTTTGTATTTATGCTGCTGGCTACGCTTTACCTTGCCGGCGCCCTTGAGGAGGCACACTAAAACATGCATTTTATTGAAAGGAGATAAACGTGATCAAAAAAAGTACATCTGTTTTTCTGTTAGCACTTGCACTTGTAGTACTTATGTCCCCCATAGCCTTTGCAGCTGAAATGGATTCTTCAGGTGGAGATTCTGCCTCAAATGTGAAGGCCTTTGCTGCCCTTGGTGCATCGCTGGCCATAGGTCTTGCAGCTCTGGGTACGGGGATTGGTATGGGTGTGGGTGTAAGTAAGGCGTGCGAAGGTGCCGCAAGAAATCCCAATGCTGTTCCCAAGATACAAACACTGTTGATTATTGGTCTTGCCATGATCGAGTCTCTGGCTATTTATGCGCTTCTAATAGCACTGGCGGTATTGATTAACCAGAATCTTTTCTTTTAGCCTATGGCAGAAAATTTAATAAATCCAAATAAAAAGGCAGGTATATCCTGCCTTTTTTATTTTGAGGTACAGGGGTGTGCAGGCAGCCATGTATTTTGTTATGAAAATTGTTAAAATCCTTACGTCTGATTATATTTTACAATGGAAGGGCTTAATTTAAAAGGAGTGTGCTTTGGGGTTATTTAATAAACTGAAACAGGGCCTGTCCAGAACGAAAAAGACTCTGGTAGATGGAACTGATGCACTGTTCCGCGGTAAGCCGGTTGATGACAACATGCTGGATGAGCTGGAGGAACTGCTTATAATGGCGGATGCCGGCCCACTGGCTGCTCTGGCCCTGACAGATGAATTAAGGGAAAAGGTCAGGGATGGTAAAATTCGCAGAGCGGATCAGTTGAATGTAGCCTTTAAAGAGGCCGTGCGCGCTCTCCTTAAAGATGGCCATAAAGTCATGAGCGCGGGGGAAAACCCTTATGTCATATTGACTGTGGGCGTAAATGGGGTAGGCAAGACAACGACCATCGGAAAGCTTGCAAGGCGCTTTACGGATAATGGTTTTTCGGTTACTCTGGCTGCAGGGGATACCTTCCGGGCGGCGGCAATTGAGCAGCTGGAAATATGGGCGGACCGGGCGGGAGCCAGCATTGTTAAACACCGAAGTGGAGCGGATCCTGCAGCGGTGGCTTTTGATGCTGTTACTTCTGCCAGAGCCAGGGGAACGGATATCGTTATTATTGATACAGCGGGACGTCTTCATACTCAGTCTAACCTGATGGAAGAGCTGAAGAAAATAAAGCGTGTTATCAGTAAGGAAATGCCTTCAGCCCCACATGAAATATTACTTGTAGTTGATGCGACGTCAGGTCAGAATGCTATTAATCAGGCAAAGATATTTAATGAGGCAGTAGGTATTACGGGTCTTGCCCTGACAAAACTTGATGGAACTGCAAAAGGCGGAATTGTACTTGCCATTAATAAGGAACTTGAAATACCTGTTAAATTGATCGGCGTTGGCGAGGCGGTAGAAGACCTTCAGGATTTTGATCCCCAGGAGTTTGTGGATGCCCTTTTTGATGCAGAGTGATCTTGCCTGATAATTTAAGAGGGCTAATGACTGCAATGGTTAGTAATATGATTTCACTTGCAAATAAATTAATAATATTTTCGATATTTTGTGGAGTCTTGCTTTCGGTGAGTCTATGCCGGGCAGAGGAGTATACTCTGAACGATCTTTATCTTACTGCACTGCAGAACAGTGAAAATATAAAGATCGCCGGTGAGGATTTGCATATAGCAGAGAGCGAACATGACCAGACAATCTCTGTTCTTTATCCTACTCTTTCCGCATTTGGCTATCATACCCGCTACACTGAAAGCAAAGGGCGCGGTAATCTTATTCTTCAGCCGGAGTTCACTAATGAATGGGGTTTAAAGGCGGAGAAGACCGTGCATCTTAGCGGCAGGGAACTAACTGCATTTAAGATGGCGCGCGATGGGATAAAGGAAGAGATTCAAAATGTCAGGGCTGTAAAAGAAACGCATTTTATGAAGGTTGCCGAAGCATATTATGAGGTTCTGAAGTCCGGGAAGGCCGTGGAGTTAGCTCAAGTTAATCTGAAACGCCTGGTGAAGCACAGAGACCGTGCGGCACTCATGCTGAAAGTAGGGGAGACAACAAGAACCGTATTACTGAGGGCAGAGGCAGAGCTTGCCGGTTCAAGGGCGGAACTGATAAAAGCTGAAAATGCTTTGAGAATATCCAGGACTATTTTAGCTAGAGTAACTGGTATTGAGATGGACTTCAGCCTGCGGGAAGCTGAAAATAGCGGTATGATAGACAATGTGTCTGACTTAGGCAGGCTTGTTGAAGGGTGTCCTGCAGATGTGATGGAGTGCTTAAAGGAATTGGCTATGCAGCAAAGAAATGAGATAAAGTCATCATTGATAGGGAACAGGATTGCGGGTGACAGGGTGAAATATGCAAAAGGGGCCTACTGGCCGGAACTCAGTGTAGAGGCTGTTTATCAGAGGCAGAAAAATGATCCTGTCTCATCCTTCGGTCTTGAGGAACGAACCTATGCCGCCTTCAGGGTGGATTATCCTTTCTGGGAAGGCGGACTGAAAAAAGCCGCAGTTGGAGAGGCTAGGGCCAGGCACAGACGAGCCAGGCTTCTGCATGAGGATCTGAAAAATTCCATTAAAATTGAGGTTGAGAATGCATACCTGGAGCTTATAACGATCTCTGGAGTGGTAGAGCAGTTAGCTGTAGCGGTTCAATATTCAGAGGGCAATTATAATGATGTTTCCAGGCAGTTTTCTAACGGGCTTGCCGATAGTGTCGATGTGATTGATGCCAATACCCTGCTGCTCAGGTCGGAGAGGGAACTGGCCAGTGCCAGATATGATTATGAGCTTGCTCATATTGCCATTAAGAAATCAGTAGGTTCGCTGCTTGGTTCTATACAGCGGATGCCCGGAGAAATAAATGATGGAGATGAATATGAATAAAACAGTTGTATCTATTTTGACAGCTGTACTGCTGTTTTTTTGCACTTCTGTATCTTTTGCGCAGCCGAAGGGCGGAGGTATGCCGCCAGCAAAGGTAGTGGTGGCGGAAGTCAGACAAAAGGCTGTTGCCCCGGAAAAAGAGTTTATAGGAACGGTATATTTTCAGGAGGTATCAAAGGTTGCCTCTGAGGTGGGCGGGTTGGTTGAAAGTGTGAGTATTGAGGCGGGACAGAGAGTCACTAAGGGACAGGTGATGGCCTTGCTCGGTTCGGATATTCTTGAAAAGCGTATTCAGGCCGCAAAGGCCCTGCTTCAGCAGACAGGTGCGGATGTGCAGAATGCAAAGAATGAATTTCAGCGGACTGAAAAGCTGTTTGCAGAAGAGCTAGTTTCAGTGCAGCTTTACGACAATGTCCGCTTCAGGCTTAAGAGTCTGCAGAGCCGGGCCTTGTCTTTGGAGGCGGATTTACAGGGTTTACAGACGGAAATGGAAAAAAAGAAGATTCTTGCGCCGTTTGACGGCATCGTGCTCAGTGAAAATATTGATCGCGGCGAGTGGATATCCATAGGCTCTGAGATTGCTGTTGTTGCCAGGGATAACCGGATAGAGGTTATGGTGGAGGTGCCCTCAGATATTCTCAAATATATTACGCCGGGCTTGGCGGTGGAGATTGCTGCAGGCGGACAAAAACTTAAGGGCAGTGTGTATGCAGTTATACCGAGAGGAAATGTCTCAACCAGGACCTTCCCTGTCAGGATAGTGGCTGAAAACAGGGCAGGGCTAGCTGAGGGCATGGAGGCCAGGGTTACACTGCCGACTGGCAAAAGGGTAATGGCCCTGTCAGTACCCAGAGATGCGCTTACAACAGTTATGGGTATGACCGTTATATATGCGGTACAGGACTCAAAGGCCTTTCAGATAACAGTGACTCCGCTTGGTTATGACGGACTGACAGTTGGCCTGGAGGCCCCGGGTCTAAGTCAGGGGATGCAGGTCGTAATAAAGGGCAATGAGCGCCTGAGAAACGGGCAGGACCTCATGATCAGCAAGTGAAGTATGTCACTGTCATTAAGCGGAAAATACTAATATGGATGTAATTCAGTTTGCAATAAAAAAACCGGTCACCGTGATCGTAGGGATAATATTCGTGGTCATTTTCGGCCTGATAGGTCTTCAGCAGATGCCCTATCAGCTTACTCCGGATGTTACTGTCCCCGAGATAGAGGTCAAAACAGCCTGGCCAGGTGCAACTCCCTATGAGATCGAAAGGGATATTATAGAGGAGCAGGAAAAGGCCCTCAAGGGTATTCCGGGGCTTCAGGAATTAGAGAGTTCTTCCTTAAATAATGCAGGCTCTGTCACATTGCGTTTCCGTATAGGGACCAAGGTTGATGATGCACTATTGAGGGTCTCGAACAAGCTTAATGAGGTGCCCTCCTATCCTGAAAATGTTTTAAAGCCCGTTATTAATGCAACCGGTGCCGCAACTTCCCCGGTTATATGGATCATTATGAAGTCCGATGAGGACAATCCCGCTCACATAAGCACTTATAAAACTTTCTTTGACAATGAAGTAAAGCAGCACCTTGAGAGGGTGGAGGGTGTTGCTGATCTGTTTATGGGCGGCGGTCGGGAGCGGCAGATGCACATTATTGTAGATGCCGTGAAGTTGGCCTCCTTCGGGCTTACAATCTCGGATATCATTCATGTGCTTCAGACAGAGAATATTGATGTATCTGCGGGAACTATGGGGGTTGGCAGGAGAAATTACAGGATCAGGACTGTGGCCCAGTTCAGAAGTGTTGAGGACATAGAAAATATTGTTGTCCGGTCTGATGGAACACGGCGTGTATTTCTTTCTGATCTCGCAGAGGTTGAGTTTGGGTATCAGAAAAAGTCCGTGGCCATGATCCATAACTCCCGTGATGGCATTGCAATCGGTGTGAAGCCGGAGCCGGGTACAAATATTCTGGATATGACCAGGCGGGTTGAGGAGGCGGTGGATTGGCTTAATAAGGAGAAAATGCAGCCTCGCAAGATTTATCTCGACTGGGTTTATGACCAGCGTCCATATATCCAGGGTGCTATAGACCTTGTAAAGCAGAATATTATGATCGGCGGTTTCCTTGCAATTATTATACTGCTGGTTTTTTTAAGGAGTCTTTCTTCTACTATTGTGGTGGCAACTGCGATTCCTATCAGTGTTATCGGTACTTTTATTGTGATGAATGCCTTTGACAGAAATCTCAATGTCGTAAGTCTTGCCGGTATAGCCTTTGCGGTAGGTATGCTTGTTGATAATGCTATTGTGGTACTTGAAAATATAGATCGCCACAGGAGTATGGGCAAAAGTCCTTATGAAGCCGCCTACGACGGCACTCGTGAGGTATGGGGTGCGGTACTCGCCTCCACCCTGACAACGGTTGCGGTCTTTCTTCCTGTTGTGTTTGTAAAGGAGGAATCAGGTCAGCTCTTCAGAGATATTGCCATTGCCGTAAGCTGTGCCGTAACGCTCAGCCTGTTTGTCTCGATCCTGGTCATTCCCATGCTGTCTGAAAAGCTCTTCAGTACTATAGGACGGAAAAAGGTGAATTCTGATAAAGGCGCATTAAATGCAATAGGCGGAAAGCTGCTGAACATTATAATGGCAATGGTCGGCGCTGCAACCGGTTCAGTATTTGCAAGGCTGTTTACTATCGTGCTGCTGACCTCACTGTCTATTGCGTCAGTATTAATATTGCTTCCGAAAAGTGAGTATCTTCCACAGGGTAATCGAAATCTTGTAATAAGTCTTTTAATACCTCCGCCTGGACTTTCGTATGATGAAATGAAGGATATCGGTGATCAGTTTTTTGATGCCACAAAGGAGCATATAGGAAAGGATCATGAGGGATTCCCTGCAATACAAAATATGTTTTTTGTTGGGTCTGACAGGTTTAATATTGCGGGTGCTACAAGTATGCATATACAGCGTGCAGGAGAGCTGGTGCCCATGTTTATGAGGCACATTAACTCGATACCAGGGATGTTCGGTGTCAGTATGCAGGCCGGTATATTTCAGACGAGTCTGGGACGAGGGCGTACCGTAGAGGTGGATATTGTGGGCGATGATATGAACAGGATCGTGGCCGCGGCCGGTACCATGTTCGGCATTATCAAAAAAGAGATGCCTATGGCCCAGATTCGACCTTTGCCCTCGCTGGAGCTGCTGTATCCTGAAGTACGCTTAAGTCCTGACCGTGAAAGGCTTAGTGCCTTGAAAATGAGTTCCGGTGATCTGGGCGTAGCGCTGGACGTACTCATGGACGGCAGGAAGATAGGAGAGTTTAAGGAGGAAGGTAAAAAGAAGATCGACCTGATTCTTAAGGCCTCTGAAATGACAATAGATACACCTGAGGAGTTGTACAAGGCGATCTTATCTACCCCCGAAGGCAGGACGGTGCAGGTTTCCTCTCTTGCATCTCTGCAGCGTACCACCGGTATTAATGAGATACGTCACCTTGAGCGTCAGAGAACCATAACGCTGCAGGTAACACCGCCGGCGGATCTTCCTTTGGAAGGAGCCATGGATATAATAAATGAAAAGGTCATTCCGGCTGTAAAGGCCATGGGTCTTGTAGGTCCGGGGATGTCCGTATCAATGAGTGGTGTCGCTGATAAGCTGAAAGAGACCAGAAATGTCCTTCAGTGGAATTTTATCCTTGCCGGACTAATATCTTATCTGCTGATGGCGGCCCTTTTCGGTAATTTTCTCTATCCCCTGATAATAATGTTCACCGTTCCCCTTGCCGGTGCTGGCGGGTTTATGGGATTGGCCCTGATAAATCAGTATTCTACAAAATTTTCAGGTGTCCCTACTCCGTTTGATATATTGACCATGCTGGGCTTTGTTATACTTATCGGGGTAGTCGTCAATAATGCTATCCTGATCGTTCATCAGGCTCTCAATAATATACGCTTTAATGGTATGGGGTATAAAGAGGCTGTACTGGATTCTACGAGGTCAAGACTTAGGCCGATTTATATGAGTGCGACCACCAGTATATTCGGGATGCTTCCTCTTGTGCTTTGGCCCGGGCCTGGTTCGGAGCTTTATCGTGGTCTCGGCAGTGTTATTTTAGGGGGGCTTGCTCTTTCAACAATATTTACGGTTTTTGTAATTCCGTCTCTTCTGATGTTTTTCATACAGCATGAAAAGCCGTATGCAAAATGATTATATTTCTATTTATAGTTTTATCTTACGCTGCTGCAAATCTCCATCTTTATTATAAAATCATCGCTGTTCTGTCTCCGGAGTTTCCGGTAAATTTTTTACTTGGACTGCTGCTGCTGATCATGGCCGTGTCTCCTACGCTTATACATATTTACAGCCTGAGGGGCAGTAAAAGGAGTGTTACATTCTGGTCATACCTGGTTTTTTACTGGCTCTCTTTGCTTGTGATCTTTTTTCCACTTGCGTTTATGCTGGATGTATATAATTATTTTATTCTTAATCCTGAATATGCTGGCCATCTTTTTTCCGGTGCGCAGATCATATCGCCGGAAAACATATTCTTTTACCCCCTGGCCCTGGCATTTTTTGTGAATCTATATGGTTATTATGAGGCAAAGCAGATTAGGGTTGAGCATCTTACTCTGAAGACAGATAAACTTCCGGCCGGTACAGAACGGATAAGAATTGTTCAAATCGCGGATCTGCACCTTGGTGTTATTGTCGGAGAAAAAGTCCTGAAAAAGGTAATTGCAATGACTGAAGAGGCCGGCCCTGATCTCATTGTATCAACAGGTGATCTGCTGGATGGAGGGGTTAAGCATATAGGCCATATGAAGTCGATGCTGAAGAACATTAAGGCCCCGCTCGGAAAATTTGCGGTTATAGGCAATCATGAATTTTATGGAGGACTCAGCAGCACGTCCGGATATATAGAAGAGGTCGGCTTCACCCTTTTAAGGGCGGAGGGGCAGACCATAGGAAATAAACTGAATATTGCAGGCGTGGATTTTATTGGCGGGGAGACCGCGAGTTATCACAGGCGTACTGATCAGGCCACAGAGCGGGATATACTTTCAGCCCTGCCGGATAGTCTGTACACAGTTTTACTGAAACATAAGACAGAGGTGGAAGGCGAGAGTCTGGGTCTTTTTGACCTGCAGCTTTCCGGACATACACATAACGGGCAGATATTCCCTATGCAGCTTGCGGTCATGTGCATATTTCGGCATCATACGGGATTTAAGAGGCTTGCTAAAGGGTCGGCTATTTATGTGAGCCGTGGTACAGGAACCGCGGGTCCGCCGATCAGATTTCTTGCGCCGCCGGAAATCACTATAATTGATATTGAGAGAGAGCTGCTCAGCATACCTCCGCTGTGCAGGAAGTCATAAGCTTCCGGTAGACATACGCATCTGCTATCATGTATATGGGTAAGGAAACAAACAGGCCGATAACAGTAATACCCCCGAGAAAATTTATAAGTATCAGTACTATCTTCAAAAGCAGCAGTTGCCATATCGAGCCTGCTGTAGCCTTTACACTGGCCTGCAGAGCCCTCAGTGGACCATATCTTTTATCAATAATATAGTATGGAAACAGGCTCAGTTTTACGATCCAGAAAATGACAAAAGCCATAAACGCCAGGGCGCTCAGGACCGTGGCAGCTGCAACCATGGCATTTTCTCCTGTATATCGGCTGACAATCATCCATGGACCCATGAAAAGAAAAAGGATTCCGTAAAAGGTTAAGACACAAAAGATAATAGCCGGTATATACCGGATTAGGTGGTGAAAGCATGAAAACAATTCAGTCAGTTTTGGTTTGTTGCCGTCACAAAGTACCAGGCCGACCTTTAAGAGACCTAAATACACCACAATTCCCAGGAGTTTCCCTAAGATCTGCATCATGATATTCAGTGCGGGAAAATCCTGTAAAAAAAGACTAGCCATGATTTTCGGAAGCATAGGTATAAGAAATGCAACAATAAGGAGCATGACGAAAAAAACGATATTCTCTTTCATCGTTCTCCAGCCGAATTGTATGACCTCTTTGATTGAGAAGTTCTTTTTACTCATAGTATTTTTTGAACTCAAATAAATTATTCAGCTAGACAGCTTATAAGGCAACCCTGTTATTATACTAGTTTAAGGATATTCCGACAAAAGGATTAAATATCAGTGAGATATTTTGGCTTATGCAACAGGATCATTTAAACAGCTGCCCGCCAGGGGTGTTCCGCCTAGTCTCTGATTTTGAGCCTCAAGGAGATCAGCCTGAGGCCATACGCAGGTTGACGGATGGGATACTTGGAGATGAGCCTCATCAGGTCCTTCTGGGTGTTACAGGTTCGGGTAAGACTTTTACCATAGCCAATGTCATTGCCAATCTAAACAGGCCTGCCCTGATTATAGCTCACAATAAGACTCTTGCGGCTCAGTTATACGGTGAGTTTAAATCTTTTTTCCCGGATAATGCGGTTGAATACTTTGTCAGCTATTATGACTATTACCAGCCCGAGGCATATATGCCGGCCTCAGATACCTATATTGAAAAAGATGCAATGATCAATGATGAGATTGACCGGCTCAGGCACTCGGCAACACGGGCGGTGCTTGAGCGGAGCGATGTTATCATCGTGGCCTCTGTCTCCTGTATATATGGTATCGGCTCTCCAGAGGACTATCTGGGCAAACATCTGCTGCTGCAGGAAGGTATGAGTCTGGACAGGGAGGAACTGCTGCGTCAGCTTATAGCTATCCTGTATGAGCGGAATGATGACTTTAAAAGAGGGTCATTCCGCGTAAGAGGTGATGTTGTAGATATATATCCTCCCTTTTCAGGGGGTGAGGCCGTGCATATTGATTTTTTCGGGGATGAGATTGATGGTATATATGAGTTTGATGCCTTGACCGGGGCGAAGCTTAGAAAACTTGAGAAGGTTTCTATTTATCCCAATAGTCATTTTGTTACAGACCTGCCGAGGATCGAGAAGGCTGCAAAGGCTATTGATCTGGAGCTTCGGGAAAGAATGGCGGAACTGCTCGGGCAGGGCCAGGAGTTAGAGGCAAAGAGGCTGGAGCAGAAGGTGCATTTTGATATGGAGATGATGCGCGAATTCGGGTATTGTCACGGAATCGAAAACTACTCACGGCACCTAAGCGGCAGGGCTCCCGGGGAGGCATCTTTCTGTCTAATTGATTACTTCCCTGATGATCTGCTGATAGTCCTCGATGAATCGCATGCCACTATCCCACAGATAGGCGGAATGTATGCCGGTGATAAGGCCAGGAAACAGACGCTGATAAACTATGGCTTCAGGCTTCCTTCGGCACTGGATAACCGGCCGCTGAAATTTGCCGAGTTTGAGGCAAAGCTTAAGAAAGGGATATATGTCTCGGCCACTCCGGCTGATTATGAGCTTAAGAAGTCAGGCGGCAGTATTGTGCAGCAGATAGTCAGGCCGACTGGACTTATGGATCCTGTCATTGAGCTGCGTCCTGTAACCGGACAGATTGAGGACCTCCTAGGTGAGATCAGAAAGAGGACGGTAAAGGGTGAGAGGGTGCTGGTTACCACGCTTACCAAGAAGATGTCAGAGGACATAACCGAGTATTATCTGGAATTGGGTATCCGGGCAAAATACCTGCATTCTGATATTGATACTCTTGAGCGTGTAGAGATACTCGGAGAGCTCAGGAGGGGCGGTTTTGATGTTCTGGTAGGAGTTAACCTCCTGCGTGAGGGACTTGATCTGCCGGAGGTCTCGCTCGTGGCCGTTTTAGATGCTGATAAGGAAGGATTTCTGAGATCAAGCAGATCACTGATTCAAACGGCAGGACGGGCAGCGAGAAATGTGAATGGTCTGGTCATATTTTATGGCGACAGGGTAACCGGCTCGATGAAGACAGCAATGGATGAAACAGACAGGCGGCGTATAATACAGGGAGCGTACAATAAACAGCATGGGATAACCCCGACCACTATCAAAAAAGAGATAAAGAATATCTTAAGTTCCGTATATGAGGCAGATTATCTTACTGTCTCAGCGGTCGCTGAAGTTCAGGAACTATATATTGATGATGCGGACTTGAGGGAGTTAGAAGCACAGATGAGAGATGCGGCTGATAAACTGGAGTTTGAGAAGGCAGCGGCTCTGAGAGATCGTGTGCGTGCTGTTAAAAAGCAGCAGCTTGAGTATGGGTTGAGAAAAGGCAGGTAGTTATTCCGGCAGTTTTTCATGAGTGAAAACTTTTATTTCATATATATAAGGCCAGAGCTTGCCCGTTACGAATATCCTATCATTTTTTTGGTCATAGGCTATACCATTTAGTGTCTTTGAAGCAGTATCTCCGCCGGCAAGTCTTGTAAGTTTTTCAAGGTTGAGCCATGCCTCTATATGACCTGTTTCAGGATTAATGACCGCTATATTATTTGTGCGCCAGACATTGGCATATATTCTGCCTTTTATATACTCCAGTTCATTCAGGTTGTTCACAGGTTGTTGCTTGTAACTGACCTTGATAGAGCCGATTTTTTTGTAGGATTCAGGACTTAAAAAGTACAGGGTATCTGTGCCGTCACTCATTATTAATCTGCTGTCGTCATGTGTGATGCCCCAGCCTTCAGTAGCATAGTTGAAGGAACTATTGAGGTTTAACCCTTTTTTATCATATATAAACCCAACCCCCTGTTTCCACGTAAGCTGAATTATCCTGTCATTATATATCACAGTGCCCTCTCCGAAAAGCTGAGGCGGAAGATGGTGTATGTTTAATATTCTGCCGCTCTGTATATCTGTTTTGCGCAGGGACGAATATCCGTATCTTCCCGTGGACTCATAAAGGAGGCCATCTTCATACACCAGACCCTGCGTAAATGCCTCAGGGTCATGAGGGTATGTGTTGATGATCTTGAATTGTAGATAGTCTGAGCCTTCTATTGCGTGTGAAATAAACGGCATTCCCAAATATAGTAATGCGGTTATCAGAATGTATGTGGTTTTCATAATTATAACTTTTGCTTTGGGAAAGGATAATGTTTTCATAAGAAGTGAATTATATTACCACTGCGGGCAGGAGAAGTCATTCAGATAAAAAAAAAGGGGCTAAATAGCCCCTTCAAAGGTACATTTATATGCGAATTTTTACTCTACAGGGTATCCCTTGTCAAGCCAGCCTGGAAAACCATCTCTGAGCCAGAAGACATTAGTGTAGCCGTTTTTGACCAGAAGCATTGCGGATTTAAAAGATTTCCAGCAAGCTGGGCCGTTACAGTATACAACGATCTTGGCATTCTTGTCTGACGGGTACTTATCTAATTTAAATTTGTCCTTGCTTTCATCAAAGTCCACGGTCTTGGCGCTTTTTTCACTGTAGTATGCATTGATTGCACCGGGATATATGTTTCTCAACAAATTCACCTTTTTTTCTTGCATCTACTACAGTTATGCCGGCAAGGTTATCCTTTACCCAGTCGGCAGTTACAATAGTGATCCCGTCATGAGATTCCGGTGTCGGCACCTTTTCCGCCATTACCTGTCCTGCTACTAACAACATTGCAATTGCTACAAATACTGTTAAAACTTTTTTCATCTTTCCCTCCGTTAAAAGTGGTTTATTTAGACCTAAGGTCTTGCCGTGCATATTTACTCTATCAGTATTCTCGAATAAAACTTTAGTCGAAGATGTAATAAATATGCGAGTTGGTGGTATGTGATGTAGTATATTATTGAAAATGGTATTCATAATTAAACACTTATCCTTTGCAGCTCTTCATTGGTGTCAGAAATATTGTCATTAAGGTCTTCATCTGCGGTTCTGAGCTGGAATTGTCCTACCTGAATGCTGAGCTTTGCAGATACGGCTACGAGTTCATCAGCTACGCCCTTTACGTTTTCTGAGAGGACAAAGTTCTGGCTCATAATACCCGCAATCTGTTCCATGGTCTGGCTGACTTCTTCTGTAGCGGCAGATTGCTCTTCTGCGGCAGAAGCTATACTGAAGACCATATCCATGACATTTTCAGAGGTCTGTACAATCTGCATGAGTGCTGCGCCGGCCTCATCGGTCGACTCTATGGCTGCAGCAGCGACTTTCCGGCTCTCTTTCATTTTTACTACGGCGGATTTTGTCTCTTTCTGATTGGCCTGGATCTTCTTTGCTATCTCATCGGTTGATTTTGAGGTCCGTTCAGCAAGCTTCTTTACTTCATCTGCCACGACAGCAAAGCCCCTGCCCTGTTCTCCTGCTCGTGCGGCCTCGATAGCTGCATAAGGGCAAGAAGATTTGTCTGATCTGCTATGTCTTTGATGACCCCGACGATTTCTACGATCTCCTGAGAACTCTTATCCAGGTTACCTATGGCCTCTGCTGCTTCTGCAACCCCGCTGACCAGGGTTTCAATGGACTTTCTGGTCTGATCGCTAATACTTTGGCCTTTTTTAGCTACCTCAACGGAGGCGGTTGTAGCGGCTGAGGCCTCTGCTGCACTCTTCGCCATTTCCGAGGTCGTCTGGGCCACCTCGGTTGAGGCGGTGACTACTTGTTCGATTTGCATCTTTTGATCATTATTGCCGCTGATCATAAATTGTGCAACATCGGACAGGCCCCCGGCATGTCTTTGTATTTCCTCTGCTTCTGAAGTAACAGCGCCAAATGAGGTGTTTAGCGTCGTAATCATCTTGTTTAACTCAGCTGCCATTATCCCCATTTCATCATGACTTATAAGATTTATATTCTGACTCAGATCACCGCGTGCTACTTCTCTGGCGGCATTCATAACGGTTGTGATTGGGGTGTTAATTGATTTGATCAGTCCTGTTGTTGCCACAGTAAAAAAGATAATAAGACCGAAAGATGCAATTATTATAAATTTATTGGTCTGGGCAACCAGTAATTTTTTATCAATGTAGAGTTCTGAAACCTCGTGTTCCATTGTCTCGACTATGTGGTCAATGGACTTAAATAGAAATGGCTTGTAATCAAGCCATTCGTCATATACATCTTCAAGCGGCCCGGTATCAGCATCATAAAATACTGCCATATAACTTTTTTCAATATCTTTAGATATAGACTTAAAGCCCTTATATGCCTGGCTGATATTTGCCACGTCTTCGGCCAGATCCTTATTTGTTATCATATGTTCGGCCTCGGCCCATAGCTCATCTATTATCTTTATAGTCTCCTTCAAGGAGACCGCTGCACCTGTGCCGGTTACCATGTCCGCCTTGACTCCCGCAATTCTAAACTCGGTCTCTCTGAAACGGAGCTGCATCTTTCTGAGTTTATCAAGAGGCACGATCTTCGCGTTATACAGATTGTCCAGAGTTTCTATCTGGCTCTGACCGATTGTCACCTGCCATGCAGCTGAAGATGTGAATATTATCACGCTCAATACTGACATCAGTATGATCTTGTTTTTTATCTTGAGCTTACTTAAAAGACAGGAAGCCTTGAAAAGTGATTTAATTCCCCTACATTCCATATTTATTAATATTCCTCCCCTCTCTTAATCTGACTGATATTTATCATTTATGATAAATGTTCAATATGCGGATTGGGATTGTTTTTACTATCCCTGGTTATAGATGCTCCAGCAGATGCACTGTCTCCGGTCTTAAAGTGTGAGGTCAGTTCAGTAACCTCGCGGGCCATGTTGCTCAGGTGTTCCGAGGCTTTTTCCACGCTTTCCGCTATACCGCAGTGTTCGGTTATGAGTCCCGCTATCTGTTCCATATTTTGAGATACTTCTTCAGCAGCAGCCGATTGTTCTTCTGTTGCTACGGATACTCGCTGAACCATGTCCATGACATTGTCAGAACTCTGAACTATTTTTTGAAGGGCCTCACCCGCCTTTGCTGCATTCTCTACAGATGCCTTTGCTAAAGATGTGCCCTTGCCCATGATAGCTATGGAGGCCTTGCTCTCGGACTGTATTGCAGTTATTTTTGCACCGATTTCATCAGTTGCTTTTGCTGTACGCTCCGCAAGTTTTTTGACTTCTTCCGCAACAACTGCAAAGCCTCGTCCATGCTCTCCTGAACGTGCTGCCTCTATGGCTGCATTCAATGCAAGCAGATTAGTCTGGTTTGCTATATCCTGTATTACAGAGACGATCTGATCTATTTCTTCAAGGTTTTTCCCGAGTCCCTCAATTGATGCTGAGGCATTACTAACGCTATCGGCAAGTTTTGTTATGCTCTCGACTGTTTCATTTACGATAGTTTTGCCCTCTTCAGCTGTTTCAAAAGATTCCCTTGTAGCATCCGTTGCATCTGATGTATTTTTCGCCATGTCTACGATGGTCTGTGACATCTCAGTTGAGGCTACGGCTACCTGTTCGGTTTTGCTCCTTTGCTCTTCGGCGCCGCTTAACAGGTTTTTTGAGAGGTCGGAGAGTCCCAGTGTTTCAGTTGAAATATTATGTATTGAGCTCGCGATTTTCTGGAAGGAGTCCCGCAGGTTATCTATCATTATATTAAGCGAGCCGGCCATACTGCCCATCTCATCCTCTGAATAAACTTCTATAGTGCGTGTCAAATCGCCGTCTGCAATATGCTCGGCCTCGCCTACTACAATCGCGATTGGCTTTGTGATGGTTTTGATTGTATAAGCGGCAAGCGCTACAAAGCCAAAAAGTATGAAGATCGAAACACCGCCGATGATCTTGTTTATTCTTAATATAAGAGTTGTGGCAGACTCATAATAATCCTTGACCGAGAGTTTCTGGTTATCCGCCAGTTTGTCTATGCTCTTATATAAAAGGGGCTTAAAATCAAGCCATTCATCATATACATCGGCAACATCCTCAATCTTCTCGTTCAAGTAAATTGTTTTTAATTCTGATGCCAGTTTTTTAAATCCTCTGAATCCTTCTGAAAACTGGCCCTTTGCTTCTTCATCTGTAAGGTGAGGCTGAAGATCGATCCAGAGTTGGTCAATATCTGCAATACTCTTTTCAAGATGCATACCCGCTCCTATTGGGGCTACAACGTCGGAGGTTACGCCGGTCATGTAAAACTCGAGTTCCCTGAAAATCATCTGGATCCTTCGAAGGTTATCAAGAGGTATGACATTTTTTTTATAGATGCTTTCAAGTCTGTTGATCTGCCCCTTGCCCATATATACCGTCAGGACAGCAAATGCAGAGGATATCAGAATCCCGGCTGTTATGACAACAATGATTTTGTGAGATATTTTTAATTTATTTAAAAACATGATTTCACCTCTTTATGAAATTGGCCTGATACATTGTCCGTTTCAGGGTTCAGAATGATAATTATTTTAGACTTAATTTCTTTGAGTCTATTTCCTGTATGTTCTTTATCGGCAGACAAATAAATAACTTTAGAATGAGTATGAAAAAATATCCGTAGGAGTAGGGGAATACCTGATTGCATAGTAGCGTAGGGACGGTAATGCATTCCTCTTGACTGTTGTATTTGGATGATTATCCGAGTTGTGTATTGTCGCAGGGGTAAGTTGGCAGTTCAGATTTTTTTAGGATTGTACTGAAAAAATTATTTACCACTGCTGTATTCAGTATGGGTGATAAGTGAAAAGTATATGACACGTGCTTATTCTATCAGGTTTTATAAAGGGGGGATATAGATTCTAAAGTTTTCGTGCTTTATACCGATTATAGATGGGCATGGATACTGAGTAAGAATCATACCGCCAGTTAAGAAATGCCGGTTTATGATCGTTGGAGATACATTTAAAATTTAGGTGTTATTCAATAACAGATAGTTCAAAAGGAGAAAGTGATGGCAATGAAGAAGCTGGCAGATGTGAGTATTTTTAATAAAATTATCGGTACATCTATCGGTACTCTTTTTATAACTACTATGGTTGTAATGTTTTACATGGTTCCTCTGATGAAGGCGGATATGGAAAAACAGAAACGGGAAAAGACCCGCAATCTGGTTGAAGTCGCATACTCGATCCTGGAGGATTTTAACAATCAGGCCTCAAGCGGAAAGATCTCAATGGATATGGCAAAGAAGATGGCCGCCGCTCATATTGAAAAGTTCCGTTACAATGAAAGTGATTATTTCTGGATTAATGACCTCGGGCCTACTATGATCATGCATCCGATCGCGCCAAAGCTCAACGGACAGGATCTTTCCGGGAAAAAAGATGAAAATGGTAAATATCTTTTTGTTGAGTTCGTAGCTATCAGCAAGAGTGCGGGAGGGGGCTTTGTAGATTATTTGTGGCCAAAGCCGGGCATGGATAAACCTGTTGAAAAAGTATCATATGTCAAACTCTTTAAGCCCTGGGGCTGGATCGTTGGAAGCGGTATATATATAGATGACATTAATAAAGAAATCGGCGGTATGAGGGTGAAGGTTCTTGTTGCAATGTTAAGCATAATTGGAATATTACTCTTTTTTATAATCAGGATCTCTCGTTCCATAACGGCTCCTATTCAGAAGTGCGTGGATATGGCTGCGGAAATCGAGAGTGGTAATCTGAATTTTACTATTGAAATAGGCGGGCAGGATGAGGTTGGAGTCCTGGCCGGCGTCCTTGTAAGCATGTCAAAAAAACTGCGCGGCATAGTGAGTCAGATTAATGAAAAAACAAATACAGTGGCAACAGGTTCTAATAATGTGTCGGCTTCAAGCGGTGCCCTCTCGGGAGGCATTCAGCAGCAGGTTCAGAAGATAGAACAGTCTGCCGCCGCCGCAACAGAGATGTCGCAGACTATCATTAACGTTGCCGGCAATGCAGCAGAGGCCTCGGGTGCAGCAAAGGAATCGGTGCAGGTTGCGAATGAAGGCAAGCTGGTTGTAGATCAGACCGTTACAGGTATGCAGAGTATTGCTCACAGCGTTGAGACTTCAGCCCGGACTATAGAGGCACTTGGTGAGAGTAGTAAGCAAATCGGAGAGATCATTAATGTGATTAAGGATATTGCTGATCAGACAAATCTGCTGGCACTGAATGCCGCTATTGAGGCTGCGAGGGCAGGTGAACAGGGCAGGGGTTTTGCAGTTGTTGCGGACGAGGTCAGGAAGTTGGCTGAGCGGACAGGCAAGGCCACTCAGGAAATATCAGACATGATTAATAAAATTCAAAAGGACACCGAGCATTCCGTACAGAGTATGGCCGAGGGCAAGGGTAAGGCAGATGAAGGTGTGGAGTTAGCGGAAAAGTCCAAGGAATCTCTTGATAAGATAGTGGAAGCCTCTCAGCGTTGTTTGGATATGGTGCAGATGATTGCCACCGCTACCGAAGAACAGTCTACTGCTATTGAAGAGGTTTCAACTGCGATGGAAAGCATTGCGGAAGTATCGAGAAACTCTGAGAATTCAGTCTCTGAAATCACGATTTCCACGGAAAATCTTGCGAAGACCGCCTATGACCTGAAGGAACTTGTCGGGTGGTTCAGGATTGAGCCCGTAAAGACCGGATCTCAGCAGGCACAAAGCAGACGGCTGGCTTCCGGGCATACAGCTAACACCAGATAAAAAGTCTGATTAATACAGAATCTGAAATCGCGCACATGGTTATCATGGGCGCGATTTTTTTATAGACTACGTGTCTGAACTTGATTTAAACAGGGGAGGACTTAAATTAATATATTGTCATTGCTCGGCTTGACTGAGGAATTCAAAGATATGGATATCCCGGTCAAGGTGTATAAAGACATGTATCCATTGTTATTTAAATGAGTGAAAAGAGAGTATGTGCGAGCGTTCTGGATATAGAAATGTTTTAATTGTTTGCTTCCATTTCCCATATGCCGCAGGGGCATATTCCAGCACAGAAACCGCATCCTATACAGAGTTCCTTGTCCACTACGTATTCATAGGCCCCATCGGGATCTTCAACCCTGCTAATAGCTCCCTGGTAGCAGGTTGCTTCACACATATGGCAGTCTCTGCAGACAGCGCAGGACAGGCATTTATTGGCCTCTGCTTCAGGTGTGAACTTATCCCCCCGGCATGTATCATAATAGGCCGTCTCGATGCTTTCATAAGGAACCATGGGTTTTTTGGGCGGTCTATAGTAGGATTCGCCGGATAGCAGGGCATGAACTGCCGCAGCAGTTGTCCTGCCGTGCCCTATAGCATGTGTTACCAGTCCGAGACCGATCGCATCCCCTATGGCGTAAACCTTTGCATCGGATGTGTGTCCGGCCTCATCTGCCTTGATCCAGCCGTTTTTATCCGTAGTAACAGCAGGTGGTAAAAATTCGGTCATCGGGGTGTCACCGATTGAGATGACAACGAGGTCCGCTTTAAGGGATGAGCCGTCCGTGAAGTGAATTATTTTTTTCTTTATATCATATTTTTCAGTAAATTTCGGCCAGAGGATATCAGTGCCGAGCGATGTAGCAATATCCAGTTCAGGCCCAAAAGCTGCCGGTTCCTGTATGTCTACTGCGGTCACCTGTCTGGCCCCGCTGTGGTAAGCCTCAGCAGCGACGTCCATACCGACATTGCCGGCGCCTATTACGACCACATTTTTCCCCTTGAGGTTCGGTCTGCGGTTACTGTTTATTTCACGGAGAAAGTCATAAGCAGAGGTCATGTCTTTTGATCCTGGCAGGTCCATCATGCGAGGCTTGTGGGCTCCGCAGGCAACCACGACTGCATCATGTGTCTTATATATATCTGCAAATTTCTTTTGATTGATATTTGATTTTAAGTGAACATGCACTCCACTTTGTCTGAAGCGCTCCAGTTCTTTCTGAAGTATATTTTCCGGCAGCCTTTCTCTGGGTATGCATAGCTCCAGCTTGCCGCCGAGTTTGTTTTCTGCCTCATACAGATCTATCTCATGTCCCTTAAGCGCGAGATGCCAGGCCGCTGATAACCCACCAGGGCCGCCGCCAATAACTGCTACCTTCATTGAAGTAGATGGCGCAAACTTAGGCATTTTAACCTCTAGACTGGCACGTCCCATCTCTTTAATATTGAAGGCCTTGTCAACATGCATCCTTGTACATGACTGCATGCAGAGGTTGGGGCATATCTCACCGCATACTGAGGCTGGAAGTGGTGTGTACTTAAGGATCAGGTCCATTGCCTCATCCATTCTGTCTGCCCTTATAAGCTGGGCTCGCCTCTGAGTAGGTATTCCTGTAGGACAGGCATACTCACATGGAGGAGCATATTTGTAGTTGTTCCATAAAGGCTTGAAGCGCCTGTCGTTTCCTGTTGTAACGTAGGGGAGAATAGTCGGCGGGTGCGTCAGATATTCACCGAATATGCCGTTTTTGCCAACATCCTTTTCCCATATATCTTTTCTGAACTCAGCAATGGACATGCTCATGCCTTTTTTCTTTGCCCGTTCCTGAGCAGGGTATGGAATGAGTTTTTTCCAGGCATCTCTGGAGTCCGTCAGCTCTTCATAGTGATCAGCCCTTTTTATTGCTTTTAAGTAAGGCTTCATATTTTGGGTGAGCCACTGCCAGTCCTGATCGGAAAGTTCCAGAAGTTTTACATCTTTTTCACTGTAACCCGTGATAGGCCCTCTGAAATAAACAGCGCCTCCAACCATGCCCACACAGGGTCTGTAGCCTAGGATGTTTTCGGGGTTTCTCGGATTCACTCCGCATACTACGGCTATTCCTCCTGCCTTGAATTCTGCAAAGGTATCACCTACATCTCTGAAATACCAGGATTCCGGCGGATCGAACTTTGGATTGCTCTTTGTCATGGTATCGCAGCGTGCACCTCCGCTTCCCTGGACATAAAGCTTGCCCTGCGCTGCGGCATTATGTGCCCCGTTTGTTACATCTCCGAGGACGGTGATATTAGCACCGCAATTAATCCAGCCAATATCATCAGAAGCACTGCCGTTTACTGTGATTTCTGTGCCGAACATGCCCATACTTCCGAGTCTCTGGCCGACCGGGCCTTCAACGGTTATTTTTACCTTATCGCCCCTGGGCCAAAGTCTTCCGCCGATGCCGTGCTGGCCGCCTGCTTTTATATGAAGGTTACGGGCGCCCTTTTCAACGGCATCCTGGATCTCTTTTTCAAAGATCCTGGAGGGAGTCCTTTTGCCTTTAATTATGCCTTCCAGTATTATTTTCTTTTTCATAAGTAATTATTTAAGCTATTTTAACAGTTGCCGTTAACATGCAAAATTTATTTTTAGTCTTTCTGAAATTGCAAGATCATCAGAACTAAGTGCATCTGACATTCCGATCGGCAGTTCAGTGCTTCTGCCAAGCGGTGCAAGTATTTTTTTCAGTTCCGTGTCGACTGATTTAAATACATCTACCACTCTTTCAGCTACCTTGTCTGGATCCAGTCTTCTGTAAAGTTTAGGATCCTGGGTTGTTATGCCGCGGGGACATTTACCGAGGTTGCATACATTGCAGCGGTTGTATTCATCACCGTGGCATTGGGCCGCCGCCTGCATTATATATTTGCCAATGGATACGCAGGAGGCGCCGAGCATAAACAGGGAAGCGGCATTTGCAGCCAGATTGCCTTTTTTGCCAACACCGCCGGAGGCTATCAGAGGTACTTCATTCTGTCTTCCCTGCGCTACCAGGTCGAGGTAGCACTCTCTTAAATTTGAAGCTATAGGATGTCCCATGCTGTCCATTGATACATTAAATGCTGCCCCTGTTGCACCGTCATCACCATCAATTGATAGGGCTGAAGCGTAGGGGTTTCTGATTAGATTATTAAGAACTGATTTAGATGTTCTGCTTGCAGATATCTTCGGATATACCGGTACCCTGAATCCCCAGGCCATGGACATCGATTGTATCATCTTTGCGACTGACTCTTCTATAGAGTACTGGGTCTGGTGTGTGGGAGGTGAGGGCAGGTCAACGCCGATCGGCACTCCCCTGATCTCTGAAATAAGTTTAAGAACCTTGTGAGCCATAAGCAGTCCGCCATCGCCGGGCTTTGCACCCTGTCCATATTTTATCTCTATTGCACAGGGGTCTTCTACCATGTAAGGGAGCGTCCTGACAATCTCGTCCCAGCCAAAATAACCGGAAGCAATCTGCGGGATAAAATACTTCATAAATCTTGATTTTAAGAGGCGCTGGGGCATGCCGCCTTCGCCCGAACACATTACGACCGGCATACCTTCTACTTCATTTAAATAGGTAATGCCCATAGCAAGGCCTTCCCACATATGCGGAGAAAGTGCGCCGATGGACATGCTTCCTATCATGATAGGATAAATTTCTCTGACAGGGGGAACGAAGGTTCCGCTGGATTTGTTTACCGCAAGTTTACCGTTAATTACCTTTACAGGGAGTTCTTCCGCAGGCAGCATCCTGCCCAGGTATGTCCTTATCCTGAATTCGTGCCGGCCTGCATCCAGTGCCGGGTCAGTCAGCATGGATATGCGGGAAAAACGGAGTCTGTCCAGTGTAGAGGGTGCGGGGTCATTTCTTCTTCCGCCCCTTGCATAAGGAATACCGCCCTGGTTTTTATGAAAATTAAACTTGTGCCTTGGATTAAACTCAGGCTCGATTGCCTCATTCGGGCATACCAGCGAGCAGGTATTACAGCCAATGCAGTATTTGCTGAGATCCGTGGTCTGCTTTATAACCGTTTCAGTACGTCTTGTGGCCTTTGGTTCAGGTATCAAGCCTTCTGAATGGAGGGTACGCTTTACTATGACTGAAGGCTCGATGGAAAACATTGGACAAACTGCGGTACATTTGCCGCAGCGTTTGCACCTGTCGTCACGCCACCTTATTATGTAAGGGAAATCTCCGAGTGTAAGGCCATGGTTATTGTCTAGCCGTGAAGCTGGTTCCATACTGTAACCTCCTTGGCATCAGGCTTTATTATGACCATGTCATATTTCATGGGAAAGATATCTTTTGACTTGTCTCGCTTAGGTACTGCGCTGTCAAGGCCGCATGTTTCTGACATGAGTCCGTATTTGCCGCTGCCGCCTCCGACTACTCCCGGGCGCAGTTTTTTTGCGTCCTGCAGCATGAAGGTCGTTCCGTCCGGGGTAAACCCGATAACGCAGTTAGGGCCGTCTATACAGAGAGGCCTCAATGATTTTTTCAGGTATGATACAGCTTCGTTGTCAGATCTTTGATCTATTTCAGCCTGTTTTAGCGGAGTGATTACGTCTTTGTAATAATTAAGAGGATAGCCCAGTTGTCTGCAGGTATAATGCAGAATATGGCAGAAGACCTCGCTGTCGCTGTTATATCCACTATAGCCAAGAATATTTCTGCCGGACAGAAATTCCCTGATTGGAATAAAGGCAGTATTTTCGCCGTTAGTCATGGTGCCGTATCCCTGCAGAAAAAACGGGTGGCATGCATAAAGATTGATTGCATAGTTTGTGTTCTGCCTGCCCTGGGCAAGTACGATCTTGGCCTTTAAGGGATCTTTATCAAGTCCGAAAAATTCTGCAAGCTGCATGGGGTCACCCACTTCTTTGAGAGCCAGAATGTCAGGATAAAATGAAAAAGCTATGATTGACTCATCCGCCTTGCCTAATTCTCTGAGGGCAAGCCTTGTCTGTAAAAGCAGGTGCTCTTTCATTTCAAGCGATCTGTCTTTGTACATCTCGGGGTAGTCGTAGACGCGCGCAAAATAATTGTCGCGACTCTCGATGCCTTTTACCTTTTTTAGTTTCGGGGTCCAGGTATACTTGAGTGTAAAGCCAAGGCGATTCATATAATCATCAAGCGTATGAGCCCCGTCTTTGGAGCAAATGCCTGAAAGTATAGGGAAATCTCTAAGCTCTTCAAATTCTCCACCGAGTCCCTTCAGCATCAGGCCCATGCCGGATCCATCGTGGCCTTCCTTCATCGTCTCAAGGGCAATTATGGTCTCCATAGGGGAGAAATGTTTAGCTGATGTCAGGGCTGCTAGTCTACACATTGTTTTGTCTTTCAGAACATTTGAAAAAAGCGATTATTTCTATTGAAAAAGCCGGTCTTTATTGCCGCTTGAATAGTACTGATTTCAAGTCGGACTAAAATAATAACAATTTAGTTTAAACTTTGTAAACACATGAAATTGATGTATGAAAAATAATTAACTCTTATGCCGTATAGATAATCCTTTAAAGTGAAATAACTCAGAAAATCGGATCGGAATGCTATAATCATGTTTTTCGATAAAACCATTATAAATAAGGGAGGAATTAATGATAAATCCTGCAATATTCAGACAGTATGATATAAGGGGCGTATGGGAAAAGGATCTGACCCCTGAGGTAGTGGAGCTTCTCGGCAGGGGATATGCCTCATATATTGTTAATGCAACAGGTATTGAAAATCCCAAAGTCACTGTTGGCTGGGACGCCAGGCTTCATTCTCCAATTATAAGAGACAGTCTGGTCAAGGGCATCAGGTCAGGCGGTGTGGATGTCGTGGACCTTGGAATGTGTCCGACCCCGCTTCAGTATTATTCGCTTTATAAACTTGAGGTATCCGGCGGGATTATGATTACCGGAAGTCATAATCCTCCTGAGTTCAACGGATTTAAGATAAGCGTGGGTAAAGGCACGATATTCGGTGATGCCATACAGGACCTGCGGAAGATAATAGATGCAGGGGATTTCAGGGAGGGCGCCGGTTCACTTGAGACTTATCCCATTATAGATGCGTATGTTGAGTATATGAAGGACAAGTTTGATAGTTTGGAAGGGATCAAGGTAGTAGTGGATGCAGGTAATGGTACAGGCGGAGTTGTTGCTCCTCAGATAATGAGGTCATTTGGTGCGGAGGTTGTGGAACTTTACTGCGAGCCCGATGGGAATTTCCCCAACCATCACCCGGATCCTACGGTTGAGAAGAGCCTGAAGGGCCTGATCGCAAAAGTAAGGGAGGAAAAGGCACATGCCGGCATAGGCTATGACGGGGATGCCGACCGGATCGGAGTGGTAGATGAAGAGGGTAATGTGGTCTGGGGTGACAGTTTGATGATTATATTTGCCCGTGACATTCTTAAAGATAACCCCGGGGCCAAGATCATTGGTGAGGTCAAGTGCTCGCAGACCCTTTATGATGACATTGCTGAGCACGGAGGGGTGCCGATCATGTGGAAGACCGGCCACTCTTTGATAAAGGAAAAGATGAAGCAGGAAGGCGCGCTGCTTGCGGGTGAGATGAGCGGGCATATCTTTTTTAAGCACAGATTTTTTGGATTTGATGATGCTGTCTATGCCAGTTTGAGGCTGATGGAGATAATAAAAAAAGCGGGCAAACCCTATAGTACCAAGGCCCTGCTTCATGGCGTGCCGCCTGTTGTGGCGACCCCGGAGATACGCTTTGACTGTTCTGATGATATCAAATTCAGTATTGTGGAGAAGGCTCAGAAGGCATTTGATGAGTATGACTCTATTACCATAGACGGAATACGTATTAAATTTGATGACGGCTGGGCCTTGATTAGAGCCTCTAATACTCAACCGATCCTGGTACTCAGGTTTGAGGCTCCGAGTGAGGCTCGTCTTAAGGAGATGAGAGAGCTTGTCGAGGGCAGGCTGAACAGGATCATTAAAGATGCAGAAGAATCCTGATTTCAGATGGTTTTTTGTATGGTAGGATTAAAGAATAGGATTGTCCGGTTGTGTATAAGTTTGAAGGGCTAATTGAACAGGTAATGAGAGTTTAATGGGTTTTTTATGGAGGCAGCTATGATGAAATATCGTATTTTAACCTTCTTTTTTATTATGTTAATAATGATGGTTATGCCTTTATCTATTGCAGCAGGGGCTGAAACTATCAAAGTATATACCTATCACAATCACCCACCGTTTATAAATGATAAGACCGGGGGAATTACGTTTTCGCTGGAGTCATATCTGAATAAATCAGCCAAAGGTAAATATTTGTTTGAGGTCCATATTCTGCCGAGAAACAGGCTGAATGTCGTGCTGAAAGACTGGGTTTCCGGCAAGTGTAAGATCGGCGAGGACGCGTGTGAGAGTAATTGGGTCTTGCTCTGGGTGAATCAGAAGTGGGGTTTTGGCAAGGAGCCTGAGGACAATTTTTTATGGGTTCCCCTGCTTCAGGATTCCAACTCCATAATATCACGGATGGCTGAAAGTGTTGTGTATAAAGGTCCTGAATCCCTTAAGGGGCTTCGTTTTGGAGGGATGAGCGGGCATAAATACGTAGGTATTGATACTCTGGTTGCTGAGGGTGCGATAGATCGAATTGACGGGAGCAGGGAAAGGGACAATGTCTTGAAGCTTTACAAACACAGGGTTGATGTAATTTTACTGCCGAGCTCTACGATAAATTATTTAATGGAAAATGACAGTGTGATCCACACTTTTGCAAACCAGCTGTATATTGCGCCTGTCGTACATCAGTCTTATACCAGGAATGTAATGATCCCCGGGACAAGAAATGATTTACATGACTTTTTTGCCGGTATGAACCTGGCTGAATGGATTCATAAGGCAAAATAGGCGACAGGGACAGTCAGGATATTATGAGAATAAAAGAGCTCTTTTCCCGGAAAACTATCAGCTTCAGGCTGCTTCGGAATATTCTTGGAGTTTATCTTGTCATTGCTATTGTAATAACGCTGCTGCATCTTAGCTATGAATATACAGTTGGAAAGGACCGTATGCAGGAAAGTTTCGAGCTGTACCGGAATGCCTTTAGATCTACCCTGACCTCCCAGTTATGGCATCTGGATAATGTTCAGATGAACAACTCTCTTGCCGGAATCATAAAACTGCCCTTTATAGCTGGTGTATGCGTACATATGCCTGATGGTACCGCCTTTGCACGCAAAGGAATTGTTGCTGAAGAAATGAAGCACAGGCATATATGGGAAGGGGAAGTAGTAAACGATGGGAATATGATGTTTGCGGAAAATTTGTATGAATATTCTTTTGACCTCTATGATATCAGGGGAAATGCATCTGAAGTTATCGGCACGGTATTGTTATTTTCAAGTCCTGAAATTATTATGGCGCGTGTCCATAGCCTGATGTGGCCGATAATTGTTACGGCCCTTTTAAAGAGCCTCGTTCTGAGTTATATTTTTATTGTGGTCGGCAATCGGCTTCTGGCAAGACCTCTCAGGCGCATGGTAACTTTTGTGCGGGCCCTTCCGCTGAAAGTGCTGATGAGTGAAAAAAAGGATCATGAGCACGAAAATGAACTAGAGCTTCTGGAGCATACTGTCCATTTATTGAGCAGCAGGCTTGAGCAGACCCTTGATTCGCTTAATAAGGAGGTTAAGAAGAGTAAGGAGGCATCAGAGGCAAAGAGCAGCTTTCTTGCAAATATGAGTCATGAGATACGCACGCCAATGAATAGTGTGCTTGGTATGGTTCAGCTTCTGACAAAGACCCCGCTTGATGACCGGCAGCGAAAATATGTAGATTCACTGAAAAATGCCGGCACCGTTTTGATGCAGCTTATAAATGATATTCTTGATCTTTCAAAGATTGAGGAAGGTAAGGTAGAGATAGAGTACAGGCCGTTTGAGGTGAGAAAACTCCTGAATGATATAAAGTCACAGTTCGCCTTAGTTGCTTCCTTAAAAGACCTCGAGATAAGGCTGCAATATTCAGACAATCTTCCTGATATTGTAAAGGGTGATCCATTCAAGCTTCAGCAAATACTGTATAACCTGATGAGTAATGCGGTCAAGTTTACGCAGAAAGGCACTATTGCGCTGGATGCAGTGCGTGAACAGGATGGAAGTGTTATAAGCTTTTCCGTGAAAGATACCGGCATAGGCATTGCTGAGGAGGCGAGGGGAAAGCTGTTTGAGGCTTATGCACAGGCAGACAGTTCGAGTGCCCGCGAATATGGCGGGACAGGGCTTGGCCTTTCCATTTCTGCTAAGCTGGTCAGTCTTATGGGCGGCGAGTTGCAGGTACTGAGCAGGTCTGGAGAAGGGAGTGTGTTCTCTTTTGCAATTGATATGCCGGAAGCCACTGATGTGGAAAGAAAGGCCTTTAAGTTTATAAATAGTGTGGTTGCCGGACCTTTAGATTTTGACGGGCGGGACGTGAGGATACTGGTTGCCGAGGATGATGAACTCAATAGTATGTATATAAAGGAGCTGCTGGCAGGTTTAGGATTTGAGTCTGTGGATCTGGTCACTAATGGGTTTGAGGTCCTTGAGGCAATATCAGGTACTGCATATGATTTGATATTAATGGATTGCCATATGCCTGGCATGGATGGTTATTCAGCTACGGCTGAGTTGAGGAGGAAAGAACAGGCCGAACACCTCGGGCATGTCCCCGTAATAGCATTAACCGCAAGTGCCATGAAAGATGGCAGGGATAAATGTCTTGCTGCGGGTATGGATGATTTTGTAACAAAGCCCGTGGATGAGGACTTATTTTCCAATGTCTTAAAAAAATGGCTCTCTGGAAAGGGCGGCAATGCAGCGTTTAAAGACAATTGATGACATTGCCGTTGTAAATGAAATGAAAAAAGGCAGGGACTGAGCCCTGCCTTCATTGATATAGTCATGTATCAGTCTATCTTCTGAAACATCTTTTTATTGGCCTTGCATACCGGGCACTGATCCGGAGCTTCTCCTTCCGCAGTGTAACCGCATATATCGCATACATAGTAATCTGTTTCCTCGTTACTGCCGAGGCTGTCGAGTGCTTTCTGGTAAAGCGCTGCATGGATTTTTTCAACAGCGTTTGCATAGTTAAAGCTTCGGAGTGCACCCTTTGCGCCTTCTTCTTCAGCATCCTTGATCATCTGAGGGTACATGCTTTCAAACTCATGGGTTTCCCCGTTTATTGCTGCTTCGAGGTTTTCTTTTGTTGTCTTGATCCCTCCAAGTTCTTTCAGGTGCGCATGTGCGTGAATGGTTTCAGCTGCTGCAGCTGCCCTGAACAGTTTTGCGACCTGGGTATGTCCATCTTTTTCCGCCTGCTTTGCAAAGGCCAGGTATTTTCTGTTTGCCTGTGATTCACCGGCAAAGGCATCTTGAAGATTTTGTTCTGATTTTGACATTGCATTCCTCCTTGAAATTAAATATTAAAAGATACAAGCATTTGATATGCCGTATAACATGATGTGACGAAAATTGTAGCAGTCATATAGGCTATTGTAAAGAGTTTTGATTAAGAGGTTTTTACAAATTTCAGAGATTATTACATCATTAATATGTTTGTTTCTTATGTGTTATTGGTTTTAATGTGGAAATGTTATCAGAAAGTAACCATTGTTGCAAGGTTATATAAAAATTTCAAAAATTATTGCAAAGATACTTATATATATGATACTCTTTATTAACTTTGCAGGAGGATAACTGCAAAAATAATAACAAAATACACACGTCCATCTAACATTTGCGCTGCGGTGCCCCGTATTCCGGGGGTTCAGGGCGAAAGGACGGAGGCAAAACTGAGGAGGTAGTATGGTAGTTACAATGAAGGAACTTCTGGAATCGGGTGTTCATTTCGGACATCAGGTAAAACGCTGGAACCCTAAGATGAAAAAATACATTTTTGGTGCACGTAATGGTATTTATATCATTGATCTGCAAAAGACGGTCAAGATGTTTGAGGTTGCATATAACTTTGCAAGGGATCTTTCTGCCAACGGCAAGTCAATTCTCTTTGTAGGGACAAAGAAGCAGGCTCAGGATGTAATCGTAGAGGAATCCGAAAAATCAGACTCATTTTATGTAAATCAGCGTTGGCTCGGCGGCATGCTCACTAATTTTACCACTATAAAACAGGGCATTGCCAAGCTTAAGAAGATTGAGAAGATGAGGGAAGACGGTACATATGAACTTCTGACAAAAAAAGAAGTTTCCAAGCTTGAAACTGAGCGTACAAGACTTGAAAAACACCTTAGCGGTGTAAAAGAGCTGAATAAACTGCCAGGGGCTATTTTTATCATTGATCCCAAAAAGGAAGCACTTGCAGTTGCAGAGGCAAAGAAGCTTTGTATTCCGATAATCGCCCTGGTTGATACGAATTGTGACCCTGATGACATCGATTATGTAATACCGGGTAATGATGATGCTATTAGATCTATTCGACTCCTCACTTCTAAGGTCGCTGAGGCAGTAGCAGAGGGAAAGAGTATCTTAAATAAGACAAAAGAGGACGCTTTGGAGCAGAAAGCTATTGCAGAGAAGATTGCCGCTGATGAGCAGCAGGCACAGGCTGCACAGCTGGAGGAAAAGAAGGAGGATGTAAAAGAATGAGTATTACCGCAGGAGCAATTAAGGAATTAAGAGATCAGACAGGCGTAGGTATGATGGAATGTAAAAAGGCGCTTACCGAGGCAGCAGGCGATGCGGAAAAGGCCCTTGATATTCTGAAGAAAAAAGGTCTTGCCCTGGCATCGAAGCGGGCAGGGCGTGAGGCCTCTGAAGGCATAGTGGGATCATATATCCACATGGGAGGCAAGATAGGTGTGCTGCTTGAGATTAACTGTGAAACGGATTTTGTTGCCAAGACTGATGATTTTCAGGAACTGGTGAAAGACGTTGCAATGCATATTGCAGCTGCTAATCCTGTTTATGTAAAAAGAGAAGAGATCCCTGCCGCTATCATAGAGAAGGAAAAAGAGATTTATGCGGCACAGGTCGAAGGTAAGCCGGCACAGGTTATTGAAAAGATTCTTGAGGGTAAAATTGAGAAGTTTTATCAGGAGTCATGCCTTGTTGATCAGCTTTATGTGAAGGATCCTGAAGGCAAGTTGAGTATACAGGATCTGGTTGTTGGAAAGATTGCTAAACTTGGCGAAAACATTGTCATAAAGAGATTTGCCCGCTTTCAGCTGGGTGGATAACAGGATGGTCAGTTGATAAAAAAAACCGTGGATACAAAGTACGCAAGAGTTCTGCTGAAGCTTAGCGGTGAAGCCCTTATGGGTGACAAGGGCTTTGGTATAGATCAAAAGGTTATCAAGTTCATTGCAGGAGAGCTGAAGAGTCTGAAGAGTCTCGACGTACAGGTTGCAATTGTGATAGGCGGCGGAAATATATTCCGTGGTCTTGAGGCAAGCGGCGAGGGCATGGAAAGGACAACGGCAGATTACATGGGAATGCTCGCTACAGTGCTAAATGCCCTGGCGCTGCAGAATGGTCTGGAAACCAATGGTATGCCGACCAGAGTACTCTCAGCTATCGAGATGCAGGCGCTTGTGGAGCCGTATATCCGTAGAAGGGCTGTAAGGCACCTTGAAAAAAAGCGTTTTGTGATATTTGCGGCAGGGACGGGCAATCCCTATTTTACAACTGACACAGCTGCGGCTCTCAGGGCTGTTGAGATAGGTGCTGACGTCATCATGAAGGCCACTAAGGTAGACGGGGTTTACAGTAGTGATCCTATGAAGAATCCTAAGGCTAAGAAATTTGATGAGATTAATTACCTTGATGTTATTAAAAAAGGTCTGAAGGTGATGGATACAACGGCTATATCTTTATGTATGGATAATAACCTGCCGATTAAAGTATTCAGTCTTATGAAAAAAGGCAATATTAAAAAAGCGATTATGGGTAAACAAATTGGGACTCTCGTAAGTTAAAGGAGGCGTGTATGCTGGAGCAGGTCAGGGAAATTGTTACAGAACGTATGGATAAGGCATTGGACTCGCTAAAAAAAGATCTTTTAGGTATGAGGACGGGCCGGGCCTCTATTTCTATTCTGGACGGCATTCAACTTGATTACTTCGGGACTCCAACACCCTTGACTCATGTGGCAACTCTGAGCGTGCCTGACAGCAGGCAGATAACGATTGAACCATGGGATCCCAAGGTAATATCTGCAATAGAGCGGGCGATTCAAAAGTCTGATATTGGATTGAATCCCAGTAATGACGGCAAAATAATACGTCTTGGTATTCCGCCTCTTACTGAGGAACGCAGAAAGGATATTGTCAAGCAGGTTCATAAACGTGCTGAGGAAGCAAAGGTTGGCATTAGAAATATACGGCGAGATGGTAATGACGAGTTAAAGAAGCTTGAAAAGGAAGAGCATGTGAGTAAGGATGATACAAAGCGTGCCCTGGAAGAGATTCAGAAAATAACGGATAATCACATCAAAAAGATTGATGATATAGTCGTACACAAGCAGGCAGAGGTTATGGAGGTCTGAAGAAGTGCCGCGCCTGAAAAAAAGCTGGTGTTATACAAAAAGCATGATATAATTATTACTATTAATTTTTTAGGAGGAAGTTATGGCTCTACGTGTTGGTATTAATGGCTTTGGAAGAATAGGCAGAAACTTTTTTCGCATATGTCTTGCACATGATGATATAGAAGTCGTAGGAATTAATGATCTGACAAATGCAAAGACGCTTGCTCACCTTCTTCACTACGATTCTATCCATGGTGTTTTAAACGCTGAGGTATCCTCAACTGAAGACGGGATTGTTGTAAATGGAAAAGAAATAAAGGTAACAGCAATAAAAGATCCGGAACAGCTTCCCTGGAAGGAACTCAATGTCGATATCGTACTTGAGTCAACAGGAATCTTTGCTGACAGGGCAGGGGCAACGAAGCACCTGAATGCCGGTGCCGGATGGGTAGTTATTTCAGCTCCTGCAAAAGAGCCGGATGCAACGATCTGCATGGGTGTAAATGAAGAAGTTTTAGACGTTGCAAAGCATAAGATCATATCTAATGCTTCCTGCACAACAAACTGTCTTGCTCCTATGGCTAAGGTTATTGATCAGAAGTTCACGATTAAAAAAGGACTGATGACCACAATTCACTCTTATACGAATGACCAGAGGATACTGGATCTTCCGCATAGTGATCTTAGAAGGGCCCGTGCAGGCGCACTCTCAATGATACCTACAACTACAGGCGCTGCCAAGGCTGTAGCTCTTGTGCTGCCTCACCTGAAGGGTAAGCTCGACGGTATGGCTATAAGAGTTCCCACCCCGAATGTCTCAGTTGTGGATCTTGTTGTAGAGCTTGAGAAAACGACTAGTGCTGCTGAGGTAAATGCGGCAATCAAGGAAGCAGCAGAGGGGCCGATGAAGGGTATTCTGCAGTATCTGGAAGAACCGCTGGTATCTATAGATATGAACGGCAATCCGCATTCATCTGTTTTTGACTCTCCGCTGACAACAGTAATTGACGGCAATATGCTTAAGGTGCTTTCCTGGTATGACAACGAGTGGGGTTACAGCAGCCGTCTCGTAGACCTTATGAAGTTTATAGACAGCAAGAGGTAATAAGTATGGAAGAGAGTAGTTCGTTACCGATCAGGGGAGTTTTAAATAAACTTTCTATAAAAGATATTGATATCAGGGGAAAGCGGGTTTTTATCCGTGTGGATTTTAATGTCCCACTTGATGAGAATCTTAATATTACTGATGACAGGAGGATTCGTTCCTCTCTTCCAACAATTAATTATGCTATAGATGAGGGAAGCATGATTATTCTTGCTTCCCATCTCGGTCGTCCCAAAGGCAAACATGATGCCAGATATTCTTTGGCCTCGGTCGCCAGACGGCTGCAGAGATTAATTAAAAAAGATGTGACATTTATTCCGGAATCTACAGGCTCCAATGCAGAGGCCGTTGTTGCAAGGATGGTCCCTGGAGATATAGTGCTTCTTGAGAACCTGCGATTTCATCCGGGTGAGGAAGCCAATGATGAGGAGTTCAGCAAGGCGCTCTCAAAGCTTGCGGATGTGTTTGTAAGTGATGCCTTTGGTGCTGCTCACCGCAGTCATGCCTCTATAGTCGGGATTACCAAATTTCTGCCGGCTGTGGCCGGTTTTCTGCTGCAGAAAGAGATTGAATATCTGCAGGGCGTGATAAATAATCCTGTTCGCCCGTTTGTTGCGATACTGGGAGGTGCAAAGGTATCGGGCAAGATCGATGTCATCAAGAATCTCGAAAATAAGGTGGATAAGGTAATCGTAGGCGGCGGCATGGCGTATACCTTTTTAAAGGCAATGGGTCGTAATGTCGGGGACTCTCTTGTTGAAGACAGCATGCTTGACCTTGCGCGGGAGATAAGGGATAGCGTTATTGCCAAGGGGATTAAATTCTATCTCCCGGTTGATTGCGTTATCGCTCAGAGCATTGAAGCCGGCGCTGAGACCAAACTGGTTACCTCACAGGAGATACCAAACGGCTGGAAGGCCGTGGATGTAGGACCTGCCTCAGTGAAACTTTTTTCAGAAGCTATTGAGAGTGCCAAGACGATTCTCTGGAATGGCCCAATGGGAGTATTTGAAGTAGATGCATTTTCACGCGGGACATTTGCAATGGCACATTCTGTTGCTGATGCATATGCCCTGACGATTGTAGGCGGCGGTGATACAGATCTGGCTGTCAGCAGGGCCGGTGTATCGGAGAGTATTTCTTTTATATCAACGGGCGGCGGTGCTGCACTTGAGCTGCTTGAGGGTAAGGATCTTCCTGGACTGGTTGCTCTGACGGATAAGTAGGTTTTATTCAGCGCTTTTTTTCATGTAGCGATCGATCTCGCGATTAGATTCTCTTTCTTTTATGGATTCTCTCTTTTCATACTGACGTTTTCCCTTTGCAAGCCCTATCTCGATCTTAGCCTTGCCGCGTTTAAAGTAGAGCTTTAGCGGTATAACGGTGAGTCCCTTCTGGCTGATAGCACTCCATAATTTCTCAATTTCTTTTCGGTGTAAAAGAAGTTTTCTTGTTCTTAGAGGGTCATGATTCTGAAGATTGCCGTGACTGTAAGGACTTATGTGGCAGTTTAGAAGAAAGGCCTCTTCATCTTTAATGATAACGTAGCTATCCTTGAGGTTCGCTCTGCCGTCTCGCAAGGATTTAACCTCGGTTCCTACCAGACAAATACCTGCCTCATAAGTATCCTCAATGGAATAATCATGAAAGGCCTTTCTGTTTTTAGCTACGATCTCCTGCATCATGAAAGGATACAGGTAGGATGTTGGTCAAGTCAACTGGGTGGTAGGTGACAGGTGGATAGGTGCTAGGGAAAATTCTATTGCTTTGGGACAAGATCGATAATTGTAATCTCAGGGGGGGAAAGAAATCTTATTGGGGGGCCCCAGGTTCCGGCCCCGCGGCTTATATAGCGGGCGGAATTTTCAGTAATTTTCATATAGCCGGAGTCATTACCGTAGTGAAACCAGGTTATAAGGCTGAACGGAAATATCTGCCCCTTGTGGGTATGTCCGGACAGTTGCAGGTCAAATAAGTTGATTGCCAGTGGTTCAATAGCAGGTCGGTGCTTTAGCAGAAGGATGAATTTGCTCTGGTCTGTATGTCTTAACAGCAGGTCTTCTGTGCTGCCCTTGAAAAGGTTGAATTGTCTGCCGGTGCTGTCATCTACTCCGGCTAGCGTTAGAAATTCTGCAATATCTGTTGTGCGGCCCCGCAGCATGGTAAATCCGGCGCGGCGGGTAAACTCAAGGGCCTGGTTCAGTCCGGCATAATACTCATGGTTGCCGGTTACTGCAAATTTTCCATATTTTGGATTTAGGGCATGAAACTTTTCGGCAAGTCCATTTAAGCCGTTCATCTGTCCATCCACCAGATCTCCGGTTGATACTATCAAATCAGCTTTTGCTTCTTTAACCCTGCTCAGTACTGTATCAAGCCTGGAACCTCTTATTATCAATCCAAGGTGCAAATCAGATATCTGCACGATGCGTATTCCTTTAGAGCCTGCAGGCAGCTTAGAAGAAGAAACGGTTATGTGCTCAACTTGAATATTGGAGGCCTCGTAGGAGCCGTATATAAGGATGCCAATGCTCAGTGTGCATGCTGAGATAAAGACAGTCCTTGTACTCGGTAGATACTCTGAAATCCTTTTTTTAGATACCTTGTCAACCAAAAACAGCAGAAGGCGGCATAAATCAAAGAAAAACAGCGCTGATAACATAAGAAATAAAAAACTCATCCAGGTATAGCCGATATAAGAAATGACTCTGGCAGCCGTTTCATGGCCTGATTTTTCTGCATACCGTATCAACATCGGGGACAATATTAACAAAATCATGGTGATGATACATGGCAGAGATTTTCGCCAGTTGAGTCTGAATGCATACCAGAACCAGGAAAACACATATATGTGCATTACTGTATAAATACTAAAAAAAATGATCAGAAAAAGATTCAAGCTGGGTCTCCTTAATGATAATAAAATAGAGCAGTATTATAACAATAATTAGGGCAGGGAAATCAGGATAAGACGGATATTCAGATCATCATCAGGTAAAATTCATAAGCTATTACGAGTATATAGATTTTTATAGCAATCGGGAACCATATGCGCGTAATTCTGACATTTTTAAATAGGCAGAGGATGATAAGAGCAGAAGCTGTAATGAAAAATTTTGTTAATGTAAAGGTCATGATGCCGTATTCCAGTACATATGCCATAATTGGATTAGCCTCAACAACTTTGCCGTCTCCGATCAGCATGAGTGTGAAAAAGGCATCTGCACAGCTCAGACACATTATTATAATGATTGCGGCCAGCAGCCTTGAGCTGTAGATATCAACAAAGACATGTTTCCTTTTATCTTCGCCCCGTCTTACAGTCTTGCGCCGTCCTCCCCAGAACGTGTAGCGGCTGATGATAGGGG
>JADHUV010000029.1 GCA_016784355.1 Nitrospira sp. | reverse complement strand
CCGCTGCCGTCCCAGTCTCCTGCGACAGGTATGTATTCGCCTGCAGTAGGTGAATTAGTGCTATCCTGATTAAGGACGCTGTACATCTGGTCAAGCCTTTCTGTTTCATTACTGCAAACACTGAATGTTTCAATACAGGCAGCATCCTCATCGGCTAAGCCATTGCAGTTATTATCTATTCCGTCACATGCTTCAGGCGCATCCGGGTTGATTGAATAGCTCATATCATCACAGTCTATGCCTGCACAGGCGAGGCCATTACCGAACCCGTCTCCATCATAGTCTTCACAAGGGGTGATTTCCTCAGTTACAGCCGCAAGTGTGAAAGTGTAATCATCAGAGAAATAAACCGATCCGTCCTCACTTTTGCTCACTATTCTGTAGTGTATAACACTGCCGGGCATTATGCTTTTAGGAGGGATGGAATATGAGACCTCATTGGAATGCTGGCTCAGGGTTCCGGCTCTGTTATAGGAATCCACAGTGAAATAGTATGTTCTGCCTGCAAACAGGTTATTAAATTTATAGGTGGTTGATTGTCCGAGATCAATCGCAGCGCTGTATGTTCCAGGCTTCAGGCCTATGTTTACAATGTAGCCGGTAATCTGATCTGCAGCAGCTGTAGCCGGGGGATCCCAGGAAAGGTTTATGCTTTTTGAGGCATCCATGAAGCTTAGTCGTATCTCATGACTGGTCTGAAAGAGTGAGTCCGGGGACTGTATGTATCCGTAGGAGCTTGATATTCCATACTCTATAGCGCCTGTAGACGGCATATCGGATATCCATTGAATCGCTGTCACATTGTTTACAGTTTTCGCTCGTACATTAGAGATGGTTATAGAAGCAGTATCGGCGTATGTATGAGCAGAGCCTGAAAAAAGCAGTATTAATGGTAATGACAGTATTGCCGTCTGTATTCTTTTCAGCATAGATATCTTATATATAGTATGAAAAAATAGTATCACCAGATGCGCATGCCCTGGTAGATAAATTTCCCCTCTTAGGAGCTTAATATCCTGATTTATAACGAATAATTAATCTTTGTAAGCAGTGTGTTCTTGTTGAGAAAACGTCTCAGTACGGACATTTTAAAGCTTTTTATTGCATTAGTCAATATTTGGAGATAGCAGACAAATATACAGTTATCCTGCATCTCCAAGTTCATATTGAATGATGCTTATTGCAGCGAGCGGGGCGGTCTCGGTACGCAGTATGCGGGGGCCGAGTGAGACCGGAATATAATCTGCTTCAGAGGCAGAAGAAACCTCCTCCTGAGAAAAACCGCCTTCAGGGCCGACCAGGATTATTATGGAATCTATATCTTTGCGGTTTCGCAGGGTATCTTTTAAATTGCGTCTGTCATGTGACTCATACAATATTAATGATAAGGTACTATCCCTTTTGGCATTTGCATTGGTAAATGCATTTAACTCCACTGGATCCTCTATCAGCGGGATCTGCTCTCTTGCAGACTGCTGTGAGGCTGCCTGTGCAATCTTTTTCCAGCGATCTATCTTGTGTGTCTGCCTGACCTGTGTGTGCTGAGTGATCAGCGGTACTATCCTGTTTACCCCGAGTTCCGTGGCCTTCTGAATTATCAGATCCATCTTCTCTCCCCTTGCAATGCCTTGAGCAAGAGTGATATTTAAAGGGGATTCAACAGAGTAGGGGGCCCTGGTGATTATCTCGGCCAGGACTTCTTTTTTATGGGCGCTCGTAATCCTGCACTCATATCTGCTTCCCTGACCATCAAAAACTGTGATCAGGTCATTCGCTTTTATACGAAGTACCAGCGCTAGGTGCTTTGCATTTTCCCCTGTGATAGTAAGTTGGTCGGAAAGGAGCTGATCCGGTGGGAGGAATATACGTGTCATATTGATAATTCTATTGGTTATTGGCGTAAATTTCAAATGAATGCGGGGGCAATTCATGAGTTGTCAACAGGCAATGTAATATGGGAGGAGGTTCGAGTGAGGATGAAAGATTGAAAAATCATCCAGTAATTATTCTGAAAAGTTATAATAATTATTACCAGTAATGAAAGGAGTGTGAATAATTTGATACGGATAAGGATGAACTATATAGTCTGTGTTATTTCTGTCATTGTGATGCTTGGTGCCACGGCATATGCAGATGATGCTGGTGAGCAACGGGTAGGTGTTGTGTCTTTGTTAGGGGAGCAGTTGGAACTTAGTCATATTGGTGCACTTTTTTTGACAAGCAGGCAGATGAAGCTTCTTGTGGATTCCTGGGGTATTGATGAAGATATAGTGCAATCTTCTCAGTTGGAGCTTTCAGAGTTGCCAGGAATCAAGCCTGCGAGTGTGCAGTATTCATATGATTGGTTTAGTGCAGTTTATAATAGCGGTACTCGTCGCATGACACAGTCGTATGATCCTGTAGAGATGAATGAGCAGATCAGGAGTCTGGCAGTAGATCATGGGTTGGATGTTGTCATATTGATTATGGGCGGGGAAATGCTTAATCCTATTTCAGGGTCAACCGATGTCAGGGGGTATGGCCTGGCCAGGAAAAAAAGTGGATCCGATAAATCCACGTTTATATATTTATCGGCCAATGTAAAGGTACTGGATGCCCGTTCTCTTATGATGCTGGATGAGTTTGATATTCGTAAGACAGAACAGATTCCTAATCATTACTGGAAAAGCCAGCGTAGTGATATGAGTGCAGAACTTCAGGTGTTTATGGCAGACTGGGTGAAGCGTTCTGCAATGGATGGTATTAAAGCTAATTTACGTATTGAGAGCCTGATAAAAAACAGCCGGTGAACTCTGAAGTTAACCGGCTGTAGAATACCTGAAGTGTTAAGCAGCTGAATCTATTTTGCCTCTTTCTGGTCCTGATGCTGATGAAAGATGTCTTTAATTTTATCCATAAATCCCTTGGCTACATCATCCCCGCTTATCTCTGCAAACTCTTTTAGTAATTCCTTTTGCCGGGTGCTGAGTTTTTTCGGCACATCGATAAATATACTTACAAACTGATCTCCTCTTCCGTATGATCCCAGTTTGGGCACGCCCTTGCTCCTTAAGTGAAAGACCCTGCCGGACGGTGTACCGGCCGGGATTTTGATGTGTGCATTGCCGTCAATGGTAGGGACCTCGATCTCTCCGCCCAGTGAAGCCTGTACGAATGATATCGGGACTTCGCAGTGAAGGTCATTATCTTTTCTCTTGAAAAAAGGATGCGGCTTAACATCAAGAACTACGTAAAGGTCGCCGTGCGGCCCGCCGTGCGTTCCTGCTTCCCCTTCCCCCGTCATTTTAAGTCGTATGCCTGTATCGACACCGGCCGGGACTTTGAGATTTACTTTACGTTCTTTGCGTACTTTACCCTGACCATTACAGGCTGTACAGGGATCGGATATGATCTGTCCTGCACCCCGGCAGGAATGGCATGTTCGCGCAATAGTGAAAAATCCCTGCTGCATTTTCGTCTGTCCTGTGCCCTGACAGGTCTTGCAGGTTATCGGGCTGGTACCGGGTTTGGCTCCGGTTCCGGTGCAGGTCTTGCAGTCTTCCAGTCCGGGGATAATTATATCTTTTTCTGTGCCGAAGACAGCTTCATTTAGAGTAAGGTCCAGGTCATAGCGCAGGTCATGTCCTTGTGTGGCCCTTGTCCTTCCGCGTCCGCGGGCATCGCCGAAGATATCTCCAAAGACACTTCCGAATATATCGCCGAAGTTTCCAGAGAAATCACCAAACCCTCCTCCGAAGCCGCCTGCACCTGCTCCTTCTTCTGAGCCGAATTGGTCGTAGTGAGCACGCTTCTGCGTATCGCTCAGGCAGGCATATGCCTCATTGATTTCTTTGAAATTGTCTTCTGCCTGTTTATCATCCGGATTGCGGTCAGGATGGTATTTAAGCGCCAGTTTTCTATATGCCTTTTTAAGGTCATCATTTGTGGCGTCTTTATTTACTTCCAGTGTTTTGTAATAGTCTTTTGACATTGTCAGTCTTATGCACGAAGTGATAATTATTTACCACATTTGTATGCATTTACTCCTTTTTATTATTGTCTGCTTCTTCAAATTCGGCCTCGACTACATCTTCTTTGTCAGGCTGCTCACCGGATGCATCGTCAGCAGCTCCTTCTGAAGTCCCGGAGGCTGCCGCGGTTTCTTTGTATATCTCTTCAGCTAACTTGTGAGAAGCTTTAGTCAGTGCTTCAATGGCTGCTTTCAGTTCGGCCGGGTCGCTAGTTGTATCTTTTAAGTTTTTACACTTTTCAAGGGCTGCGGTAATGTTTTCTTTGTCTTCTGCTGAGACCTTATCGCCATGCTCTGATACAGACTTCTCGACTGAATATATTAACGTGTCGGCCTCATTTTTTGCTTCCGCCAGCTCTTTTCTCGTTTTATCTTCGGATGCATGTGCCTCAGCCTCGGTTGTCATCTTATTGATTTCTTCATCTGAGAGCCCGCTTGAGGCGGTGATTCGTATAGATTGCTCCTTGCCCGTGCCTTTGTCTTTTGCTGAGACGTGGAGAATGCCGTTTGCATCAAGGTCAAAGGTCACCTCTATCTGGGGCATTCCCCTGGGTGCCGGTGGTATTCCTACGAGCTCGAAATTGCCAAGCAGCTTGTTGTCATTGGCCATCTCTCTTTCGCCCTGACATATCTTGATTGTAACAGCAGGCTGATTATCGGCCGCCGTGGAAAAGGTCTGGCTCTTCTTTGTCGGGATGGTGGTGTTTCTTTCTATCAGTTTTGTGAAGATACCTCCGAGAGTCTCGATGCCGAGAGACAGAGGGATGACATCCAGAAGAAGAACGTCCTTGACCTCGCCCTTTAGAACGCCGGCCTGAATAGCTGCACCGCTTGCTACTACTTCATCAGGATTAACACCTTTTGAAGGCTCTTTGCCGAAAAATGCCTTTACGACTTCCTGCACCTTCGGGGTTCTTGTCTGTCCGCCTACCAATATGATTTCATCAATATCCGAGGCGCTCAGTCCCGCATCTGCCAGTGCTTTTTTGCAGGGTTCTATAGTCCTTTGGATAAGGTCATTTGTGAGCTGCTCAAATTTAGACCTGGAAAGTTTCATAACAAGATGCTTAGGCCCGGATGCATCGGCTGTAATAAATGGAAGATTGATCTCTGTTTCCATTGCGGAGGATAATTCGATCTTGGCCTTCTCGGAAGACTCCTTAAGTCTTTGAAGAGACATTTTGTCACTATGCAGGTCGATGCCTGTATCTTTCTGAAACTCTGCTACAAGCCAGTCCATTATTATAAGATCAAAGTCGTCACCGCCGAGATAAGTATCCCCGTGTGTGGATTTTACCTCTACAACGCCTTCCCCAATCTCGAGGATGGATATATCAAAGGTGCCTCCGCCCAGATCGTAGACAGCGATCTTCTCTTCTTTCTTTTTGTCCATGCCATAGGCAAGTGCTGCAGCTGTTGGCTCATTTATGATCCTCAGTACATTCAGTCCGGCGATCTTTCCGCTGTCTTTAGTAGCCTGTCTCTGGCTGTCATCAAAGTAAGCAGGAACGGTAATAACTGCATCCGTTACGGGCTCACCCAGGTAATCTTCAGCAGCCTGTTTCAGCTTCTGAAGGATCATTGCGGCTACTTCCGGCGGTGAATATGTGGTGCCGTATGCAGAGACATGGGCATCTCCATTAGAAGCGTTTTCTATTTTGTAAGGGAGCTTTTTCTTGGCGTCCTCGGCCTCTCTGGAATTAAACTTTCTTCCCATAAGTCTCTTTATTGAAAACATGGTGTTTTCAGGGTTAGTGATCGCCTGCCTCTTTGCTATCTGGCCGATCAGTCTTTCCCCCTTATCTGTGAATGCTACAACCGACGGCGTGGTTCTGTTACCTTCCTGATTTGTTATTACGACTGGTTCACCGCCCTGCATAACTGCTACTACAGAGTTTGTTGTACCAAGGTCAATGCCGATTACTCTACCCATTTTTATACTCCTCCTGTTATTTATATAATGTATTAAGTTTTAGTTCTGTATCGTTCATAAGTTTATAATGATTACTCGCCGGCCGGTTTTTTTGAAACCTCGACCATTGATGCACGGATTACTCTGTCCTTATATATATAACCTTTGCGGAATTCTTTAATGACGATATTCTCCTCTACGGTATCTGTTTCGGTCTGTGCTATAGCATGATGTACAGAGGGGTCAAATGCCTTGCCTTCTGCTTCTATCATTTTAAGATCATGTTTTTCCAGTACATTACGCAACTCTTTAAGCGTAAGATCTATACCCTCAGCCAGGGAATTGGCGGCCTCGGTGCTGTCTGAGTGCTGCAGTGCCAGTTCAAGGTGATCAATTACGGTGAGCATATCGGTCAATAGTCCCTCATTGGCATACTTCAGGACTTCTTCCCTGTTTCTGGCAGATATTTTTTTGTAGTTCTCAAAATCTGCATACAGGCGAAGGTATTTGTTGTTGGCCTCTTCAGTCGCCTTCTGAATATCCTTTATCTCCTGATCGGCATCAGTATCCTCGGCAGAATCTACCTCTAAGTTTTCGCTGATGCTGCCCTCGTCGAGAGGCTGCTCTTCGGTGTTCTCTTTACTCATTTATGCTATCTCCTTAAGATTCAGATAAAATGTCAGTTAATGCTTTTGCTGTCTGGTCCACTACTGGTATGAGTTCTCTGTAATTCATACGCGTAGGGCCGATGATGCCTACTGCGCCTCCGGTTGCAAGATAACCGCTGTAGGTTGATATAACCATGCTTAACTCGCTCATTGCAGGCAGAATGTTTTTCATGCCTACAAGCACTCTGGTTCCTTCAGCACTATTTAATTCACGAAGTAATGTTAGCATGAATTCCTTATTCTCGATAGCCCTTAAGATCTCCTTGATCTGGCCCAAAGTTGCAAAGTCCAGCAGATTGGAAGTCCCTGCAATATCATGGAAGGGGAATCTTTCCGCTTGATGCATAGAGATATCGTTGCAGTAAGAGATCAGGCTTTCAATCAATTCATTATATACCTGTTTGTCCTTATACAGCTGGTAAGCCAGTTTTTCTGCAATCCTTTCGATAGGCAGTCCGTGAAATTTTCTGGAGAGCATAGCCGCTGCCTCATCAAGTTGCTGCTGGCTGTGCTCATTGTCAAGGTGTATTACACGGTTATTTATTGTCCCGTCCTCAGCAATGATTAGTACAAGGGCCTTTCTGGATTCAAAGCGGATAAATTTTATACGCTTCATAATTATACCGACCCTGTTAGGCGGGGTAATCAGTGCAAGGCATTGCGTGTAGTCGGATAGAGTTCTGGCCGCCTCTTTAATAAGAATAGTGCTATTTCTCTCAGTGCCGCGAAGCCCGGCTGCTAGTTCCTCTGAAAGGATTGTACTCATGGTGAAATCCTGCTCATTCATCAGCATATCTACATAGAATTTATAGCCCTCTTCAGTAGGAACTCTTCCAGCGGATGTATGGGGCTGAGCAATATAGCCCATATCCTCCAGTGTCACCATGATATTGCGAATGGTTGCTGGAGATACATCTATTGAATACCTCTTGTGGACAAGCATGGATCCAATGGGTACATTCAGCTCTACATGACTCTGAATGATGGCCCACAGTATTTCCTTCCGGCGTTTATCTAGTGTTTTCATAGTAATTAGCACTCTTTACATTAGAGTGCTACTAATATAGCAACACGCCTTATGTTGTGTCAAGAAACTCATTTTTTAGAAATATTCTTTAATATTAGGGGGTTTCCCTGTAAATAAGGAAATTTGTGAATGTTTTGCCTGGCATGGCTACTTGAAAAAAGGGTGAAAAGTAGGTAAAAACAATTTTATCAATGATTCGCCATGCAGAGTACCTTTTTATTTCATGAAAGATGAATTTATATATTATTGAAATTATTCAATTAGTTATCTCGATCAATGGTGCTATATTTGCATGGTTTTAGTGAGATATGCCGATAAAAAATAATAATCATAATAGTGAGTAAATGCTAGATAATCGCAGATATAACCTGTTAATACGGAATAAAGCTGATTAATCGCCAAATGCCGGTATTTACAGAAAGCGGTGTTTCGGGTTAAATTATTGAGCTTGCTGAGTCAGACCCCAAGTGTCTTGACGAAATAAGCAGAGGTAGCACGCAGAAGGACGCCTCAATACCTCCTTTAAAAAGGTAGCAATTCAATACACCGTTGGGTGTATCTTTGATCTTTGAGAACTAAAAAAGTAGGCCCGCAAGTCAATATTAAAAAATTGAGAGTTTGATTCTGGCTCAGAACGAACGCTGGCGGCGCGCTTAACACATGCAAGTCGAACGGGATGCATGAAGTGGATCACTTCGGTGTGAAGCATCATGTTATCTAGTGGCGAACGGGTGAGTAACACATGGGCAACCTGCCCTAAGGTTTGGGATACCTCCGGGAAACCGGGATCAATACCGAATATAATGACGAGGTGAAATTCCTTGCCATGAAAGCCAATGGCAACATTGGTGCCTTTGGATGGGCCCGTGTCCTATCAGCTTGTTGGTGAGGTAATGGCTCACCAAGGCAAAGACGGGTAGCCGGACTGAGAGGTTGATCGGCCACACTGGAACTGAGACACGGTCCAGACTCCTACGGGAGGCAGCAGTGGGGAATTTTGCGCAATGGGCGAAAGCCTGACGCAGCGACGCCGCGTGGAGGAAGAAGGCCTTTGGGTCGTAAACTCCTTTAGTAGGGGAAGAAGCCTTCGGGTGACGGTACCCTAAGAATAAGCCACGGCTAACTCTGTGCCAGCAGCCGCGGTAATACAGAGGTGGCAAGCGTTGTTCGGATTTACTGGGCTTAAAGGGCGCGTAGGCGTCCTGATAAGTCAGATGTGGAAGCCCTGGGCTTAACCCAGGAAGTGCATTTGAAACTGTCAGGATTGAGTCGTGCAAGGGAGGGCGGAATTCCTGGTGTAGCGGTGAAATGCGTAGATATCAGGAGGAAGGCCGGTGGTGAAGACGGCCCTCTAGGCAATGACTGACGCTGAGGCGCGAAAGCGTGGGGAGCAAACAGGATTAGATACCCTGGTAGTCCACGCCCTAAACGGTGCGTACTAGGTGTGGGTGGCGATAGTCATCCGTGCCGAAGGGAAACCATTAAGTACGCCGCCTGGGGAGTACGGCCGCAAGGTTAAAACTCAAAGAAATTGACGGGGGCCCGCACAAGCGGTGGAGCATGTGGTTTAATTCGACGCTACGCGCAAAACCTTACCTAGGCTTGACATGCTTGTGGTAAGAACCCGAAAGGGTAATGACCTTAGTTTACTAAGGAGCTTGCACAGGTGCTGCATGGCTGTCGTCAGCTCGTGCCGTGAGGTGTTGGGTTAAGTCCCGCAACGAGCGCAACCCTCATCCTCTGTTGCCCTTAACGGGGCTCTCTGAGGAAACTGCCGGCGAAGAGCTGGAGGAAGGTGGGGATGACGTCAAGTCCGCATGGCCCTTATGCCTAGGGCTACACACGTGCTACAATGGCTGGTACAGAGGGATGCAAGACCGCGAGGTGGAGCCAATCCCACAAAGCCAGTCCAAGTTGGGATCGGAGTCTGCAACTCGACTCCGTGAACCTGGAATCGCTAGTAATCGTGGATCAGCATGCCACGGTGAATACGTTCCCGGGCCTTGTACACACCGCCCGTCACACCACGAAAGTCTGTTGTACCCGAAGTAGGTGAGCCAACCAGCAATGGAGGCAGCTTCCGAAGGTATGGCCGGTAATTGGGGTGAAGTCGTAACAAGGTAGCCGTAGGGGAACCTGCGGCTGGATCACCTCCTTTCTAAGGAGCTAGGTGTAACATTGCTTCGGACACATTGTGTCATTAAACAAAAACAACGATTTTTGCGGGCCTACTTTTTTAATAATTTAGAATTAAGCAGTACAACAATTTTATATTGCTGTACTGTTTGATCTTTGAAAACTGAAGGAAATAGAGTAAAGGGGTCAAGGAAGTAAGGGCATATGGTGGATGTCTTGGCATCAGAAGGCGATGAAGGACGCGGCCAGCTGCGATAAGCCACGGGGAGGAGTAAGTATCCTTTGATCCGTGGGTCTCCGAATGGGGAAACCCACCCAGAGTAAAGTCTGGGTATCTTATACTGAATACATAGGTATATGAAGCGAACCCGGCGAAGTGAAATATCTCAGTAACCGGAGGAAGAGAAATCAAACGAGATTCCCTGAGTAGCGACGAGCGAACGGGGAAGAGCCCAAACCTGACTTTAGCACTAAGCAATCAGAATGTAACATTATATATGGTTACTGCTGAGTGTTTACTGCTAAAGTCAGGGGTTGTAGGACCGCATTAGTAGGACTGTTATATTGTAGTTGAATGAGTTGGAAAGCTCGCCCATAGAAGGTGAAAGGCCTGTATGCAAAACTTTATAGCAGCCGAAGCGGTATCCTGAGTACCACGGGACACGAGAAATCCCGTGGGAATCTGGGGGGACCACCCTCCAAGGCTAAATACTCACTGATGACCGATAGTGGACAAGTACCGTGAGGGAAAGGTGAAAAGAACCCCGGTGAGGGGAGTGAAATAGAACCTGAAACCGTATGCCTACAAGCTGTAGGAGCCTGGATTCGTCCGGGTGACTGCGTGCCTTTTGATTAATGAGCTGGCGAGTTACTGAATGTAGCAAGGTTAAGGCCATAACGGCCGGAGCCGAAGGGAAACCAAGTCCGAATAGGGCGATTTAGTTGCATTTAGTAGACCCGAAGCTAGGTGATCTACCCATGGTCAGGGTGAAGTGCCGAGAAGTCGGCATGGAGGCCCGAACCGTTGTCAGTTGCAAATGGCTCGGATGAACTGTGGGTCGGAGTGAAAGGCTAATCAAACCTAGTGATAGCTGGTTCTCCCCGAAATGTATTTAGGTACAGCCTCATGTGTGTCTTGGGGAGGTAGGGCACTGAATGGGCTAGGGCTTCGCAAGAGGTACCAAACCCAATCAAACCACGAATGCCTCAACGATTAAGCATGGGAGTGAGACTGCGGGTGCTAAGATTCGTAGTCGAGAGGGAAACAGCCCAGAACGTCAGCTAAGGTCCCTAAGATAGAACTAAGTGGAAAAGGATGTAAGACCGTATAAACAGCCAGGAGGTTGGCTTAGAAGCAGCCATCCTTTAAAGAAAGCGTAATAGCTCACTGGTCTAGTAGTCATGCGCCGAAGATTTAACGGGGCTTAAGTTCTACACCGAAGCTACGTGCTTCAGTTTACTGGAGCGGTAGGGGAGCATTCCATTCATCGTAGAAGCTCTGGCGTGAGCCAGGGTGGAGAGGATGGAAGAGATTATGTCAGCACAAGTAGCGTAAAAGTCTGTGAAAAACAGACTCGCCGTAAGCCTAAGGTTTCCTGGGGAAGGATAGTCCGCCCAGGGTTAGTCGGGCCTAAGTCGAGGCCGAAAGGAGTAGACGATGGACAACAGGTTAATATTCCTGTACCATCTGTGATGCGTTTGACCTATGGAGGGACGCAGGAGGATAGGTGTTGCCGGGCGTTGGTTGTCCCGGTGCAAGCTTTCAGGGTAGTGATTAGGCAAATCCGGTCACTGTTAGCCCGAAGAGTTACGCGGATCCCTGGTAATCAGGGAGAAGTCACTGATTCCACGCTGCCAAGAAAAACTTCTCTGGAAGTATCATGGATGACCGTACCGTAAACCGACACTGGTAGGCGGGTAGAAGATACCAAGGCGAGCGAGTGAACTCTCGCAAAGGAACTCGGCAAAATGGCCCCGTAACTTCGGGAGAAGGGGTACTCCTGGCAACAGGAGTGACACTAAAGAGGCCCAATCGACTGTTTAGCAAAAACACAGGTGTCTGCTAACTCTAATAGAGGATGTATAGGCACTGACGCCTGCCCGGTGCCGGAAGGTTAACAGGAGGTGTTAGGTCTTCGGACCGAAGCTCCGAATCGAAGCCCCGGTAAACGGCGGCCGTAACTATAACGGTCCTAAGGTAGCGAAATTCCTTGTCGGGTAAGTTCCGACCTGCACGAATGGCGTAACGAATTGGGCACTGTCTCTGCGAGAGGCTCGGCGAACCTGAGTTACCGGTGAAGACGCCGGTTTCCTGCAACAAGACGGAAAGACCCCGTGAACCTTTACTATAACTTGACAGTGAATTTTGGTATTGCATGTGTAGGATAGGTGGGAGGCTGTGAAACCGGAACGCTAGTCTCGGTGGAGCCAACCTTGAAATACCACCCTTGTTGTATCGGGATTCTAACTCGTTCTCATTATCTGGGAAGAGGACATTGTCTGGCGGGTAGTTTGACTGGGGCGGTCGCCTCCCAAACAGTAACGGAGGCGTTCAAAGGTTCCCTCAGGCTGGTCGGAAATCAGCCATCGAGTGCAAAGGCATAAGGGAGCTTGACTGTGAGACATACAGGTCGAGCAGGTGCGAAAGCAGGACTTAGTGATCCGGTGGTTCCATGTGGAAGGGCCATCGCTCAACGGATAAAAGGTACTCCGGGGATAACAGGCTGATTGCGTCCAAGAGTTCATATCGACGACGCAGTTTGGCACCTCGATGTCGGCTCATCGCATCCTGGGGCTGTAGTAGGTCCCAAGGGTTGGGCTGTTCGCCCATTAAAGCGGTACGCGAGCTGGGTTCAGAACGTCGTGAGACAGTTCGGTCCCTATCTGTTGTAGGCGTCGGAAATTTGAGAGGAGCTGTCCTTAGTACGAGAGGACCGGGATGGACAAACCTCTGGTGTGCCAGTTGTTCTGCCAAGGGCAATGCTGGGTAGCTATGTTTGGATGGGATAACCGCTGAAAGCATCTAAGCGGGAAGCCCACCTCAAGATTAGATTTCCCTTGTCGTTTATTCGACACTAAAGGCCGGTGGAAGACTACCACGTTGATAGGCTGGGTGTGTAAGTTCGGTGACGGATTAAGCTAACCAGTACTAATTGGCCGTGAGCCTTGACCCCATTACTCTATTTCCATTCAGTTGGATATGAAAAGATACAAAAATTATGGCCATCATTTATTGATGGCCTTTTTTTGTGGATTTTTTACAGATTACAGGATATAGTTTTTACATACATTTTAACGTATATAACGCATTAGATTTGACTTAAATGAGGAAAAGGCGAAAATATGAGTTCTATTATTGATATAAGTGATTTTTTTGACCGCTCTATGCATCTGAATTATCAATTATCGGCTGATCCTATAGAGTGGAATGCCGTACTTTCACTTATGCATACTAATGATCTGTCCGCTGCTGATGAATTAATTATTATCGACACACTGAAGTATTTGGGAGAGGCCTATAGTGAAAAACGCCGACATCTTGGACCTTTTGCCGTTTTGCATCCAATTCGTGCAACGGCCTTATTTTCATTGAGTGGCAGTGAGACTTCTATAATGGATCTTCTGACCATACTTTTACATGACAAGGATGAGGACATACTGGAAGGTAATTATCCCCCTGATAAGTGGGTGTGGCTTCAATCTGCTTATGCTAAACTTATGGATCAGATAGATGAGCAAAGCAATTGGCTGCTTAACGAACGGATACAGTTTCTCGCACGGGAAACGCATGAATCATATCTTGAGTATCTGACGGCTATTATTACCCGCGCAACAGCTACCCCGCAATTGATCAGGATTAAGCTTGCGGACCGTTTAGATAATACTCTTGACCTGAGGATGGATCTCTATGAGGATAGATCAGGCGAAGATTTTTACCAGTATATTTTTAAAATGCTTTTTGCTGATGCAACTCTTGGCAGCAAAAGTTATCATCTGAAACATGTTGACCGTAAGATTAATGGGGCTAAAAGATTATATGAGTTATATAAGAGTGCTATTTTTCTGTCGCTCTTAAATTCTGAAAAAGTCACATTTGATGAAGGTACGCAGAATTTGTATAATTCTGTCGCAACTGCAAGTATTAATGAGGCCAATAATATTATGCTTCATATAGTAACCTATCATATGACTGACATAGGTAAACAAAAAAAACTACTTCTCGATGTTATGGATTATTGCCAGAGGGGTGGTTTGCAGAAAATTTCTACTCAGACCAATTACCTTCTTGATGGTCTGTTTCGAAACTATTTTTATTCAGAGAGCAGGGATCAGATCAAAATTAATTTAGTTAAGCTTTATGCAGATAAAGAGTTAATGGCAGTGGCTGCGGTTGCATTTTCTGCCATATTTACAAATTTTATTAACAGCCGCAGCTTCAGTATAGGAGGAATATAAAGTTAGTTAGTTTAATCTAATCTGCTAATTATCGGGGTTGATATCCTGCTTGACTGCCAGTGCGACAGCATGTATTCTGCTTATAACATCAAATTTTTTCATAATATTATTAACATGAAAGTCTACTGTTCTAGAGCTTATACCAAGGATCAGAGAAATGTCAGCAGAACTTTTTCCGAGTTTCAACCAATTAAGTACTTCTTTTTCTCTTGAGGAGAGGGGTGTATTTAATTTTATTAAATCCTGGGTTTGATTTTGTAATGCGCACTTAATACAGTTGACTAATAGCTCATGGTCGCATGGTTTCTCTAAATAGTCATAGGCGCCAAGTTTCATTGCCTGGACCGCATCTTTAACATCTCCATATCCTGTCAGGATTATAACAGGGATCTCGCTGTTTATATGTTTGATTCTTTTCAATAAATGAATTCCATTCATGTCAGGGAGTCTGACATCCAGTAAGGCTAAATCATATGATACTTTATTTACAGTTTTGAGTGCATCTTCTCCGGTAGCGACAATGGAGGTTTCATATCCTTCGCTTGACAGGATTTCCGTTAAAGATACTCGTACTGCCATATCATCCTCTACGATAAGAAGCGTACTCAATGTATAGTCTTTCTTTTTAATTGTGACATAGAATCCTGGCCCTATAATCCCCATATTGAAGCGCTTTGCTATTTTTAAATCTAGAATTCTTATACTTTACATTATTACTGTCAGTTAGGTCACCTCGTAGATTTACGAGGTGACTTGCACAAATAAATAAGTATAATTATAAGGTATGGGGATATTTTGTTTGACGTCTGATAGTAAATTAGCATGTTTGCTGAACATGTCTACTTTTAAAAGTAGCTACTTGTCTAAACATGACTGAGAAATCGCATATAGAGAAGTCTGCATCTGGAACAATACTTTATGCTGAGGATGATGAATATATAAGGACTTCAACCGCGGAAATATTGGAGATGCATGGATATAATGTGATTAAGTCTGCTGATGGTATCGAGGCAGTTGATAATTTTATCGTTCACGGGGATAGGATCGAAATTTTGTTGTTTGATATATTAATGCCTAATAAAAATGGCAAGGATGCTTATACAGAAATTGTATTAATGAATCCCGAGATTAAGACTATTTTTTTAAGTGGATATTCATGCGATTTATTTTATTTAAATTCTAAGCCCGCCGGAAATATATGTTTTATGCAGAAACCTGTTGTGCCTTCTGTTTTGCTTGGTAAACTTCAGGATATGTTAGGACGATAACTGACAGAGTTGATATGAAATTTATTGTCCTGATATTTATGAAATATCCCTGCAAATTATTTATCCCCGCTTAGTATTTGCTCTTTAACGCATTCATTAAAATAGTAATTCTTAATAGTTGCTTCTGTAAATTATGACATACATATATATTATGTAAGAAATTTAAATAGGATTTAGTTTAATATTAATAATTCCGATAATTATATACAAGTATAGACCGGATAAATAATAAACATTGTAAGAGGATTTATATAAGAAAATTGAGCTTTAGTATGACAAGATATCATATTGTTCTGGTGATCATATTATTTTTGCCGCTGATGCCGTTTGCTGCCGAGCTTTTTCATACTGTGCAGATAAGTAGTTATGTGAATGAAGCCCCTGCTATTCGTCAGTATAATGTTTTAGCAGCGTCCCTTGATGCTGATCAACTGGAATATCTGCGTGTGGAGAGGATAGGCAGGTTCTATGTGCTTCGGGTTGGACGATATGACAATTACAGAGATGCTGCAGCACTTCTTGCTTCCTTACAGGAAGAGTTCCCTGATGCTGTGCAGAGAACGGGATTTATGAGACAGGACAGACTGATTCAATTGTATGGTACAGGATTTCAGGAATCAGCTCAAACAAAAAAGGCTGACAGAAAAATTAATAATATTGCCCACTTAGTTGATGGACCACTAACTGACCTGGATGATGATCGCCTTTATCATACAATCCAACTTATAAGTTATGTAAATGAGGCACCGGCAAGGAGGCAGTTTGAAGTGATTGCCGGAAGGCTTAAAAAAAATGAACTGCCTTTTTTGCGAGTTGAGAAAGTCGGAAAGTACTATGCCCTGCGACTTGGCAGGTTTGAGAGTTATCATGATGTTTCCGGGTTATATGAGTCGCTTAAAGATGAAATCCCGGAAGCCGCTGTAATAAAAGGGTATGTGCGAGGTGACAGGGTCGTAAAGATTTACAGGGTGACATCTGCTTCTGCCCCGGCTGCCGGAGAGAGCATGCTGGCTGAGTCGGAAAAGATAATTACCGGTAAAGTTGAAGCTGAGAAGAATGAGAGAAAGTCACCTGCGACTGAGCATCTAGAAGGTATACAAAATCTCGGTGCTGAGCAGGAATATCATACGATACAGATTGTAAGTTATGTAAATGAGGCCCCTGCCAAGAGGCATTATGATACGGTTGCAGCGAAGCTGAATCCAGGGGAACTAGGGTATCTACGTATTGAGAAAATCGGAGACTATTATACTCTAAGGCTTGGTAAATTCGGAGATTACAGAGGTGCTGCTGGCTTTCTTGAGAGTATCAGAAAAGAATTTCCTGATGCTGTGCTTAAGAAGGCATATATAAAAGAGGACAGGATAGTCAGGATGTTTGTTCATCCTGCTGATGAGAGTATAAATGTTGTAAAAGAAAGAGAGGTATCAGAACCTCTGCCTGAAATTTTGCCTCAGGTTGAACCTTGGCAGCCCGAGCCGGAGAAGCCTGAATCGGCAAAGTCTCAGCCGAATGAAAAAATTAGTACTTTGAAAGGCACTTTAAGTATGATTGTTTCCCTGGTGAATCAGGGGGAATATAATGCTGCTCATCAGATATTAAAGACTGAAATTGAGGGCAATCGCAGTGATCCGGATCTTAATGCCTGGTATGGAGTAGTATTGCTGAAAATGGACAGGCCAGCAGAAGCGATTCGATACTTTCGAACTGCAACAGAACTCTCGCCTGATGTATCTGCTTACTATAACGGGCTTGGGTATTCGCTGCTGTTTTTAAACAGGCCAGGGCAGGCTGTTGTTGCATTTGAAAAGGTTATAAATATTGAGCCGGGTCATTTTGATGCTTTAACCGGGCTGTGCATTGCTCATGTGAAGACAGGTAATACTGATAAAGCAATGGCTATTTATAACGGGCTGAAAGGCCATGAGCCCGAGATCTCTGAAAAGCTCCTTGAAATAATCAAAAAAAATATGTAATAAAGGTTTTACTCGTTTAAAAATTTTGCTAGGGCTTCTTTGTGGTAACCCGGGTAGGGTGAGTTTTTCCGCGAAATCACAAAGGTCGTTTCAACTGAGGTACTGGTAACTGGAGGCTCTGCGACTTTTTGTGCAATGTCCGTAATATCAGGAGTTGATTTATCAGAATCAAACCTGTCACTCAGGAAAAATACAGCAGTTCCCAGTGCTATTGCAACCAAAAGAACTGTCATCGCAGGTTTTAAGACCTTTCCGGACTTATCAGGCGTGGTTTTGTATATTTTCTTTGGAGTTATCGGAAATATGTCTATCTCGGATTCTTCGGGCTCTATATAGGTGGTTTCCTGTTTTGGAAACGGTGCTTTAGGAGGAAGGCTTGATATCTCACCAGGTAGAACATGAGGCACAACTTTTTTATTATTTGAAGTGTCAGCAGCTTCCGCCATTAGGGCTCTTTCTTCGGCATCTCGGGCGCGGATCTCAGCTGCTCTTGCCCTTTCCTCTGCCTGCCTCGCTCTGACCTCTGCCTCTTTAATTCTTGCTTCTGAGGCTGCAATATCAAGGGCTGTAGTTTCAGCGGTAGTAACCGCGGGTACAACAGGTTCGGAAATGACAGGTTCGGAGCGGATAGCGTCATGTTCATTTATTATAATTTCTGATAATTGCATCTTAGCTTTTTGTCGTAATTTTGCTTCTTCCTGCAGTCGTTCTATGGCCTCCATTTCTTCCTGTGCCCGAACTTCTGCCAGTGCCATTTTTTCTGTCTGTCTTTTCTCTTTGGCTATAATGATCTCTTCTTCATTCTTTGACCCTTCATCCCCATCTGTTGATGTTTTATTTGTGATGGCTTCAGCGGTATTATGCATTGCTGAAGGCTCGAGGATCATCTGTTCAGGTACTTCAGGTTCAGGAACAAGTATAACTTCACTGTTTTCCATACTCTGATCTGCGGGCTTTTCCGGTTCCTCCTCAAAAGGGGAGTCAAAAAAGAGATCAAGAGGTATTGATCCAGGTGTCTCGTCTTCCTCACGAACATGAATTAGACCGATACTGATAAAGGTAACCAGTATTTTCAGAGTCTCAAAATTTGGAGTGGGAGATAGTGCCAGTATCTTTTTTACGGAATTTGAACCATCTACAAGCGAAAGAATCTGATTGTCAATATCTTCGAAGTCGAAGGCCTTGGATATCTCAGTCAGGTCATCTGCCAGTGTGCATACCGCATCCAGAGAAGGGCACATCTTTTTGATCAGTACAAAGTTATTAATCTGCTTGATGCCATTGTAAATAAGATTAGCAGTGCTGACCTGCAGCGTTATCGGCTCATTCGGCGGCGGCGGTCCTTCAATAAATTCGAAATAACCGTCTTCAAGATTAAATAGTCCCAGTATTATGCCTTCAATCTGCTCCTGTACTAACTTGTCTAACTCCGAATCTTTCAGGTAGCCGAGGCTGATAAGTACGGTTTCCATTCTTTGTCCGGAAGCGGAGACCACATTTGAGGCCTGGGTAAACTCGAGCTGGTTGATAATACCTTTACGCAGCAGGTATGCTCCGAGGCGGTCATCTGTATTTGAGGATGAGGCAAAGAGTTTGCTGCCCTCTTTTATAAATATTTTTCGAACTGTTGCGCCTGTGGTGACTAGAAGAACACCTGTCCTGCCGCTTCTGCTGATACCTAGAAGGATATCTGAGAGCCGATAGTAATGAAAACTGCCTCTAAGGTCACAGAGTCTTCTGAAACCAGCTTTGATATGGTAGCCCAGATTCTGGGTCCATACAATCTCACCCTTTAATGTAAGCTTGTTTTCAAGAATCATGATCTCGGCATGTGCGCCTTTTACAAAATCCGGATTGTCTTTTGTAAGTATGCTGATCCCGTCAGAGTAATCAACGACCTTGCCGGTGTAAGTTACATCGCCAAGTTGTATCTCGCAGTCAGTCTGCTTCTTGTAGCGCGTAAACTGTCTTTTATTGTCTTTACTTGATTCTATAGTCATGAAATAATGTTTGTTAGTCCCTTTGCTGTTGTACTATATGAATTTAGTATTATATCGGAAATATAATAATATATATTAAATGCTGATTATTCAAGGGAGTGAATATTCAATAGTATAAGTCTTGCGAGGAGTGTCTGTAATTGATCTAAAGATATAATTCATGCCTTCCGATAAGTACTCAGGCTGAAATGTATAGGTAACATGTCGAATTTAATAATAATTTATTTAGGTATGGGTTTGAAACTGTATTTTTGAGTCAATGATATGCCTTCCCCTGGAGCGCGTGAAAGAAATATGAGAAAAAAGAAGCTTGGCGAAATTCTTACTGATGAAGGGCTGATATCATCGGATCAACTGGAAAGTGCACTGGCCGAGCAAAAAGTAAGTAATATGAAGTTGGGCAAGGTTCTTATATCCCTCGGATATATATCGGATATTCAGGTAGCGGAAGCATTGACCAGGCAGCTTTCGCTGCAGATGGTGGACTGCCGCAATTATGAGCCGGATGAGACGACCCTGGCTATGATCTCAAGGGAGACGGCAGAACGTAAGCTCGTTATTCCTCTTGAGCTTATAGATAATAATCTGCGTATAGCGATGGCCAATCCTCTTGACTGGGAGACGATTGAGGACATCTCTTTTGAGACCGGATGTAAGATCTCTGTGGCCATCACCTCTGAAAATAATATTCTTACAGCTATTGAACGCCTTTATGGTGCTGCCGATGAGACCTGGGATGTTCTTAAGGAACTACCGAAATATGATGATGTTGAGTTTATTAAGTTAGATGAGGACAATCCCCCTGAAAATGAGGGCGCCAAGGCTATGTTTAAAGAGAGTGAGGCGCCTCCTATTGTCAGACTTGTAACAGTGTTGATTGCAGATGCTGTGAAGTCTGGTGCCAGTGATATTCATATTGAACCCAGGGAAGCTTATGTGCAGGTTCGTTACAGGATAGACGGTGCTCTGAAAAACATTCAGGCATATCCTAAGCAGATTCAGGATGCGGTAATATCCCGAATAAAAATAATATCTCATCTAGATATTACCAACCGGAGATTTCCTCAGGATGGCAGGAGTGCCCTTCGCCTGGAGAAAAAGAGTGTAGATCTGCGAATATCTACGCTTCCCTCTGTCCACGGCGAAAAGGTTGTTATAAGGTTGTTGGATCCTGAGTCCGGTCTGGTGCCGCTTGCGGATTTGGGTATTTCAGATGATGTCGTGATACCGTTGCAGGAGATATTTATGCAGCCTCAGGGTATGCTGCTTGTTACAGGCCCTACCGGAAGCGGAAAAACGACGACTCTGTATTCTATTTTGCAGCAGCTTCGCAGCGAGACAAAAAATGTCATAACTCTTGAGGATCCGGTTGAGTATAAGCTTGCGGAGGTCACACAGGTTGGCATTAATGAAGGCATAGGTTTTACCTTTGGGGCAGCCCTTCGCTCGGTGCTGAGACAGGATCCTGATATAGTAATGCTTGGTGAGATCAGAGATCTTGAGACTGCTGAGATCGCTGCCCGTGCGGCCCTTACCGGGCATATGGTATTAAGTACCCTGCACACAAATGATACTATATCGACTATATCAAGGCTGATTGATATCGGATTGGCCCCCTTTCTCGTTAATTCTGCGGTATCAGGCATTCTCGCACAGAGACTGATCAGAAGGGTATGCAGCAATTGCAAGCAGGAGGCTCCTATTCCTGATGGTGCAGAGCGATACAGCCTTCCTCTGCCCAAAAAATATTACAGGGGCACCGGTTGTGAGGTCTGCCATGGTACAGGGTATAAAGGAAGGATAGGTGCGTATGAACTGGTTAAGATGGACATGAAGCTTAAGGGCCTTATATCCCGCAGTGCGGATGAGGAGGCCTTGTGGGCCGCGGCTATGGAGGCAGGGACGAGGACAATGTTTGAAAATGCCTGGTCCAAGATGTTGGAGGGTATGGCTACTATAGAGGATATAGCCTCCCGAATACCCTTCCCTCAGGTGCTGAAAATGAGTCCTGTAACGAATATTGCCACAGGAAAAAAGAAAATTCTTGTGCTTGATAATGATCAGGCTTAGCTGGAGATGATCTGTACATCTCTTGAGAACAGCGGGTATGACGTCGTTTATTCAACAACGCCCAAAGTTATTGAGGAAACCCGGAAGGATGCCCCGTCATTGATTATAATGAATAATAGTCAGGAAAGAATGGATTATCTTAAGACAATTAGAAATGATTCAGAATTAGCCTTTACACCCGTTATATGTGTATCTGACAAGCAGGACCGTGAGAATGAGGCAGAGGGTTTCAGTCTAGGTGTGAATGACTTTCTCTACCGTCCGCTTGATGCTCAGAAATTATTGTCTTCGGTCAGACGTATTGAAGATATTCTGTAGATTATCATGGTGTATGAAGATTGTTTCAATAAGTTATTTACTCTCCTGCTGTATTAAATATAAGTCTGGATAATATTTTGACGGTTCGCTACAATTAATCTTATTATGTATGTTTTTGGATACGGTTCCCTTATAAATATTCCGAGTGCTGCTAATGCACTTAAACGACCACTTAAGCAGATGGACCTGGTGCCTGCATTTGCAAGAGGATATGTGCGATGCTGGAGAGGGAAAGAACGCCTTTATTTTGAGTCCCTTGGCAGAGAAGCAACGGGCGTGTTTTTGGATTTATGCCCTGATAAAAACTCAACAGTAAACGGGGTTCTGTTGGAAGTTTCTCTAGAAGAACTTACTCAATTGGGGCTGCGGGAAAAAAATTATCAATGTGTAGATATTACTGATGCTATCGTGGATAGTCCTGACGGGAAAATTTATACTTTTACGGTTAAGACGGAACACTTGTTAATGACTGAGGATAAAGACGTATACATACCGCGTTTATATATTGATATGGTCAAAGAAGGGTGTCGGGCGATGGGAGAAGATTTTTTGAGTGATTATGAAGTATCGACAGCACCTGTGAAAATTCCGGTGCTTGATAATCAGTACTCCTTTATTGATCCTGTTCAGGCTCGTTATATATGAAAGAAATAATACTTAATACTGCATCACTTTTCAGAGCGGGGGAGATATATAAGGGGGATGGCGATATCGTAGTATTGAAAGATGGGAAGTTAAATATAATACTGCCGGCCGGTATCTCTTTTGTAGAATTTGAAAAAAAACTTTATAGTGCCATAAGAGAAAGAAGCATGCTGGCTTCCATTTTTTCTAAATTAGATAGTTTTTCCGTAATATTATTTTCTCTTGCAATATCTGTCTTTCTTGCATTACTGCTCGGTCTTCTTTCGCTGTATGAAGATTTGATGAAATCTCTTTTCCTGACAGGCGGCCTTGATACTAATATTGAGCTGGCGTGGTTTGCAATCTGTGTTGCGATTTTTATTCTTATTGCGACCTTCGTTCCATCACTGTTTTCCGGTGAGGGCAGTCGAATGCGTGAATGGATTGATCAGTGGTACATGCGTACCCATCGCGTAAGAAGGAGACTTCGACGCAGTATTAAGTGGCTGTCGAGAGGCGCAGACAGTATTGTGGTTTGGAATCCCTGTGTGTTTGCAGCTGACAGCTGGGTATGGGATTGTCTTATACCATCGTTTGAAGGTATTGATACTGCCTTGAATCTCAATGTAAGACACGAATATCAGAGACGCACTGTTACGCGTATTAATGATGTCTTGCCTGCGGTACGGATGAAGTTTCGGCATTTTGACCATTCATCGCAATGCTGGCTTGAAAGGGAAGGACTGGGCGGTATCCTCCCGTTGCTTGAGTCTTCGGAGAGGTTAATCTTAGACCTTCTTGTCTATTTGTCGACAGCAAATCTACCTGCAGAATGGACAGACAGAATGAACTCGAGCGGCATAACGTTATCTTCTTCTGTTTCCCTGGAATTGACTGAATTGATTACCTCTCAATATCGTACATACCTCATGCCGGGTGCAGATGATACTATTGTGAGTCTGAGCGCTATGCTGCGCTGCTGCATCGGGGATTACCGGATGATGAATGAGGAGCATATCAAAAATTACAGGCTTCTTAGCTTGATGCCGGCATTACTGGATCCCGCTGAGTTGGAGCGAGTAAAGGACCGCTTCCCTTATATGCAGAGTCGTATTGTCGATGACCTGATGTATTTTACAGATAGGGTGAGGGATCCTATAGCTATTTTGATTCTTATGGGACTGGCCACAAAGGCTGGTTTTTCTCTGCAGGCCATATCACCCCTGAGTGATAGATATATTGCGAATACCCGGACAACAGAAATGTATTTTATGGTTAAACTGCTGTGGTCGATTATTGATGAACAGTCCCGGGAGGAATTTTACCACAGCCTTTCTCTGCAGAGTATGAAGTCATTGGTTGTTCTTTCGGAAAGAGCGGGAATGTTTCAGGAGGCGTTAGATCTGGCACGTTTTCTTCAGCCCTTAAACTGGTTTAAATACAGGATTGCAGAGGGGCGAATGTTAGAACGTCTCGGCAAGTTTCAGGAGTCTGCTGAAATATTTTTTGATGATCAGAGATTTCAGGACATGCTGAATGATCAGGGAATCAAGGTGGAATTATTGCTAAGTTGCTGTCTTCAGATGAGCTGGATCGTTGTTTCTGGTCGTCTTGAAGATTATAGGGAGAAAGGCCGAATGGCCATGACAGATGCAGCTCAATTTTTTGAGAGTATGTCTGAAGGCATCTCTGATCCAAATTTGCTCTGGCACTATCATAATAACCTTGCTAATTATGCTGAATGGGATAATGATATTGAGAGTGCAATTAGAGAATATCAGCATTGTCTTAAGATCCCGGGGGTAGAGCTTAAGTGGATAAGCGGTACATACGTTAATCTTGGAATTGCCGGCAGAATGATGTTTGTAAATAATAATGATAATCACGACATACTGAAAGGTGCAGTAATTAACGGGTTTAAAGGGGCGCGACTTAAACAGGATATGGGGGACAATGATGAGCTGCCCGTAGCGCTGCATAATGCGGCATTAAATGTAATTGAGGCATTTATAGCTGGTTGCGCAGATGCATATCCGCAATACATTCAGCCTGCACTTGATATGTGTAATCAAGGGCTTGCCCTTTTGAGTCAGACCGGCTCAATGAAGAAAAAAGGGATGCTCCTGGCAGAATGGAGCATTCTTGCACGAATCGTTTCCGGGACCTCTGATGTGATCATACAGGAGTCGCGGCAGGCGCTTGAACTTTGGTTGAGTAATGCTCATGACAATGACGATGAAAAAAGAACTGTAACGAGCCTTATTCTAAGGGCGGATAAGCAGTTCTCTCGTCAGGATATCTGCTCCTCTGAATAGCTTTGCTATATGCATTGGGGAATGAGTATTATATTTTTATCTAGTCATAAATATAGGCATCTCATTAAGATATGATATTCTTTATATAGTAAGGGAGAGGTGAGGGTGTAATGACATATCAGCCAATAGAAAACTATGCGATTATTGGTGACATGAATACTTTAGCGCAGGTCAGTATTAATGGCTCGAGCGACTGGCGCATTTTGATTCCCCTAGCCTATTTGCCGCTCTTCTTGATGATAAGAAAGGCGGGTATTTCAGAATCACCCCTTCCTGAGACCTTAGAAATAACCTGCTAGAACGTTGCTGTCACTCATTGTGTAATGTCTTATCTGCCTTTAGCTGTTTGTTTTTATACATGGCCTTGTCTGCCTCGGCAATAAGCTCGTCAATTGTCTTTGGGTTGTCTGGGTCTAAGCGGGCTATTCCGATGCTGAGAGATAGCCTGTAGGGTCGCTGCCTGTTATTGGCTAGAGTTATCAAACCCTGCTGGATAGAGGTGCTGATAACATGCTCCATCTCAGGCTCGGTGTGTTCGGTCAGTAAAACAATAAATTCATCCCCTCCTGTACGAGCAAGAATATCGGATTCCCGAAAACTGTTTTTCAGGATCTCTGCTATATCAAGTAGCGCCTGATCTCCTTCGTTATGTCCGAATTTGTCGTTTATTGTCTTCATGCCGTCCATATCTACATATATGACTGTCATGTTCCTTTTGCTTCGAAGGGCCAGACTGAAATGTTTTTCAGAGAGTGTCATTAAGCCACGCCTGTTAAAGAGTCCGGTAAGCGGGTCAGTAATGGCAAGTTCCTGCAGCTGCGAGGCTTCATGTTTTAAGCGTCTGACCATAGGCCGGAAAATAAATACCGCTATTGCAATAAGCAGAGAAAGTGTGAGAATTAATATGACAACTTCGATCATGTGCAGTAGCTTTACGGCATCTTCGCTTTCAGACTGATACTGCAGAACCAGCGCATCTATTGCAATCAGCAGGTCGTTTGAGCGGCTCGTAAGATAGTGCAGATGATAGCTGTCACTACGTGAGTTGAGAAGTTGTAAGTTGGCAAAGTCGCGTGCAACATAAATATAATTCTGTATTCTGGTATCAAGAAAAATCGGAGCAGAAAACAGCATCCTTTTTATTTCAAGAGATGGATTCCCCGGCAGATTCATTTCTTGACTTCCATTGATAAGTCCAGATTGAGAGCGTTCCATCAGGTTGATTGCCTCATGCAGTTCCTGCCTGCTCTTTTCTTTTGCCTCTTCACTGCCCCCGTTAGTCAGCATTCTTGCCTTTAGGGCAATTCTTTGTGATAGCATCCGCTGCCTGCCGCTTACGTTTACTATTGCTGCACTTGTTTCTTCACTACGGTTGTTTTTCTGAAGGGTAATGTATGAGGCAATGGCAAGAATGGCCAGCAGGCTCAGTGCCGTTATATAGCTTATGGTCATTGAATTTGATGATATCTTACGCATGTTTATATATCTTGTGACATTGTGTTTTCATATCCGTGGACTTCTATTTATCGGATGAACAGGTAGAAATCTTAATGATAAGCTGGTTGGTATATATATTATATCAATTAAGGAGTGAGAAGAGTTCCTTCTTTGCTTATATGAATTGACTGCTTGCGCGGGGTTGAAAAAATCTCAATTAGTCAGATGTTTTATAGCAGACTTAAGGTGAGTTGTATCAGAGTGATTCAGTCCTAAAAATTTCAAACCTATTTCATATTCATTTGAGTTTCCCTCAGTAGTGCTGTATTTAGCGGGAATCGACCAGACTATTGTACAGACATGTGAAAGAAGCTGTTTGCTGTTGTGTATTATTGCAAATTCATCAATACCATTGATGAACATTTCCTCCTTGCTCCTGATGCGCATGCCGCCTTCCCCTATGTCCTGAAGTATTGATTCAATGTTATTTGACATAACACTGCATTGCTGGTTGATAATTTTACGTTGAAAACCTCGCTGATCCATAAATACTTTATCTGGATTTGGTGGGACGGGGCGCATTTTTTTGTTTTTATACATCATAGAATCGGCCTCAGATAGTAGCTCATTAATAGAAACAGGCAGGTCGGGGGAGTACGTAGCAATGCCACTGCTAAGACTGAGATTGTAACCTTTTTCCTTGCTTTGGTTATAGGTGAGCAGGTTATCAGCAAGGTGTCGTATCACTACTGGTTCTAATGATGGGTTAACCTTTGTAAGCAGCACAGCAAACTCGTCTCCTCCAATTCTGGCAATAATATCAGAATCCCTGAAAGTTTTTTTGAGGATTTTGGCCGCACTCTTTAACGCATAGTCGCCTTCCGCGTGTCCGAACCGGTCATTGATCTGCTTTAAATTATCAAGGTCAAGATAGATAAGTAATAATTCGTTTTTACTCCTGGCTGCAAGTTTATATTGTTGTTCAGCGAGTGTGAAAAATCCCCTCCTGTTGTAAAGCCCTGTCAGATCGTCCTTTATAGAACATTCCTTAATCTGAGCTTCTATTTTTTTTCGCTCGGTTATATCAACAAGGATTGCGAATTCGCCTTTGTAATCCTCATTATCGAAAATAGAGCACGATGAAAAGAGTATATCTATTATACTGGCGTTTTTATGCTTAAATCTTAGTTCCATTGGTTTGTCACTATTGCGTTTGAGATCTAATGTGCCCCTAAGATAATGTTGACGGCTGGTTTCTTCAAGCATGGAGGAAATAGGGCGGTTTAATATTTCATCCATATTATATCCAAGCATCTCGCGGAACTTGGGGTTAGCAAAAACTATCAGGCCCTTGCTGTTAAGTTCAATCATTCCATTTTTCATCGAATCAACCAGGTATCTATATTTATTCTGGCTTTCTCTCAGTTTATCTTCTGTCTGAACGTGGATTGTGATTTCACGTATAAAACACAGGCATAAATGACGCCCTGCAATAGTAATTGTCCTGGCATTCATCTCGACCGGTATGAGGGCCCCGAACTTTGTCTGCTGGTTAATGCCTGTGATTCCGTAGTATTGACCCTCGGCTATTATTTTTTTAAATATCTGTGTCACCACGACCTGCTCCGAGTCAGGATAAAGCTCTATGACCTTCATGCTCTTCATCTCTCTATTGGTGTAGCCGCACATCTGTGCTGCCATCTGGTTACAGTCTATTATCTTCTGTGTAGACGGGTCGACAAGGTATATGGCATCGGTAGCCGACTCAAATAAGGTCCTGTATTTTTCCTCGCTTATTTTCAGGGATAATTCTGATTTTTTACTGGCGGTGATATTCCGGATAGATTCTATTCCTGCAATCACTGTTCCATCAACTCCTTTTAAAGGGGAGGCAGTGATATGAAAAAAAAGTTGTTTTTTGTGAATTTTCGTCTCCCATTCAGAGTGGGTTATGGCTGCCTTGCTAAAGACTTCTTGCATTGGGCAGGGTGTGCATATTCTACCTGAGTGAGCATAGGCAGAGTAACAGTGCTCCCCTGTATGGTTACCGAAAATCTCCTGATGCAATGCATTCTGATAGAGGACCTTGTATGAACGGTCTACAATGCTTATACCATCACCGATTGCATCGCAAAGTCCGCTGGCTGAGAATCCCTTTAGTGCTTTAGTAAACTTGTCCAGTTCTGACAAGGTGTAACTCCTTGATTATATGTATGAATTAGGTTCATATGCATCTTGTGATGAAGCCCGTATAAGCTGATTATAGCAGAATAATGGGAGATTGCAAGGTCACCGGAAGAGGATTTATTGGTTGGAAATCAGGTAGTTGCCACGCAGGATAGGTGAATTGTACAAGCCTATAATTGAGGTTTTATTGATTGAGTCAGGAAGATGTATAGTTACTTAAGCTACAGTTTCCATGATATCTTCTTCATGATAGTCGGTGTCTTCATTTATATTCCATAAGTTTTCCGATTTGGTATCCGAGCAGATATTCTCAGCTGCAAGCATGCCTGTTAACATTGAATGATCCATGTTGTTATAACGATGCATACCATTTCGTCCAATTAGTTGCAGATTTTTAAAACCATTTAAAAATTTCTGAATCACAGCAATCGAGTTTTTATAGTTGGCATCATAGATGGGATAGGCTTTAGGAACCCTGACCACTTTATACCCTTCGATAGCTTCATTATTTATCAATTCGAGGCTGACAAGCTCTCGAGTTGCGATATTGCGAAGTTCTTCATCCTGCATATTCCAGATACTATCTCCTTCATTGCAGAAATACTCCATGCCAAGGCATGTTTTATCCTGATCCGGTACAAGCCATGGGCTCCAGTTTTTAAAGTTCTGAATTCTTCCTACTTTTACATCGGGGTCATGGATGTATATCCAGTTATCCTGGAACAGATTTTTTTTATCTATAATTAAAGCGATAGTAATGAAATCCCTGTACTGAAGTTTATTGGCCTCTTGTAAGATAGCATCAGGAACAGCAGGGTGCATATTTAACAGCAGCTCCCGTATTGGCAGGCTGCTTATGAAATGTGAACCGTCTATGCGCCTTTTTTCTCCATTTTCGAAAACCTCGATAGCGGTAATCTGTTCTTTATCGTGGAATATTTTCTGCACACCGCTGTTTAAGCGAATATTTGAACCGCGGCTTATGCTTTTTTCTGCCATAGCTTCCCACATCATACCCGGTCCGTACTTGGGATAGTGAAAGGAATCTGTCAGTGTCTTAATTTTATTATGTGAAGGAATGATCGAGTTTTTGATGGCCTTTAAAAGTGAAAGGCCTTTGATTCTCTGAGCGGCCCAGTCTGCTGCTATTGCAGTGCATGGAATTCCCCAGACTTTCTCTGTGTATGTCTTGAAAAAGATTTCATAAAGGCGCTTCCCAAATCGATTAGTTACCCATTGCTCCAGTGTTGTTTCATCCGTTACAGGATGTATCTTTGCGTACAGATAACTTGTCAGAATGAAGAAGCTGTTAATGAGTCCAAGATTTGATAATGCATTGATTGGTTTAAGGGGATAATCGAAGAATTTTTTTCTGAAATAAATCCTGGATTTTCTGCTTCTGCTTAGAAAGTCAGTACCCAGCAGATCTTTCCATATTTTGTTAATGGCCATGTTTTTTGAAAAAAACCGGTGACCTCCCAGATCAAAATAATAATCACCTAATTTTTCTGTTCTTGATATTCCCCCGATAGTACTGCTTTTTTCAAAAACAGTGGCCCTGACTTTTTTATAGCACAGACTGTATGCCGCAGCGAGTCCGGCCGGTCCGCATCCTAAGATCAATACATGTATATTATCTTCGACGGATTCCATCGAGTTGTCAGTGTCATTATTCATCAGGTATCTGCGTTTGTAAATAGGGTTTAGATTCCCGGGTTGTAAGCCTGCTATGTTAGCACTGAAACTGAGGTGTTAGCAAGTTCAATACTCGATTCAGGAGGGTTTGTATATTCGCACTAAATGACGAAAAAACTTGTGTTTAGAGAGATTTTCATTGCATGTATGGAGGTGAGTTTAGGCATATCCTCTATCCAGAGTCCTGTTCTGTATGGCTTTCCGCCACATGCTACGCCCTGATATCCGAAGAATTTGCAAGGTCGGCTATTGTTCTGAAAATCATTCTTACCTGTCAGGTCTGACAGGTGGGAAAAAGATAAAAGTCTGTTAAAATACAAGCTTTATTGTGTACAGATTTAATGCATGGTTATCTCTTTTTACAGCTTTTAACTTGAATGTTAAAAATTTAGTTCGTCGGGCAATTGAGGGGATTTTGTCGAACAATCACTACAAAAAACAAATTGCTTTATACTCTGCTCTGATTATAGTGGCGATTCTATTGTTGATCCCAAACGTTTCCTACGCACAAGGCTGGCATGAATTTAAGTTCGGAGGATGCCCTGGCATGTCAGGGTGTTGCAACTATTCAAAATATCTCAGTTATGACAGTGAGAAATGCGCTCTAACTGATCCTACAGGTAGTGGCTGGGAACCAAATAGGTTGGTTTGGCTTGAATCATGTAATGAATATCCAGCCATGAACAATGATATTACGATTGGTTCTGGAGCTGCATATCCAACAGATGGCAGCGGTGAGCCTCTTCCGAGTTATGGTGGTTGTGGAGAGACCCCAACACATTATGACTGCCCTGCTGATAACTCAGTATACGCAGATGCAGATTCTTTTAATACTACTTTTTCGGACATTACTGAGTGGAGTTATTTTAATAGTGATAGTTCCAAATGTATGGCGTCTTATACGACTAGCAGCGGGGCAACAGCAGCTGTATATTCCCCTTCTGAATATGCCTCAGTAGATCCGGCAGGTAATGATAATTGCATGAGTAATGATGCATTTAATGCTCTGACTAATGATAGCTCAACCTGTGGTAGCCCCCCTACAGCATTTAATAATGGAAGCTATGTTACCTCCGGTGTTTCAGAAGATTGTTTTGATAGTAATGGAGATGGTAAAGATGATGAAAATTCAGATAATGCTTGTGCTTTTGCCGGAAGAACAAAACCTGATGCAAATCTGGGCGGCAATGTAGATTGTCAGGCCAACGGTGCTCCGGTTTGGGAAGTCAACGAAATCAATATGAACCTGTTCATGACAGACATCCCGATATGGCATGATACGCCTATTGGGCCTAAGCTCGAACTTCAGATTAGTTATAACTCAGAAGCCGATGTTATTTCAGATTCTCCATTTGGAAATAAGTGGGTATTTAATTATGGAAGCTATCTTGTAGAGGACGGTACGACGGGTGATGTAACAGTTACCATGCCTGATGGAAGAGAAGATAATTATACTTATAATAATCCCGGTTATTCTGCTCCTTTTGGAATATATAACGTACTCTCGCAGGTTCTTATAGAGGAAGAGCAGGTTACATATTGGGAAGTCAGGCTGCTTGATGATACTCTTTATCGCTATGACCTAACTTCTGGGAAGCTCGTAAAAATTATTGATGTATATGGCAAGGAGCTTAACATTGCATATTCCGGTGGAGGAGTAATTGAGACAGTAACAGATGCTACTGGGGCAGTTATGACATTTCATGAGTCTTCAACATTACCGGGTATAATCGATAGTGTTAGTATTGGAACGGTTCCGGACGTAAGAACCGCATACTTTGTGCATGACGAAAATAACCCTGACCCAGCTAAAAGGAAAAATCTTATCACAATCACAGACATGGGAGGCCTATGGACTGACCTCACATACGACGCAAATTCTTACATAAGCTCTCTTACTAATGACAGAGGAACAACGGATTTCTACATAGAGCCGGCAGATCCTACTTACAATGACTCAAGCCCTTATCCCGCACCTGGAGCTCCTATGTGGAAAAGTCATAGGATCACAATTACTGACCCTCTTGGCAATAGTGAAGAGTACTATTACAATGGCATGCGTACATGGTACATAAGCAAAAACGACTATCAGCCATATGTCTCTTCCGAAGATAACAATCTAACCAATCCCAAGAAGACCACCTATATCTTCGATAGGAGTAATCCAAAGGGCAAAGTAAGAAAGATAAAGAACCGTGCAGGTGGAATAACTTCAATGGTTATTGATAATGCAACAGGAAAACCTTCTTCAATAACTGATGAGCACGGTGATACAACAGTGTATACATATAATGCTAAGGGCATGATTGAAACATTAACTGATGATAAAGGCAACACAACCAGCTATGCTTATGACCTCAATAATGGTGTTGACCTTGTAAGCATTTCTCGCAATGGAACTATACTTAAAGCGTTTACATATTATGAAGATTCCCCAGGAGTTAGTTTACATGCAATTAAAGAGTTAAAGGAGTATCCATCTGGAGATACTGGTCCAGTATTTACGACTTTATTTGCCTATGATAGCCTAACCGATCAGCTTACGACTATGACAGAAGCAGAGGGAACAACTGTTGAACTAGAAACGACTTTCGATTATTACCCTGATTTCAGATTACAGAGGATTAATAAGAGCGGTAATGCAACTGATACCTTTACGTATGACAGCAAAGGACGAGTACTTACTCATACTGATGCTCGTGGGGTAATGCTGACCTATGCATATGATAATTTAAACCGTATAAAGACAGTTTCATATCCTGACACTAAATCTGAGTCTTATTCATATAGTGACTGTTGTCCAAGAATGATCAAAAAATACACAGATAGGTCAGGGCGCATAACCAGATATAAATATGACAAAGCCAAAAGGCTCACACATGTAGCCGGGCCAGCCGGAATAATCAGGTATGAATATGATGCTGATGGCAATATGACCAAGCTCACTGACGCTGATGGCAAATATATTACATTTCAGTATGATTATGCTGTGCCACCTGCAACAACGTTTTCGATAACTAAAAAATACTGGGATATTGGTGGCATCGAGTTACAGTCGGTTGTACAGACATTTGATAGTGCAGGATTGTTAACCCAACGTACAGGTTCAAGAGGAATAACAACTGATTACTATTATGATGAAAATCACAATCTCAGGTATCTTGATTATTCAGGAAGTACGTTAGATGTCGAGTATGCTTATGATAATTACGATCGGGTCATAGAAATGTCCAGAGGTGACTATACTAATCAGCCGCAACCGACGTTGAACAACAAACAGCTTCAATACTTCTACGGATATGACAATTTACATAGATTGACAAGTCTGGATGGCCCTTGGGCGAATGACGACATTACCTATGAATACAACGAACTTAGTCACAGGATAAAATTGACTGCAAAAACAGATGGAATACCAGGGAATGACCAAGTTATTGACTACAAATATGACTATGACATTGACCCTGTTACAAGTCTTGTGTATCCAGAAGTAAATGCCGGCAGGCTGAAGGCAATTATCGCAGACACAAACACGTTTACGTATGATTATTCTCCTGAAGTGAATGAAAAAGTTAACCCTCTAGTACATAAGCTTACAAGGCCAAACA
>JADHUV010000028.1 GCA_016784355.1 Nitrospira sp. | reverse complement strand
ATCCATAAAGACCGAGCCGGACGCATAAGCCACCCTATGCGTCGGCTGTTTAGTACTGACATCCACCATACTCGCCCTGCCCTTCTCATCTATATGCGAAAGCTTATTCATACTCTTCTCCTTCCCCCTCTTTGCCTTTCTGCCTTTCTGCCTTTCTGCCTTTGTGCCTTCGTGCCTTTCTGCCTTCGTGCCTTTATGCCTCAGTGCCCCTGCCGGCAGGCACATGCCTTTATTCCTAATCCTTTAAAATGCCTTCCAGTATCTCCGTAGCATCCTGCACATACTTCGGACATTTAGACTGGATAACCTTAAATACTTCCTTAGGATCTTTCGGCGCATCTTCAGATCCGAACTGAAAACCGAGCAAGTCTCTGCAGGCAGCATTATTATTACGGTCTTTAAATTCTTTCATAAACCTTCCGGCCTCTTCATAGACCTTGGCCTTTGCCTTATTGTCCTTTTCATCGGTATTACCAAACTTCATACCAATAACCATGAGTGCCCCTGATATGGCACCGCAGGTCTCACCTGCCCTTCCCATGCCTCCGCCAAATGATGAGGCCACCCGCATTGCAGTATCACGGTCAAGACCGCTCTCTTCTGCAAAGCCTACAAACATTGACTGAGAGCAATTAAGCCCTGTTTTAAATAAAGTTTTAATATCTTCGGCTTTTGACATATCTTAATCCGACCTCCATATTTCAATCTTCAAAAATACTAATTCTGAGCTTTATAATACCATTTCCAGAGCAGCTCCTTACTAACCGCCTTCAACAATGTCCACTCCTGAACTGGTTCCGATCCTCGAGGCGCCGGCACCAATCATTGCAAGTGCCTCCGAATGTGTCTTTATACCTCCGGATGCCTTAACGCCGGCATCGCCGACAACAGACTTCATGAGTCTGACATCCTGCACGCTGGCGCCTGATGAACCGAACCCGGTTGAGGTCTTAACAAAGGCTGCGCCAGCATTGACTGCAGCAATACAGGCAGCCTTTTTCTGATCATCATTAAGGTAACAAGTCTCTATAATAACTTTATGCAGTGCATCGGGGGTAGAAGCTATAATGGCCGATAACTCTTTCTCTACCTTCTCCCATTCTCCCGCCTTTGCATCTCCAATATTAATAACAATATCAAGTTCGTCCGCGCCATTATTAACCGCCTCCATGGCCTCATATATCTTTACACGTGAACCTGAAGCCCCGAGGGGAAATCCGATTACTGTGCAGACCTTTACTCCGGAACCCGCAAGCTTTCCTGCCGCATACTTTACATATAAAGGGGCAATACAGACAGATGCAAATTTATATTCAGCAGCCTCGGTGCAAAGAACCTCAATCTCATCCAGTACAGCATCAGCACGAAGCAGCGTGTGATCAATATATCCCGCAATATCTTTCATAAAGCATGGCTCCTTTTGTACTTGCGGAGAAACTTCCGGTAATCCGCACCCAGCAATTTTGTCATATTCCCCGGAGAGACCGGCACCATATGATCATCAACCGAACGGACAGGCATTACCTCCATAGATGTATTGGAAATAAAAACCTCATCAGCACTCATAAGCGCAGCCGGCCCATACCCGCCTTCTTTAACCTTTATACCGGATGCTGTCGCAAGGCCAATAATAATCTTCCGCGTAATCCCTTCTAAAATACCCGTCTTCATCGATGGGGTATACAAGACCCCGCCCCTGACAAAAAAGAGATTACTGACCGTTCCCTCTGTAAGGTGACCTCGATGATTAAGCATAATGGCCTCATTGGTCCCGCGCGCTATTGATTCACGCTTGGCAAGTATATTATTTAAAAAATTCAGGGACTTGATTCTGGGATCAAGCGCCCCTTGATAATTTCGGCGCGTCCTGGCCACTGTCAAGGCAATACCCTTACGCCGAAACTTTGAGGGATACGGCTTAAAAGGATTGACCATGATGACAAAAGTCGGTTTTTTACATAATGCCGGGTCAAGCCCCAATGGACCCACCCCGCGAGAGACGGTCAGGCGAATAGTAGCCTCGTCAAGCTTATTAGCCTGAAGAGTCTCATATACAGCTTTTTTTATCGCAGCTCGCGACTTTTGTATATCAAGTCCGATCAACGAGGCCGATTCAAAGAGCCGCTCAAGATGTTCCTGCAGCATAAACACGACCCCGTCATAAACACGAAAGGTCTCATATATTCCATCACCATATAAAAACCCGTGATCAAACACGGATACGAGAGCATCTTTTCTTTTGACGAGCTTATTATTAAGAAAAATCATTCAAACAGTTTATCACGCTGATTCCCCATTTTCCACAAGCGTATTATACTTTACAGCCTTTTTCGTATTGTGCTAATATTTATGTTGCTTAATATAAGTAATATCCAAACTAATGAACCGGGAGAACATATAGATGAGAATGGCCATCGGCATGGACATAGGCGGCACAAATACCAAGTTTGTTCTTGCTGCTGAAGACGGAACAGTGCTCTCGAGCTTTCAGCGCCCTACCCTGGGTGTTAATAGTAAAAATAAAGAAGAAATTGTCCCGCTCCTCGTAAAGAGTCTAAAAGAGTTCATTGCGAAAGACAGGACACAGGCGGCGATTGGCAGTTCTGCTCTGGCTGGAATAGGTATCGGGATTGCGGGCCTTATAGACAGACGAAATGGCACTGTGCTTCAATCACCCAATATCACAGCGATTAACGGCGCACCTCTTCGCAGTATATTTGAACAGGAGTTTAAACTCCCTATAGTCATTGAAAACGACGCGAATATATATGCTTACGGCGAAAAGTGGGTTGGAGCCGGCAAGAATTTTAATAATTTTGTAGTACTCACTCTCGGAACAGGCCTGGGCGGCGGATATATATATAACGGCCGCCTTTTTGAGGGACCTCTTGAGATCGGACACATGACCATAGTGCCTAACGGCAGATATTGCCCTTGCGGCAGTTACGGCTGTCTTGAATCATATGCATCGGGCAGGGCGATAATCGACAGGGCGGTTTCATCTTTGGAAAAAGGAACTGAAAGCCTGCTTATGAAGTGCTGTGAGGGTAATATTTATAAGATAACCCCTGAGACGGTCTTTAAAAATGCATTGGACGGAGATAGTCTGAGCAGGGAAATATACAGGGAAGCAGGCCAGTTTCTCGGCATGGGCATAGCAAACCTCATCAATCTTCTCGGCATTGAGGCAGTTATCATAGGCGGAGGCCTGCTTGGTGCCTGGGACCTTTTAGTCGAAGAAATCAAAAAAGAATCCATAAAAAGGGCCTTGAAGCATCTTGCATCGGACGTGCAGATCATTAAGAGCGAGCTGACAAAAGATGCAGGTTCAATCGGTGCTGCAGGCCTGCTGTTTAGCAAGATAACCGAGGCGGACAGCTGTATCGACCTGTCGGCAAACTAGACTCATGCCAAGACGTAACATAAGAAACTTCTCAATTATCGCCCATATAGACCATGGCAAATCCACGATTGCGGATCGCATACTGGAGCTGACCGGGGCACTGACATCCCGTGAGATGACCACTAAGCAGGTCCTGGATTCCATGGACATCGAGCAGGAACGCGGCATCACAATCAAGGCCCATTCTGTGACTGTTCAATACAAAGCATTAGATGGAAAAGACTATACACTTAACCTTATAGATACTCCCGGTCATGTCGATTTTTCCTACGAGGTTTCCCGTAGCCTTGCCTCATGCGATGGAGCCTTGCTTGTGGTAGATGCATCACAGGGGGTCGAGGCGCAGACCCTGGCCAATACATATCTTGCGGTTGAGAACGACCTTGAGATAATTCCCGTCATTAACAAGATTGATCTGCCGAGCGCTGAGCCGGAAAGGGTGATTGAAGATATAGAGGAAGCCGTGGGCATTGACTGCAGTGATGTAGTGTTTACGTCCGCAAAATCCGGTATGGGCATACAAGACCTGCTGGAAGCAGTAGTTAGAAAAATACCGCCTCCGAAGGGAGTCTTAAATGCCCCGCTGAAGGCCCTTATATTTGATTCCTGGTTTGACAATTATCAGGGCGTAATCATTTTGGTCAGGGTCTTTGACGGTGAGGTCAAAAAAGGCTCACAGATTCATTTCATGGCCACAGATAAAACCTACGAGGTCCTGGATGTCGGGCTATTTACACCAAATAAAAAGCCTGTAGCTTCCCTGAAGGCAGGTGAGGTCGGCTATATAAATGCGGGCATAAGAAATGTCGAGGATGCAAAGGTCGGAGATACGGTAACTGATGCCAAAAACAGAACCGCTGAGGCCTGTGTCGGATACAAAGATATAAAACCAATGGTGTTTTCGGGTCTTTATCCTACGGAGACAAATCAATATGAGGACCTTAAGGATGCCCTGGAGAAACTGCGGCTGAATGATGCCTCTTTTAATTTTGAGCCCGAGTCATCCACGGCATTGGGCTTTGGTTTCCGTTGCGGATTCCTTGGGCTTCTGCATATGGAAATCATAAAAGAGCGCCTGGAACGGGAATTTAAGCTCTTTTTAGTCAATACGGCCCCTACGGTTGTGTACAAGGTAAACATCGTAGACGGTAAAGAAATATTCATTCACAGTCCTGCCATGCTCCCAAAGCACTATGAAAGCATTGAAGAACCATATGTAGTGGCAACTATCTTTGTCCCCGCCAGTTATATCGGCAATATTCTGGAACTTTGTCAGAATCGACGGGGTACGCAAAAGGACTTCTCTTATATAGGCAAGGACAGGATCAAGGTAGATTATGAATTCCCTCTTAATGAGATTTTGTGGGACTTTTATGATAAACTAAAATCTACTTCCAGCGGTTATGCCTCGATGGATTACGAGTTTATAGGCTACAAAGAATCGAAACTTATCAAACTGGACATACTGATTAATACAGAACCCGTTGATGCCCTTTCATTAATTGTCCATAAAGATCAGGCATACTCCAAGGGTAAGAATGTTGCTGAGAAGCTTCGTCAGGAGATACCACGGCAGATGTACGAGGTAATCATTCAGGCGGCAATAGGCAATAAAATTATTGCCAGAGAGACCATTAAGGCCCTCAGGAAAAATGTTCTGGCCAAGTGTTACGGCGGAGATATCAGCAGAAAGCGTAAGTTGTTGGAAAAGCAGAAAGAAGGAAAAAAGAGAATGAAACAGGTCGGTAGGATCGAGATCCCTCAGGAAGCCTTCCTCGCAGTACTAAAAGTTACATAAAGGAAACCAATCTATTGGCAGCTGATAAGGCTTTAAAAAAATCAAAAACAAGGGAATATGCAGAAGCTATTATTATAGCTGTCCTGCTTGCCCTGGTCATAAGGGCCTTTATTGTTCAGGCCTTCAAAATTCCTTCAGGCTCAATGATTCCGACACTGCTTATAGGAGACCATATACTTGTAAATAAATTTGTTTATGGCACTACCATACCCTTAACTGATAGCAGGTTCCTTATCTTTAATGCCCCTAAAAGGGGAGATGTGATCGTTTTTTCATTCCCGGGCAATAAGGAGAAAGAAGAATGCACCAGCGCCGGTAATAATATATCCTTCAGGCTCTCAAACTTTTTAAACAGCGGCAATCCCGGAGCCCTTTTTCATGATGACTGCAGAGATTTTATCAAAAGAGTCGTCGGGGTAGGCGGAGATCGGATTGAGATAAAGGACAAAAAGGTATACGTTAACAAGGTCCTTCTTGATGAGCCCTATACAGTTCACAGTGATCCGGGTCTGGACAGCAACAGTCCGAGAGACAATCTTTCAGACTTTACTGTCCCGCGTAACAAGGTTTTTGTGATGGGTGACAACCGGGATCAGAGTTATGACAGTCGCTTCTGGGGATTTGTAAGTATGGAAGAAATCAAGGGAAAGGCCTTTATCATGTACTGGTCCTGGAATACTGAGGGAGAGTGGTTCAGCAAAGTTCGCTGGGACAGGCTTGGAAGCCTTATACATTAAAACCGCAAATCATGCATTTCCCATTCAAATCAGGGTACGATAAGTACTCGGATATTTTTTAATATGTTCACTGGCTTAGTAGAGACATCAGGTATAATCACCTCCATTGCTCAATCGGGCAGCAGCATGCGGCTGACCTTGAAGCCACAGGAGACCTTTGAGCTGAAGCTGGGAGACAGCGTATCAGTAAACGGAGTCTGTCTGACAGTTACAACGCTTGGTGCTAATATCTCTTTTGATGTGTCTCCTGAGACCATGAGAAGTACAAGTCTCGGGCAGCTCAAGAGCAATAGCAAGGTCAACCTTGAAAGAGCCCTCCGCTTCTCTGACAGGCTGGGCGGACATATAGTGACCGGCCATGTAGACAGTACCGGGACTGTCACTTCTGTGAGGCCGCTTGGAGAATATACTTATTTCACGTTTGCGGCCCCGAAAGAGGTCCTTAAATATATAGTACCGAAAGGCTCCATAACGATAGATGGCGTAAGCCTGACCGTTGCAAATCTTGATCACTCCACATTTACCGTGGCCATAATACCTCATACCCTCAGTGTAACTAATCTGGGAGTTCTGAAAATTGGCAGCAGAGTGAATCTTGAGGCCGATATAATAGGGAAGTATGTCGAGAGACTTCTAGGGAAGGAAAGCACTGATTCAGGGCTAATGCAATTACTGAAGGAGAAAGGCTTTTTAAATGACTAAGAAAAAAACTGTACCCAAAAAAACTGCACCGAAAAAAACATGGAAATTTCATTCGATAGAGGAAGCTCTTGAGGACATTCGTGAAGGTAAGATGGTAGTCCTGGTTGATGATGAAGACAGGGAAAATGAAGGCGATCTGACAATAGCTGCCGAAAAGGTGACCCCGGAGGTCATAAACTTCATGGCAACTCATGGCAGAGGCCTTATTTGTCTGTCCATGACACCTGAGAAGATCGAGTCCCTGAACCTGCCTATGATGTCGGATAATAATACATCACAGTTCGGTACGGCCTTTACGATCTCGATTGAGGCCAGAAAAGGTGTTACCACAGGGATCTCAGCAGCTGACAGGGCAAAGACGATTAAGACCGCCATCAATCCGAAGGCAAAGCCGTCAGACCTTGCAAGACCTGGCCATATATTTCCCCTGAGGGCACAGCCCGGAGGAGTACTTCAGCGGGCAGGACAGACTGAGGGCTCCGTGGATCTGGCGCGTCTGGCTGGACTGGATCATTCAGGCGTCATTTGCGAGATCATGAATGATGACGGCACTATGTCCAGGGTACCGGAACTTGCCAAATTTGCACGTAAACACAAACTGAAAATGATAACCGTTAAGGATCTGATTCAGTACAGGATGAATAATGAACGCCTAGTAAAGAGACTGGCAGAGGCCAAACTGCCTACTTCCCATGCAGGCGAGTTTAAGATAATAGTTTATGGAAATGATGTGGATGCCACAGAAAATGTAGCATTGGTAAAGGGAGAGATCGGTCCTGATGACGATGTCCTGGTACGCGTTCACTCCGAATGCCTTACAGGAGATGTATTCGGATCGCACAGATGTGATTGCGGTGATCAGCTGCGCAATGCCATGGCAACCGTCAAGAAGGAAGGTAAAGGTGTTATTCTTTATATGAAGCAGGAAGGCCGCGGAATTGGACTTGCCAATAAAATGAAGGCCTATGCCCTGCAGGATGACGGCCTGGACACGGTCGAGGCCAATGTTAAACTCGGGTTCAAGGCAGATCTTCGTGACTACGGGATAGGAGCTCAAATGCTTGTGGATCTCGGGGTAAAGAAAATGCGCCTGATGACAAACAACCCGAAAAAACTGGTCGGCCTTGAGGGTTACGGCTTAAAGATTGTAGGCAGGGTTTCGGCTGAGGCAACGCCTCATGCAAAGAACATGAAATATCTAAAGACAAAAAAGAAAAAGATGGGTCACCTGCTTGAAAAAATATAGTGATCAAAAAATCAGGTACATATAAAAATATCAGATATCACGGAGGTCAGCATGAAGACATTTGAAGGAGAATTACAGGCAAAGGATCTTAAGTTTGCTATAGTCATAAGCCGGTTCAATGATTTTATTACATCCAAGCTTCTTGACGGTGCAATCGATGCACTGGTCAGGCATGGTGCCTCTGCGCAGGACATTGATGTAGTAAAGGTGCCCGGCGCATTTGAAATACCCATGGCCGCAAAGAAACTGGCTGAAAAAAAGCAGCACGACGCCGTTGTATGTTTAGGCACAGTTATTCGCGGGGCAACTCCACATTTTGATTACGTTTCTGCCGAAGTTTCAAAAGGGATAGCAACTGTATCTATGGAGACAGGAATACCTATTGCCTTTGGAGTACTTACTACCGATACAATAGAGCAGGCGGTTGAGAGGGCCGGATCTAAAAGCGGCAATAAGGGCTGGGATGCAGCAATGGTCGCTATAGAGATGGCGCAGCTATTTAAAAAATTATGAGTTTTGAAATAACAATGATCAATAAAAGCCTGCCGGGGCACATTAACCTGAGCGTCCGTACGGCAGGCGGCAGTTCCATCCTACGTAACAGTCATATGATGCCTGTCACAGCTATATGAAAAGAAGAAGAGCCAGAGAGTATGCGCTGCAGCTTCTGTTTCAGATCGAGTTAATAGGTCGTGAACTGGACATGCCGATGTGGAATGAATTTTGGGAAAACAATAAGGCGGAAGATGATGTCATGCAGTTTGCGCATGGCCTGATAAAAAATACACGGGCCAATCTTCCTGCTATTGATGAGTTCATTACGGCCGCGGCAGACAACTGGGATCTCGACCGCATGGCGGTAATCGACAGGACCATACTCAGACTTGCTGCCTATGAGCTTAAATACAGGCCTGATATCCCCGCTTCTGTTTCTATTAACGAGGCCCTTGAGATAGCCAAAAAATACTCTACTATGGAATCCGCTTCTTTTATAAATGGAATTCTTGACAGGATAGTTAATGAGGGCAAGCCAAAGTCTAAAAAAACAAAAAAAGCGAAGTAGTCCGCCGCAATGAAGAGCTGCGCTGTTATATCTGATGTGCATGCAAACCTTGCCGCCCTGGAGGCGATACTTGAGTCTATCTCAAAAGATGGTGTCGATAGGACACTGTTTCTGGGGGATGCGGTCGGTTACGGACCTGAACCTAATGAATGCCTGGACCTCCTGAGGAATCAGGCTGCAGTCATGGTCATGGGAAATCATGACAGTATGGTCGCGGGCAAGAGTAATATCATGAGGGCCGGCGTATATGCGCGGGAAGTAATAGGCTGGACACGCGATGTGATAAGCATCGATAACCTGCAGTTTCTCCAGAAGCTTCCGCTGGTAAAGTATGAAGAGGATTTTCATATTGTACACGCCACCCCGCGAGAACCCGGAGAGTGGAATTACATCAGGACACGGCTTGAGGCGGCCAGAAATTTCCGGTATTTTAATACTGCCATATGCCTTACAGGGCATTCCCATGAACCGCAGATTATCGAGCTGACCGCTAAAGGTGCTGTCGCCTACAGTTACAGAAAGGCAGTCATAAAACCAGACAGCAGATTCATAGTAAATGCAGGAAGTGTCGGGCAGCCGCGTGATGGTATTCCAGAGGCCTCATATATAGTAATAAAGAACGGGCTGATAGAAATAAAAAGGGTTGCTTATGATATATTAGTAACTCAAAAAAAGATGCAGGAGGCAGGACTGCCTTCGTATCTGATCAGTCGGCTTTCTACCGGAAAGTAAGTTATATATTGACTCTGCTTGCCGGTCATGACAAACCAAATAAAGCCGCTTAAATATTCAGGAGGTAAAATTGATACCACGTTACACAAGACCCGCTATGGGCAAGATATGGGAACCGGAACGTAAATACCAGGCCTGGCTGGACGTAGAGCTTGCAGCCTGTGAGGCATGGGCCCAAAAAGGGGAGATCCCGAAAAAAAGCCTCGCTACTATCAAGAAAAAGGCGACCTTCACAGTCTCACGTATAGACGAGATTGAGGAAGAGGTCAAGCATGATATTATCGCCTTCCTGACCTCTGTTGCGGAACATGTAGGGCCGGATTCGCGCTACATTCATAAAGGGCTGACATCCTCGGATGTTGTGGATACCTCCCTTGCGCTTCTGATGAGGGATGCGGCTGATATCATTTTGGAAGACATTCATACTCTTATGAAGGTACTGAAGGACAATGCCCATAAGTATAAAGATACGGTCAGGATGGGCAGAAGTCACGGCATACACGCAGAGCCTATGACCTTCGGACTTACATTCGCATTATGGTATGAAGAGATGAAACGGAATCTCAAGCGCATGGAGGCCGCACGTGAGACGATCAGTTACGGTCAGTTATCCGGACCTGTCGGAACCTTCTCGAGCCTGCCGCCTGCGATTGAGACCTTTGTTTGTAAAAAGCTCGGTCTTAAGCCGGCACCTATAGCCACACAGGTAATACAGAGAGATCGGCATGCAGAGTTCATGAATACTCTCGCCCTGATAGCCGGGACCATAGAAAAGATATCCGTGGAGATCAGACACCTGCAGCGCACCGAGGTGTTAGAGGTCGAAGAGCCCTTTGCTAAAGGTCAGAAAGGTTCCTCTGCAATGCCTCATAAGCGTAACCCGATAGCTACTGAAAACATGAGCGGTCTAGCAAGGGTAGTAAGGTCTAATGCCCTTGCCGCGATGGAAAACATTCCACTATGGCACGAAAGGGATATCAGTCACTCTTCAGTTGAAAGGATAATCATACCGGACAGCACGATCCTCATTGATTACATGCTGCACAGACTAACCGGAGTGCTTAAAGACCTGCAGGTCTATCCGGATAGAATGCTGGAAAACCTGGGCCGCAGTTTCGGTCTGCACTGCTCACAGAGGGTCTTGATTACCCTGACAGAAAAAGGACTCAGCCGTGAAGAGGCTTACAGTATCGTGCAGAAGTGTGCGATGAAGAGCTGGAAGGACAAAAAAGAATTTCAGGGTGAACTTGAAAAAGATGCGACAGTAACAAAGTACATACCCGCAAAAGAAATGGGTAAACTTTTTGATATGAAGTTCTATACCAAAAATGTGAATTATATTTTCAAAAGAGTTTTCGGTAAATAATTATCCGTAGGGGCGGGTTTCTAACCCGCCCTTTCTTTTACCGCAACATTAAGCGCCTCATAACTTTCCTTCTTGTTGGACTTGAGATAATACTCTATCTCCATCTTTGCAATTCTTTCAGCCGCAGCCCTGACATCCTCGCCGCTGTCCTGAATCTGAATGAAGTGCTGTATCATTGAAAATTTGGCTTTCTGTATATCGTGAAAGGTCTCATCCAGCTCAGGCGTGCCGGCATACTTTCCACTTTGCTGACCCTCAGCAAGAACTTGCGTAAAGGGCTGACCAGTTTTAGCCGCAGCCGACTTTGCCTCATTAATGGCAGTAAGCCACTCGGGATGCATGATCCTGTAATAATCCCGCATGGTCTGTTTGTTGAAGTGTACAAAATAAGACTTGCCGCCATCCTCGACATTTACTGTCGCCCTGACCGAATCTGTATCAATGGTATCCACAAATACCAGGTCTTCACCATCCCTTGCCAGTTCCCATTTAAGGTCCCACAGGAAAAGCCCCATGCGGGAAAAAATGCGCCTGAGCATATAGGCCCCAAGCTGTACCATTACCATCGACTTTGCAAAACCTGCGCCTCCGAGTGAGGATGTAAGCGAGGCCTCCTGACGACTGATATTTCTGTCTTCAGGCTCAAACTTTGTCGTAAGATCCATCACGGGCGGGGTAAACTGCATCCATGACCTTAAAGGCGTATCTACTCCGAGTTCTGCCAGATATGCAGATTTTCCGGAGGCATTCATTGCGGTATATTTTCTCAGGATAGAGGAACCGCTTGTCAGTCCGAACCGTACGATATACTCAAGCGGTACAACATATCCGTCCTGCCCGCTGAATACTTCATAGTCATAAAAATACCAGCCGAGCAGTCTTTTAAGCTCAGGTTTAAGGACCTTAAACTTTCTGATAAGCGTCAAGTTGCTGGGCTTTCCAGGATACCCCTTTGCAAAGACTTTTCCGGTCTCACGTTCTATCATGCCGCCATGATGAGTCGGCGCCCCGGTTTGTTTAAACTTTTCAAGCATATCTTTAAGCAGACCTGCATTATCTGCCTTAAGCACACCCTGAGAATCCAGCTCATCAGAGAGTGCCTTCCAGGACTCTGGATTCTGCAATTCCTGAAACACCAGGTGCCTGAAACAGGCCCTGCCTGTATCACTGCCTTCTATATTGAAAATTGTTCCTACATCAAACACTGAACCGCCAGAAGAAGTCTCACTGATTAACAGGTCATCGTGCCCGGGAACCTCATAAAGATTTTGAACTGAACCCTTGTAAAATGGGGTGTCAAGATTTAATTCTATCTGCTCAGGGTATCTTCCCATGATTGCCTCCAGAAGCGGTAACTCTAATGTTAATATTAAAAAATAATGTATATGTCTAAGTAAATTACAGGTTTTTAACGTAACTTTTCAGGGGAGATTTAGTCAATAGAGACTGCTGGGCAGGGTGGTGACTTATGAGGACAAAAAAATAGAGTCATCACCCGGTTTACACCCTTGAACAACTGAAACTCTGACACGTTCTGAAATGCCTGGGCGTAACAGCCTTGCCAAAAACACCGTATGATGGCTCTATTAATATTTTCGCGATACCCCGGCTTCGGATAAACCTGGAGCGATTTCTATTATTGGGGCTTTGGCAGATATTTTAGGCTTCCTTATATTTCAAAGGCCTGCACTCCACATCCAACTCCCGCCGCCATAACCGATTTGCTTAGTCCTCCGGTCTACACCGGCTCCAGAGTATCGCAAAATGTATATCTAATTTCATTCTATCTCATATTTGCGGCATGTCAACCCCCCTGTGAACCCGCATAATATAAGGCTTCCCGTCATTTCAGGCATCTAACCTGCTGTATTGTCAGCATAAACAAAAATAGGATTTTTTTTGCTAATAAAATCAGGATGTTGCCATATGAAAAAGCTGATTTTTAATTTTCCAGGCCTTCACCATCGTGTATAATGACTTTATGGATATAGCTGAGAGCCTGAAAAACGTACCCGCCTCCCCCGGGGTATACATAATGAAGGATCAGAAGCAGAGGGTCCTTTATGTTGGTAAGGCCAAGAACCTCCGAAGCAGGATGAGATCGTACTTCCAAAAGTCTGCGGCCCTGGATGACCGTAAGTCAAGGATGGTAAGTCAGATATGTGATTATGACTATATAGTTGCAGGCAATGAACTTGAGGCGCTCGCACTTGAGGCCAGTCTGATTAAAAAAAACAGACCGCCTTACAATGTGGTTCTGCGGGACGACAAGAGTTACCCTTATATCCGGCTCACCATTAAGGAAAAGTGGCCGAGGATTGAGGTTGTCCGCAGGATAGAAAAGGATGGTGCAGCATATTTCGGACCATACATACCATCAGGAATTATGTGGGAGATGCTGAAATTTATCCGGAGAAATTTCGGGCTTAGAACCTGCAGACACAGCATGGAAAAACCCTTCAGGCCCTGTGTGCAGTATCAGATGAATAAATGCATAGGGCCCTGTTCATCGTCTTTACGGACAGATAAACATCATGAGGCTTACCTGCAGATAGTCAGCGAGGTCGAGGCCCTGATCCGCGGCGAAAAAGTGGAATTGACCGCAACACTGCGTAAGCGCATGTATGAACTGTCTGCAGCGCTGGAGTTTGAGCAGGCCGGAAAGATACGCGATACCCTGCAGGCGCTGCAGAGGGCATGGGAATCTCAAAGAGTCGTAGATCCCGGCCTTGGAGATGCAGATGTTATAGGTATATACAGGGAGAAGCAAGAGGCAGCTGTGTTTGTCCTTTTTATACGTAATGGAACCGTAACAGGGCAGCGTGATTTTTTTCTTCCGAAACTTGAAGGGATAGATACCCCTGAGCTGATCGAGGGCTTTCTTGAGCAATTTTATTCCAGATCGTTACTGCTGCCGCCTCGTGTAATTCTGCCGATCAAAGATAAATTCAGCATACTGCAGCAATGGCTCACCCTTAAGCGAGAGGGGAAGGTCAGGCTCTCAGAGGCTGTATCCTCAGCTGAAAAAAGTATTTTAAATATGGCCAATGAAAATGCCCTTCACTCATATAACCGGCAAAAGGAAGTCCTTGTCGATCAGACCCTGATAGACATACGCGAGATGCTGAAACTGCAGACACTTCCGCGCCGTATAGCGGCTATGGACATTTCAAATATATCAGGTGCAGAAGCGGTAGGCGCCGTGATCCTTTATGAAGATGGAAAATTCAGGAAAGATGATTACAGGCTGTTTAAAATAAAAACCGTCAAGGGCGCTAATGACTTTGCGATGATCGGGGAGGTAACCGGCAGATATATGAAAAATACCCTTGAGACACATGCTGACTTTCCGGATCTGATACTCGTTGACGGCGGTAAGGGGCAGATATCTGCTGCGCTTGAGGCAATGAAACCATTTGATCTTCAGATCGCGATTGCAGGGATCGCAAAGGCCAGAAGCCCTGTGAAAAGCAATGCCGGCAGCAATATAATCCGTGATCAGGAACGTATATACCTTCCCGGAAGAGGACGGCCTCTTTACCTTCAGCAGGGAGCAGACAGCACGCACCTGCTGCAGAGAATAAGGGATGAAGTACATCGCACGGCAATTGGCTATCATAGAAAGCTTCGCTCAAAAAGGACGCTCCACTCGCCGCTGGAAGATATCACGGGTATCGGCAAGACAAGGCGGTTATTGCTTCTTAAGCACTTCGGTAGTCTTGAGGCTATACGCAAAGCTACTCTTGAAGAACTGACCGGGCTTAAAGGTATGAACAGGAAGGCTGCAGAAATACTGCGGGAGGCGCTCTCAGGATCAGGGAAAAATAGCGGTCAGCCATAGAAAAAGGGGGGCAGGATGATCAATATAAAGCAGATAGAAAGCTACATAAGAAATATATCAGGGAGAGAACTTCTTGGAATTAATATCAGCACTCTCGGAACAGGTGTCCACGGCAGGGGTTACCTGATCGAGACCTCAACATCTGAAGGTTCGGTCAATTATGTATTAAAGCGTCTCTTTGCAGACGGACTTGAACACGACTATCCATCTGACCGGGCAGGGGTATTTCTGCTGGACCTGGATGACTTTAATCTCCTGCCCCGCCATGTAAAGGCAATTGATGTACTGGCAGAAGCACCTGACGGACAGATCAAGCCCATTGGGGGAGGGAAGGAGTATTATCTCTTAATGGAAAAGGGAGAGGGTAAAGATTACTTTTCCGATCTTGATGAACTGGGAGAAAAACAGGGGCTTGATAAAATTGATATCCGGAAGATAGATACCCTGACCAGCTATCTTGCCGAGATTCACTCAGTAAAAAAAATCTCCCGACAGTTGTACAGACGTAAAATAAGAGACACTATCGGACATGGCGAATGTCTAATGGGTGTATTTGATTCCTATCCTGACGGCTGTATCGAGGATGCAGAGATTGAGAGGATAGAGCAGAAATGCATAAGCTGGCGACTCAAAATCCGCCGCAGGGAAGAGAGACTCTGTCAGGTTCACGGGGACTTTCATCCGGGCAATATCCTGTTTAAAGATAATCAGGACATCGTCCTGCTTGACCGAAGCCGGGGACCCTGGGGCGATGCAGCGGATGATGTGACCGCACTGACGATGAATTATATTTTCTGGTCAATAAATATCTTTGGCCGGGTCAAGGGCCCTTATCTTGAGGCTCTGCAGCTTTTTTATAATACGTATATTGAAAAATCAGGCGACCGGGATCTTTGCGGTGTGGCAGCGCCATTTTATGCATTCCGGGGTGCGGTAGTCGCAAACCCGGCCTTTTACCCGGAGGTCGCGGATGGCAGTCGTAAAAAGATATTCCGTTTCATAAATAATGTACTGGACGATAAGGCCTTTTATCCGGATAGGGTCAATGAATATCTAAAGTAATTATGCGATTGCAGGTTTAATCAGGGAGTTTTATAAACTCACAGTGCTCAAAGGCCCCGGCCTCTGACAGCAGCATCTCCAGCGTAATCATCGCGGTTGACCAGAGTATATCCGTAGACAAGTGAAGCGTACAGCTTGCATCAAAGAGCAGGGAGGCGGCAGCAGGGAACTCTTCATCCCCAAGCCATAAAATCACAACAACCGGTATACGGGCAAAGGGCTTTAACTGAAGCGCGATGTCCCCGTACTCACACCTGACTGCACCAAGCCGCTCTCCTGCCTGTAACAGTGCATCAGGATTACTGCTGAAATACTCTGCAAAAGAAACAAGCGGCAGGATATGTGTACCGCGAAGAAATATATCCCCGCCGGAAAGGTCAGAGGGCCTGACAAGTTCCTCAGATAAAGGAAGATCAGATGCCTTTGTCAGGTATTGCAGAATCGAAAGTCTTGAAAGATCACCCAGTCCCATGACCAGACGCTCCCCGGCATCGGGACTTCCCTGGATGTTTCTGTCCCGCATGTAAACTTTAATCTTTGCCCTGAGACAATTCAGCTCATATGAAGCGTTATGCGAAACATATACTGCACCGGAATTCTTCTGCACCATTACAGGATCGAGACCGTCCAGCACCTCCCATGACTGTGTCTCACCCTTCCATACCATAATGCATCCCTTCCCGCATGAATTTTCATCCTGTCTGGATAGTCCATATTATAAACCATGGGTAATGCATCTGTGCATAAAGTCATAAGGAGGGTCAATAGTTTAAGCACATATAGGGAAATGCCGATATATCTACTATGAGACCGAGGTCTTGTTTATTGAAAAACTCTATTGAGGTGATATGATGCCGAAAACAACGCTTACGCAATATTCATTCTGCCAAAGTCTGAATAATATGGTAGATCGGGCGGTCAAGGCCATCGGGCTTGATCCGAGAATAGCAGAAGCTATAAAGGCATGTAACTCTCTGCTGCAGGTCAGATTCCCGGTCAAGATAAAGGGCCGCACCCAGGTCTTCACGGGCTGGCGTGCTACCCACAGTACGCACCGTCTTCCAGCCAAGGGCGGCATTCGTTATTCGCCTAAAGTCGATCAGGATGAGATCGAAGCCATGGCAGCTCTGATGACTTATAAATGTGCGATTGTGGATGTACCGTTTGGGGGTTCTAAGGGTGGTCTAATCATAGACCCCTCAAAGTATGACCGCGATGAACTGCAGTTGATCACCCGCCGCTTTACCCTTGAACTGGCGCGTAAGGGTTTTTTAAGCCCCGCAACAAATGTCCCAGCACCAGACATGGGAACCGGTGAGCGTGAGATGTCATGGATTGCCGATACCTATAAGCACCTTTACCCCGAAGACATAAACCATATTGCATGCGTTACAGGAAAACCCGTTCACCATGGAGGCATTCAGGGTAGACGTGAGGCAACCGGAAGAGGAGTAGAGTACGCCCTGCAGGAATTTTTCAGACACAAAGATGCCGTGAAAGCCGCCAGGATGTCAGGGGGGATTGAAGGGAAACGTATTGTGGTGCAGGGCCTAGGCAATGTCGGTTATGCCGCCGCAAAATTTCTCAGCGAGACAGATGGTGCCAAAATCATTGCCGTCCTGGAGCGCGATGGTGTGCTTTATAATCCTGACGGTATCAAGATAGAAGCCCTCCATAATTACATGCTGGAACACAAATCTGTAAAAGGTTTTCCGGAGGCGGTCTTCAGTAAAAAGAACACTGCCGCTTTAGAGATGGAATGCGACATACTTATCCCTGCTGCCTTTGAGGGGCAGATACACGCCGGCAATGCAGAAAATATTAAGGCTAAGCTGATTGCAGAGGCGGCAAACGGACCTGTCACATACAAGGCCGACAGGATACTGCAGAAAAGACATATCACTGTCCTGCCGGATGTTTATGTAAATGCAGGCGGGGTAATAGTCTCATACTTTGAGTGGATCAGAAACCTCTCTCACATCCGCTTTGGCAGAATGCAGCGCAGGTATGAGCAACTCCGTAATGAGCGGATCACAACCATTATGGAAGATCATATGGGAACTCTTGCAGAGGGTGTTAAATCAGACCTTACACACGGGGTTGATGAGATCGACCTTGTCCGCTCAGGCCTGGAAGATACGATGAGGAATGCCTTTCAGGAGATGAACGGCGTACTTCTTTCTAATCGCAAGGTCAGAGATTTCCGTACTGCGGCCTTTGTGATCGCGGTGCAGAAAATTGCCCGCTCTTATCTTGATATAGGCATCTACTGATTACAGTTCAGCTAATAGGTTAAGAGTCTCCCTGATAACCTTCGGGTTCCAGGTTATAGCCAGGTGATTGGCATGGACATTGTAATGTGCTGCGGCCCATGGCAGTCTGGCGCTCTTTGCGGTAACCATAAAATCACCCTTCCCGCTTCTTATTTCATCAGGCACCAGGGTCGATGGCAGGGCCCCTGTCAGCGATGAGGGTATGGCCATAACCCTGAGCGGTTGATATTGTCCGGCCTTCTTTTTCCACCTGTACAAGGAGGCTAAATCCGGCTTTGTACCTCCGAAGGAAAGGCCCCTGACATTTTCATAAGAACCTTCTGCAAAGGACTTGATAAATTCAGAGCCCGGCATAAGCTCCGTAACCGCGCCTCCCTGCACCAGATTATTGAAATTCCTTGCGATCTTTGATGCTGTTCCGTGCATATTTGCAGGCAGCAGTCTGTTAACAGTCTTAATTACAGGAGATACAAGTTTCTGAAGTCTTGCAAGCGAACAACCGGCGTGAGGGGTTGCTATAGTAATCAGGGCAGCTATTTTAAACGGGTTAATCTCGAGAAATTTTCTTGCAACGAGACCTCCCCTGCTGTGTCCAATAAGGGCTACAGGCTTGCCCGGAAATTCACTTTTCACAAGAGTGCATATATATTCCAGTTCCTCTATGGCAAGGCCAATAGGGCCGGCCGGCCGATGTTGACTCCAGCATAAAGCATTGAATCCGGCGTTTGTGACGGCATGCCAGAGATTTGTGATTTGCCTGGGCAGACTGCCTACAGTAATTCTGCCGGTAGGTTCAATACTGCTTGCCCGTGGTTTTGTTGCAGCAAAATACTTCATTGGGATATTCTGCCCGAGGACCCTGGTCATTGCAGGTTCTGTCCAGAAAAACCTGTTCATGGAAAGGCCATGTATAAATACTGCAACTGGCTTTTCCTGATCGCCTTTATGAATTGTGATATCTGGATTCAAGGATATAAATATATTGAAACAGGTAAGATCAGCAAGCTGGTCAGCCGACTATTGAGCGTTCTATATTTCCTTTTTTAGTAAGAAATACAATCTCGCTGATCCCGGCGTTTTTGATCATGCGGTCACACAATTTGCAAGGATTTCCAGAGGCGTAACTCTCGTCTTCCTCAAAACCCGCGATATAGATGGTTGCACCGCTCATCAGGTCAGGACGGGCGCTTATGATCGCGTTTTGTTCCGCATGCACCGCCTCACATAATTCATATCGTTCGCCAGAGGGAATATTCATTTCCTGCCTTGTGCATGTACCGAGGTCAATACAGTTATCCATGCCGCGAGGGGATCCATTGTAGCCGGTGCTAATGATCACCTTGTCTTTGACTATGACCGCACCGTACTTTCTGCGGATACAGGTAGACCGGGATGAGACAACCTTGGCTATCTCTATAAAATATTCATTCCAGTCAGGACGTTTATGTGTTGAATGTTTAACCATTGTGTTTACCGCCGTAATTATAGCAGAGATGCCTTGTCTATTGCCTGCCCCCATGTCTCATTTTGAGGTGATAAATATATCATAGCCTTCGTCCATAAGCCTTTGAGCTGTCCGCAGTGCATCATCATAACTGCTGAAGCGACCGATCCTTACCCTGAAAACCCTGCTGCCGTTGACCATGGCCTCTGCAATATGCACATTTTCATATCCCAGCATAAGACCTGTTTTCAGTCGTACAGCATTAGCCTCATCTGCAAAAGCCCCGAGCTGTACCGCATAAGAAACCGGCATTGTCCCAGGCGCAGCGTCTGTAGGCAAAAACGATTTCCTTTTTACATAACTCATATCCCGGCCAAGGTCTTCAATATAAACCCGGCCAACTCCTTTTTGCACGTGACTGATCGCCTTTGCAGCCCCATAGGACAGGTCAAGGTCTCTGCCCGCGATAAAGGGCCCCCTGTCATTTACGATCACCACCACGGATTCGCTGGTTTCGGGATTTGTAACCCTTAGTCTCGTGCCGAACTTCATGGTCTTATGGGCGGCTGTCAGGCCCTGCATATCATAACGCTCTCCAGAGGAGGTGGGACGGCCGTGAAATTTCTCACCGTACCAGGAGGCAACAACATACTTACCGCCCGACGCTGGTTCATAGCCCGAATCAGGGATAGTAGAGGGGGGTGTGCAGGAGACAAGAGAAAATGCAATCAGAAAAGACATGATTGCACAATACACACTTTCTGCCTTGAAGAGTGAAACTACACCAAAATACTGATCATTTAAGTAATTCCGTCTCATAAAGGGCACTTCTCCGGGACTGTCTCATAAACTGTGTAAGTGTAAATTTCAATATAACCGTTCCTCAAAGAGTATAGCAATCTGAGAGTAAATTCTGGACTAACCCCTTATGGGCATGATCCACTTTCTCTGGTATGCAAGATACTGACATTAGCCCACCGACTGCCTTATCGGCGGCACATTATTCCTTTCAAGCCCCGAACTGCATTCATTTAGTTTATTCATGGTTCCTGTCTGACTGAGTTTCATTTACTTTTTATGCCTTTCCTCTTCTTCCCCTCAACCTGTGCAATACTCTTCTTAGGCACAGGCAAGTCCTCCGGCATCGTACCACCCAACTCCTCTATGGTCTGCCTTACCTTGCTGCCGACCTCAAAATGTGTTGTATTTGCCATCTTCTTTCCCTTGATATTTTCACGTCTGAGCTTTTCCTCCGTCTGGGTAGCGCGGAACAGGTTTGCAGCGAGTTCGGTGCTTCCCATATGATCAAGAATCTTCTGGCTTTTCTTAAGCTCTTTCCGGCCATGAATAGCCTTGGCATCAAGCCCGCCATATAGCCCCTTGTAGCCGTGGTTCTGAAATATGGCAAAATCAAGCGTGCTCTCAACACCTGACAGCTGGGCAGTTTCTACAAGAAGTTTGTTATGCTCCTTCAGCTCATTTCGCAGAAACAGCCTTTTTTCATCCTATTTCAGTTGCTGAAAAGTTTGATCGTCGGATAATTCCTGGCGTCTCGTCTGAACAGCAAAGTAGGTCTGTCCGTTTGCTATCACTGATTTTGCCGGATCCCCGTTCTGTACGATGAGATAACATGCATAGCGTGATAGCTGATAATCTTCAACTTTACGGCTGGCACCGGAGCCAATCTTAACCATTTTTCCCATCCGGGCAAAATGGTCATCAACCAGATGCCCGGACTGCTTGCAGGCAAGCATGGCCTTTTCTATAACCGGCTTAAATTTATTCCATGACCCATATTCAAATACTGGCTGCAAGTCTCTGGCATTCCAGAACTCTATCCCTGACTCATCGTTCTGTCTGAGCTCTTCCAAGGTTGTGTGATGCTGCTTCTCAATATCTTTTTCACTCATAACTCCCCCCTCAATAATGTTCCTGCCTATCAAAACCCCAGTCCTTTCAGATACCCTGCCATCTCTTTCTGTGCAGCTGCAATATCAGTCTCCCCCTCTTCCTCACAGGAATGACCAGCCTGTAATATTTATATCGCATCATTCTTATCCGTTTATTATGCGGTTCTGAAAACCAGCATTAAAAAAGGGCTGCGGATAGTTTCCGTTTCCGGTATCCGCAGCCCCTGGTTTATTTAATGATCAGGAGCACTTTGTAAAGCCGCAGTCTCTGCAAACTGCACAGCCGCCCTCGTGTTCAACCGCACCGCCGCACTCTGCGCAGGCACCGCACAGCATAACCGTCTCGCCTGTTTTTACCGGGGGCTGTGAGCCATTGCCATTTTTGGGCTCGCCCAGTTCAAAATATCTTTCAATGGCCTTAGATATAGCATCCGAGCAGGAGGCAACCTTGCCGCCCTGTGCCCATGCAGGACTGTGACAGCTGATTCCTTTAAGCTGCTTTTCAATCTCAATCGGCTCTACATTGCTGCGCAGCGCAAGACTGACTAGCCTGCCAATGGCCTCTGCCTGACTTGAGGCACAACCGCCGGCCTTACCCATATGTGTAAAGAGCTCAAATACATTGCCCTCCTCGTCCTCATTAATCGTGACATAGAGATTGCCGCAACCGGTCTGCAGGTGCCGCGTGGTTCCTTTTATTACCTCAGGCCTCTTTCTCGGAGTAATCTTGTGGGGATGAGGATCGGAAACAACGATAGGCGCTGGCGCAACCCGATCTTCTTTCTGTTTTGTCGCACCGGTTGAGAGTACCTGTTCCTCTCTGGATCCGTCCCTGTATACAGTGACGCCTTTACATCCCAGGCCGTATGAGAGGAAATAAACATCCTCCACGTCTTTAGGTGATGCATCGTGTGGAAAGTTGACGGTCTTGGATACAGCATTATCAACATGTTTCTGAAAGGCGGCCTGCATCCTGACGTGATCAAGCGGAGAGATGTCATGTGCTGTAATGAATATCCTTTTTATATCATCCGGTACCTCATCAATATGGGCAAGTGTACCTTCTTCTGCAATCCTTTCTATAAGCTCCCTGCTCCAGAAACCGCGTTCTTTGGCAATCTGCTCAAAAACCGGGTTGACCTCATAGAGCTTTGTGCCTTCCAGTACATTACGTACATACGCAACCGCAAACAGAGGCTCGATACCGCTTGAGCATCCGGCAAGAATGGAAAGCGTACCCGTAGGCGCGATCGTAGTGGTCGTAGCGTTTCTTATTTTTTCCTGCGTATTATAAATACTTACCTCATAATTTGGGAATGCTCCCCGTTCTTCCGCAAGTATCACTGACTGCTTCTTGCTTTCCGCCTGAATAAAACCCATAACCTCGGCAGCAAGTCTTGAAGCCTCTTCCGAGTTATAAGGAATCCTGAGCTGAATAAGCATGTCTGCCCAGGCCATAACACCGAGCCCTATTTTTCTATTCGCCTTGGTCGCATCCTCAATCTTTTTAAGAGGATATTTATTAATTACAATTACGTTATCCAGAAAATGTACAGCGCGATGCACAGTATCCCTCAGTCCGCTCCAGTCAATAAGAGAAGATGGTTCAGCAGTAGAGCCGGCATCATGCTCCTTTACAAAAGCGGCGAGGTTTATGGAGCCGAGATTGCATGATTCATACGGAAGCAGCGGCTGCTCACCGCAGGGGTTTGTACTCTCAATGGTACCTACAGAAGGGGTCGGATTGCCTTGATTCATCCGGTCTATAAATATAACGCCGGGCTCTCCATTTTTCCATCCGCTGCTGACGATTTGATTAAATACCTCGCGCGCCTTGAGCTTGCGCACGGTCAGCTTTGTGTGAGGATTAATAAGGTCATATTCTCCGTCCTTTTCAACCGCCTTCATAAATACATCGGTTACCGCAACGGACAGATTGAAATTACTGAGCTGCTTGTCTTTTTCTTTTGCAGATATAAAGTGCAGGATATCAGGGTGATCAACACGTAATATACCCATGTTTGCCCCTCTTCTTGTTCCGCCCTGCTTGATTGCCTCAGTGGCAGCATCAAAGACAGTCATAAACGAGATAGGGCCGGAAGATACCCCTTTTGTAGAACCTACAATATCGCCTTTAGGTCTGAGACTGGAGAAAGAAAAGCCTGTCCCTCCGCCTGACTTGTGTATGAGAGCGGCATTTTTTACTGCCTCAAAAATTGATTCCATGGCATCTTCAACCGGCAGAACAAAACAAGCGGAAAGCTGGCCAAGACGCTTGCCTGCATTCATAAGGGTAGGGCTGTTAGGCAAAAACTTCAGGGAGGTCATCAGACCATAAAACTCATCTTCTATATACTGCACTTCTCTTTCAGACTTGCCATGGTTAAGCTCTACTGAGGCCACGGCCTTTGCAACCCTCCGGAACATTCCTTCAGGCGTTTCTATGGTCTTGCCTTCTTCATTTTTAGTAAGATACCTCTTTTCAAGTACCTTCAATGCCCCCGGATTAAGTTTGATCATTGTTTTTACCATTTCTGTCATTTTCCCTCCCTCACTGCGTTATTATATTTATGAATGCTGTTTCAATGTCTAAGATATTATATGTACTGCAACTCTTTAATATCCCCTATATAGAGGATACATGAAATTAAACCACAATATGTAGTATATGTCAAGATAAAAATACATATTTCAGAACCCATTGATTCTAATAATTTTTTGCTGTCTATATAAATGTTAGTTAATTGTGAATTGATTTTTTCGGGGGCATAACCAGTTAAAATTCATCATTTTCTGTCATTTTCCCTCCCTCACTTCCGGTCTAAAAATAGGGGTAAAGGGAAGCTCCGGACAGGCAGTTTAGGCGACAGGGTCTGGACGCCAGGAGGCCCTGGCAAGCATATACACAATCGAGAGCATTAAAATTGCATTGACCATATAAACCCAGCTGGTCTCCTCATCCGCAAAATTTACAAAACTGTACACCATCCAGCCGAACCTCACGAGAGAGAGTACCGAAAGGGTCACGGTCAGCCACCTGACCCCCTTCCACACAAAGCGGGCAAGAACCAGCAGCACTACAACTCCTGCAATAAGAGGCCAGAAACCAGAGCGGTAGTGGGCACCCGGTATATATAAGATAGTAAGTAAAACCACCGCTACTCCCACTGCAACATAGGATACAGCAGCCTGGTGATATGCATTTAACCGTTTCAACATTAGTTAGTTCCTTTCACTGTATACTGAACTTCAAAATCCAGCATAAAAAATTTATATTGCACAAATCTCATCTCTTCTTCCTTCGATCACTAATATAAGCCCCGGCCGCTATTATTATCAGGCCGGCCAGACAAAGGCCGGCAAATACATCGCCATACCTCGTATAAATACTCTTGCTGCCGCTGCCGAGCCTCAGCACCTCTGTCATGCCTGTCTCCGTAAATATACCGCTTTTACGTATTATTCTGCCGCGCGAGTCAATGAAACCGGATATCCCGGTATTGGCCGCTCTTGCAACAGGCACGCGGTTTTCAACCGCCCGGAATACCGCAATTGCAAAGTGCTGGTACGGGGCCGAGGTCCTGCCAAACCAGGCATCATTCGTAATATTAACGATCAGGTTCGCTCCATTATCCACAAATCGCCTCACAAGATCCGGAAAAATTATCTCATAGCATATAAGGCTGCCGATAGCAGCATTCGGGGTCTTCATAACAGAATAACTGCCGCCCCGCTGAAAGTCTCCTACCCCTGCGGTCAACTTTTTAACAAAAGGCAGCAGTTCCTTAAATGGCACATACTCACCATAGGGCACAAGATGTATCTTGTCATACACAGAGGCCTCTGTGCCTTCAGGATTTAAAAGGATCGCGCTGTTTGTCACATGCTCCCCATCCCGCAGCATCACACTGCCTAAAAGAAGCCAGGAATTTAACTCCCTCTGAAACTCCATAATACCGTCCGTCAATTCTGCATCATAATCAAAGATAAACGGCAGTGCGGTCTCCGGCCATACAATCAGGTCGGGCCGATCCTTCATCAAATCAAGCGTGAGACGCCTGTATTTCTCTATGGATTCCTGCTGGAAGCGGCTGTCCCACTTCCTGTCCTGCTCTATATTGCCCTGAACAATCCCCACTCTTACAAAATTGCCATGCTGAGCCTCATTTGTACGTTCGTACCCATAAAACAAAGAGTCTGCAAGCAATACCAGATACAAAGCAATACTCAGCAGCACGCGACCCTTGCAAGCTCGGCCGTAGTGCAGAATAGCGTATACCAAAGCACTAAAGCCGGCAACCAGAAATGAGACTCCATATACACCCGTTATATCTGCGATCTGTATTACAGATAGGAAGGCGTGCTGCGAATGTGCAAGCAGGGACCATGGATATCCGGTAAGTGCATGTGTACGGATATACTCAAAAGCGACCCAGATGACAGGCACTGATATAATGCCGTACCCGGCGGAACGGCTCGATACATAATTAAACAACAGGGCAAATGCCCCGAGATAAAGGGCCAGATAGGAGCAGAGCAGCAGCGTTAAAAGGACACTTACGGCAGCACCCAAGTGTCCGTACATGGCCATGGAGTTGTACACGAAATAGACCGTACCTAAAAAATATATAAGCCCTGTAAGCAGTCCCAGTGTAAAAGAAGAACGTGAGTTTTTATCGCGCAGGGCAATCAGCAGCGGGACAAGTCCAATCCAGGCCAGCAGGTACAGGTTAAGCGGAGGGAAAGAAAGGATCAGCAGTAGCCCTGATAAGGCGGAAAGCAGATAATCAGTCCGGCTGTTTTTTGTCATTTCCGAATTTAATGTCTTCAAAGCGTTATCTCTTGACCTTAATAAAAATTTGATTATATCTGCTACATGTTCACAAAGAAACGATGCATTAGTCAAATTTCACAGTTTCTCCTGTTCTCTTTAATCGAGTCAATTCCGGGTTGAATTTGTTTCAGTATATTTCTTCTGATCTCATTCTGAAATGACTGGGTTTAGAATGACAGTTTATGTATTTTCAGGCTTGTGAGACGCTCTGCAAGCTGGATATAACTATTATCAGTTTAATTTTTGCTGATATTTAAATAAGATTTTTGACATGCCAAAACCTTTTTCAGTATGATATTCCATCATGGTAAAAATTAAACTTACAGAAAAGGTCAAGGCCGCCGGTTGAGCAGCTAAACTGGGTCCGGCGGATCTATCAAAAATACTGGACGATATCAGCAAATGCAAAAACCGCGGCGTAGTTGTAGGTCTCGGTGATGATGCAGGCGTATATCAGCACAAGGGCCGGCTTATGGTTGAGACAGTGGATGTTATAACACCCATAGTCGATGACCCGTATACTTTCGGGGGCATAAGCGCTGCCAATTCTGTCAGTGATGTTTATGCGATGGGAGGCACCCCGCTGACAGCACTTGCAATCCTCGGCTATGCATCCTGCGATTTCGGTCCCGATGTAATCAAGCAGTTGCTTGAGGGCGCTGTCAATAAACTCCGTGAGGCAGGTGCCTGCCTGATTGGCGGTCACAGTGTTGAAGACGACCAGTTTAAATGCGGATTTGCGGTCTCTGGAACGGTTGAAAAAGATGCCCTGCTGAAGGTAGCAGGAGCAAGGGCAGGCGAGATACTCGTCATTACCAAACCGATCGGCACGGGGATACTTACCTCGGCGGTCAAGCTTAAAAAAATGCCGCCTTCAAAACTCATACCTGTGATCGAGTCGATGCTTACACTCAATAACAAGGCATCAAAGGCCGCTATAGCATCAGGCTCAAGTTCAGCAACCGATGTCACAGGGTTCGGACTTTTAGGTCATGCGCTTAATATAGCCAGAAGTTCGAAGGTCGATCTTGTTATAGATTATGATAAAGTGCCTTTAATGGATAAGGTAGGTGCATACATTAGAAAGGGTGTCGTTCCAAAGGGAGCAAGAAACAACCTTGCCTACTGTGATCCGCACCTTGTGTACACCGAAAAAATGCAGGAAGCAGATCTTCTGTCGCTGGCAGACCCGCAGACCTCAGGGGGCCTTCTTATTTCTATCCCGCAGGCAGGCTTTGCTAAATTCAAGCGGACCGCAAAAAGCTCAGGATTGCCTTACTGGATAATCGGTGAGACAGTCCGCGGAAAAGGCCGTATAGTAATTCGTTAATCTAATGCCCTGACAGGCTTATAATTTCCCTCATGAATAAAATGATAGCTGACCATATGGAAGACGGTTTTCTCGAAAATATAATCTCCATGTTCCGTGAGGATAAATCTCTTTTTCAGCTTCTGGGGGAACTTCTAAGTGACGAAAGAAGCCGGGTGAGAATAGGTGTAGTTGCATTGGTGGAATCCCTGCAGAGTGAAGAGGCATGCAGGGACAGTATTCAGGCTGCCATACCGGGTATCGCAATATTGCTGGACGATCCTAATCCTGTAATTCGAGGTGATGCGGCTTATCTGCTGGGGATTATTGGACATCCCTCTGCGCTGCAATATCTGAAAAATGCCCTGAATGATGAAAATGATCTTGTACGGGAATCTGTAAGTGATGCTATAGGGGAAATTCAGGCAAGCCTGAACTAGACACAGACTTCCTGCAGTTCTTCTGTTAATGAAATATCGCCCTGCACCTCGCCGGCCTTCCGGCCATTGGGATTCAGAAGCCATATGTTTCCAAATGCATCTTCCTGATACACTGTCGCAAGTCCGAGTCTGATAGTCTCCAGCAGCGCCAGAAAGGTAACTATAATAATCAGTCTGGTGCAGTCGCGCTCAAACAAGTCCTCAAACCTGACCCCATCCTCATTTTCAAGCTTTTCTACAATATAGTTAATCCTGTCTTTGACCGTTAGAATCTCCCTTGTTATTTCGCGCACCTGCTCCGGGGCCTTGGCAAGGAGCTTCTGAAAGGCATTAATAAGGTCATAAACATTGGCCTCAAAAAGAACCGGCTCCGGCCCGAGATCCAAATCTTCCTTTTCAGGGACACTTCTGAAGAAAATATTTTTCCAGATATCTTCGCGTTTCCTGAATTGCTCGGTTGATTCCTTATATGCCTGATACTCGATCAGTCTCTGAACAAGCTCAGCGCGGGGATCGCCTTCCGCATCCTCTACTGCATCTATTTCCTTCGGCAGAAGCATGCGCGATTTTATCTGTATTAAAGTAGCCGCCATGACCAGAAACTCTCCGGCTGTCTCCAGATTCATTTCCTTCATAAGTTCCAGATATTCCATATACTGGCGGGTAATCTGCAAGATGGGAATATCATAAAGATCGATCTTATGTTCGCGGATTAAATGCAGAAGCAGATCGAGGGGACCTTCGAAAACAGGGTGAGTAAATTGGAAACTGGTTTGCAATGCATGATTGTCAGCCGGCGTGACTTCTGAGTCTTTTCCTGACTCTCCAGGCTGCACAGTCAACAGTTTATTTTCCAGTAAGTTCGGCATTAGAAAATAGTATAACATCAAAAGGTATTAATGCAAGTGTAAAATGCGTGTCATATACAATATGTGCACATTTTTTTTCTGAGACCACCTATATATAGTGACCGCGCCATCTCAGAGAAAAAAGACTTGCCTATGTCCCAAACGATAGGATATAATAAGCAACTCACCTTCCAGGGAACGGTTATCAACATTTTATGAACAGGTGTTTATAACTTTGGTTGTAGCAAAATAATCCTGTAAAAACAAAAAGATAAGAATGATGAATATAGCAGAAGCCTGGACAAAAGCCATCGAATCAATAGGGGACAAGGTCGGAGCACAGACATTTGATCTATGGTTTAAACCTTTGCGCTCGGTTCAGTCAGGAGAACACCAGCTCTTATTGGAAGTACCTAACAAGTTTTTTCAGGAATGGATAGAGGATCATTATTATGGCCTTATATCTGACACGCTGGAAGGTTTGATGCAGAAGCGTATCCCGGTCAGGTTTCAAGTGTCGGAAAAAAAAGAGGAAATACCTGCAGCCGAGCCAACGGAAGCAGACCGGCAGGAAATCAAAAAGGGCAACAGAAGTGCAACCCTTGCAAGCCGGGGTATATTCCTCAGCCCTGTATTTACCTTTGATACCTTTGTAGTAGGTTCGAGCAACCAGTTTGCTCATGCGGCTGCCAGGGCAGTAGCCGATGCTCCCGGCAGGGCTTACAATCCGCTTTTTATTTATGGCGGTGTAGGCCTTGGAAAGACTCATTTGATGAATGCCATCGGTAATAAAATAATAGACAGCCGAAATGATGCAAAGATCCTGTACGCGCCGGCGGAACAGTTCACCAATGAATTTGTCTACTCAATGCGCAATGACAAGATGGCCGAGTTTAAGAACAAGTACAGAACTCTTGATGTGCTTATCATTGACGATATACAATTTATAGCTGGAAAAAGCGGAACTCAGGAAGAGCTTTTTCACACGTTTAATGCATTATATGACACACACAAACAGATAGTATTTTCAAGTGATCGCCCGCCCAAGGATATCTCACCGATAACTGAAAGGCTGCGCTCCCGCTTCGGCATGGGACTGATCGCAGATATATCCATCCCTGATGTCGAGACCAAGATGGCTATCCTTGGAAAGAAGTCTGAAATGGAAGGCATAACACTACCGGAGGATGTCAGCTATTTTCTGGCCAGCGAGGTTAAATCAAATATCAGGGATCTTACCGCCTGCATTATACGGCTGGGGGCCCACGCCTCTCTTACAGGTCAGATCATATCCGTAGAAATGAGCCGAAACGTCCTGAAGGACATGATACATGACGACGAAAAAGCCCTGACCGTTGAGTATATACAGAAGGTGGTCTGCGAATATTATGGTTTGAAAGTTCAGGATATAAAGGCAAAAAAACGAACCCGCGATATAGCATTCCCACGTCAGGTGGCAATGTATCTAGGAAAAGCGCTGACCGATTCATCGCTCAGTGATATAGGCAAACACTTTGGAGGCAAGGACCACTCCACGGTAATACATGCCTGCAAGCTTATAGAAGCAAAACGCAAAAGTGATGAGGATTTTGACAGCAAGATAGAGCACTTGACCAAGAAAATACAGGGCTATTAAAAAATAACTATGGTAACTTTTCAGAGTGTAAGCATTACATCGGGATTAATAGTAATTACCAGGGAGGACAACAATGAAACTTAAGATACAAAGAGAAGCCATACAGAACGCATTGCAATACATTCAGGGAGTTGTGGACAAAAAAACAACTATGCCGATATTGAGTCATTTTCTGCTTCAGGTCGATGACGCTGCATCTTTGATGGCCACTGATCTTGATATTGCACTTAAAGGCCCGCTTGAGGCGGAAATTATCCAGAAAGGCGGACTCTGTATCCCGGCCAGAAAGCTGTTTGAGATTGCCAAAGAGGTAGAGGGTGAGCTCTTGCTTGAGTCTCAGGATAATAACTGGATAAAGGTTACTTCCGGCAAAAGCACATTTAAATTAATGGGTCTTCCTGCATCCGACTTTCCGGCCCTGCCTGAAATGTCTCATACGGACGAGTTTGCGATCGATGCCGGTCAGTTAAGAAGCATGATAGAGAAGACCGTATACGCAACGGGTGACAGCGATACAAGGTATACATTAAACGGCCTGCTGCTGCACCTCATACCTTCTAAAGATGATATAGAGCTAAAGATAGTAGGAACAGACGGACACAGGCTTTCAGCTATTACAACCAGGGTGAAGGGTGCACTCAGCGAGGAAAAGAAGCTTATTTTACCGAAAAAAGCCGCACTTGAACTTAAAAAACTTATTGAGGGCAGTTCAGACAGCATCACGGTGTACATAGACAAAAATCACCTGTTTTTCAGCAGGGACGGTTTTGTCCTTACTTCCAGGCTTATAGAAGGGACCTATCCAAACTATGAGCAGGTAATACCAAAGAGCAATGATAAGCAGGTCTCGGTAAACAAGATCGCCCTTCTCAAGGCGCTTAAGAGGACATCTTTGATGAGCAGAGAGCGGACAAATGCTATCAGGCTGGATCTTGAACCGGAGAAGATCACACTTATTTCAATGAATCCCGATCTGGGTGAAGCGCGCGAAGAAATTTCAGCCCAGTATAAAGGGGAGGAGATGTCCATCGGTTATAACGCAAGATATATGATGGATATTCTTAATGCGATGGATGGAGAGTCAGTGCTGCTGGAATTGCAGGAACCGCTCAGTCCCACACTTATATTGGAATCGGACAACAGGAATTACACATGTGTTGTAATGCCTATGAGAACTTAAAAAAAACGGCTGAGGGTAATATCGGCAGGGAACCAGTCAACCGGATAAGATAAGAAAAGAGAGGAAACAAATGACTGAAAAGAATAAGGACGAAGAATACGGCGCAGGCGATATCAAGGTTCTAAAGGGACTTGAAGGCGTTAGAAAGCGGCCTGCAATGTACATCGGAAATACGGGAGTAGAAGGTTTGCACCATCTTGTATACGAGATTGCGGACAATAGTGTTGATGAGGCCCTTGCAGGTCATTGCACTAAGGTCGATGTAACAATACATGTAGAAGGAAGTGTGACGGTAGTTGACAATGGCCGAGGCATTCCTACCGGAGTTCACCCCGGCGATCCCACAAACCGCTCGGCTGCAGAGATCGCTCTTACCGAACTTCATGCGGGCGGCAAGTTTGAAAATAAGGCCTATGCTATATCCGGCGGACTCCATGGAGTCGGTGTCTCGGTCGTAAACGCTCTTTCAGAATGGCTCGACCTTGAGATCAAACAAAACGGTCAGGTCTGGCAGCAGCGTTTCCATATCGGTGCCCCTGCAGGGCCGCTTGAGTTAGTGGGAAAGACAAACCGCCGCGGCACCAAGATTACATTTAAACCAGATGCTAATATCTTTGATACCGTTGAATTTAATTTCGAAACACTTGTTCATCGCTTCAGAGAGCTTGCCTTTTTAAATAAGGGACTAACTATCTCCGTCACTGATGAACGCAGCAATAAGTCCGAGACTTTTATGTATGAGGGCGGTATCATCTCCTTTGTAGATCATCTGAATAAAAACAAGACAGTCCTTCATCCCAAGCCCATATACATAAGCAAGGAAAAGGACGGCATGTCTGTTGAGGTAGCGCTTCAGTACAATGACAGCTACATGGAAAACCTCTTCTCCTTTGCAAACAACATCAACACAAGAGAGGGCGGTAGTCATCTCGCGGGTTTCAAAGGCGCGATGACCAGAACCACGAATACTTACGCCATATCCTCCGGCCTGCTTAAAAGTGCAAAGGAGTCTATTAGCGGAGATGATATACGTGAGGGACTGGTAGCGGTTATCAGCGTAAAGCTTCCTCAGCCGCAGTTTGAAGGACAGACAAAGACAAAGCTCGGCAACAGCGAGGTAAAGGGACTCGTAGAATCTGTAGTCAATGATGCACTTGGCTACTACTATGAACAGAATCCCTCCATTGTGAAAAAAGTCGTTGAGAAAGCCCTGCAGGCATCCCGGGCAAGAGAAGCAGCAAGGAAAGCACGTGAACTGACCCGTAGAAAAGGCGCGCTGGAAGATACCGGCCTGCCCGGAAAGTTGGCTGACTGTGCAGAGAAAAAACCGGAACTCAGTGAGATATTTATTGTTGAGGGAGATTCTGCTGGCGGCTCCGCCAAACAGGGACGTGACCGCCACACTCAGGCGATACTGCCGCTTAAGGGAAAGATCCTTAATGTTGAGAAGGCCCGCTTTGACAAGATGTTAGGCTCAGAAGAAATCAAGATACTCATAACAGCACTTGGCACCGGGATCGGAGTTGAGGATTTCAATATTGAAAAGGCCCGCTATCACAAGATCGTAATCATGACAGATGCTGATGTCGATGGTGCGCATATCAGGACACTGCTGTTGACCTTCTTTTTCAGGCAGATGCCTCAGGTCATAGAAAAAGGTTATCTATATATAGCTCAGCCCCCGCTTTTTAAGGTAAAGCGAGGTAAATCAGAACGCTATATACAGAATGAGTCCCTGCTTGAAAACATGCTGTTTGAACTGGCAGTTGATGACATCGAGATTCAAAATGGCAGGTCACTTAAGGGTAAGGAAATCCTGCCTTACATAACAGACCTCTCAAAGTTTGAAAAACTGCTGGAATGGTTTATGAAGCGCGGGATGGACACCTCTATACTCAAAGCGCTTCTGCATATGGACCTTAACAGAGAGACGTTGAAAGACAAAAAAGGGCTTACAGATCTGGGTAAAGAACTACAGAAAGAGTTTCCTGATATTAAGTATAAAATTACAGAGGATGAAGAACGTGAAGCCTTCCGCCTGATTATGAAGCGCGGCGATCTCGGTCTTGCATTTGATGATGCCTTCCTGCTTTCTCCGGACTTCAGGGCATTGCAGAGCGTCTTTAAATCACTGGAAGGGCTTGGACATCCGCCTTATACGCTTAAGGTGAAAGAGGAGACAAGCGAGTTTACCAGTTCACGGGAACTGTTTGATTTCATTCTGACTGTAGCAAAGAAGGGTATAAATATTCAGCGTTACAAAGGTCTTGGAGAGATGAATCCCGAGCAGCTTTGGGACACGACCATGAATCCCGAGGTCAGGACGTTTCTGCAGGTCACTGTTG
>JADHUV010000027.1 GCA_016784355.1 Nitrospira sp. | reverse complement strand
GTTCCGGTGCACTTATCGGCGGCCTTGTAAAGGCTACAGGTACAGGATCAATGGGTAACCACACAGGCGTGTGTGAGTCAGCAAAGTGGACGGCACAGGAAATGACCTGGGGTGGTCACTTTGACAACTGGGATATCGATAATACAAAGATGATGCTTATCTTTGGAAGTAATATCCTTGAGACCCATACAAACCACATGTCCGTGGCTCACAGAGTCATGAGGGCCAAGGTGGATCGCGGTGTACGGATGGTGACCTTTGATGTAAGGATGTCAAATACTGCTGCGAAGTCTGATGAGTACATACCTATCAAACAGGGTACTGACATGGCAGTATTTCTGGCAATGACCAAAGTAATACTTGATAAGGGCCTGTACAAAGGTGATGGAGAGGAATTCCTGAAGTACTGCAAGTGCACCCCTAAGCATGATGATTCAGTGGCAAACAAGATTGCTGCGCTTAAGAAACACTATGCCAGCTATACACCGGCATGGGCTGCAAAGATAAGTGGTGTACCCGCAGAGACAATAGAACGTATAGCTGTTGAGTATGCTACAACCAAACCAGCCGTTCTGATGGCTTACAGGGGACCTGTTACTACCTATAATGGTACTGATGCAGAGCGTGCACGTCAGGTTCTGACATCGTTGACAGGAAATATCGATGCTCCGGGTACAAACTGCAAGGCAGTCGGTGCAGGGTGGAAATCAGCAAAGGTGCCAAAGGCCAAGACAAAAAAGGTCGAAGACATTTTTGACGGTGCTCCCAAAGGACAGCCCGAGTCCTATCCTTTCCCGACTCACCACGCCAGTCACCAGGTGCTTGACAGGATCAAGGCAAAAGGCCCTGGTACGTTTGATCTTGCGCTCTGGTACTGCTACACCCCCGTATTTGCCAACGGTAACCATATGCGTAACATAGAGATCGTCAAAGATGAAAAGCTTCTTCCCTTTGTTGTCTCATGTGATACTTCCTATGGTGATTCCACGCAATACGCGGACATGATACTTCCCGACGCAACATACCTTGAGAGGTATGACTGGGAAGACATGGTAGACCCGACACAGATCGGCGAACACTACATACGCCAGGCGCTTGTCAAACCTCTCGGTGAGGCACGTGATTTTGGTGATGTTATGATCGAGGTCTGTAACCGTCTGGGCATAGAGACTGACTATAAAACAAAAGAAGAGTACGTCAAGATGTCAGTTGATATGACACCTGGAGTCAAGGAAGCCGGCGGCTGGGCATACATGGCCAAGCATGGTGTATGGAATGACGGCGTGCCAAAATACTACAGTTACAAAAAAGAAGTTCCGGAAAGCGAGATCAAGAAGCCGGGTGTGGTCTATGATGAACAGGCCGGTGTCTACTGGAACCCTGAAAAAGTAGACGCAAAAGCTGGCGACAGCTACTTCAAGACCAAAAATGCGTACAAGGGTTATGTCGCTACAAAGATGGGCAACAAGCTCATCGCAGGTTTCAAACCTGACAAGATCAACAAGTCCGGCTACATGGAACTCTGGTCACAGCCGATCGTGGATGCAGGTTACAATGCCCTTCCTGAGTGGCATCCTGCACCAAACCAGAAAAACATGGGTCCAGATGACATGCACCTGACCACTTACAAGGTCTGTGTCCAGACTCACTCACGTACACAGAACAACAAGTGGCTGACCGAGATATACCCGAACAACTTTGCATGGATCAATCCGATCGATGCAGGCAGCAGGGGGATCAAGGATGGTGACAAAGTGAATGTCACTTCATCTATCGGTTCAATGGAAACCTTTGTTCATGTGACCGAGAATGCCCAACCGGGGCATATCCACATATCTCACCACATGGGCCATTACCAGTACGGAAGGTATGCCTCGGGCAAACGGGCACCGGGAGGCATGGATGATCCGGATGACAAGAACATCCACTGGAAATGGCACGGATCACACCCTAATCAGGTAATACCTAATAGAGGTGACCGCCTTGGTGGTTTCCAGCGCTGGAATGACACTGTTGTAAAAGTAAGCAAAGCGTAATTTCAGGCCTGCTCTTCCGGAACTGTTTGTCTGCCGGAAGAGCAGGCCTCATTTTTACCCATATATTGAAAAATATATTATATTACTAGAACCTTTGCAATACGTCTAATGACTATTACAACTTGGAGGCAAGATGAATATGAGTGCTGAATTAACTAATATGACAGAGATTGCAGAGAGGCGCGGCATGGTCTATGGATTTCTTGCGGCTATTTATCGGCGGGAGATAACCCCGGAAATGCTCGTTCAGATAAAAGGCTTACAGGCAAACAAAAACCTTTCAGAGATGGGTGTTAATATTGATGATGAGTTTTTTGCCAGAGCGGAAGATGAGCTTATCGAAGACCTTGCAATAGAGTATACAAGACTGTTTCTTGGACCCGGCCAGCATATTTCTCCTCATGAATCGATTCATAACGAGAGGGATGATGGTGACTGGGGTACTCACTGGGGAGCATCTACCGTAGAAGTGAAAAAATTCATCGAATCTCTGGGACTGCAATTCAGTGAGTCAGACACCAGTGTCCCCGATCACATAAGCGTGGAAATGGAACTGATGCAGCGTGTCATAGCTAAAGAGCTGCAGTCATGGAATTCAGACAACAGAAAAGACGCACTTCATTATTTAAAGATAGAAAAGTTATTTATCGACGACCATATTAACAAATGGGTTCCATCTTTTTGTGACAAGATCATTGCAGCAGCAGAACTGCCATTTTATCGTGAAATGGCTGCTCTTACTAAGAAATACATCGAACTTGAGATGACAGAAATATCGGATTTCATCACTGAGGCAATGAAGGACAATTAACCGGACATGAATAAATCAATCCTGATGCTGCTGGCCTTTATAACACTGACATTCATAACACTGCCTGGGAATGGTCTCTATGCTGAGGATTCGGATACTGAGAAAAGCTCTGATCAGCAGGTTGAAGAAGAGATAAAGCCCGGGCAGCTAGTTGATGATGATTTTTTTGATCCAGATGATGATGTAGATCTGGACGGCTGGTGCTAGCGCATTACTATTTAAAGTAAACACAGAATTTCATAACAGGAAAACCCTAATCGTCACCTTTGCATTCTCCGCAGGGGAAATATACCCTCATTGCATCTTTCATTTTTTCAATCGCCTCGACTTGTGTCTTGCCCTTCGCCTGATAACCGGGCAATTTATCACACCGTACAACCCAGGCACCACTAACATCCTGCGACATCATAAATTCCTTCATCATCACCTCACTTATTAACAAATATCCTACATATTAAAATGATGCCCTGTCTAAAGTAAACGTTATCTAGTGAACACCATTGACTTTAATTGCAGTTTTGTTATAATTATTCTACACTTAGACTTACAATATAATTTCTACAGGAGGATTCATGTCTCAAAAAAATGCAGATACAAATCAGAAAACTTCTTCAGATAAAGCGCCACTTAAAATGCAGCAAAAATCAGATCACACAGATGACTCTGATCAGTTAGAAAGTACTCATGACAAATTAGACTCCTCACTGCATACCCTGCGGGATAAATTAAGCAAGGCAGCAGAAAAGGGGGTAAATGCTATAAAAGAAGTAGCAGAAAAAATTCATCTCTTTGCTGATGATGCCACAGAACTCACAAAGCGTAAGATTGAATATCACAATCTGCAAAAAGAGCATGAAAAACTTCTCATACTTATGGGCATCCAATTAAGAAATATGAATAAGTCCAATACACTGAACAATGTGAAGAACAAATTTAAATATGATTTTCAGAAGCTTAATGATATAGAAACTGAACTGATCGTTATAGAATCTGAGATAGAAAAGCTCACATCAGAACTTAAAGCAATTGAATAAAGCTGTTACTTTAACTGTTTAAGATACTCTGTATATTTCTCGGGAGGATTAAGTATTTCCATGCCCATACTGAATGTATTGCCGTGATCAGATGACTTGGCCTGAAACCATTTAACCTCGCAATCCATCTCTAATTTTTCACCACTTGGAAGCTTACACCGAAGCTGTAACGCTGTAGATGGAGTAATATCCACGACGTTATAAGTAGTTGCTGTCACCATGTACAGACCATGCTCAGAGAAATTTAAAATTATCCCGGCATAACTCATATCACTGGAGATTATCTCTGCTTCGAGGTTATCACTTACTCGTTCGGTAAGTCTTTTATTCATATTCAATCTCCTTAAAATTTATAAATTATACCAAATATGTACTAAAATATGCATTAAGTGTAAGCATGTAAACAGTCCTATTAAATGATATTACTTCAATCCGGCCGTTGCTGCTTTATAAAAGGGATACTTTCTTATAAATGAAATTACTAATGTTTTATGCTCCAGAGTTCTGGTTTAAGACCTATAAAAAAGTTTTGGTGGACATGGATGACAATGATCAGGAGAAAAATACTGATAATACCGTAGTCATTTTTTATCATGCAGAGGCTGAAGATCTTGAGAGAAAAAATAATGTCATCAGCAAGTGTATTAAAAACATAAAATGGATAGCGGGTAAATTTGAAACAAAAAACATCGTTCTACATTCCTTCGGACACCTGTCTTCATCAAAGGCTCCGGTAGAATTCACCATAAGCATAATCTCAGACATAAGGGATCGGCTTATCAATACCGGGTATATAGTCACAGAAACACCGTTCGGGTACCTTAATGAATGGAAACTTCATGTTGCAGGTGAATCTCTGGCAAAAGTATTCAAGGATATATAAAACTTCTTGAATTAATATCGCGCATGTAGTAAAAAATATCAGGTGTATTTATGCAATTAACAAAAAAACTGTATTTATTATTACTGCTGTTCTTGATTTACTCATGCTCAGGCCTGAGTATCAAGCCTGATGCCAGAAGCAGTTTTGAAGATGGACTGGCTCTCTTTAATCTAGGACAATACGAGGAAGCAGTACCACATTTCCAAAAAGCCGCTGAACTTGATCCAGACTTTTCAAAGCCTTACTTTTATCTTGGCCGTTCATACCTGAACCTCGGTAGATGGCTGGACGCTATACAGCCTTTAAGGACTGCCTATGACCTCTCCCCTGAGGAGTATAAACAGGAAATCTTCAACGTTTTCATTGATGCACTTATAGGAGCTGCAAAATCGGAATTCGCTAAGGGCAACCTTCCCGAGGCACTCTCACACATAACAGAGGCATACCAGACTGCTCCCGGCGACGGACAGACCGGCGACAAACTACTGAACACTTTATTCAGCTTCGGGACGGAACTACTTAGAGACGGGAAATTCCGTGATGCCATAACCGCATATTCTGCTGCGGCCGATATCGCGCCAGATAATGCCGCATCGCTAATCGGTCTTGCCAGGGCCTTTATCGGAAATGGCGATGTCATTAATGCCTTGAAGGCATTAAATAGTGCTATTAAACTCAGCTCAGGGACAACTGAAGCATCTTCCCTTTTACAGCAGATCTTACTCGGCAGATAACCTTGACTTGCTCTTATCTTTTGATATAATCGAATTAATGCAGAATCTTCGGGCCACGCCCGAAAATGCCGGCAGCAATTATCATGTGGTTAAAAATATGAAGATTTTATTACTTTGCGCACTAACATTATTCTTAAATATTTCATGTGCCTCTGTATTGCAGGATGAGCTGTTAAAGGACGGCATTTATGAGATGCGTCCCGCTGATATTAAAAAAAATGCGGCGTACTACAGAGGGAAAACATTTATTTTAGGTGGAATAATAATAAACACTTCTGTGATCGCCGAAGGTACATTGATAGAAGCACTCTTCGTACCTGTAAACAAAAGGGGATATCTAAAAAATCCGGAATCCGGTGCCGGCAGGTTTATGGCTCTTTACCGCGGAACAGAAATTCTGGATCCTATCATATACCGGGAGTCTCGTGAAATATCCATTGCCGGGGTATTTACCAGTATAAAAAAGGGGAAGATCGGCGAAATGCTTTACTCTTATCCGGTATTTGAGATCAAGCAAATTTATCTATGGGCTGAAAACGATCCACGCGACCATTACTACATGTATCCGCCCTATCCATATCTTCCTTACAGATTCAGACCCTATGATACCTGGCGTTACTAATACCTATGCAGTGAAGCATTATTTACAATGATCGATATTTATGTTTAAGGCAGATCAAGGCCGCAAAATCATAAATGAAATGCATCACTACCGGTGTCATAAGATTCTGAGAATATTCATATATCAACCCAATATATACACCTATAAGAGCGGCAATCAGAATATATGCAGGAGATATGAAATGAACGAGACCAAAAGCGATACTGGCAATAATAAGCCCTAATTTATATTGTAGTATTCCTCTGAATAAAAGCTCTTCACCAAGACCGGCCAGCAAGGATATAAATAAAATATCCAGTACACTAAGCTGTGAGAACAGCGGTCTGCAGTCTTCTAAAAGGGTTTTCCTCAAGGAATTGCAGACACCATATTTTCCGCCGGGTTTCGATATAACGAAAAGGAATATTAAAAACGGAGGCACTGCTGAAAGGACTCCGGAAATAATATCAAGAATCGGATTGCCGGATGACCATTGCAGATCAATCTGAAAAAAAGCGGCAAGCACGAGAGCGCAAACAGCCATCCCTCCTTCCGTAGCAAGGGCGAGAATTAATAAATATTTCCTGTTTTTTTCCACTGCAAACAATTATACTTCTTTTACTGAAGGAAAAAATAATGAGATGCTGAGCATAAACTTAAGATTATTAATACTAATACCGAGTTACTTTATTAAGATATGAAAATGATAAATACACGAATATTTCTGGTAATCACTGCCAGCATAGTGATAGGTATGCTGGCAATGGCCCTTTACGGGACATCTCAGCAGAGAAAAAATATCAGGACTGAGAATGAGCGTACATTAAGAAGACTGGTTGGCACAGTTAATGAAGGGTTCAGCACTATTATGCTTGAGGCAGATGCCGATATCGCCCAGCAATTTGCCGATAGCCTCAAAACCGTATCCGAGATCAGGGACTACCGAATATTAAGGGTAGACGGACTGGAGGCCTTCAGGGATAACAAAACCATTCTAACGGTTAATAGAAAAATCGGGGATGAAGAGTTTTCCCCGAGAGATGATGAAGAAGAAATCAGGATCGTTGCCAGAGAAAACTTTATGTTTAACAGGGCAATTGCTGATAAGGCCATGATGTCATTTTATAGCAATGACACAGAGGGACTACCCACTCTTACGCTATTCAGCCCTATGATTAACAGAAAGGAATGTCATAAGTGCCATGGCAGCGACCATGAAGTGAGGGGAGTTATTAAAGTCACTACCTCTTTGCGGGATGTGGAAAAAGACATAGAAAAAAGCTGGAATGGTGCGCTATATATGATGGTTGCCCTGAATATACTGATATTATCATTGATTATTTTCATGGTAAACCGTATATCAAACCCGCTTAAAAATGTCTCGACTCAGCTTGGCAGCATAAATGAGATTGCATACAAACTTTCCCAGATACAGGATATCAAAAGTTCAGAACTCCTGAGAAAAGAGCTCAAAACGGTCTCTGCCTCGCTGCTGGAGATATCAGCCAAGATTAAAAAGATATTTAAACTGTAAGCCGCTTGCAGTAAGTTCACATAAGATTGACCGGATCAACATCAATATCTATCCGGATTTCCTTCATCTCAGCCAAACGAGTGTGAATGGAATCAGCTACTTCACGAAGTGACTTTGCATTCTGACCCTTTAATATAATATGCCATCTCCAAAGAGACTTGATCTTCTCCACCGGTGCAGGAGCCGGACCCAGAATTTCAATATTGCGGTGTTTTATCTTTCTTACTATCCCGGTAAGCGCTGAGGCTATACTCTGACCCTGAGCCTTAGTGCGAAAGCTGAATATAATTCTAAGGAGCCTGTTAAACGGCGGATAACCCAGCTCCTTTCTCATCTGTATTTCATTGTCATAAAACTTCCGGTAATTGTGGTCAATAACATACTCAAAGGCATAATGATCGGGTTCATAGGTCTGTATGTACGCCCTGCCGGGTATGTTGCCCCTGCCGGCCCTGCCGGCGAGCTGAGTGAAAAGCTGAAAAGCCCGTTCCCCGGATCGGAAATCAGGCATATTAAGCGCAATATCAGCCGAAATAACCGCTGCAAGAGTAACATCAGGAAAATCATGTCCCTTTGCTATCATCTGTGTTCCCAACAGGATATCTGTCCTGCCCTGCTCCATATCCTTTACAAGTTTATAATGAGACAACTTATTACCGGTAGTATCTCTGTCCATACGAGTAAAGGAAAGTTCTGGAATAAGAGTAACTATGTCTTCTTCAGCCCTCTGAGTACCGGTTCCAAGATACTTAACCTTTTCAGCATCGCATTCAGGACAATGTGCAGGTGTTTTGAGATGCGAATTACAATAATGACAATTAAGAGTATTAGTATCCTTATGATAAATAAGAGTAATACTGCACGCAGGACACTTGTATGAATGACCGCATTCAGCACATATAAAAAAAGGCGAGTAACCCCTTCGGTTAAGCATCAAGATTGACTGATTACCATCTTCTACATTCTGACGCAGCTCTGACATAAGTTTTTTTGATAATGAGAATGTTTCCTTATCAGCAGTACTCATATCTATTATCTCTATTACCGGTAAGGGCCTGCCCTCTACACGTGCTGTCAGCTCAATGAAATGAAACTTACCTATATCTGCATTATAAAATGACTCGAGCGAGGGAGTCGCAGAGCCAAGGATAACCTTCAACCCCTCAAGCTGTCCCCTTGCCAGTGCCACGTCCCTTGCATTATAACGGAGTCCCTCAAACTGCTTGTAAGAAGACTCCTGCTCTTCATCCACAATAATCATCGTGAGTTCAGGGAAAGGGGCAAAGACTGCACTTCGTACACCAACTGCAATCCTGGCATCGCCGTTTCTCATCCGTGTCCAGCTGGTCATCCTTTCTCCAACAGACATTGCGCTGTGAAAAAATACTACATCCTCTTTAAAGCGCCTTCGAAAACGGTCTACCATCTGAGCTGTTATCGCAATCTCCGGCACGAGCATAAGAGCCTGTTGACCCTCTTCCAAAGCCATGACCGCTTCAATGTACACTTCGGTCTTACCGCTGCCGGTAACCCCGTATAAAAGAAAGACCCCGCCCTCGTCTGCATTAATGGCATTAAGTGCAGCCTGTTGCTCCTTATTCAGCACTATAGCTGGCGCAGAACCGGACTCCTCATCAATCTTTATCCTCGACTTGCCAGGCTTTTTGCCCTGAAAAAATGCGGACGGCACTGCATTTTTAAGTGCCATCCCGGAGGTCGACATATAATATTCTGATGTCCACTGAATTAGTTTCAAGAGCTTTTCATGAAGAAAAGGAGAGTCATCCAGGACTGCTATGACAGATTTCATGACTACCTTTCTGCCATTCTTGTTTATTCTCAGCCTGTCGGGCAGTTCCCTGACAAGGGCAGTGACAATCCCGGTCTTAGTCCCGTTTTTAAAGGGTACACTCACCCTGACGCCTACCTTCACAGCACCACGAAGTTCATCCGGCACGGCATAGGTAAAGGGCTCAAAATTTATTGGAAAAAGGACATCGACATACATTGTAAACTTCCATCATTCATTATTATTGAAATTAATAAAACATTTCTGAGATTTGAAGATAGATCTATTATATACATCCCCAGGGATTCTTTGTTTCATACATGCAGCAGACGAAAGATTTTAATCGCATTGAGCTGAAAATACATTCAGAATTCTCCGGACAGTACCGATAAATACTTATGATTGAAGATCATAAACCATTAAACTTTAAAATATTACATTTGCTATCAGTAAAAACAGCATGTATATCATCACTGAACTTTCCGAGAATTAAGTCATCAATATTTATGATTATGTTCCTCATGGTAAGCGTTGCAACTACGTCAGTCTTCAGTGCGATCCTGCTGACAAATCACGATGTACAGAGGATTACGCCTGAAAAAGTCAGATCCATGCAGGATAATGGAGATGATCTAATAATAGTTGATGTCCGTCCCAAAATTTCCTTCAAGAAAAAACATATCGTCGGGGCAACGTCAGTGCCACTTGCAGAAACAGAAAACCTCCTGAAAGCCCACTCCAGAAAAAAACATTTTGTGTTTTACTGAACATGACCGGACGAACATCAAAGTGCTCGTGCAGCACTTCTTCTTTCAAGACATGGCCACAGATATCTCTACGCCCTGAAAGGCGGAATGAAAGAATGGATAAAAAAAGGCTACACTATCGAGGGCTCTGCAATCAGCAAGTAACCACTGAAATTTCAGCCTCCCAGACTCAACACATGTTCCCTCAATAAAGCAGTCCGATCAGCAATACCTGCCCCCCTGTTTCCAAACATCTCTTTTGTCAGGAGCGGCCCTATTTTTACGTCTACACTGCAGGATCTCAGACTAAACATCGCCTGAGGAAGAAAGAGGGATGACAGTTCATGGCTTAAAAGTGATACAAGATAATACATTGCAGAGTTTCTGCCATTGATATTCACAGGCAGAATCGGTACTCCATATTTATGCGCAAAAAAAACAGGCCCGTTAAACCACGTACCTTCTCGAATCCCGCGGAGAGACATTTTAGCCACGCTCGCAGATGGAAAAAATATGACAGCATTTTCCTCTATCAGAGCTGTCTTAATCTTCTGGATATTATCTCTGCGGGCAACCGATGAATAAAGATCATAAAACAGAAATAGATCCTTCATATTGTCAAGAGGAATAAGAATGTCATTAACCACAATCTTAACGTCCTTTCGTACACTCCCTATTATCTTAAGCAGCGAAAGTCCATCCAATACGCCAAGCCTGTGATTGGCAACACATATCAGCCTGCCTGAAGCCGGTATCCTGGCAATATCCTCATCACTAACTTTATATTGAAAGTCCAGAAATTCAAATACAGCCTCAATAAATTGCAGATTCTGCTTATCTTCATTTTGTTGAAAGAAACCTCGAATATCTTCTATATGATTAACTCTTTCCAGGGTTTTGATTAACAACGATGATAGAAACCCCGGCATGACTCTGAAAAAACCGGGACTTTTATCCTCAATCATTTTTTTAATATCTATATTCATCTATATAAATCAGACCTACTTATAAACAATCAAAATCAGCCGGTTACTGTCGGGATAATAACTTCATCATCCCCGGACACGGCTTTTTCCTCTTCTATAATTTCTTTCATGTCCAGCGCCCTGTCAAAGTTCTCTATCTGCTCTACACTTAAGAAAAGGTCCTTAATGCCATGCAACTGCATCTTGCAGGCCTGCGTAAACAGACGATTTACCAACAGTAGTGAGGCGATCTGCATATCCTGTATCTTCTTTTCGGAAACCGCCTTCATGGTCTCCCTGATAAAGCGGGCATCCTCCTCCTCAATATGAACAAAGGCCTTAAGCAAAGTCCGATATTGTTCCTCCAACTCTCCCATCTCCATCGCATGATACATGCTTTTATAAAGCTCCTGCAATCTAGTTTTAAAAAGCTTATACTGGACATTCAGATATACATTATCAGAAGACTCAAATTCATCAAGATTATGCCGTATACCCTTAAAATTTTTTATAGAATTCATCATACTTCTTGATGCATAGATAAATCTTACCTGGTCCTTAGTTGCCATTTCCTCAAGCTTCTGAGACTGAAGTGTGGAATAAAAAGCAAATATTTCTGCATGAAGAAGCTTTATTGCCTCATATAACTCATTATTGGCAAAGAACCGGTGCTCTTTACCTTCAATATATGAACTCATATTGAAAATACGTTTCTCATTGATTCTGAACAATCTCAAGACATAAATCCTGCATTCATCAAGCAGATGATTTATTTCTTTCTTAAGCGCGGTAGCTGCTGCCTCTGTAACCTCAACCGGAGTATTACTTATATACATCGAGAGAGAGGTCTTGCGGTCGGGAAACAACTTAATCAGTGCATTTGAAAGCCTTCCTATAAAAGGGAAAAAAATTATAACACCTATCACATTAAACAGCGTGTGAAAAAATGCCAGAGCCATAACACTGCTTTGCTCGATATCGATAAACATCCTGACAATAAGGACCAGAGTATTAATAGCCAATAGAGCAACTATTGCCGTCAACATATTAAAAAGCAGATGACTTATAGCCACCCTTTTTTTCGCAGGGATCCCGCCCAATGCCCCAAGCAGGATAGTGATGGTAGTGCCTACATTAGCCCCGATGACCATGGCCGCACCTGTATTAAAATCAATCATTCCGCTGTTGATACCCGTCAATACTATTGCTATACTGGCGGCACTGGCCTGCATAACGGCGGTAAGTACGATCCCAACCAGGACATAAAACCATAAGCCGTAAGCAGGAATCTGGCTGATATCAAAACCTATTGCCAGTGTCTCCACGCTTGACTTCATATAATCCAGTCCAAGAAATAACAGTCCGAAACCTATCAAAAGTCTGCATGCATGAAAACCCCGGGGTATAGACTGCAGAAATATAATACTGATACCGCCAATACCGATAATAGGGAGTGCAAAGCTAGAAATTTTAATCTTGAATCCCAGGGTAGCCACAATCCATACGGTCATCGTAGTTCCGATATTGGCACCCATTATAACGCCGATAGCATTTACCATATTCATGATGCCGGCACCTACAAATGCCAGAACCATAAGTGAGACCGCGGAACTGCTCTGTAATACCGCCGTTGCAATCGTTCCACTGGCAATGGACCTGATCCGCCCCTTGGTATATAGAGCGATCATCCGCTTAAAGGTCTTGCCTGAGAGTGCCTTCAGTGCATCTTCAAGCAGCAGCATCCCGAAGATAAATATTCCGATCCCCGCCAGTAATTTCCAAAAATCAAGATTCTCGATCAAGCCGTTACCTTACTTTTCTGCTTATTTATCATTTATAATAGCATTTTAAATTCAGAAGATACGTCTGGTATCTGATAATAATATGTTAGACGGGATTGAATGGACATAATGCAATGCGTTCGAGAAATTATCTCTTCATATACGCTCTCCGTTGCTCGTCATCAAATTTTTCAATAGCATATCTCAGCATAGTGCGCGGCATCCGTTTATGGTGTTTATCAAGAAACTTCTCCTCGACAGACCTGTCACGATTACCAATCTCCCTGAGCATCCATCCCACCGCCTTGTGAATGAGATCATGACCATCTGCAAGCAGGATCTCAGCTAACTTCAGCGTATCTCGATAGTCTCCACGCTTTATAAAATTAAATGTAGCTATGATTGAGATTCTTCTCTCCCAAAGGTTCTCAGAGCAGGCCATATTAAACAAAAGCGTCCTATCCTTATTGCTAAGGTAGTCACCGGCAATCCTGTCTGCGGTCAGATCTACCAGATCCCAATTATTGATATAATTTATATGGTTGATATAAAAATCAAACCGTTCTTTTTTCCCATTTTCCCACGATGATTCATACTGCATCACAAGGACAAGGAGGGCAGTAAATCTGATTTCATGGGTTTTACTGGTAAGCATGGCCTTAAGTGCTGATAATGGCAGTGAGGAATATCTCCTGGAAATTTTCCGCAGTTCCGGAACCCCTACACCAAGAAAGGCATCTCCTTCACCGTATTCCCCCTTACCTGTCTTGAAAAATTGTGAGAGTATCTTCGCCCTGTCAGGATCAGCAAGACCTTTAATATCTGCAAGTATCTCTTTAAGACTCATAATACCCTCTTCTAAATAATCGCTTCTTTACCATTTCGCAGTAAAATTCATCTAAATCTCATTCTCATACATAATATTATATTGAATTTACTCTCAATTTAGATTTAGAAAATCCAATGTGTTATCTTATTACTACCGATATGGATATAAAACTTAAAATATTCTGCACTGTTGCCGAGACAAAAAGCGTCACAAGGGCCTCCCGCATTGTACATTTATCACAGCCTGCAGTGACACTTCAAATACAGGCGCTAGAAGCCTTTTTTGAGACGAAACTCTTTGACAAGACTAAGGGTCAGGGCAGTCTCACCCCGGCGGGAGAGATCCTGTATGAACATGCACGGCATATATTGACTCACTATGCCGAGGTTGAAAAAGATATTAATAAAATCACCGGCATGATGAAGGGCGCTGTAACTTTGGGAGCAAGTACCACTTTGGGCAGCTATATACTTCCTTATGTCATAACCGATTTTAAAAAGATCCATCCGAAAATCAAGATAAAAATGTATTCCGGCAATACGGAGCGCATTGAAGATCTTCTTGCATCAGGGTTTATCGATTTCGGTATTATTGCTGGCAAGACATCAAAAAGGAATATCACCTCAGAACAGGTTCTCGTAGACCAGTTATCGCTGATCGTTCATCCGAAGCACCCTCTCGCAAGAAAAAAAACTGCCTCTATTCTGGATCTGACCAATGAGCCGTTCATATTAAGAGAAGAAGGATCAGGAACCCTGCAAACGATAGAAAAATTTTTAAAAACCCATGGCGTCAGCAAGCGTGACCTTCATGTTGCACTAATACTCGGCAGCACTGAATCAATCAAGGCATCGGTTGAAACAGGCACAGGGATAGCACTGGTTTCAAAGTGGGCGGTAAGAAAAGAAGTTCAGGACGGCAGGATAAAGATAGTTAACTTAAAGGAGGGCAGCATCCCGAGGGCCCTCTCTTTTATCTTCCCCCAAAAAGCTCAAATGTCTCACGCAGATAAAGAATTTGTCCTCTTTATTAAAAACTATCCTTTCGACAGTCTCTAATTCCTTATTTTCACCTGCCAGCAATATATTTCTTAAAATACTACCTGAGAATTATTTGTTTTTTTTATAAAATATTATCTGTTTGACTCACCAGAGTTATCTGTGCTAATGTTTAAAACTTCTAAAAAAGATAACTGTTGAGGTCAGAACAAGCAAAGTTATGTACAGAACTCAACATTATAATTTTTACGAAATGAATCACCGGGGAAAACCGGAATATTAATAGACAATCTAGCTGAAAAGGAGAGAATCAACTATGAGTCTTGATCCAACCAAACATGCTGACTGGGAAATTGCAGAAGATGCAGAAAAAAGAATGGCTACAATTTATGAAATCGGAGATCGTCTCGGCCTAACCAAGGACGAACTTCTTCCACAAGGCCACTACATCGGCAAGATCGATTACCGTGCTGTGCTTGAACGTCTTAAAGACAAGCCAAACGGTAAATATATCGATGTTACCGCGATAACACCTACCCCGCTTGGAGAGGGAAAATCCACATCTTCCATGGGACTTGTACAGGGCCTTGGTAAAATAGGAAAAAATGTCGGTGCTGCTATAAGACAGCCTTCAGGCGGACCTACAATGAATATCAAGGGTTCTGCAGCAGGCGGCGGACTCGCACAGTGCATACCTCTAACTCCTTTCTCACTGGGATTTACAGGTGACATCAATGCAATCATGAATGCTCATAACCTTGCAATGGTCGCACTGACCTCAAGGATGCAGCATGAGCGCAACTATACTGATGAACAGCTTATGCGTCTTAGTAACATGGAAAGACTTGACATCGATCCTACCAAAGTTGAAATGGGCTGGATCATGGATTTCTGTGTACAGTCCCTGAGAAACATCGTTATTGGTATCGATGGCGTAAACGGCAACAAAGACGGCTTTATGATGAAGTCCAAGTTCGGCATTGCAGTATCCTCTGAAGTAATGGCAATCCTGTCCGTGGCTACAAGCCTTAAAGATATGCGTGAACGCATGGGCAAGATAGTTGTTGCTTACAATAAAAAAGGCGAATCTGTTACAACTGAAGACCTTCAGGTTGCCGGTGCAATGACTGCATGGATGGTAGATGCACTGAATCCGAGTCTGATGCAGACAATTGAAGGCCAGCCGGTAATCGTTCACGCAGGACCTTTTGCGAACATCGCAATCGGGCAGAGTTCTATCATTGCAGATCAGATCGGTCTGAAACTCGCTGACTATCACGTAACCGAATCAGGTTTCGGTGCAGATATAGGTTTTGAAAAATTTTGGAACCTCAAATGCCGCTTCAGCAAGCTTATCCCTGATGCTGCAGTAGTTGTTGCTACCATCCGAGCACTTAAGTGTCACGGCGGTGCTCCAGTTCCTGTGCCAGGAAAGGCAATGCCGACAGAATACGCAACTGAAAATGTAGGATGGGTTGAAAAGGGTTGTGATAACCTGATTCATCACATCAAGAATGTAAGAAAAGCTGGTATTAGCCCGGTTGTATGCATTAATGCATTCTACACTGATACAGATGCTGAGATCGCAAAGGTAAGAGAGATGGCAGAAGCAGCAGGTGCCAAGGTTGCACTTTCCCGTCACTGGGAAAAGGGCGGCGACGGCGCTATCGAATTTGCTGAGGCAGTTGTTGAGGCTTGTGAAGAAAAGACAGAATTTAAATTTCTCTACGAACTCGACGAGCCGGTTAAAGATCGTATCGAGAAAATTGCCGTTGAGGTTTATGGCGCTGACGGAGTTGAGTACTCTGCTGAAGCAGATACAGCTATTGCAAGAATCCAGAAGGATCCAGAACTGTCCAAACTCGGACTGTGCATGGTTAAGACTCACCTTTCACTCACTGACAATCCTGCACTTAAAGGTGTTCCTAAGGGCTGGAAGCTCAAGATCAGAGAGGTTCTTACATACGGCGGAGCCGGATTCATCGTACCTGTCGCAGGTGCAATCAGCCTCATGCCTGGAACTAGTTCCAACCCCGCATTCAGAAGAATCGATGTGGATACAGAAACCGGCAAGGTTGAAGGCGTATTTTAAGCAACTCAATATCGGCCCCTGTCATACTGGCAGGGGCCATTATTTTTTTATTAATGTGAAGCATTAATAACATATCGAAACTAATTGATTAACAACTATTTTTCACATATTAATGAAATACGGTGCAATTATCAGTGATAGGTAATCTTCCCAATTTACTGACTCTGACAAGGATATTGATTTTGCCTTTCTTTGCCGCATCCATAATATATGGAGAGTATCAGTATTCCTTAATGCTGTATGTTATTGCATCAATAACAGACCTGCTTGACGGATTTATAGCTCGCATCAGTAAGCAGATCACTTATTTCGGCAGCATACTTGACCCTGTAGCCGACAAGTTTTTTCTGCTCACATCATTTATACTTATGAGTTCATACGGCCTGTTGCCTAAATGGTTAACTATAGTAGTTCTAAGTAAGGACCTGATCGTAATCACTGGTATAATCATCTTGTACTTTGTAACTGATAAACTGAAAATTGATTCTACATTCCTCGGCAAGGTGACCACCGCCATGCAATTTATCCTGATCGGCCTCATACTGCTCCTGCATAATTTAAAAACTCCCATGCCTTATGAAAATCTGACCTACGGATCCATTGCTCTACTCACGGCGATTTCCGGCCTTCATTATGTTTACATAGGCCTTAAGGTTGCAAACTCCATAAAAGCAAATACAACTGACTCCCAATGAAAGCAATAATTAGTAATATAGAAGAACATTCAATTGCCCACAAACTAGGCATAAAAAAAGGTGATGCTCTTGTCAGCATTAATGGGAATCCTGTAGAAGATATAATTGATTACATGTTTCATGCACTAGACGGCGCTGTCATACTAAAAACTCTCCGCGGTAAGACGCCTCATGTTTACAGAGTGAAAAAAAATGAAAGTATGCATATGGGAATTGAACTAAGGCCTTTCAGGACAAGGTCATGCAGAAATAAGTGTATGTTCTGCTTTGTAGATCAACTACCCAAGGGTATGCGCAAATCCCTGTACGTAAAAGATGATGATTACAGGATGTCTTTTCTTTATGGAAATTATATAACCCTCACAGGACTATCTGCCAAAGAGAAAAAGCGCATTGTCGAGCAGAGACTTTCCCCTTTATACATATCAGTTCATTCTACAAATAATGAGATCAGAAGAAAACTTCTCGGGTCGGAGAAAGCTCCTGATATCCTTGACGATCTTCAGTTTATGATGACAAACAGGATTAAGATGCATGTGCAGATAGTAGTTTGTCCTGGAATTAATGACGGAGAGGATCTCTCAAACACCATAAAAGATCTCCAGAAGTTCTATCCCTATCTTGAGTCCATTGCCGTAGTGCCTGTCGGACTTACCAAGCATAAAAAGGCCGACCTAAAACCGTTCATCAAGGAAAATGCTATAGAGATAATAGAAATGGTCAAGGGCTTCAGAAGGCGGTTTAAAAAAAGATTCGGAGACCCAGTCGTATACCTTGCAGATGAATTATATATAAAGGCTGAAACTCCTCTTCCTCCACTTAAGGAATATGGCGACCTCTCGCAACTGGAAAATGGTGTCGGACTGGTACCGCTTTTTCTTAGTGAGGCCAAGAGACTTAAGCTTCCGAAGAAAACCACCCCAGTGCAGGCAGCCGTCATAACCGGAGTTTCTTTTGCACCCTTTCTTGAAAAATTTGCAGAAAAGCTGCGTACTATAAATGGGGTCACGCTGGAAGTATTTACCGTTGATAACAAGACATTCGGACCTTCAGTTACCGTAACAGGACTGCTGACAGGTAAAGATATACTGAAGGCAGTAGTCGGCAAGATTCAATCCGATTGCCTCTTAATACCTGATGTTACTCTAAGAGAAGGTACCGAGATGTTTTTAGATAATGTAACTATGAAAGATCTGGCCGAAACATTGGGTATCACTGTTAAGGCATTTGACCCTACCCCTGAAGGTCTGCTGGAGGAACTGCTAAATGGATGTCAGCGGCAAGACTAAAATTACTGGGATCTTTGGTTGTCCCATAGAACATACACTATCACCTGCTATGCATAATGCTGCTTTTCAGGCACTCGGACTGGACATGTGCTATGTACCCTTCCTGGTAGAACCAGCTTCACTTGAAAATGCAGTACAATCAATTCGCACTCTCAATATGCTTGGCATCAATACAACCGTTCCTCACAAAGAAAACGTTATTCCTTTCCTTGATCATGTAAATGATGAAGCCGCCTTTATAGGTGCTGTAAACACGATCACAAATACCGGCGGCATCCTGACCGGCTACAATACTGACGGCAGAGGCTTTATGCGTTCACTGCAAGAAGCAGAGATAGATGTGACCGATAAAAAAGTGCTTGTTATCGGTGCCGGCGGTGCTTCACGAGCAGTATGCTACTATCTCAGTGAAAAAGCATCCAGCCTCTCTCTTATAGATATTGACAGAGAAAAGGCCTCCAGTCTTGTCCGTGATCTTAGCAAGATACGCAGCAATGTTCATCTGCTTGATAATATAGATACGAATGTAAAGCCCGATATTCTGGTCAATGCCACACCCCTGGGGCTGAAACAAAATGATCCCCTGCCGGTCAGCAGGCAGATGCTAACGCCGGAGATGGCGGTATGCGACCTAATATACAAAAAAACGCCACTACTTATGGAAGCTGAAAAAGCAGGTTCAAAAACACTAAATGGAGCAGGCATGCTGCTTTGGCAGGGCATACTGGCCTTTGAGCTATGGACCGGTGTAAAGCCACCTGTTGACCTTATGCGAAAAGAACTGCTTTCAAGAATATCCTGATCTCTTTTGTGCATTATCGTCATTCCCGCAATCTCCATGCAGGATTACCCCTGCCCCGCAAGCCATTTTGATATTATTTTAAAAATCATGTTAGAATGCGATTTAATAGCGAAATAAGCTTAATACTTATTATTCCAAATATTAATTGAGGTCATCATGAAAATTGCGGTTACAGGAAAAGGCGGAGTTGGAAAGACAACTCTTTCATCATTGCTTTGCCATTTATACAGCACTGAAGGAAAAAGTGTTATCGCAGTAGACGCAGACCCCGATGCAAACCTTGCGGCCGCACTCGGAATATCAAAAGAAGAACTCAAGACAATCCGCCCTATCGGCGAGATGGCAGACCTGGTAGAAGAACGAACAGGTGCGAAACCCGGGACAAGCGGCAACATCTTTAAGATTAATCCAAAGGTAGATGATATACCTGAAGGCTTCGGTTATAAACTCAACAATATCACATTGCTGGTTATGGGCAAATCCAAGCTTGCCGCCTCCGGTTGCTACTGCCCTGAACACACTCTTTTAAGAAGACTCTTAAAGCACCTTATAGTGGATCGAAACGAGGTCGTAGTCGTAGATATGGAAGCAGGAATTGAGCATATGACGAGAGGCACCGCCGGGGGAGTTGATGCCTTCATAGTAGTGGTTGAACCGGGCCAGAGAAGTATCCAGACCGCTGAAGCAGTTAAAGAGCTTGCTAAAGGACTTGGCGTAAAAAGAGTCTTTCTTGTTGCCAATAAGGTGAGGAATAAAAAGGATGCAGAGTTCATTAAAAATAGCGTAACCGGCATAGATTTCCTGGGAAGTCTGAGCTTTGACGAAAGCATAATGGAATCTGATATAAGCGGGCTGCCATCTTTCACATCATCAAAGAAAACCGTTCTAGAAGCCGGCAAAATCAAGGCCATACTGGATGAGATAATATCAAAGGAAGTAATTTGATATTTATCTGAGCTTAACAATATCCGGATATCATGAAAAAACGTCTTAGATCAAAACTTCTCAAACAAAGAGACTCCATCCCTCCTCTTCAAAGAGACCTCAAGGAGGAAGCCATTGAAAACAGGCTCTTTCAACTCGATATTTTTAAAAAAGCTCGGGGCATACTTCTGTATGTATCCTTCCGCTCTGAGGTCGATACAAGACAGTTTCTTGATAACGTAATCAAGCTAAACAAAAATCTCGTACTGCCTACCGTCGATAGCAGCAAAAATGTCTTATTGCTCTATCATGTCAAATCCTCTATGGAACTAAAATCAGGCTATATGGGAATATGCGAACCCGGCATAACCGTAAATCGTGAAGCAACCCTTCAGGACGTAGACCTGGTGATAATCCCCGGCACAGGCTTTGACACAGACGGCAACCGCCTAGGTTACGGCGGAGGTTATTATGACCGCCTGCTCAGCATAGAATCAAAACGACTCGCACAGGTCGAGCATATCCCTACCGTCGCCCTTGCTTTTGAAGAGCAGATAGGTGAAGAAATTCCAGCTGAACCGCACGATATAAAAGTAGATATAATTATCACTGACGAGAGAACTATATACTGCTAATTGCTCAGATTCTATAGGGGTAATTCATGAACTACCCCTACTACGGAACTTGACATAAGCCCACATGAAAAGATAAATTATTAGACTTTGTTTTTCAACAAATCCACCTAAAAATTCAGCTGTTATTATAAAAATCAGGAGGACATAATGGGTTACAGAAATTACAACGACAGAATCGGCGGCATTAACCACTGGCTCTTCGCACAGGATGAATACAAACATTTAATATCAAGACCCTTCAGGGGAGCAGAATATGACAATGTCATAAACGGTTCAGGCATTGTTAAGGGAGAGCAGAAATATCCCAAGGGATATCAGGAAATGCTCATACCCGAGCTTAAGAAAAGGGCTGACTTTTTCAAAGAGATTTCCGCACTTAAATCAATCAACCCCGAAGACTCTAAAGTACTTACCGTACTCGTAGGAGACAAGGATGATCCGGCAGTAGCCGCATCACGAAGTTATGTAGGGATGAAGTCTAAGACTACTAAACAGGCAGGCCTTTCAAGCATGATGGAAGAGTTCCCCTCTACTGTCACTACTGCTGAGATGTATGAAAAGCTCAAGGGATGGAACAATGACAAGACCATCTCTATACTGATGTTTCAGCTTCCTTTCGGAGGAGCTGCAGGAAAGTCAATTGACACTACAGCTCTTTGTAACCGCATAGCACTTGAGAAAGACGGTGACGGACTAAATCAAACTACACTTGGATTAATGTCCCTAGGTGCAGAGAGATATTATGATTGCTGCACACCAAGCGGAATGGTTGATCTTTCAAGCGTATACCTTGTAAGAGAAAAAGGGGCAAAACTCCGCCCTGATGGAATCGCAAGCTTTGCAGGACTTGAGGTCCTCGTCGCAGGTAGAAGTAATATTGTTGGCGAGCCCCTCTTCAACCTGCTTAAGAGATTCGATGCAACCACACTCGGACCTCTCCATACACGCACAGGCACAGGCGGTACATCTGATAAAGAGACACAGCGCAGGATCTATATCGAACTCTCAAAGCGTGCAGATATCGTATACGGCTGCATGGGCTTTCACCCCTACAAAGTACATGATGATACAGAATATTTTTTCAACTCTGAAATGATTAAGGAAGGAGCTCTTGTTATCGATGCCTCCACCTCATTCAGAAAAGACGGTATGAAACCCTATGGAGATGTAGACCCGGCCGCAAGATCCAAGGCAGCAGCCTTTACCCTTGAGACAGGCGGGGTAGGCCCGGCCACTGTTACCAAGCTCGTTCATCAAGGCTGGAGAGGCATGCTCTATCAGAACATAGATAACGTCAGACAGGCCCTCACAGACAATAAAGCAGTAGTTGTGTCAACCTTTACAAAGCTCCTTGCTTCATATGCAGGTGCCTCTGAGGCAGATGCACAGGCTAATGCAGAAGCACTCTGCGACAGGGCCATCAACTCAGACAGTCATCCGGTACATGCTGTAGATGCACTGGAAGCTATCCTGCCTGAACTTATGAAGTAACCAATCTGAGAAATCTCAAAGGCGTATCCTCTACAGGGTACGCCTTTTTTTTGCCCCGCCCACCCCGTTCCTTGAGGCTATCATAAATCGAGGTTCGACCTCGATTCATCACTCAATAATAACCCTCTTAACTTCATCCCCTAAAACATCTCCGCTTTCCAACCTTTCAGAAGTAAATCGAAGATAACCATCAACACCGCCATACATATCGAGTAAAGCCCTCCTGCTAGATACCCTATCAAACCCTCTTTTGCCCGCATAAGCACTAAAACTACTCCATCTATATTCCAGCAATTTCTCTATCGAGGTTCGACCTCGATATGACGCCAGCGGATTTGTGTGTATGTAATGTGGCAAATACAGGAACTGCGCTTCTGTGTTTATGTGAACGGCCTTAAACTTACCTTGGAATAATGATCCGGCTCTTTCATACCTTTTATTAAAATACATTGTATAGCCGGTGCCAAGTTTCTGCATAAATCGTACGATTCCATCAGGTTTTATCTGACGTATCATTAAATGATAATGATTTGACATAAGTGTAAATACGAAAATATCAACGAGCGGTTGTCTGTCGATTTTATACAGTGGAATCGATCCCTGACCAGTGTTCATATTCCAGTTTTTCAGCTGATTATATGTATTAAACGCAGGCTGCTCATCATTAAACTCATAAAGACTCTTGACAAAGCGATAGTAATCACGATCATCTAAAAAGATATCGCGTTTATCTACACCACGGTTGAAGACATGATATGTCTCCCCAACAGCAAATTCAATTTTCCTCATTATATATTTATGGCAGGTATACATATCGAGGTCGAACCTCGATACACTAGCCATGTCCCAGCAAAAATATACCATCTCACAATATGAATGTCAAAATTATATCGAGGTTCGACCTCGATAGGAAAAGACTCTTTTTGACACTGTACCTCCTCAAATGTTAAACTTTTTAACCCAATTTCCAGACTGGTTCTAAAATATTATGGATAAGAAAAAAATCGAAAAAGGTGTACGGCTAATACTTGAAGGTATCGGAGAAGATACTGAGAGGCCCGGGATTAAAAATACTCCTAAACGTATAGGAGAGCTATATGAGGAGATTTTCTCGGGGCTTCATACATCTACTGATGAAATACTTATACCTATAGAAGGCGAGAGTCATGATGAGATGGTTATGCTGAAGGATATACCGTTTCACTCTATCTGTGAGCATCACCTGCTGCCATTTATCGGCACTGCTCATATTGCCTATGTTCCTTCTAAGGGAAATATTGTAGGTCTCAGCAAGCTTGCTCAGGCACTTGAGATTTATGCCAAGAGACCTCAAGTACAGGAAAGACTTACAGCACAGCTTGCGGATCTTATAATGGATAAACTGAAACCCAAGGGGGCTATGGTCATTATTGATGCTGAACACCTCTGTCTTTCAATGCGGGGTATAAAAAAACCCGGAGCAAGAACGGTTACCTCGGCGGTTCGCGGTATTTTCCGAACAAAAGAATCAACAAGGGCAGAATTTCTTGAGCTGATCAAGAGAGATTATTAGGTAATTACAAATTATTATTGGATTAAATCCAGCTTCACATTTAAAATATACATCTGACCTGATACTAATTATCGCCGGACAGACTCAATAAATAAAATAACAGATCCTGGTTGCCCGCAAATTGGCATATCAAGTTTAAAAGGAGATATCATGATCATCACACAAAAAAGAAACCTTGACGATCTGATGGAAAACATCAAAAGGTACAAAAGTTTTTTCCTCGTCGGCTGTTCAGAGTGCGCATCGCTCTGCGGCACAGGCGGAACACCTGAACTGGCAGCAATGAAAGAAAAGCTTGAGGGAGATGGTAAAAAAGTCACCGGAACCTTTCTGGCTAAAACAGGTTGCCAGGTTCTGGGCACAAAGGTCGAGCTAAAGCCATACAAAGATGCGCTTGCAGAGACCGAATGCATTTTAGTCATGTCCTGCGGTGCCGGAACTCAGACCGCTGTTGACCTCTTTAAGGATAAACCAGTATATGCAACGAACGATTCACTGTTTCTGGGCAATATGACCAGGATGCAGATATTCGATGAACGCTGCTCCCTGTGCGGAGAATGCATACTGGATAAGACCGGCGGTGTCTGCCCCGTAACCGCCTGCCCAAAGGGCATTATGAATGGTCCCTGCGGTGGAACAAATAACGGAAAATGCGAGGTCAGTTCTGATATAGACTGCGCATGGGTAAAGATTTACACAAGAATGAAAGATACAGACCAGCTTGAGGATATGAAAAAAATCAACAAGCCGAAAAACTGGGCTGCACATAAAAAACCTATGACACTGAATGTTCGCGAGAAGAAAGAGGAGGGGACAAAGTGAGTTTAAAAGAGGCACTTAAATCAGGAAAGTTTACTGTTACCGCAGAAGTCGGCCCTCCAAAGGGAACCGATATAAAGAAGATCCTTCATGAGTCAATAGAATTAAAGGGCAAGATAGATGCACTGAATGTCACAGACAACCAGTCTGCCGTGATGCGTATTAATTCAATGTCATTTTGCAGACTCCTGCTTGATATGGGGATTGACCCAATCTTACAGATGACCTGCCGTGACCGTAACCGTATCGGACTGCAGTCAGACCTGCTTGGTGCGAGCATTCTCGGCATCAAAAATGTGCTATGTATGACAGGAGATCATCCTAATGCAGGCGACCATAAAGAAGCTAAACCGGTATACGATATCGAGTCAGTACAGCTTCTAGGCGTCGTGGACGGCCTTAATAACGGCAAGGACATGATGGGCAATGAACTTCAGGGCGCTACTGATTTTTATCAGGGAGCAGTCGTAACACCTGAATCAAACCCCATCGAACCCCAGCTTATGAAATTCGGAAAAAAAGTTGATGCCGGGGCCAAGTTTTTTCAGACCCAGGCGATCTACGATATTGACAATTTCAAGACCTTCATGGGCACCGCCCGAGAGTATCCTGTTAAAGTTCTTGCGGGTCTCGTACTTCTGAAAAGTGCCGGCATGGCTAATTTCATGAATAAATTTGTTCCCGGTATAAATGTACCGCAGAACCTGATTGATGAACTGAAGGAAGCCGGCAAGGAAAAGGCCATGGACGCCGGTATTGATATCATGGCACGACACATCAGACGGTTAAAAGATGAGAATATCTGTGATGGCGTACACATAATGGCTATTGGAGCTGAGGATAAAATTCCTGAAATCATGGAACGCGCAGGTCTGCTCTAGGAGTTTTCAATAAACCTATGAGGCACAAAAGCACAGGGCTTAATTCAATATAGCTCTGTGAGTTTGTGCCTCTGTTGAGTATGGATAACATGGAAAACGGTTTCATCTATTTCTGGCAGCACCTTCCCGAGGGAATCAAGCCTTACATCTTTAAGATCGGTAATTTTGAACTCCGTTATTATGGTCTGATGTATATTGTTGCTTTCGCGGTTGTTTACCTGCTGTGCATGTACAGACTAAAAAATGAAAACCACAGCTATGCCCGAGAAATGGTTGAAAATTATTTCACCTGGGCGATTATTGGACTGATGGCAGGGGCAAGAATCGGGTACGCACTTTTTTATAATTTTGAGTACTACATGACCAATCCTCTGGAGATAATTCTTCCATTTTCCTTTAAAAACGGGATTAAATTCACAGGTCTTGCTGGTATGTCCTACCATGGCGGCCTTATAGGGGTAGTAACCGGGACCGCCCTATTCTGCCGTAAATATAAGATAAAATTCTGGGAATTTACAGATTTTCTTATCCCATCTATTCCGCTTGCCTACACCTTTGGCAGGATAGGCAATTTCATCAATGGTGAACTGTACGGGCGGATCACAGATGCAGCTTATGGAATGTACTTCCCAATGGATATGAGTGGTCAACTGCGCCATCCCTCACAGCTGTATGAAGCTTTTTTTGAGGGGATTTTTCTCTTTATTATCCTTTGGGTTATAAGAAATAAAAACGTATTCCCCGGATTTTTCCTCTCAGTTTACCTGATAGGATATGGTACGGTCAGATTTTTCATAGAGTTTGTCAGAGAGCCGGACAGCCATATTGGACTGCACCTTGATATGCTCTCACGCGGTCAACTGCTTAGCATAGGGATGATGCTGGCAGGGGCCGGTTTATTTATGTACAGAAAAAAGGCAAATGCCTAGCTTTATGCTTTATGCTATAATTCAAGACTTATTTTAATCATGATGGAGGAATCAAATGCAGGCTAATACAGGCGATACCGTAAAAGTTCATTATACCCTTGTAGATTTAAAAGGGGATGTAGTTGAAACAACAGTAGAAAGTTCTCCCATAGAGTTCATTCTCGGAGAGGGACAAGTAATCTCTGGATTTGAAAAAACCATTGCAGGCATGTCACTTCATGATAAGGTCACCGTGACATTCTCTCCGGAAGAGGCTTATGGTGTGCGTGATGAGAAAAAGGTATTCGAATATCTAAAGAAAAATGCGCCAGGAGATTTCGATCCAAGAATCGGTGACAACACCCGGCTGCACAGACCGGACGGCAAGGCCTTCTCTGTGACGGTTTTGAGCAAAACAGAGAAAGGTTATATGATGGATGCAAATCATCCCCTGGCAGGTAAAGAGCTGAAATTCGAACTCGAACTCGTCGGCGTAATACCTAAAAAATAACCGCTATATTCCAAGGATTCCATTATGGCCAAGCAGACAATACAGGACTTTTTAAGAAAAAAAACCGCCGGTGAAAAAATAACTATGCTGACTGCGTATGACTACCCTTTTGCAAAGATAGTCGATGAAGCAGGTATAGATGCAATACTTGTAGGAGATTCACTGGGCATGGTGGTTCAGGGCCTGGATAACACCCTGCCTGTCACGATGGATGAAATGATATACCATACAAAAATGGTTGCCCGCGCTGCAAGCAGGGCCCTGGTCATAGGGGATATGCCGTTTATGTCATATCAGGCCGGAATAAATGAAGCCGTTCTCAATGCTGGACGATTCCTCAAAGAAGCGGGTGCATCTGCTATTAAGGTAGAGGGTGGTGCAGAAATAGCACCACAAATAAAGGCCATGACAAAGTCAGATATACCGGTCATGGCACACATTGGCCTTACACCTCAGTCTATTCATCGAATGGGCGGTTATAAGGTTCAGGGAAAAACTGAAGAGTCAGCAAAACGCTTGATTGAGGAAGCACGCATTGTTGAAGATGCAGGGGCATGCGCCCTTTTTGTAGAGGCTATTCCCAGCAGTCTTGCAAAGCAGATTACTGAAGCTATCTCAATCCCTACGATAGGGATAGGCGCTGGACCGGACTGCGATGGACAGATACTGGTACTTCATGATGTTATAGGGCTTTTTGAGAGATTTGTGCCAAAATTTGTAAAGCAGTATGCCAATATTAAATCAGATGCCTTAAATGCTGTAAAGGCTTATAAAGACGAAGTGGATAAAGGTCTATTCCCAGGAGCTTCTCACGGCTTTAAATAGTTTTATTTTTCAGACAAAGCTGAACACACTTTCATAACCTCAATATTCCAGCCTGCCGGTCCTATACCGTCTGCTCGAATACACTCACTCACTTCATTAATGATACGGTCATTATAAGTTCCGTCCTTTTTCTTCACAACCACGGGATGGTCTGCCAATTGCAGCATCTCTATATCATTAGGGCTATCCCCGAGAGCAATGGTAAAGATATCTCCATATTGCTTCTTATATAAATCAGCTAATATACTAAGCGCCCTGCCCTTATCACTCTTACCCATTATGTGAAAAAATTCCCCCTGTGTAGTGTTAAATCCCTTCGCAGCAATCTCTTTCAACATTTTAGCAGTTTCAGAATCGCTTCCCTTAAATACAAAAGGTTCATCAAAGTCCCTGAGCATAGCCCTCTTTGCAGCATCCTCCTTAAGCCCTGTCAACATAGAAACTTCCTTTACACTCATATCACCAAAACCCCTGACAGGGCATCCTTCTGCCCTTAATTCAGCAAGAACATCCCTGAGCACTGCGTACTTTGCCCCTAATCTTATTGCATAATAATTGCCGCATTTATCAATATCATTTCCCGCAGTGGAAAGTGGAAAATTAAAATAATCATCCGGGATAAATACCCCACCGCCATTTTCAGTGATGTATGGATGAGAGTTCTTCAACATCTTACGAAGATGCAGAATCTCAGAATTTGTCTTACTGGAGCATATGATAAGCGGGATATTATTACGTATTAGCATTTCAAGCGCGGGCACAGCCTTCTTAAAGGAATAATCAGAATCAAGAAGGGTTCCGTCCAGATCGGTTATAACAATTGTCTGTGCTTGCATCGGATATTATAATGTTTCAGGATCGATAGATGTGTATAAAAAATCTATAAGCATTAAACCGGATATTAAAACTATTGAGAGCAGATCCCCTATGATAATAAAGTAGATTTGCGTGTGGAATCAGATGTCTGCGTGCCAGCAATACGCATACCTTTTTCGTCAGCCATTTTAAACCACGATATTAATGACATCAACTCGTCCGCAATCTCAGCAAGTTTATAAGTCAGATCATTAATATTCACAATAGAATCTCTTGACGTACCAAATACTTCCGAAATATGCTCAATATTAGCAGACACTTCATCTATTGCTGCAGACTGCTCAGTAGATGCTGTAGCAATAGCCTGTACAGTTTGCAGCGATATTCCAGCAGCCTCAACTATTTCAGTCAGTGATTCATTGGCTTTGCCTACGAGATCCACCCCGCCTTCAGCCTCTTTTTTACTGTCCTCCATTACCCTGACAGACTCAACAGACTCTGTCTGTATTTTCTTTATCATATTGGTAATCTGGTCCGTGGCCTTACCCGTGCTTTCTGCCAGCTTCCTTACCTCATCAGCGACAACAGCAAACCCTCTGCCCTGCTCTCCGGCCCTGGCCGCCTCAATAGCAGCATTCAAGGCCAGCAGGTTTGTCTGGCCTGCAATATCATTGATCACATTTATAATATCTCCTATCTGCTTGCTGCTCTCACCAAGGCTGCCTATAGTATCTGATGATTCCTGAACTTTTTTAGCTATGTTCATCATACTTTGCACTGTCTTTTCCACAACGCTCTTTCCGTCATTCGCTATGTTTACAGATGCAGATACCGTATTAGCAGCATCCCCGGCATTTCTGGCAACCTCTAAAATAGTCTGAGATAGCTCTGTAGCCGCTGCGGCGGTTCGCTCTACCTGCTGAGTCTGATCCTCAATACCCTCACTGATCTTAGAGGTTGAGGCAAGCAGCGCACTACAATCAGTGGAAAGAGCAGAAGATACCCCCTTTATCTTGCCTACCATATCTAGCAGATTATTAAGCATAGAGTGCTGAGCGTAAAGCATCTGTCCAAACTCATCTTTGCCTGCCTCCTCAATCTTCATATCAAGCTCACCATTAGCCAGTTTATTAGCGATATTAATACTCTTTGAAAGCGGTCCGTTAATCGAGTTCATAAGAAACGTAACACTCGCTATACCGCCCAGAATAACCAGCAGACTGACAAGCGTAATCCATAATTTAAGTTTATTTACTATAGCGTTAATACCGTTCAGGGATACACCGATACCTTCTACCTGCTCCGCCACAAACGGCTCAAGCACCTCCGTAAGCGCTGCAGCCGCAGTATCAAACTCAGCCATGATTTTATTACCCATTTCAGGTCCGCCCTCAATGTAGGCCCTGGCCATTTTTTTACCGATACTGTAATAATCATCTACTCTCTGCCGCAACTCCTTTACTCTAGTTAAACCCTCAGATTTATTTTCACTCTGATATTTAGTTTTGAATCTCTCCAGTCCATCCACCACAAATAAATAATTCTTAGCTGCCTCATCAAAACCATCATTCAGTCCATCCAGTCCCCTGGTAGCCGATATATCCGTAAGCCACTGCTGTATCTGCACAACATTTCTTTTCATCCGCTCAGCTAAAAGGGCATGCTCAACTTTATCCTTTTCAATAATTTCGATAGTTGAAGATACATCCGTACCTACAGTCCGGGTCCATACAGCAAAAAGAACAAACATGATTAATGGCAGCGCGAGTGAAACTATGATCTTATGTTTTACCTGAATATCATTGATTTTCATCAGTTATTCTAAACCCCTCAAAGATATGTTATGCAATTCTTTATTAATTAACTATATTTCCCAATTATTTATCTGTCGGCATAACACTCCTAAATCTTTAATATTGCAGGATAATACATATTCATAAAAAATTTAAGCAATAAAAACTGTTCAGAAAGTCCCCTCCATATCCAATAACGCTATAATATATTTGATTTATTATTTATATTAATGGATAATTAGCCATTCGGGGGAAAAACAAATCATGGGACTGCAAAGCAATCAAACCAAATGATACATATCAACCAATTAGAGTACAAAGTATTGCTATTTCCATCAATTCTCCTAATATGAACAGGAATAATCTCTAATGAGTCATAAGGACAGCGTTCAGCAATTCAATCCGATTGTGGAAGAAATGCTTAAACATATAGATGCTATTGCATATGTTACGGATATAAACACTTATGAGATCCTTCATATAAATAGCTTTACAAAGAATCTTTTTGGCAACATTACAGGGCAGATATGCTGGAAGTCTTTATGGGGTGAAGAGTCCGGTCCCTGCAGTTGCTGCAATGGCAGTGCTATCCACGATAATAAGGGGTTATGCAAGACTCATATTCACCATACATTAAATAAACGCTATGCAATATCCTCATATGCGCTACAGTGGATAGACGGAAGAAGCGTAAGTCTGCAAATCGCCGCTGAAACAACTGACAAGGCAGTTAAAAAATCTGATAAAGCAATTTCAAATAGGCAAAAACAGCCGCATTTTGAAATACAGAATCAAGATGAACCTTTTAAAGCAGTAAAGAAGGTCTCCCCGACCGAAAAGAAAATGCTTGAATATCAGAAACAACTTCAAACCCTTTCTTCTGAGATCTCTCTTATAGAAGAGAGAGAAAAGCGTCGTATAGCAATTGAACTACACGATTGTATTGGTCAGACCCTGGCACTGGCAAAAATAAAACTGGGCCTCCTGACAAAGGTAAATGCATCCGCTGATTTTAAAAATGATGTTACTGAAGTCCTTCGACTGATTGAGCAGACAATCAGGGAAACCAGAACATTGACATTTGAACTAAGCCCCCCTATACTTTATGAATTAGGGCTCAAACAGGCGATAAAATGGCTGGCAGATAAGTTCCAAAAAGACCACGGACTCACGGTTAGCCTGCATGATAAGGGATTTAGAAAATCCTTTGACAATTATTCAGATTTTTTTCTGTTTCAATCGGCTCGTGAGCTTCTCGTAAATATTATCAAGCACTCGCAGGCAAAGAATGTTGATATTATATTGATGGAGAATGAAAACAGTCAGCAGATTATATTCAGGGATGACGGCAAAGGTTTCGCGCGTAACGCAGAAGCTAATCCCGGTTATGGACTTTTCACTGTCAAGGAAAGAATGCACCACCTGAACGGCAAGATGGATATTAAGTCAAAAAAAGGGAAAGGCTCCGAAGTGATCCTGAGCATTCCTGCAGCAACTGAAAAAACATAATCTCAAGGGGGAGTTTTATGAAAACCAGAATTCTTTTAGTTGATGACCACAAAATTTTACGGGAAGGCATCTGCTCTCTTGTAAGTAGTTATCCCAATATGGAAGTAGTAGGAGAAGCGTCCGATGGTAACTCTGCCATGCGCCTCGTGGACGAACTCACGCCTGACGTAGTCATTATGGATATAAGTATGCCTGACATAAACGGAATAGATGCAACCCGTAATATTCTTGCGAATCACCCGGCTACCAAAGTAATTGCCCTTTCAATGCATTATGACAAGCAGTTCGTCAGTGCTATGTTTCGCGCGGGTGCCTCAGGTTACCTGCTGAAAGACGGAGCTTTCGATGAACTGGAGCAGGCTATCAGAATTGTAATGGACAATAAGACATATGTTAATCCTCAAATAGCCGGCTTACTGGTTGAAAGCCTCTCAGACCAGCCCTCTGATACGGGCAGGCAATCATTTTCTTTTCTTACAGACAGGGAACGTGAAGTACTGAAACTGATTGCAGAGGGCAATTCAACAAAACAGATTGCAAACACCCTTGATGTAAGTTCAAAAACAGTAGAGTCGCACCGGAGACAGGTTATGGGTAAACTTAATATTCGAAATGTGGCAGCACTGACGAAATTAGCCATTAAAGAAGGACTGATAACCATCTAATTCCCTAATACTATGAAATTATTAAGGATTCTATCACTATAATTTCTCTTAAAAAATATATTAATTTTTACTGGACTTTCCTTATTTCATTAAGGTATATTATTAGGCGTTGTTTGACATCGCAATATATTAATTACGAAAAAACAGGATTATATTGTCAAAGATTAATTGTTGGGAATTTAAAAATTGCGGCAGAGAACCCGAGGGAAAACGGGCTGCAGAGTTAGGAATTTGTCCTGCTTCAGAAGACAACTCAGCTATCGGCATAAATAGTGGTATCTATGCCGGCAGGATCTGCTGGGTTGTTGCAGGAACATTCTGCGGTGGTTATGTAGAGGGTGATTCTGCAAGAAAAATGTCCTCTTGTCTGGCTTGTGATTTTTTCTTGATGGTAAAAGAGGAAGAAAGCAATAATTTCACAATGATAACAGACTGCCACTTGCACAATATAAGCGTTGCGGTTTAATATATAAAAGAAACTAACATAGATTTCTAAAATTAGGATGCTGACCCCTGATTTAGAAGGTTATCCCTGCCTATAGAGCCCAACCTTTTAACTTCAGCCATGTCCCCTTAAATGGGTCAGCATCCTATTTTATTACCCTTTTCAACCTGCAGTACTCGCATCTGAGTATTTCTTAAAAAAATGTTATTCTAAATCAACTTTATAACGAAAAACATAGATAAACGCGTATCTTTGATGATTAAGAAATGTCTAAGATTAATTGCTGGGAATTTAAAAAATGCGGTAGGGAACCAGGCGGAGAACATGCCGGCAGTAAGGGCGTGTGTCCTGCAGCGCTAGATGAAACCTCTGAGGGTACAAACAGCGGAAAATGCGCAGGGCGAATATGTTGGTCTATTGCCGGAACCTTCTGTGACGGAATAGTACAGGGAGACTACGCAAAAAAAGAGGTATCCTGCATATCGTGCAATTTTTTTCTATTGGTTCGAGAGGAAGAGGGCATTAATATTATCTTGCTGAGGCCGAGCCAGACTTTATCTGATAATTCTCATAATGATTAACAGCTATTAATTCACTATCCTTTAAATCCAACATCTTCCACACTAAGAGTATCCATGACTAAAAATACAGTTAGCTTTTTGAGTGCATTGTCCGAATTCACTGGACAAAAAAAGCAGTGAGTCCAATATTTTAAATAAATTATACCCACTAACCGATTGATTAATTGATCTAATCGCCCTATTAATATTATTTTAGACTTACAACTAAAGTTTAAAATAACTTAATCCGATAAACTAATCAGGGTAAACATTAGGGGTTTCCCTAAGTATAAACACAATTCAGGTATTATAATGTCAAAGCTCAATTGCTGGGAAGTAAAAAAGTGCGGCAGGGGAAAGGGTGAAAAAAATCCTGGGGACCTAGGTATTTGCCCTGCTGCAACAAACACTATTTGCAACTCGATAAATGATGGAAAAAATGCAGGACGAATATGCTGGGCTATATCAGGCACATTTTGCGGGGGATCAGTACAAGGAGACTTTGCATCGAGTAGACTAAGGGGTCGCCCCCTTTAGCCTCTCACACCACCCGGCGTACGGTTCACGTACCAAGGCGGTTCCCAAAGTTAAAATGTCTGAATTTATACAATTCATTAAGCATCGATACAAGACCAATATGATCA